>NZ_JBJNOA010000032.1:0-548 GCF_052166845.1 Serratia sp. CY71090 | reverse complement strand
GACCAGGTGGAATCGGCGGTGGCGTGGCAGTACGGCATCGAGCGTAACGACGGCCCGACCACCCTGGTGTTCTCGCGCCAGAACCTGACCCAGCAGCCGCGCACCGCAGAGCAGCTGGCGAACGTGTACCGCGGCGGCTACGTGCTGAAAGACTGCGCGGGCACGCCGGACGTTATCCTGATCGCCACCGGCTCCGAAGTGGGCATCACGGTGGAAGCGGCGGACAAACTGACCGCGGCGGGCCGCAAGGTGCGCGTGGTGTCGATGCCGTCGACCGACGCGTTCGACAAGCAGGATGCGGCGTACCGCGAGTCGGTGCTGCCGGCGGCGGTGACGGCGCGTGTGGCGGTGGAAGCGGGTATCGCGGACTACTGGTACAAGTACGTGGGGCTGAACGGCGCCATCGTGGGCATGACCACCTTCGGTGAGTCGGCGCCGGCGGAGCAGCTGTTCGCCGAGTTCGGCTTCACCGTGGACAACGTGGTGGCGAAGGCGCAGGCGCTGCTGAAGTAAGCGGCCTGGCGCCAGCCGATAAAAAAGCCGGTCAT
>NZ_JBJNOA010000031.1:0-817 GCF_052166845.1 Serratia sp. CY71090 | reverse complement strand
GCGATTAAGCGATAACTTTAGCAACAACACCAGCGCCTACAGTACGGCCGCCTTCACGGATTGCGAAACGCAGACCGTCGTCCATCGCGATTGGGTGAATCAGGGTAACTTTCATGTTCACGTTGTCGCCTGGCATTACCATCTCTACGCCTTCTGGCAGTTCGATGGTACCGGTCACGTCAGTAGTACGGAAGTAGAACTGTGGACGGTAGCCTTTGAAGAATGGCGTGTGACGACCACCTTCATCTTTGCTCAGGATGTACACTTCAGATTCGAACTGGGTGTGCGGCTTGATGGAGCCTGGCTTAGCCAGTACCTGACCACGTTCGATTTCTTCACGTTTGATACCACGCAGCAGAACACCTACGTTCTCACCAGCACGGCCTTCGTCCAGCAGTTTGCGGAACATTTCAACGCCAGTACAGGTAGACTTAACGGTGTCTTTGATACCAACGATTTCAACTTCTTCGCCAACTTTGATGATACCGCGCTCAACACGACCGGTAACAACGGTACCACGACCGGAGATGGAGAATACGTCTTCGATTGGCAGCAGGAACGGCTTGTCGATTGCACGCTCTGGCTCTGGGATGTAGCTGTCCAGGGCTTCGGCCAGTTCGATGATTTTCGCTTCCCACTCAGCTTCGCCTTCCAGCGCTTTCAGCGCGGAACCGCGGATTACTGGCAGGTCGTCGCCTGGGAAGTCGTAAGCGGACAGCAGTTCGCGAACTTCCATTTCTACCAGTTCCAGCAGCTCTTCATCATCAACCATGTCGCATTTGTTCATGAATACGATGATGAAAGGAACGCCAACCTG
>NZ_JBJNOA010000030.1:0-846 GCF_052166845.1 Serratia sp. CY71090 | reverse complement strand
CTCCTCCCCGTTCGCTCGCCGCTACTGGGGGAATCTCGGTTGATTTCTTTTCCTCGGGGTACTTAGATGTTTCAGTTCCCCCGGTTCGCCTCATGCCACTATGTATTCATGACATGATAATGTGTCGAAACACACTGGGTTTCCCCATTCGGGTATCGCCGGTTATAACGGTTCATATCACCTTACCGACGCTTTTCGCAGATTAGCACGCCCTTCATCGCCTCTGACTGCCTAGGCATCCACCGTGTACGCTTAGTCACTTAACCTCACAACCCGAAGATGTTTCCATCGTTCGCGCTGCAAACATTTGAGAGACTCTATGACAGGTTACTCTTCATCCCGGTACTTCTACGGAGGGATAAATTTCAGCCGTCATGTTTCAATTTTCAGCTTGTTCCAGATTGTTAAAGAGCAAAATACTTCGCAGCATACTGTCGCCAATATACTCTGAAGTATTGAAATACCGGACTATATGGTGGAGCTAAGCGGGATCGAACCGCTGACCTCCTGCGTGCAAGGCAGGCGCTCTCCCAGCTGAGCTATAGCCCCATACAGTCACGCGCAGTACCTTTTCCACTTCATGAGAAGTGGTAGGCCTGAGTGGACTTGAACCACCGACCTCACCCTTATCAGGGGTGCGCTCTAACCACCTGAGCTACAAGCCTATAAAGGTATTTCTGCTCGTTACTTTCTATCAGACAATCTGTGTGAGCACGCCACGCGAACTAATATCTTTAGGTAAGGAGGTGATCCAACCGCAGGTTCCCCTACGGTTACCTTGTTACGACTTCACCCCAGTCATGAATCACAAAGTGGTAAGCGCCCTCCCGAAGGTTAAGCTACCTA
>NZ_JBJNOA010000029.1:0-1028 GCF_052166845.1 Serratia sp. CY71090 | reverse complement strand
CTAAGCGTCGCTGCCGCAGCTTCGGTGCATGGTTTAGCCCCGTTACATCTTCCGCGCAGGCCGACTCGACCAGTGAGCTATTACGCTTTCTTTAAATGATGGCTGCTTCTAAGCCAACATCCTGGCTGTCTATGCCTTCCCACATCGTTTCCCACTTAACCATGACTTTGGGACCTTAGCTGGCGGTCTGGGTTGTTTCCCTCTTCACGACGGACGTTAGCACCCGCCGTGTGTCTCCCGTGATAACATTCTTCGGTATTCGGAGTTTGCATCGGTTTGGTAAGCCGGGATGGCCCCCTAGCCGAAACAGTGCTCTACCCCCGAAGATGAGTTCACGAGGCGCTACCTAAATAGCTTTCGGGGAGAACCAGCTATCTCCCGGTTTGATTGGCCTTTCACCCCCAGCCACAAGTCATCCGCTAATTTTTCAACATTAGTCGGTTCGGTCCTCCAGTTAGTGTTACCCAACCTTCAACCTGCCCATGGCTAGATCACCGGGTTTCGGGTCTATACCTTGCAACTAGTCGCCCAGTTAAGACTCGGTTTCCCTACGGCTCCCCTATACGGTTAACCTTGCTACAAAATATAAGTCGCTGACCCATTATACAAAAGGTACGCAGTCACACCACGAAGGTGCTCCCACTGCTTGTACGTACACGGTTTCAGGTTCTATTTCACTCCCCTCGCCGGGGTTCTTTTCGCCTTTCCCTCACGGTACTGGTTCACTATCGGTCAGTCAGGAGTATTTAGCCTTGGAGGATGGTCCCCCCATATTCAGACAGGATGTCACGTGTCCCGCCCTACTCATCGAACTCACGACCTGTGCATTTTAGTGTACGGGGCTATCACCCTTTGCTGCGCGACTTTCCAGACGCTTCCACTAACACACAAGCCGATTCAGGTTCTGGGCTCCTCCCCGTTCGCTCGCCGCTACTGGGGGAATCTCGGTTGATTTCTTTTCCTCGGGGTACTTAGATGTTTCAGTTCCCCCGGTTCGCCTCATGCCACTATGTATTCATGACATGATA
>NZ_JBJNOA010000028.1:0-1677 GCF_052166845.1 Serratia sp. CY71090 | reverse complement strand
CTGCGCAGCGAGCTGGGGTGGCAACACCAGTACGGCGGGCTGGAGCGTGGCACCGGGCTGCGGTTCAACGGCGGCAACGCGCCGTTCGTGGTGGACAGCGTGCCGGTGTCGCGCGACGGTATGGTGCTGAAGGCGGGGGCGGAAGTGGCGGTGAACGAGAACGCCTCGCTGTCGCTGGGCTACGGCGGGTTGCTGTCGCAGAACCATCAGGACAACAGCGTCAACGCCGGTTTCACCTGGCGCTTCTAAGCAACATCGACTCAATCCTTGTACGGGAACCGTCTGCGGGCGGTTCCTTTTTCACATCCTGCTAATGAGAACCCGGCGCACCTGGGGCGTCGGCCAATAACAAGCAAAAGGTAAGGAAATGACAACAACAATGGGTTTTGATAGCAAAGGAAACGCTCGTCGCTCGCCATGGCGGCTGAACGCGCTGGTCTGCTGCATGGCGCTGGCGGGGTATGCGCAGGCGGCGCCGCACGAGGTGAATGGCCAAGCCGGCGATCCGGCCAGCTGGCGCAGCGCCGAATTCAACGCCAACTGGGGGCTGGGGGCGATCCACGCCGATGAGGCCTACGCCGCCGGCTACACCGGCAAAGGGCAGAAGGTGGGCATTTTCGATACCCCGGTCAACCGCCATCCCGAGTTCGCCGGCGACGGCAAACTGATCAACGTGGTCACCGAAGGCTATCGCGCCTATACCGATCCGCACCGGCCGGGGATTAACGCCGGCGATCGCTTTTACTTCGACGGCACCTTCCACTTCTACAGCGGTTCACAGGGCATGCTGAGCAATCACGGGGTGCACGTCGCGGGCATCAGCGCGGCGAACCGCGACGGCGTCGGCATGCACGGCGTGGCCTTCGATTCGCAGGTGATCAGCGTCGATAACGACAACGACGGCCCGGCCTACGGCGAATTCCTTGGCCTGGACGGCGCCGTCACCAATGCCGGCTGGCAGGCGATGATCAAGAGCGGCGTGCGGGTGATCAACAACAGCTGGGGCGTCAGTATTCCCGATTTCCTGTCCGACGGCGGCCGCGATCCCAACGCGCTACACTTTGAGCTGAAGGATGCGCAGGAACAGTTCGATCAGGTCAAACCGCTGCTCGGCAGTTTGGCCGGCGCAGGCTATCAGGGCGCCATCGACGCGGCGCGCAAAAATATTCTGGTGCTGTTCGCCGCTGGTAACGACGGCAACTACAACCAGCCGGATGTGATCAGCGGGCTGGCCTATTTCGTGCCGGACATCGCGCCGAACTGGCTGTCGGTCGCCAGCGTGGCGCAGGATGCGACATCGACCAACAGCGTGCCTTACACCATCAGCAGCTTCTCTTCCCGTTGCGGCTATACCGCCAGCTTCTGCGTCTCGTCGCCGGGCAGCAAAATCTACAGCACCGTGGCCAACGGTTCCGATCCGGCCAACCTGGTGTCGGACTACGGCAATAAAAACGGCACCTCGATGGCGACACCGCACGTCACCGGCGCGGTGGCGGTGTTGCTGCAGCGCTTCCCGTACATGAGCTCGGCGCAGATTGCCGACGTGCTGAAAACCACTGCCACCGATATGGGCGCGCCGGGCATCGACGCGCTCTACGGTTGGGGGATGATCAACCTGGGCAAGGCCATCAACGGCCCGGGCATGTTGGTGACTGCCGAAGATATTCCTGCGGAGTT
>NZ_JBJNOA010000027.1:0-1721 GCF_052166845.1 Serratia sp. CY71090 | reverse complement strand
CTGCTCTTTAACAATTTATCAGACAATCTGTGTGGGCACTCCACAAGACGATATCCAGCATCTTCGGATGCAAAAAAATATCAAGTCTTGAAGAGTGACTAACTGAAGTAAAATTCATGCAGTAAATCTTTGAGCATCGCTTCTCGAGTGGAAGCAAATCAAGCTTTTAATTGAAGAGTTTGATCATGGCTCAGATTGAACGCTGGCGGCAGGCTTAACACATGCAAGTCGAGCGGTAGCACAGGGGAGCTTGCTCCCCGGGTGACGAGCGGCGGACGGGTGAGTAATGTCTGGGAAACTGCCTGATGGAGGGGGATAACTACTGGAAACGGTAGCTAATACCGCATAACGTCGCAAGACCAAAGAGGGGGACCTTCGGGCCTCTTGCCATCAGATGTGCCCAGATGGGATTAGCTAGTAGGTGGGGTAATGGCTCACCTAGGCGACGATCCCTAGCTGGTCTGAGAGGATGACCAGCCACACTGGAACTGAGACACGGTCCAGACTCCTACGGGAGGCAGCAGTGGGGAATATTGCACAATGGGCGCAAGCCTGATGCAGCCATGCCGCGTGTGTGAAGAAGGCCTTCGGGTTGTAAAGCACTTTCAGCGAGGAGGAAGGTGGTGAGCTTAATACGTTCATCAATTGACGTTACTCGCAGAAGAAGCACCGGCTAACTCCGTGCCAGCAGCCGCGGTAATACGGAGGGTGCAAGCGTTAATCGGAATTACTGGGCGTAAAGCGCACGCAGGCGGTTTGTTAAGTCAGATGTGAAATCCCCGGGCTCAACCTGGGAACTGCATTTGAAACTGGCAAGCTAGAGTCTCGTAGAGGGGGGTAGAATTCCAGGTGTAGCGGTGAAATGCGTAGAGATCTGGAGGAATACCGGTGGCGAAGGCGGCCCCCTGGACGAAGACTGACGCTCAGGTGCGAAAGCGTGGGGAGCAAACAGGATTAGATACCCTGGTAGTCCACGCTGTAAACGATGTCGATTTGGAGGTTGTGCCCTTGAGGCGTGGCTTCCGGAGCTAACGCGTTAAATCGACCGCCTGGGGAGTACGGCCGCAAGGTTAAAACTCAAATGAATTGACGGGGGCCCGCACAAGCGGTGGAGCATGTGGTTTAATTCGATGCAACGCGAAGAACCTTACCTACTCTTGACATCCAGAGAACTTTCCAGAGATGGATTGGTGCCTTCGGGAACTCTGAGACAGGTGCTGCATGGCTGTCGTCAGCTCGTGTTGTGAAATGTTGGGTTAAGTCCCGCAACGAGCGCAACCCTTATCCTTTGTTGCCAGCGGTTCGGCCGGGAACTCAAAGGAGACTGCCAGTGATAAACTGGAGGAAGGTGGGGATGACGTCAAGTCATCATGGCCCTTACGAGTAGGGCTACACACGTGCTACAATGGCGTATACAAAGAGAAGCGACCTCGCGAGAGCAAGCGGACCTCATAAAGTACGTCGTAGTCCGGATTGGAGTCTGCAACTCGACTCCATGAAGTCGGAATCGCTAGTAATCGTAGATCAGAATGCTACGGTGAATACGTTCCCGGGCCTTGTACACACCGCCCGTCACACCATGGGAGTGGGTTGCAAAAGAAGTAGGTAGCTTAACCTTCGGGAGGGCGCTTACCACTTTGTGATTCATGACTGGGGTGAAGTCGTAACAAGGTAACCGTAGGGGAACCTGCGGTTGGATCACCTCCTTACCTAAAGATATT
>NZ_JBJNOA010000026.1:0-1960 GCF_052166845.1 Serratia sp. CY71090 | reverse complement strand
ATTTGATGCCTGGCAGTGTCCTACTCTCGCATGGGGAGACCCCACACTACCATCGGCGCTACGGCGTTTCACTTCTGAGTTCGGCATGGGGTCAGGTGGGACCACCGCGCTATTGCCGCCAGGCAAATTCTGTTTTAATCAACCCGCTTCATCGCTGAAGCCAGTCAATCCAATCTGTCAACAAGCTGAATATTGTCTCGGTCTCACCAAAACACCTTCGGTGTTGTAAGGTTAAGCCTCACGGATCATTAGTACTGGTTAGCTCAATGCATCGCTGCACTTACACACCCAGCCTATCAACGTCTTAGTCTTAAACGTTCCTTCAGGGGCCTTGAAGGCCCAGGGAAGACTCATCTTGAGGCAAGTTTCGCGCTTAGATGCTTTCAGCGCTTATCTTTTCCGCACTTAGCTACCGGGCAATGCCATTGGCATGACAACCCGAACACCAGTGGTGCGTTCACTCCGGTCCTCTCGTACTAGGAGCAACCCCTCTCAATCTTCCAACGCCCACGGCAGATAGGGACCGAACTGTCTCACGACGTTCTAAACCCAGCTCGCGTACCACTTTAAATGGCGAACAGCCATACCCTTGGGACCTACTTCAGCCCCAGGATGTGATGAGCCGACATCGAGGTGCCAAACACCGCCGTCGATATGAACTCTTGGGCGGTATCAGCCTGTTATCCCCGGAGTAC
This sequence comes from Serratia sp. CY71090, assembly GCF_052166845.1. Classification (NCBI taxonomy): domain Bacteria; kingdom Pseudomonadati; phylum Pseudomonadota; class Gammaproteobacteria; order Enterobacterales; family Yersiniaceae; genus Serratia; species Serratia sp. CY71090. Next base: position 1,265 of record NZ_JBJNOA010000026.1, on the reverse strand, counting down.
CTTTTATCCGTTGAGCGATGGCCCTTCCATTCAGAACCACCGGATCACTAAGACCTACTTTCGTACCTGCTCGAGCCGTCACTCTCGCAGTCAAGCTAGCTTATGCCTTTGCACTAACCTCACGATGTCCGACCGTGATTAGCTAACCTTCGTGCTCCTCCGTTACTCTTTGGGAGGAGACCGCCCCAGTCAAACTACCCACCAGACACTGTCCTCACCCCAGATTATGGGGCCGAGTTAGAACATCAAACATTAAAGGGTGGTATTTCAAGGATGGCTCCACGCAGACTGGCGTCCACGCTTCAAAGCCTCCCACCTATCCTACACATCAAGGCTCAATGTTCAGTGTCAAGCTATAGTAAAGGTTCACGGGGTCTTTCCGTCTTGCCGCGGGTACACTGCATCTTCACAGCGAGTTCAATTTCACTGAGTCTCGGGTGGAGACAGCCTGGCCATCATTACGCCATTCGTGCAGGTCGGAACTTACCCGACAAGGAATTTCGCTACCTTAGGACCGTTATAGTTACGGCCGCCGTTTACTGGGGCTTCGATCAAGAGCTTCGCCTTGCGGCTGACCCCATCAATTAACCTTCCAGCACCGGGCAGGCGTCACACCGTATACGTCCACTTTCGTGTTTGCACAGTGCTGTGTTTTTATTAAACAGTTGCAGCCAGCTGGTATCTTCGACTGGCTTCAGCTCCATCCGCAAGGGACTTCACCTACATGCCAGCGTGCCTTCTCCCGAAGTTACGGCACCATTTTGCCTAGTTCCTTCACCCGAGTTCTCTCAAGCGCCTTGGTATTCTCTACCTGACCACCTGTGTCGGTTTGGGGTACGATTTAATGTTACCTGGAGCTTAGAGGATTTTCCTGGAAGCAGGGCATCAACTACTTCTGCACCGTAGTGCATCGTCATCACGCCTCAGGGTTAGCATGCAACCGGATTTACCAGGTCACACCCCCTACACGCTTAAACCGGGACAACCGTCGCCCGGCCAGCCTAGCCTTCTCCGTCCCCCCTTCGCAGTAACACCAAGTACAGGAATATTAACCTGTTTCCCATCGACTACGCTTTTCAGCCTCGCCTTAGGGGTCGACTCACCCTGCCCCGATTAACGTTGGACAGGAACCCTTGGTCTTCCGGCGAGCGGGCTTTTCACCCGCTTTATCGTTACTTATGTCAGCATTCGCACTTCTGATACCTCCAGCAACCCTCACAGGCCACCTTCAACGGCTTACAGAACGCTCCCCTACCCAACAACGC
>NZ_JBJNOA010000025.1:0-4594 GCF_052166845.1 Serratia sp. CY71090 | reverse complement strand
GCAATCATTTTTGGGCAAGGGGATACTTTGTCGATACGGTAGGAGTAAACGAAGAAATTATCAGGCGATACGTGAAGCATCAGGATAAGGAGGACCAAGAGATCGAACAGCAGATGGAGTTGTTGCAGGATTAACTCGAAAATGGCCCCCTTTTAGGGGGCGTCGTGTAAAGCCACCTCCTCAGGAGGAGGTCTTTTACTAGCTGCGATTCACCATACCGGCGAGTCTTTCTCCGGATGAAACTCCACCAACAGCGGGTTGTGATCCGACGCGCTGGTCACCAGCACCGACGCCTCCACCACCCCCAGATTGCGGTAAAATACGAAATCCAGTGGACGACCGAAGGCCTTGCGGCGATGGTCGTCGGTGAAACTCACCTCGCGCAGCGCCATCTCTCCGGCGAAGTCATACAGCGCATTGATGCGCTTGCGGCTCCAGGCGTTGAAGTCCCCGGCCATGATCACCGGCCCCCGGTGACTGGCGATCTGTTCGCCTATCGGCCCCAACTGCTTGCTGTAGACGTCGACGCCCAGGCTAAAGTTCACCGCATGGATGTTCACCACCATCAACAGCTCGCCGTTGTACAGCGGATAAACGGTGATCAGGGCCGACTTGGACAGCCGCAGCAGCGGCTCTCGCTCGCGCAGCGGGCAACAGTAAACAGGATGAGCGGCCGCCAGCGTCATCACGCCGGAAGGGTGCTGCGGTAGCACAAAGGCCGGCACCTGATCGGCCGCCAGATAGTTGGCGGTAGCGTAGCTCACCAACTCTGGCGTGGTTTGCGCCTCTTGCAACAATACCAGCTGCGCGTCTTTGCCATGGTTTTTCAGCACCGAAAGCCAGTCGGCTCGCTGCTGTTTGAAAATATTCCACACCATAACGCGCAAGGCGCCGGTCGTCGGCAGCGCCGCCCCTGGCGGCAACGGCTGGTTAACGGCGCCAGGAAAGATTCGCTCAACTGGCTGACCTGCAACATACCTCATTGCATAAGTTCGTTTCGGCACGCGATTCGCCTATTACCCATTAACATGAAAACTGGCGATGAACACTCGCCAACGATGAATTGATTATACGCCTACCCTGCATAGAGGGCATGGCTTTTGCGGGCATCACCTTTTCAGTTATAGGGGCCGCCTGCAGCGATTTCAATCTTCTGACGGTATAGCTGTGTAAAGGTGAGGGGTAATAGGTGAAAAATGCGAAAAGGCCCGCAAAATGCGGGCCAGGCAGCAAGGGTTTTACGAATTAAGCCGTTTGCAGCTGAGACTTTTTATCCAGGCGGCCACTGAGGCTAACCAGCAACAATGCAACCACCACGATCAGCGCGCCAATCCAGGGGGTCTGCGCCAGCCCCAGTGAGGCAACAGTCTGGCCGCCAATCACCGAGCCGAGCGCAATGCCGATGTTGAACGCCGCGATGTTGAGACCGGACGCCACATCCACCGCATTTGGCGTGTATTGCGCGGCTTTCTGCACCACATACACCTGCAGCCCCGGCACGTTGCCGAAAGCGAACACGCCCATCACAATCACCGTCAGCAAAGCGGCAATACTGTGGCTGGCGGTAAACTGGAACACCAGCAACAAAACGGCCAGCGCGGCAAAGATAAAGCTCAACGCACGCACGGCCCCATGACGATCGGCCAGCTTGCCTCCCCAGATGTTACCCACCGCCACCGCGACGCCATAAGCCAACAGTATCCAGCTCACGGTCGGAGCAGAGAAGCCGGCCAGTTCCTGCATCATCGGCGCAAGGAAGGTAAAGGTCGTGAAGACCCCGCCGTATCCCAATGCGGTAATCGCGTAAATCAGCAGCAGACGAGGATGAGTCAGCACTTTCAGCTGTTCCCGCACGCCGGCGCTGCCCTGGTTCTTGATATTGCTCGGCACCAGAATAATGCTGGCCAGCGTGGCGACAGCGCCAATCAGAGAAACGGCCAGGAAGGTCTCACGCCAGCCAAACTGCTGGCCGATGAACGTCCCCAGCGGTACACCGGTCACCAGCGCCACCGTCAGGCCACCAAACATGATGGCGATGGCGGAGGCCGCCTTCTCTTTCGCCACCAGGCTAGTGGCGATAGTGGAACCGATAGAGAAGAACACGCCGTGCGCCAGGCCGGTCAACAACCGAGCCACTACCAGCGATTCATAACTGGGTGACTGCCAGGCTAGCAGGTTGCCGAGAGTGAACAGCACCATCAGGCCAACCAGCAGCAGTTTGCGCGGTATACGGCTGGTCAGGGCCGTCAGCACCGGCGCGCCAATGGCTACGCCGAGGGCATAGATAGTCACCAGCAACCCAGCGGACGGTACAGTCACTCCCAACTGCTCCGCGATGGTCGGAATCAACCCGACAATCACGAACTCGGTCGTGCCGATAGCAAAAGCGCTGATGGTTAAGGCAAGTAATGCGAGTGGCATTTTTTACTCCGAAATAGCATTCAAGTTGATGACGGCTATTATCGGCCTATGCTTAAATGATAAAAATGCTCAAAATTTCAAATTAACTTTGCCATTGGAGCAAAAATGAAAGCAAACTCAGACGAGCTGATCACCTTTGTCACCGTCGTGGAAAGCGGCAGTTTCAGCCGGGCGGCTGAACGCCTGGAACAAGCGAATTCCGTGGTTAGCCGAACGGTGAAAAAACTGGAAAGCAAACTGGGCGTTACGCTGCTCAACCGCACCACGCGCCAAATCAGCCTGACTCAGGAAGGAGAGAATTACTTTCGCCAGGTGCAGAAGGTACTGAACGATATGGCCGCGGCAGAAAATGCGCTGATGGAAAGCCGTCAACGCCCGCAAGGCCTGCTGCGCGTCGACGCGGCAACGCCGGTGGTGCTGCACATGCTGACGCCTTTAGTGGCGGAGTTCCGCGAACGTTATCCTGAAATGTCGTTATCGCTGGTGTCTTCGGAAAACTTTATCAATTTGATCGAGCGAAAAGTGGATATTGCGATCCGCGTAGGAGAGCTGACCGATTCCACGCTGAAAGCGCGCAAACTGATGACCAGCTACCGGCATGTGCTCGCCTCCCCCGCCTATCTGGCTCAGCACGGCACGCCGCTAACGGTAGAAGATCTTGCACATCACTGCTGCATCGGCTTCAACGACCTGCCCAGTTTGAACCGCTGGCCACTGGCTTGTTCAGATGGCAGCCAGTTGGAAATCGCTCCCGGCTTGACCACTAATAGTGGAGAAACCCAGCGCCATCTCTGTCTGCATGGCAACGGTATCGCCTGCCTGTCGGACTTTATGAGCGACGAAGATATCAAACGTGGAGATTTGGTTCCGATTCTGGTGGAAGCGACACTGCCGGTCGCCATGCCGATCAACGCGGTTTATTACAGCGACAGCGCCGTTAGCAACCGTCTGCGCAGCTTTATTGATTTTGTGAGTGAATACCTGAAACGATAAAAAAGGCGCCCTGATGGACGCCTTATGCTAACCACTGCGAGGAAAGATTAATCCCAGTTTGGCGCCAGGCCTTCCGGGCTAACCAGACGGCCGTTGCACTCCAGTGCGGCGATCTGCGCCATATCTTCGTCGGTCAGCATCAGTTGCTGTGCCAACAGGTTGCTCGCCAGGTTTTCACGTTTGGTCGAGGAAGGAATAACTGCATAACCCAGCTTCAATGCCCAAGCCAGGACAACCTGTGCAGGAGTTGCATTGTGACGAGCGGCGATGCTTTTAATCGTTTCATCCTGCAGCGCTTTGCCATAGGCCAACGTCATGTAAGAGGTGATGGCGATGCCGTGCTGCTGCGCGAATTCTACCACCTTGCGGTTCTGCAAGAACGGTGACAGCTCGATTTGGTTGGTGGCGATTTCATCGGCGCCAATCGCGTCAATCGCTTGCTGCATCAAGTCGATAGTGAAGTTAGATACGCCAATTTGGCGAGTCAGCCCCAGCTTTTTCGCTTCCAGCAACTCAGCCATAAATTCGGCAACTGGCACTTCGTCGTTGGGTGACGGCCAGTGGATCAGCGTCAGATCAACGTAGGAGGTTTGCAGTTTTTTCAAGCTTTCTTGCAGGCTTGGGATCAGTGTGCCTTTCGCCAGATTCGCGATCCAAATCTTGGTGGTGATGAACAGGTCTTCACGTTTCACGCCGCTGGCAGCGATAGCCTGGCCAACAGCCGCTTCATTTTCATAGATCTGCGCGGTGTCGATAGTGCGATAGCCCAGCTCAAGTGCAGTGCTGACAGAATCGATAACAACCTGATCCTGAAGGCGGAAAGTACCTAAACCAAATGCAGGGATGCTCATAATGTTTTCTCTCATTAACAGGTAGATGTGGTATGAGGAAGATTATGGCAACTTTTTTATTGATCAAAAACGCCTGGTTCGGCATAAGACTTTTGATCTAAAGGCAATAATATGGAGAAAGGCGAGGCGGTAAAGAGGAACAATTCCAGTCTGAAAAGCGCAAAATGCAGATATGAAAAAGCCCTGAGTCGAAACTCAGGGCTTATCAATTAAGTGGCGGAACGGACGGGGCTCGAACCCGCGACCCCCTGCGTGACAGGCAGGTATTCTAACCAACTGAACTACCGCTCCACCGATTCTTTTACGTTGTATCTTTCGATACCGGCAAT
>NZ_JBJNOA010000024.1:0-5467 GCF_052166845.1 Serratia sp. CY71090 | reverse complement strand
AAACGCCGTAGCGCCGATGGTAGTGTGGGGTCTCCCCATGCGAGAGTAGGACACTGCCAGGCATCAAATAAAGCCGAAAGCCCTGAACTGACGTTCAGGGCTTTTTGCTATGCGTAAAATAAATATCCTGACAGTATCTATTACTTTGAAAAATGCCTTTTTGGGCATATGTAGCTTATCTTTATAAGGAGGCATAATGTTTCTTTGCTAGGGAAATAGCCAGCTAAATATATAATTGATAGTTCCAGATTATTATTTAAATAATAAAAATATCTATCTATGAACAGACTGATGAGAATTATCCGGTTATATCAAAGATAAATCTTAATTCTTCAGGGTATTAGTCGATAAATTTCACGTTAATTAAAACAAATATTAGCCAGACGCCTCGAATCGAGTAGACTAGGCGGAAGATTATTTCCGTATGGGTACTGAACGTTATGTCTACTGAAAGCGCGTCTTTAAAAAACCACAATACGTTTGCGCTCCCGGTCAACGCAGCGCACCTGATCATGGCCGATAGAATTGAGCTGATGCTCAAGGTGTGGCAACAAACGCGCAAGCGTCAGGAGCCGTTGCTGATTCTCGGTGAAGGTAGCAACGTGCTGTTCCTGGAGGATTTTTCTGGCACAGTAATGGTCAATCAGTTGAAGGGTATTGATGTTCGGGAAGATAACGATGCCTGGTATCTCCACGTCAGCTCCGGTGAAAATTGGCATGACCTGGTGCAATATACGCTGCAGGCCGGGATCTGCGGTCTGGAAAACCTGGCATTGATTCCTGGATTGGCCGGTTCCGCCCCTATCCAGAACATCGGCGCCTACGGCGTCGAATTGAAAGACGTCTGCGAGTATGTCGATCTGCTGGACTTCTCTACCGGCGCTATCGATCGTATTCCGGCTGCCGAGTGTGGTTTTGGCTACCGGGAAAGTATTTTCAAACACCGTTTCCAGACCGGACATGTCATTGTCGGGCTGGGTCTGCGTCTCAACAAACAGTGGCAACCCAAATTGAGCTACGGCGATCTGGCCAAGCTGGATCCTGCCACGGTGACGCCGCTTCAGGTATTTGAATCCGTATGCGCCATGCGCCGCAGCAAGCTGCCCGATCCACGTGAAACCGGCAATGCCGGCAGCTTCTTCAAGAATCCGCTGGTGAACGCAGAGAAAGCCGCAGAACTCATCGCTAAATATCCCGCTATGCCGCATTATCCACAGCAGGATGGCCAGGTGAAGCTGGCCGCCGGATGGCTTATCGATCAATGCGAACTGAAAGGATATCGTATCGGTGGCGCTGCGGTACACCGCCAACAAGCGCTGGTGCTGGTGAACATCGCCAACGCCCACAGTCAGGATGTGGTGGCGTTGGCGCGCCACGTACGCAAGACGGTGGCTGATAAATTCGGCGTGTGGCTGGAACCTGAGGTGCGTTTTATTGGCGCGACCGGTGAACTGAATGCCGTGGCGGTGCTGTCATGAAAGATACCAAGGTGCCGTTAAAACTGATCGCGCTGCTGGCTGACGGCGAATTCCATTCCGGTGAACACCTCGGTGAGTCACTGGGCATGAGTCGCGCGGCGATCAATAAGCATATTCAGACCATTCGCGAATGGGGACTGGATGTCTTTACCGTGCCCGGAAAAGGCTATAGCCTGCCTGGCGCCATCCAGCTGTTGGAAGCCAAGCGAATCCTCAGCCTGCTGGAAGACAAGCGTGTAAGCGTGTTGCCGGTGGTCGATTCCACCAACCAATACTTGCTGGACCGCATCGACGAATTGCACTCTGGTGATGCCTGCGTCGCTGAATACCAACAGGCTGGACGAGGGCGCCGCGGGCGGCAGTGGATCTCGCCATTCGGCGCTAATTTATATCTGTCGATGTTCTGGCGACTGGAGCAGGGGCCGGCAGCGGCTATGGGGCTTAGCCTGGTGATCGGGATGGTGATGGCGGAGGTCTTGCAGCGTCTCGGTGCGGCTGATGTGCGCGTGAAGTGGCCTAACGATCTTTATCTGAACGATCGTAAATTGGCGGGGATCCTGGTCGAACTGACGGGAAAAACCGGTGATGCGGCCCAACTGGTCATCGGCGCCGGCATCAACCTGGCGATGCGTGATACCAATGCCAGCGCCATTACTCAGGGATGGATTAACCTACAGGAAGCGGGAATTCAGATCGATCGCAATGAACTGGCTGCAACCTTGCTTAATGAACTGCGTCAGTCATTGAAACAGTTTGAGATAGACGGACTCGCGCCCTTTATCGGTCGCTGGCGTACCCTGGATAACTTTATCGACAGGCCGGTCAAGCTGCTGATTGGCGAGCGGCAGATTGTGGGTATCGCCCGAGGAATCGATTCACAGGGCGCACTGCTACTGGAACAGGACGGGGAGATCAAGCCCTTCATCGGTGGCGAGATATCGCTGCGCAGCGCGGAATAGTGAGAAAGACAAGGGGACAGTAATGTCCCCTGAATCGATCGGTAGGCTTACTTTCTTAAACGCACGCTTTCAACGGCGTGGTTAGCGCTTTTGGTCATTATCAGGCTGGCGCGTTCACGGGTGGGCAGTATATTCTGCTGCAAATTCAATCCGTTAATTTCATTCCATAATTGCGTGGCGATATTAATCGCCTCCGGTTCCGGCAATTTTGAATAATTATGGAAATAAGAATCGGGATTGGAAAATGCGCCCTGACGGAATTTCAGAAAACGATTGATATACCAGCTTTGCAATAGCGTCTCCGGCGCATCGACATATATAGAGAAGTCGACAAAGTCGGAAACGAATACGCGATGCGGATCGTGAGGATAATCCATACCGCTTTGCAATACGTTAAGCCCTTCCAGGATCAGAATATCCGGTTGCTCGATGACTTTATTACCTTCGGGCACAACGTCATAGATCAAATGGGAATAAACCGGAGCGGTGACGCGTTTGGCGCCGGATTTCACTTCCGACACGAATTTCACCAGGCTATGCATATCGTAAGACTGCGGGAAGCCTTTTTTCTTCATCAGGCCGCGTTCGTTCAGCACCTTATTAGGGTGCAAGAAGCCGTCGGTCGTGATCAACTCAACGCTGCGGTGTTCTGGCCAACGGCTCAACAACGCCTGCAACAGACGTGCGGTTGTGCTCTTACCTACGGCTACGCTGCCGGCGATGCCGATGACATAGGGAATCTTTTGCCCGTCGGTGCCGAGGAATTGCTCGAGCACCGCCTGCCTACGCAGGTTGGAACTGATATAGAAGTTCAACAGCCGTGACAGCGGCAGATAAATCTGCGCAACTTCTTCCAACGAGAGATCTTCGTTAATCCCTTTCAGTTTAACGATCTCTTCTTCCGACAACGTCAGCGGCACCGAATCTCGCAACGCAGCCCATTGGGTACGATCGAACTGTAGGTAAGGCGTTGCTAAAGATTGATCTCTTTTTATCATAAGCCAAATTCTGCCTGTTAACGCAGGTTGGGAAAGGCGCCGGACGCCAACTCCAGAGAATAAACAAGCTGCATATTATAGACAGCTTCGTTTTTGGCGTAGACTTTTTTCGCAAAAGTTGTCGATAGGCAGCAGTTTATGTCAATTGTGCGAAGCGGTGCGCAGTTGATAAAGCGGGGTTACAAGGCGGTATCATCAGAGCCGGATACCGCCTGAAGACTAACTGGCGATGGCGCGCGAAGGCTGACTTACGGTGAACAGACGTTTGTAATAAATGACGGTCGGATGGTAATGCCCATCGGGACCCGCTGCATAATCCGGCAGCTCACCCAAACAGCGATAACCCAGGCTGCGATAAAGCGCTTCTGCCGCCGAACCGACCTGCGTATCCAGATACAATAGCCCGCGTTGCTGCTGCAGTGCCGCGTACTCCAGCGTCTTCATCAGAGCCTGACCTACGCCGTTGCGGCGAGCACGGCTATGCACCAACAGCTTCACTACCTCCGCACGATTACGGCCGTTCGGCTTCTGGCAAAGCTCAAGTTGCACGGTGCCAACGACGCCGCGATCGTCACGGGCAATCCACAGCAGCAGCTCGCCTTTGGCCAGGGCCGGTCGCAGACTGTGGAAGTAGCTCTCGGCGTCTTCGTGAGGAATTAAGGTGTCGTAACCGACAGAAGCGCCGTGCGTGACGGCATCGGTCAACAGGCGGGCCAATTCATCGCGGTAAATCGGCAACGTAGCGGCGTTGATAGGCACTATTTTCATCGGTCATTCCTCCTGGGATGGGGGTAATGAAGAGAAGCAATAACTGAGCCACAGCGGCGAAAGGCATAGCAACGGCAAAAGGGCGAGGGATCAGTGTAGCCCACGCCGCAGTTCGGGGCAGGTATCCCCTTTTTGGTGCATCGATCCCGCTCACAGTTTACCATCGCGGGTTAAGTGTTTTGAGAAGCCCGACACGGAGAAAGCGGCGCTCAAGGCTTGCAAAAAGTGGATAAAATTGTAGAGAATGATTGCCGCGAGTGATGAATGTTTGCACGCCGCAGGCTGCAAATTGCATGACAGTATGCAAAATTGACTGATTTATGAGCGAAAGTGCGCGTAAAGCAATTTTTTTGTTGCATAGGTCGCCCGCTCTACCTAGAATGCGCTGCACTTGATGCCGGCTTAGCTCAGTAGGTAGAGCAACTGACTTGTAATCAGTAGGTCACCAGTTCGATTCCGGTAGCCGGCACCATTCAAGTCACAAGTAGTTAAAATCTGGTGGGGTTCCCGAGCGGCCAAAGGGAGCAGACTGTAAATCTGCCGTCACAGACTTCGAAGGTTCGAATCCTTCCCCCACCACCAAATCTTGCCTTCGGCGATTAACTGAGATGCGATAAATACCGCAACGGTTGATGGCGGGAGGAGAGGGCGAAAGCCTTCGGCAAGGTTCGAGCTGTGCAGCGCAAGGCGCAGCCGGCCCGAAGGATGCGAGCCGAGTGATGAACAATCCTGCTCCATCCCAAAATTCTACAGAAAAATCAGGTAGCCGAGTTCCAGGATGCGGGCATCGTATAATGGCTATTACCTCAGCCTTCCAAGCTGATGATGTGGGTTCGATTCCCACTGCCCGCTCCAAGATGTGCTGATATAGCTCAGTTGGTAGAGCGCACCCTTGGTAAGGGTGAGGTCGGCAGTTCGAATCTGCCTATCAGCACCACTTCTTAATTTCTCGCCCCCTGATTTTCTTTCTGTTCTGGATTCAACGAGCAAATGCTTGGTTGATGTGGTGATACCACCGATTTATCCGTGTCTTAGAGGGACAATCGATGTCTAAAGAAAAGTTTGAACGTACAAAACCGCACGTTAACGTCGGTACTATCGGCCACGTTGACCACGGTAAAACTACCCTGACTGCAGCGATCACTACCGTACTGGCTAAAACCTACGGCGGTTCTGCACGTGCTTTCGACCAGATCGATAACGCGCCAGAAGAAAAAGCTCGTGGTATCACCATCAACACCTCCCACGTTGAGTATGACACCCC
>NZ_JBJNOA010000023.1:0-8202 GCF_052166845.1 Serratia sp. CY71090 | reverse complement strand
AGCTGCTGCTGTAGGCTTTGATTATTAGCATGTACAGCCATCAGCTCTTGATGTGACTTGTCCAATTGGTGCTGAAAACGCTCCAATTGGTTACTCACTTCGTGGAACTTCACTGTCTGCGCACGCAACGCCGTGTTCATTCGCTTAAACTCGTTATTCAAGCGTAGGTCATAGCGATCACTTAAGCCGTCGAGAGTAACCCCATATTCTTTATCAAAATAGGCGTCCAACTCACCGACAATCGATGCCTCACCCTCTTTTTGGGCAATCATGCTATAGTCTGGGCTGACACCTTTCAACACATCGACCAAATATACCGATGTCTCTTCGTCTCTCAGTGCCGCTTTTTCCTGCAAACGCAGTATTTTAGTTCTCAGAAAACCGTAATAGTTCGGAATGAATTCGAGCAACGCTGGAGGCAGCGGATGGTTGTGCGTCGGATCCATATAAAAAGAACAGGTTCCAACGCTTACATTTTCGGGGTTTGGCGTCTCAAGAATCAGCAAACCGCCGGGTTTAAGCACCCGCAACGCCTCTTTCACCAAAGACTGTAAAAACTCGAAGGGCAGATGTTCTGCGATATGAAAACCGGTGATGGCCAGTAGACTGCCGTCCTCCTGCTGCTGGAGGAAATCCAGGCAGTCCATTTTCTTCACGTTCAGCCCAACCTGCAAAGCACGCTCGAGCATACCATCATCGAGATCAACCCCCATGGCAGGAATAGCATTATCTCGTAAGATCTCGAGCCATTCTCCACGCCCACAGCCAACATCGACAACTTCAGCTGAAGGGTAAATTTTTGCCAACGCCATAATAAAAGGAAGATATACAGATAAGCGTTGTTTGATATCTTGCACGCTCCCCCGATGTTTTTCCTCAAAAACGCGATAAAAATTACCACTCATTCAAAAATCTCCAACTTAGGGGGCAACCAAGCTACTCCAATAAAATCTTTCTCGTTTGAATTAACAACGTTGAAAACAACCGCCAGATCGCGCCATTCGTAATTTTTTCCAACATGAGTTCCTGCCGTATGTAACGCTACGGCAACCGAGTAAGACCCAACCCCCAAATTGGCAGAGAACGCAAATGAAAAGGTTCTCGATTCATTCTCTTTCAAATCGAATAATGGCTGTTTCAGGTGATGAGTATTGGTACCAAAAACCGGCTGTCCCAATCGGTCTTTAATCAAATATCCCACGACAAGTTCAGGAACAGCCTCATTGACATGCACCTTCACCTGAAGGTTGACAGGTTGCCCTACCGCTACCACCTCAATACTTTCACCTTCGGTACTAAGAAGACTAATATCGGTAATAGTTGCCTCGCCTGAGCCAGAGAGCGTCTGCAATTTTCCATTATTTTCAACCTGACGAATCGACACATTTTGCTTATCAGCGAGTAGGGCATTATAGTAATCCATTACTGCTTCAGGCTCACCCTCCATTTCTACTCTGCCTTTGTTAAGCAAAATAGCTCTATCACATATGCTTTGGATCGCTTGTTTGTCATGTGACACGAGCAAGAGGGTGGTTCCTAGCTTGCGAAACTCACGTATCCGCTCGAAACTCTTATGCTGAAAATAAGCGTCACCAACAGATAAGGCCTCATCAACAATCAAAATATCCGGGCGAATCGCTGTTGCAACGCTAAATGCCAATCGAACTTGCATACCGCTTGAGTAAACACGAACCGGTTGATCGATATAATCACCGATCTCAGCGAACGCCTCGATTTCCGGCATAAGTTCCGTAATTTTTTCGACGGACATACCCAGCAGTTGCCCTGACATATAAACGTTTTGGCGCCCGGTAAAATCCGAGTGAAAGCCCATGCCGAGCTCCAATAATGCCGCAACTCGACCGTCGAGAGCAATTTCGCCACAGGTTGGTTTCGCTGTGCCAGTAATCAATTTCAGTAATGTACTTTTACCGGCGCCGTTAATACCAATAATGCCTAACGCCTCACCAGGCTCAACATGAAAACTGATGTTCTGCAGGATCCATTTTAGTTTATGTTTGACGGTATTAAATGGCGAAATCCACTCAAGCAGACGCCCTGTCTTAGAGGCATACTGTTTGTATGCCTTGCCAACATTATGTACTTTTATGTAACTCATTATAACTCGTCCACCATATCTGCAGCGTGTTTCCTGAATAATCTCATACCAAACGCACAGAAAATTATGGCCAGAACCAATACTGGCCATAATGAGTACCAGTTAGGTTGCTGTTGGTATGCAAATATTGACTGGTATGCTTGCATAACTCGGGCCATTGGATTGTACATCAGCGATGTTCTGGCCCATTCAGGCAGCGAATTTAATACATAAACGATGGGTGTGAACCAGAACCAGAATTGCAATAATACGCCAACAAACTGCCCAACGTCCCGGAAGAAAACGTTCATCACGCCCAATGTCATACCCAGACCGACGGTGAACAGAACTTGCAGAGCCAAAACGGGTAAGACGGAGAAGAATAAAACCCCGGGAAAGTTTCCGGTAAAAACAAGAAAAATTAAAAACAGGCTAAATATAATGGCGAAGTTTAAAATCGCAGACGCGGTCACAATGACCGGCAAGCAAATTTTTGGGAAACTGAGCTTTTTTATTAAGTTAGCATTAGTAATGAAGACACTTTGGCTTTTATCAAGAATTTCAGTAAATAACCCCCACGTCAGCACCCCAGAGCAAAGATAAATACTATAGGCAAAAGGACCTGAATTATCAGGCATCCGTGCCTTCATCACTTCTGAGAATACCAGTGTATATACCAAAATCATCGCTAACGGCTGCAATACCAGCCATAAAGCTCCCAACATGCTGGTTTGGTAACGGGACTGAAAGTCCCGCTTAATACTGCTCCAAATAAAACCCCGGTAACCATAGATGGCTAATAACATTTCTTTCATCGTTATTCTCCGCCTAAGAGCGCCAGAATCTCTTTAGTTTTTTTCTGCATCAATTCAACATCCCCTTTTGACTCAACATTCAAACGTACAACAGGTTCAGTATTCGATGTCCGCAGATTAAAACGCCATTCATTGAATTCAAGGCTGATACCATCTGTCATGTCAAAAGCCACGGCATCATCTTTGTAAACGCCTAAAACACGCTCAATGGCAGCTTTAGCATCAGGCAATTTGCGATTAATCTCACCAGATGCTGGATACGCTTCCATACGATCCTTCACTAGCTGACTCAACACACTGCCTTTAACTGAAAGTAAACCCGCTACCAATAGCCATGGAATCATACCGCTGTCACAATAAGCGAAATCACGGAAGTAATGGTGCGCACTCATCTCGCCACCATAGATAGCATCTTCTTTGCGCATGCGCTCCTTGATAAAGGCATGCCCCGTTTTGGACATAACAGGGATGCCACCAGCTTGGGTAACGATATCGATGGTATTCCATGACAGACGAGGATCATGAATAATCTTGGAGCCAGGGTTGGCTTGCAGGAAAGCTTCTGCCAATAGGCCAACGATATAGTAGCCCTCGATGAAAGCGCCCTTCTCGTCAAACAGGAAACAACGATCGAAATCACCGTCAAAAGCAATTCCCATATCCGCCTGATGCTCAAGCACGGCTTTTGCTGTGTCATCCCGACATTCAGGTAATAACGGGTTAGGGATACCGTTAGGGAAATTCCCATCAGGTTGATGATGAACCTTTACAAAGGTAACGGGAATATTTTCTTGCTGGAAACGTCGCTCTATTTCGTCGATAACATGGCCTGCAGCACCATTTCCAGAGTTAATGACCAACTTCATTGGCTTCAATGCTGTTGCATCAATATACTTCAGCAAATGATCTACATAATCGGTGAGAATGGATATTTGTTGATAACTACCACGTTTATCCTTCACTACCGCAGGAAACGTATTTTCTTCCGCTAATTTTTTAATCGCAAATAAACCGGTATCACCACTAATCGGCTGAGCATTTGCTTTAACCAGTTTCATACCATTATAATTCATTGGATTGTGGCTAGCAGTAACTTCAATGCCGCCATCCATATTCAAATGGAAAGTGGCAAAATAGACTTCTTCAGTGCCACTCATACCAATGTCATATACGTCAACACCAGCATCCTGCAATCCGTTGGCGAGAGCCACTTTAAGAGACTCGCTGGTCAGCCGTACATCGCCACCTACGATAACGCGCTGAGGTTTCAGGTATTCGCCATAAGCTCGGCCGATACGATAGGCAATATCCTCATTCAGCTCTTCACCTAGTTGACCACGGATATCATACGCTTTAAAACAAGTTAAGGCACTCATTAAAACCTCAAAAATTAGCAACGACCGTAATGATCTTTAATACGGATAATGTCATCATCACCTAAATAAGAGCCTGACTGAATCTCAATCAGCTCCAAAGGAATATTTCCGGGATTTTCTAAACGGTGGACAACCCCAATTGGAATGAATGTCGACTGATTTTCTGTAAGTAAGAACGTTTTATCCCCCGTTGTTACTTTAGCCGTACCAGAAAGAACCACCCAGTGTTCCGTGCGGTGATGGTGCATTTGCAGAGAAAATGCTTCCCCGGGATTAACGGTGATACGATTGACATTAAAACGCTTTTCAGCAACCAAAATATCGCAAATACCCCATGGTCGATAAACCTCGCGGTGTCTTCGATATTCACTCCGCTTATGTTTTTTCAGATACTCAACAACTTTTTTAACGTCCTGAACTTTCGACTTATCAACCACGAGAACGGCATCTTTAGTGTTAACAATAACCAGATTATCTACGCCAACAGCCGCAACTAATTTTTCATCAGTATTGATATAGCAATCACGGGTATTATGCAGGAAAGTGTCGCCGGTCAATGCATTACCAGCCCCATCTTTCTGGCTGACTTCCCATAATGCAGACCATGAGCCGACATCACTCCAACCGGCATCCAGCGGGATCATGACCGCATCTTGTGTTTTTTCCATTACCGCATAATCGACCGACTCGTCTGGGCAACTCGCAAAGGCGTCGCGATTGACATTGATAAAGTTTTTGTCACATTCGGTATCATCCAGCGAGCGGCGACAGGCAGCCAGGATATCGGGACGGAATGCCTCCAGTTCCTCCAGGTAACGCTTGGCACGGAACATGAACATACCACTGTTCCAAAAATATTCACCGGAGTCGACATAAGCCTGAGCGGTTGCGAGATCAGGTTTCTCAACAAAACGTTTTACGTTAGCGGCCACCGCTTTATCATCGCAGCACTCTCCACGCTGGATGTAACCATAACCAGTTTCTGGACCTGTCGGCACAATACCAAACGTAACCAGGCTTTTTTCCGCTGCGTAAGGCAATGCTGCTTCGATCGCCTGGTGGAAAACATTCACATCCTTGATGATATGGTCTGCTGCCAATACCAGCATGATAGGATCGTTACCTGCTGCGGTAGCATTCAATGCAGCCAGAGCAATCGCTGGCGCAGTATTTCTGCCAATGGGCTCCAGGATAATGTTGTGTGACAACATATCAATTTGACGCAGCTGTTCAGCCACCATAAAACGGTGGTCTTCGTTGCAGATTACAACAGGCTCACCGATCTCCACGCCATCGAGTCGTTTCAACGTTTCCTGAAGCATTGAATTTACGCTGTGCAAGCGCAAAAACTGCTTAGGGTGGAGTTCTCGTGACATCGGCCATAAACGGCTACCAGTACCGCCTGCCATAATTACAGGTAATAACATTTTTTGTCCTTATGACGCTAAAAATATATAAAGCTTTAAATACAATATGTTAAGTTAGGTCACACCAATACATAACGTTCAATCATCGCGCTTACTATTGCCTTATGCAGTGCTTAGATGAAGGCCAAACAGCAACGAAGGGCATTTCGCTGACAGTGATAATACAGGAGATTACTCAACCTCTCACGGTGACGAAGGCCTGCAAAAATCACGCTACCGCCCTTGGCTCAACAGCTACCAACCGACTGATCTTGCTTTTGAATTTTATCCATGGCCAAAACTCGCCACACTGTTGTACCTCGCATATGGCACAAAAAGCCATACTCGTGTCCCCCCCTGTCAGGTATAGGGGACGGATATAATAAATATTTTTGCTGCGTATGCTACCACCTTAACCATCAAAACACCTGTAGATTATCCGCTTTTTCAGGCTTATCTGAGATGAACGCTCACTCAGCACCCGAAAAGGGCTTAACCCGTGTAACAATCGCGATCGCATTGTTAAATACGTTATAATATTTAAAGAATGTGTATCCTGGTGGGATGCATGATTGCGATCGCAAACCGCAATCATGATCTAACAAAGAGAGGGAGCTTATCTGTAAGGTATTACTTTTGGTAACCTTGTGGATTAGTGCGCTGCCAATTCCAAGTATCGCGCATCATATCATCAATGCCTCGGCTGACTTTCCATCCCAGCTCCTGATAAGCCAGATCGGCATTGGCCCAGAAAGCAGGCAGGTCGCCATCGCGACGTGGCAAGATCTGATAAGGGATCGTTACGCCTGACGCTTTCTCAAACGCCTGAACCATCGCCAGCACCGAATGCCCTACGCCAGCCCCAAGGTTGTAGGCCTTAAATCCATTGATCTTTGGCAGATGATCCATCGCCTTCAGGTGGCCTTCGGCCAGGTCCATGACATGGATGTAATCACGTTCTCCCGTTCCATCGTTTGTCGGATAATCCCCACCGAAAATACCCAGCTTCTCCAGCTTGCCGATAGCCACTTGTGAGATGTACGGCAGCAGGTTATTGGGAATGCCATTGGGATCTTCACCAATCAAACCGGACTCGTGAGCACCTACCGGATTAAAATAACGCAAGGCGATAATCGAGAACTGAGGCTCTGCTTTAGCGAAATCTTGCAGGATCTGCTCCACCATCAACTTTGATGTCCCATAAGGGCTGGTTGTCCCGCCGATCGGTGTCGTCTCTACATAAGGTACCGGCGAATTGGCACCATAGACAGTGGCAGAAGAGCTAAAGATAAAGTCGTGCACGCCGGCACGACGCATAGCATCCAACAACACCAGCGTGCCGGTAACGTTATTCTGATAATACTCCAGCGGCTTGCGCGTTGACTCCCCTACCGCCTTAAGACCGGCGAAATGGATCACGGCAGTGATCTCATGAGCGCCAAAGATGCGCTGCAGGCATTCGGCATCCTGAACGTCTCCCTGATGGAACTCTGCGGCTTTCCCCGACAGTTTCTCCACCCGCTGCAATGACTCCGCAGATGAGTTGGACAAATTATCCAACACCACGACGTCCTCGCCACGCTCCAGGAGCGATAGCACGGTGTGTGATCCGATGTAACCAGCACCACCGGTAACTAAAATTGCCATATCCCCCCCTTATACTTCGCAACATTCTTGATTCGACAAAAACGCCCTTATCGATACCGGGCGCATCATACAACCTTCTGGGCGTACCATGAAGAGAGAGCGGTAAAACCGCTCTCATCCTAGACTATTCAATGTATTAATCGTTAAATTTGTGCACCGAGCAACGCCAAAATCTCGTCGGTCTTCGCTTGCATCAGCGCAACATCGGCGCGCGATTCGACATTAAGACGCACAACAGGTTCCGTATTGGAGGAACGCAGGTTGAAACGCCAGTTTGCGAACGACATGCTGATGCCATCGGTATAGTCTACCTCATCCGCTTGCGCCAAATAGTATTGCTTGACGCTTTCAATGGACACGGCCGGCTGTGTCAGTTTGATATTGATCTCACCGGAAGACGGGTAGGCGGCAATGCGATCCTGTACCAGTTGCCCCAAAGTTTGTCCTTTCACACTGACCAGTTCGGCAACCAACAGCCACGGGATCATGCCGCTGTCACAATAAGCAAAATCACGGAAATAGTGGTGGGCGCTCATCTCACCGCCATAAATGGCGTCTTCCGCACGCATGCGTTCCTTAATGAAAGCATGGCCGGTTTTCGACATCACGGGCACACCACCCGCATCGGTGACCACATCGACGGTATTCCAACTCAGACGCGGGTCGTGGATGATCTTCGCTCCCGGCTGTTTCTGCAGGAAGGCTTCCGCCAGCAAGCCGACGATGTAATAACCCTCAATGAAATCGCCTTTTTCATCGAACAGGAAGCAGCGATCGAAATCGCCGTCGAACGCGATCCCCATATCAGCGCCATGCTCACGCACCGCATCGGCGGTATCCGCGCGACATTCAGGCAGCAA
>NZ_JBJNOA010000022.1:0-8463 GCF_052166845.1 Serratia sp. CY71090 | reverse complement strand
GGATAAGGAGGACCAAGAGATCGAACAGCAGATGGAGCTGTTGCAGGATTAACTCGAAAATGGCCCCCTTTTAGGGGGCGTCGTGTAAAGCCACCTCCTCAGGAGGTGGTCTTTTACTTGCGCTTTCTCCGTGCGCGAACGAAACGTTTCGATAGCGATCACACTTCTGCATTGTCCCGGTTGCCTTCCCCTGCCGTTTTTTTAAACTCCCCCGGATAGCGAAACGTTTCGCTAGCGGAGTGAGAAGATGAAAAAAGGCGTATTACTGAATTCCGACGTGTCTGCCGTGATTGCCCGGCTGGGGCATACCGACCAGCTCACCCTGTGCGATGCGGGCCTGCCGATACCGGCGGCGACGCAGCGCATCGATCTGGCGCTGACGCAGGGCGTGCCGACCTTCATGCAGGTGTTCGCGGCGGTCACGCAAGAGATGCAGGTAGAAAGCGCCATCCTGGCGGAAGAGATCGTGAAACAGAATCCGTCGCTCCACGAGGCTCTGTTGGCTGAACTGACCGCACTGGGCCAACGCCAGGGCAATACCATCAGCGTGCGCTATATCAGCCATCAGGCGTTTAAAGCGCAAACCGGACACAGCCGGGCGGTGATCCGCAGCGGAGAGTGTTCGCCTTACGCGAACGTGATCCTGTGCGCCGGCGTAACTTTCTGAGGCGTTTATGCAACCTTTACTGCAACTGAAAGGGATTGATAAAGCCTTTCCCGGCGTGAAGGCGCTTTCCGGCGCCGCCCTCAGCGTTTATCCCGGCAAGGTGATGGCGCTGGTGGGGGAAAATGGCGCCGGGAAGTCCACCATGATGAAAGTGCTGACCGGCATCTACCAGAAAGACGCCGGCAGCCAGTATTTTCTCGGTAAAGAGGTGGCGTTCAACGGGCCCAAGGATTCGCAGGAAGCGGGCATCGGCATTATCCATCAGGAGCTGAACCTGATCCCGCAGCTGACAATTGCGGAAAACATCTTCCTCGGCCGCGAGTTCGTCAACCGTTTCGGCCGCATTGACTGGAAGCGCATGTACGCCGAGGCCGATCGCTTGTTGGCGCGGCTCAATCTCCGCTACAGCAGCCACCGGCTGGTGGGTGAGCTGTCGATCGGCGATCAGCAGATGGTGGAGATCGCCAAGGTGCTGAGCTTCGAATCGAAAGTGATCATCATGGACGAACCGACCGATGCGCTGACCGACACCGAAACCGCCTCGCTGTTCAAGGTGATCAATGAGCTGAAGGCCGAAGGGCGCGGCATCGTCTATATCTCGCACCGTCTGAAAGAGATCTTTGAAATCTGCGACGACGTGACCGTGTTTCGCGACGGGCAGTTTATCGCCGAGCGGCCGGTGAGCGAGCTGCAGGAGGATTCGCTGATTGAGATGATGGTCGGCCGCAAGCTGGAAGAACAATATCCGCGTCTGGATTTGCCGCGTGGTGAAAAGCGGCTGGAAGTCAGTCATCTTTCAGGCCCCGGCGTTGAAGACGTCAGCTTTACGCTGTACCGCGGCGAGATCCTTGGCGTGGCCGGGCTGATGGGCGCCGGGCGCACCGAATTGATGAAGATCCTGTACGGCGCCGCGCCGCGCAAGGCCGGCACCGTCAGCCTGGACGGCCGCGAGGTGGTCGCCCATTCGCCGCAGGATGGATTGGCGAACGGCATCGTCTATATCTCGGAAGACCGCAAGCGTGACGGCCTGGTGTTGGGCATGTCGGTGAAGGAAAACATGTCGCTGACCGCGCTGCGCTACTTTAGCCGCGCCGACGGCAGCCTGAAACAGGCCGACGAGCGGCAGGCGGTGGGGGATTTCATCCGGCTGTTCAATATCAAAACGCCGTCGATGGAGCAGCCTATCGGCCTGCTTTCCGGCGGCAATCAGCAAAAAGTGGCGATCGCCCGCGGCCTGATGACCCGGCCGAAGGTGCTGATCCTCGATGAGCCGACGCGCGGCGTCGATGTCGGCGCCAAAAAAGAGATCTATCAGTTAATCAACCAGTTCAAACAGGAAGGGCTGAGCATCATTCTGGTGTCTTCGGAAATGCCGGAGGTGATGGGCATGAGCGATCGCATTCTGGTGATGCATGAAGGGCATCTCAGCGGCGAGTTCCCGATTGAACAGGCCACCCAGGAAGCGTTGATGGCGGCAGCCGTCGGCAAGCAATACGGCGTAAAGCAGGAGTAATCAGATATGAGTTCCCAGACTATCGCAGCTAAGCGCTGGTTCAGTAAAGAGTGGCTGTTAGAGCAGAAGTCGTTGATTGCGCTGCTGGTGCTGATCGCCGTGGTCTCTTCCATGAGCCCGAACTTCTTCACCCTGAACAACCTGTTCAATATTCTGCAGCAGACTTCGGTGAACGCCATCATGGCGGTGGGGATGACGCTGGTGATCCTCACGTCCGGCATCGATCTGTCGGTGGGATCGCTGCTGGCGCTGACTGGCGCGGTGGCGGCGTCGATCGTCGGCTTTGAGGTCAACGCGCTGGTGGCGGTGGCGGCGGCCTTGGCGCTGGGCGCCGCGGTTGGCGCCTGCACCGGGGTGATCGTCGCCAAAGGCAAAGTGCAGGCCTTTATCGCCACGCTGGTGATGATGCTGCTGTTGCGCGGCGTCACCATGGTGTACACCAACGGCAGCCCGATCAACACCGGTTTTACCGACGTGGCCGACACCTTCGGCTGGTTCGGCATCGGCCGTCCGCTGGGCGTGCCTACGCCGATCTGGATCATGGCGATCGTGTTCATCGTCGCCTGGTATATGCTGCACCATACGCGCCTGGGCCGCTATATTTATGCCCTGGGCGGCAACGAGGCGGCGACCCGTCTGTCCGGCATCAGCGTCGATAAAGTGAAGATTATCGTCTACTCGCTGTGCGGCCTGCTGGCGGCGCTGGCGGGGGTGATCGAAGTGGCGCGCCTGTCGTCGGCACAGCCGACTGCCGGCACCGGCTATGAGCTGGACGCCATCGCCGCCGTGGTGCTGGGCGGCACCAGCCTGGCCGGCGGCAAGGGGCGCATCGTCGGCACGCTGATCGGGGCGCTGATCCTCGGCTTCCTGAACAACGGCCTGAATTTATTGGGTGTTTCTTCCTACTACCAAATGATCGTGAAGGCAGTGGTGATACTGCTGGCGGTTCTGGTAGATAACAAAAGCAACAAGTAACCTCCCCCTACAGGAATCACGATGATGAAAATGAAAAAACTGGCAACCTTAGCCTCCGCCATCGCGCTGAGCGCCACCCTGAGCGCCAATGCCATGGCCAAAGAGACCATCGCGCTGGTGGTGTCCACTCTCAACAACCCGTTCTTCGTCTCGATGAAGGACGGAGCGCAGCAAGAGGCCAATAAGCTGGGCTACAACCTGGTGGTGCTGGACTCCCAGAACAACCCGGCGAAAGAGCTGGCCAACGTGCAGGATCTGATGGTGCGGGCGCCTAAGCTGCTGCTGATCAACCCGACCGACTCCGATGCGGTCGGTAACGCCATCAAGATGGCCAACCAGGCTAAGATCCCGGTCATCACGCTGGACCGCGTGGCGAGCAAGGGCGACGTGGTGAGCCACATTGCCTCGGACAACCGCGTGGGCGGTAAAATGGCCGGTGACTTCATCGCCAAAAAAGCAGGTGCCGATGCCAAAGTGATTCAGCTGGAAGGCATCGCCGGCACTTCCGCCGCGCGTGAACGCGGCGAAGGCTTCAAACAGTCGCTGGATCAGAATAAATTCAAACTGCTGGCCAGCCAGCCGGCCGATTTCGATCGCACCAAGGGCCTGAACGTGATGCAGAACCTGCTGACTGCGCATCCGGATGTGCAGGCGGTGTTCGCCCAAAACGATGAAATGGCGTTGGGCGCGCTGCGCGCGTTGCAAACCGCCGGTAAAACCGACGTGATCGTGGTAGGCTTCGACGGCACCGCCGACGGCGTGAAAGCGGTCGAAGGCGGCAAGCTGGCGGCGACCGTGGCGCAGCGTCCCGATCAGATCGGCGTGATCGGCGTGGAAACCGCCGATAAGGTGCTGAAAGGCGAAAAAGTGCCGACGACCATTCCGGTCGATTTGAAACTGGTCACTCAGTAAGTCATACCAGCGCCATCGGGACGGGGCGTTTACGATGGCGCGCAATTCAGGAATCAATGCGATGGAAACAGGTAAGCTGGTGGTTCTGGGCAGCATCAATGCCGACCATATCCTCAATATTGAACAATTCCCTCACCCGGGCGAAACGGTGATCGGGAAACAGTATAAGGTGGCGTTTGGCGGCAAAGGCGCGAATCAGGCGGTGGCGGCCGGGCGCAGCGGGGCGGAGATCGCCTTTATCGCCTGCGTAGGCGCCGACGATATCGGCGAGCGTATCCGCCGGCAGCTGGCGAGCGATCGCATTGATACTCAACCGATTGAAGCCATCGCCGACAGCACCACCGGCGTGGCGCTGATCTTCGTCAACGCCGAGGGCGAGAACGTGATCGGCATCGATGCCGGCGCCAACGCCGCGGTGACGCCGGATTACCTAGCGCGCTACCAACAAAAAGTGATCGACGCCGATGCCCTGCTGATGCAGCTGGAGTCGCCGCTGGAGACGGTGATCGCCGCCGCCCGCCTGGCGAAGCAACATCAAACGCAGGTGATCCTCAACCCGGCCCCGGCGCGCGAGCTGCCGGACGAGCTGCTGGGCATGATCGATATGATCACCCCGAATGAAACCGAAGCGCAGCGCCTGACCGGCATCGCCGTGGACAACGACGCCGATGCGGCGCGGGCGGCGCAGGCGCTGCACGACAAAGGCATCGCGACGGTGATCATCACCCTCGGTAGCCGCGGCGTGTGGCTGAGCGAAAACGGCAACGGCAAACTGGTGCCTGGCTTCAAGGTGCAAGCGGTGGACACCATCGCCGCCGGCGATACCTTTAACGGTGCGCTGGTGACCGCCCTGTTGGAAGGCAACAGCATGGCCGACGCGGTGCGTTTCGCCCATGCGGCGGCGGCGATCGCCGTAACCCGCCCCGGCGCGCAGCCTTCGGTGCCGTGGCGCGAAGAGATCGACGCCTTCTTGCAGCAGCAGGGGTGATCCTTTGGCCACCATGAAAGATGTCGCTCGCCTGGCGGGCGTTTCAACCTCGACTGTTTCGCATGTGGTCAACAACAACCGCTTTGTCAGCGACAGCGTGCGCGACAAGGTCATGGCGGCCGTGGAACAGTTGAACTATGCGCCTTCCGCGCTGGCGCGCAGCCTGAAGCTTAATCAAACCCGCACCATCGGCATGCTGGTGACCGCCAGCAACAACCCGTTTTATGCCGAAGTGGTGCGCGGCGTGGAGCGCAGCTGCTATGAACGTGGCTACAGTCTGATCCTGTGCAATACCGAAGAAGACGCCGCGCGCATGAACCGCAGCATGGAGACACTGCTGCAAAAGCGCGTCGACGGTTTGCTGTTGATGTGCACCGAAAACCACCGGCCATCGCAAGATGCCCTGAGCCGCTACCCGTCATTGCCGATCGTGATGATGGACTGGGCGCCGTTCGAGGGTGCCAACGATATTATTCAGGATAACTCGCTGCTGGGCGGCGAGATGGCGACCGATCATCTGATCGCCCGCGGCTACCGCAAGATCGCCTGCATCGCCGGCCCGCAGGATAAAACCACCGCCCGTCACCGGCTGGAAGGCTATCGCAACGCGATGCGTCGCGCCGGATTACCGGTTCCGACAGGGTATGAAGTGCATTGCGACTTTGAGTTTGAGGGCGGCGTGAGCGCCATGCGCCAACTGCTGGCGCTGGAAGAGCCGCCGCATGCGGTGTTCGCCGGCAACGACGCGGTGGCGGTAGGCGTTTATCAGGCGCTGTATCAGGCCGGGCTTTCCGTGCCGCAGGATATGGCGGTGATGGGGTACGATGATATTGAGCTGGCGCGTTATCTGGCGCCGCCGCTGAGCACCATTCATCAACCGAAGGATTCGCTGGGCGAGCTGGCGATCGATGCGCTGATCAACCGCCTGCAAAACCCGGAGCGCGCTCCCCAGGTGCTGGTGCTGACGCCCGAGCTGGTGGAACGCGCTTCGGTGGGCCGCCGTTAGCTGGCCGCCTTCGCTTCTTTCTTGCTTTCCTGGCCGCTGATCAAATTGCGGCCATCTTTCCTTCTCAGCAACATAAACACCAGCGCCGACGCCACGGTGACGATCCCCATGGTGATAAAGGTGTAATGGAAGTGGTCGATCATGGTGCCTAACGACAGGGATTCGTAAAAACGCAGCACCGCCGCGCTGATCGCCACGCCGAAGCTGATGGACAGCTGTTGGGTGACCGCCAGGACGCTGTTGCCGGCGCTGGCGTTGGCGTCGTTCAAATCCGCCAGGCTGATGGTGTTCATGGCGGTGAACTGGGTGGACATCGCCATGCCCAGCACGAACAGCGGCAGGATCATCAGCCACAGCGGCATGCCCGGGCTTTGCAGGGCAAACTGGGCGATCAGCACCCCGATGATAACGGTGATGCCGACCAGCGTTTTGCGGTAGCCAAACCAGCGCAGCACCTGAGTGACGGTGGATTTCGCCATCAGTGAGCCGATGGCGGTTGGCGCCATCATGCAACCGGCGACGATCGCCGTGTAGCCGAAGCCCACCTGCAGCATGAGCGGCATTAAAAACGGCACGCAGCCGGTGCCCAACCTGGAAGCGACGTTGCCGGCGATGCCGACCGAGAAGGTGCGGGTTTTGAACAGGTCGAGACCGATCAGCGGCTGAGGATGACGGCGGGCGTGCGCGATGTAGCCGAACAGCATCACGAAACCGCTGAGCAGAATACCCAACGAAACGTAGCTGGCCAGCACCCGCTCGCCAAACAGCTCCAGCCCGGTAGAGATCAGCACCAGACTCAGGCCGAACAGCATAAAACCGAGGAAATCGAAGCGGCGTTTGGGCGTGGTGAAGTCCGGCATGTATTTGCGTGCATAGAAGATGCCGAGCAGACCGATAGGGATATTGATCAGGAAAATCCAGTGCCAGGTGGCGTAGGTTACCAGCCAGCCGCCCAGTAGCGGCCCGAGAATCGGCCCGACCAGGCCGGGCATGGTGACGAAGTTCAGCACCGGCAGCAGTTCGCTGCGCGGGTAGGCGCGCAGCAGCGCCAATCGCGCGACCGGCATCATCATCGCGCCGCCGATGCCCTGCAGCACGCGAGAGGCGACCAGCACGCTCAACGTAGGAGACAAGGCGCACAGCAGCGAACCGAGGGTGAATAACGTGACGGCGAAGATGAACACGCGCCGGGTGCCGAAGCGATCCGCCAGCCAGCCGCTGACCGGGATCAGCATCGCCACCGTCAGCGTGTAGCTGATGACGGCCGATTGCATCGCCAGCGGCGAACGCCCCAGGCTTTGGGCGATCGCCGGCAGCGCGGTGTTGAGGATAGTGGCGTCCAGCGCCTGCATAAAGAACGCCATTGCGGCGATCCACGGTAGTCCTGCCATACTGCGCGCGGATTGGGTCATGGTCGGTCCTGGTTAAATGGTCGTCTGTCCCTCGTCTCTTTCTTCTATATATAAGCGGGGAGCGTGTCTAGTCTTTCTCTTTCAGCAGCACCTGGCAGGCGACAAGCGCGCCGGCGCTGTCTCCGGCGAGTATCGCATCGACGATAGCCTGATGATGGCGCAGCTTGATCACTTCATTGCCGGTGATGGCGCGGAAGTAGCTTTGGTACACCGAACTGAACAGGTTGGCGAACGAGGTCAGGAACGGGTTGCCGCTGGCCTCGTAGATAAGCTGGTGGAATTGGGTATCGACCTGGATCCAACGCTCGCGATCAAACTGGGTATGCAGCGCGCGCATTTCCGCCATCAGCCCCGCCAGCAACTTGGTTTGCTGCGGGCTGGCGTGGTTTGCCGCCAACGCGCAGGCCTGCGGCTCCAGCGAGGTGCGCAAGATAAGGAAGTGTTGCATCACCTGATCGAAGTTTTCCCGCGTCATCCACCAGGTCAGTAAATCTTGATCGAGGAAATTCCATTGGCTTTGCGGCATCACGCGGGTGCCAATGCGCGGGCGCGGCAACAACATGCCTTTGGCGGCTAACATCTTTACCGCTTCGCGCACCGCGGTGCGGCTGACGCCGAATTGCTCGCCCAGTTCCATTTCACCAGGCAGGATGCTGCCGGCCTGATAATCGCCTGCCAGAATTTGTTGGCCGAGTTTTTCTGCAAGCAGATAAGAAAGATTGCGTTGGGCGGCCTGTTGTTGTGCATTTAACGGCATGGCTGCGGGTCCTTACTGACATCGTTATTTCTATTTTACTCCAGTGATCGCCAGCTTTTATGGCTGTTTGCCTGAAAAAGTGACATTAATTCGCCGCTTTTTTGCCCTTTTGTTGAAAAAACCCGCGCTTGAAAAGTTTTTTGCAATTAGGGGTTGCGGCCTGCCGAGAACTCCCTATAATGCGCCTCCACTGACCGGGAACAACGACTGACAAGCCGCCGGGTCAGCGAGAA
>NZ_JBJNOA010000021.1:0-25765 GCF_052166845.1 Serratia sp. CY71090 | reverse complement strand
TTGTTAAAGAGCAGTGAGTTAGGCGCTTTCGCTTGCTAACTCGAGGTGGCGTATATTACGCTTTCCTCTTTCAGAGTCAACCCTAATTTTCAGGATTTTTTCTCTTTCTTCCCGGCCGCCGTGTGAAGTGAATCACTTGCGCCGTGTCGATGGAGGCGCATTATAGGGATCCGAGTTTTTTGCACAACCCCTTTTTTGATCTTTTCTTTCCGTTTGCACACTTTTCAGCCCTTCCGGGTGGATCTTGTGCGATCAGGGCCATTTTCCGCAGGATCCGGCGCTGCGATTGGTTGTAATTCCATCGCCAGGGTCTAGTATTGCCGGTAAATATGATCCCGACGTGAGGCAAGCACCATGTCCGATGCAGTACGTTCTTATCTTCAATACACCCCCAAACTCGGTCAGCGCGTCTTGATCGATCCTTCCAGCGTCGTCATCGGCGACGTCGATCTGGCGGATGACGTCAGCATCTGGCCGCTGGTCGCCATTCGCGGCGACGTCAATGCGGTAAAGATCGGCGCACGCAGCAATATTCAGGACGGCAGCGTGCTGCATGTGACTCACCGCTCCGAACATAACCCCGACGGTTATCCCCTGTTAATTGGCGAAGACGTTACCGTGGGCCATAAAGCGATGCTGCACGGCTGCGCCATCGGCAACCGGGTGCTGGTCGGGATGGGATCGATCCTGTTGGACGGCGTAGTTGTAGAAGACGACGTGATGATTGGCGCCGGCAGTTTGGTGGCGCCGGGCAAACGCCTGGCCAGCGGCTATCTTTATATGGGTAGCCCGGCACGCCAGGTTCGGCCGTTGACCGCCGCCGAGTTGGAGGGATTGCTTTATTCTTCTAACAACTATGTACGCTGGAAAGATGAATACCTGTCGGAAGACATCTGATGGGCGCCCCGTTCCCTATAAAGAGAACGGGGTAGGATTTATGCCGCCAGCTCGCTGCGCAGCTGGCGCAAGACTGGTTCTATCTCTGGCATTACTCCGTGCCACAGCAGGAAAGCATGCGCCGCCTGCCCCACCAGCATACCCAGCCCATCGGCGTATTCCGTTGCGCCCTGCTGCTGCGCCCAGGCCAGAAATGGCGTAACGCCTTGCTGATAGAACATGTCATAGCAACAGGTTTGCGCATTCACCACGCCTGCAGGCAACGCCGGGATCTCCCCGCTGATGCCGGACGCCGTCGCATTGATCACCAGATCGAACGCTTGCTGATCCAGTTGATCCATCGGCGCCGCCGAGATCTCCCCCAGATGCCGGAAAGCGTCGGCCAACTCTTGGGCCCGGCTGAAAGTGCGGTTGGTGATCGTGAGCCGGCAGCCGAAAGACAGCAGCGGCAGGATCACGCCGCGCGCCGCGCCGCCGGCACCCACCAGCAGAATGCGATCCTGCGGCCGGATCAATTGCTGACGCTGCAGATCGGTCAGCAAACCGATGCCGTCGGTGTTGTCCCCCAATAGACCGCCATTCGGCAATACCTTCAGGGTGTTGACCGCACCGGCCATCGCCGCGCGCTCACTCAGTTCAGAGGCGGCCGAATAAGCTCGCTCCTTGAAAGGCACCGTGACGTTCGCCCCCTGCCCTCCGGCGCGGATAAACGCCTGCAAGCTGGTTTCAAAACCGTCCAGCGGCGCCAGCACTGTTCCATAAGGATGCTCTATGCCAGTCTGGGCAGCGAATAGCGCATGAATTCGCGGCGACTTGCTGTGGCCGATAGGGTTGCCAAATACCGCAAACTTCTCCATGCTCATTTCCTCTAGCCCTGACGGATCTGTTCGCCGGTCAGAGCATCTCTGATTTCGGAAGGGTTAAGACGGCCGCCTACCTTGCCGGCCAATACCGGGAAAGCCTCGCCGAATTGCCGTGTGACCTCATCCGCACTGCGACACGGTTCCAGCCCACTGAGATTGGCGCTGGTCGACACCAGCGGCTTGCCATACTGCCGGCACAGCAACTGCACCAGCGGATGATCGCTGACGCGCACCGCCAGTGAACTGAAACGTCCGGTCAACAAACGCGGCGTCTCCGGCCGAGCGGGCAAAACCCAGGTTACCGGCCCAGGCCAGCTGGCGAACATCGTCGCGCGCTGCTGTTCGCTGAGCGTACTGTCGTCAATATAAGGCTTAAGCTGCGCATAGTCGGCGGCGATCAAAATCAGCCCCTTTTCCCACGGCCGCTGTTTCAGAGCCAGCAATGCATTGACCGCCTGCTCGCTGTCGGGATCGCAACCCAGGCCGAATACCGCTTCGGTGGGATACGCAATCACCTGCTGTTGATGCAAAGCATCGATGATAGATAAAAGGTTCGGGCTTAATTCTGAATTCATGATGTGATTATTCTGTAGTCGCGACGGGTTTTCCGCACAGCTTGCTGGCACAGCACAGGACGGGGCCTTTTGCCGTGCGCTTTTCCATCAGCAGCGGATAATGGCAATAAGCGCATTCACCAGCGACGGGTTTAACGTTGAGAGCGAACTGGCATTCCGGGTAACGATCGCAGGAGTGAAAAACCTTGCCGTAACGCGACTTGCGCTGCAGCAGTTTGCCTTGGCCGCACTGCGGACAGGTAATGGCGGTTTCATCAGGCTTGTCGATCACTTCTGTGTGATCGCACTGCGGATAATCGCTGCAGCCGATAAACATGCCGTAGCGCCCCTGGCGCAGCACCAACGTCGCCTGACACTTCGGGCACGGTTGCCCATCCAACACCTTAACGACATGCCCATCGGCCTGTGCTTTCAGCGGACGAATATATTGGCATTCAGGGTACTGGGAACAGCCGAGGAAAGGGCCGTGGCGACCGCTACGGATCACCAGCTCGGCCCCGCATTCCGGACAGGGTTCATTTTGCCTGGCGGCAAAAATCGCGTTTTTTGTCATAACGTCTTCTATGCGCGTTATCGGCTCAATGCAGATAACCTTCGTTCACTTCAAACAACAGCTCTTCCATTTGCTGATAGGCGCTTTCATATCCGGGGATATTAAACAGCACCATCAACACGACCCATTTCAGATCTTCGAGATCGAATTCCGCATTATCCAAAGCCATAACGCGGTCGATAACCATTTCACGGGTTTCGAGGTTCAATACCTGAATCTGTTCCAGGAACAGGAGAAAACCACGGCAGCCGGCGTCCAAACGCGCGTTTTCCTCTTCGGTATAGATCCGCATCGCCAGCGGATCGGCATCCATAAAGTAAGGCGCATTTTGACCTTCTTGCAGGTCGGCCAACTTCTCAAGCCAATTCAACGCGTTGTAGATATCATCCTGATGAAACCCCGCCTGGGCGAGATCATCGGTCAGTTGATCCTGATCGACGCGCATCTCTGGTTCATTGTGGATATAAGTTTCAAACAAGTACATGAGTACGTCGAACATGGCTTGCCCTCCTTATTCGGACATAGCCGCCGGGTACAGCTGCGATCCACCCTGCTAACTCCAGCTCGAGTAACTTGATTACCACCACTGGCACAGGTTGGCCGGCACGTTCAGCGACGACGTCAACAGGTGTCACCTCATCTCCTACGTTAGCCAACACATCGGCAAATGGCAATTCAACTTCAGCCTGCGACGCACAAATAGTTGTATTTTCGTTCAGTGGCAACCATTGAAGGCCGCTTCCCAGCAATTCGGCGATATCTTTCGGCCCAGTGACCAGATGCGCGCCCTGTTGGATCAGCCAGTGCGTGCCTTCGCTCATCGGGTTCCCTAACGGCCCCGGCAAGGCGAATACCTCACGCCCTTGCTCCAGCGCATAGCGAGCCGTCACCAGGGTACCGCTGCGCAACGAGGCTTCTATGACCAGAACGCCCTGGCTCAGCCCGCTGATAATGCGGTTGCGGCGCGGAAAATGGTCGGCCAGGGGCAAATCGGTGACCAAATGATCTGAAATCACCGCACCGCCCTGCTCGACTATCTGCTCTGCGAGCCTGTGGTGCCGCCGCGGGTAGACATTGGCCAGCCCGCAGCCCAACACCGCTATCGTGCAACCACCGGCCGCCAGCGCTGCGCGATGGCAAATGCCGTCGATGCCGATCGCCAAACCACTGGTGATGGTGAAACCGCAACGCGCCAATTCCTCGGCGAAATGGTTAGCCCAGCGCTCGCCGTAGTGGCTGAACTGCCGGCTGCCAACCATGGCAAGTTGCGGGCGCAACAGCGCCTGAGGATCTCCATCGATCAGCAGGAACAGCGGCGCATCGTCGATCTGAGCCAGGCATTCGGGATAGCCGGCCGCTGCATAGTTCAGCATACGGTGCGCCGGCACTTCCAGCCAACGCAAGGTGGCCGCCAGATAACCGGGATCCGTCTGGTTGAACTGTGCCCGTTGCCGTTCATTCAATCCCAGTTCACGCAACGCGCGGCGAGGCTCGCCACCCATTTGCGATAACTGCCGCACGATCCGGCTGGCCACGACGGTCTGCAGCCCCGTAACCCCCCGCATCCGTAAAGCGATCTCTTCCGGCCGCATCCTCTGTTCCCTCAGCAAAAACGGTGGTATTACCAATCTGAGCAATTGGTGCGCAATGCTGTCAATCAGGCCGGGAAATGTCTAGAATAGAGGTTAAACCTCGTTCATTACTCGGATACAGATCTAAAGATATATGTCAGTCTTGCAGGTATTACATTTCCCAGACGAGCGTCTGCGCAAAGTTGCAGCGCCGGTAAAAGAAGTCAATGCAGATATCCAGCGCATCGTGGATGATATGTTTGAAACCATGTACGCAGAGGAAGGCATCGGCCTTGCTGCGACTCAGGTGGATATCCATCAGCGCATTATCGTGATCGACGTCTCCGAGAATCGCGATCAGCGCCTGGTGCTGATCAATCCGGAGCTGCTGGAAAAAAGCGGCGAAACCGGCATCGAGGAAGGCTGTCTTTCCATTCCCGAGCAGCGTGCATTGGTACCACGCGCCGCGCAGGTGAAGATCCGCGCGCTGGATCGCGAAGGCAAATCTTTCGAGCTGGAAGCGGACGATCTGCTGGCGATCTGCATCCAGCACGAGATGGATCACCTGATGGGTAAACTGTTCGTCGATTACCTGTCGCCGCTGAAGCGCCAGCGCATTCGTCAGAAACTGGAAAAAATGGCCAAGCTCCAAGCCCGCGCCTAACCGATCAGGAAATCAACGTGTCTGACTCTTTACGGATTATTTTCGCCGGAACACCAGACTTCGCAGCGCGTCATCTTGACGCGCTGTTGTCATCTGAGCACCAGATTGTCGGCGTTTTTACCCAGCCCGACCGCCCGGCTGGCCGCGGCAACAAGTTGACGCCAAGCCCGGTAAAAGTGCTGGCTGAACAACACCAACTGCCGGTATTTCAGCCAAAATCGCTGCGCCCGGAAGAGAACCAGCGCCTGGTGGCCGATCTTAACGCCGACGTGATGGTGGTTGTTGCCTACGGGTTGATCCTGCCGCAAGCGGTGCTGGATATGCCGCGTCTCGGTTGCATCAACGTACACGGTTCGCTGCTGCCTCGCTGGCGCGGCGCGGCACCGATCCAGCGTTCGCTCTGGGCCGGCGACAGCGAAACCGGCGTGACCATCATGCAGATGGACGCCGGCCTCGATACCGGCGACATGATGCACAAGATCGCCTGCCCAATTGAGAGCAACGACACCAGCGCCAGTCTCTACGGCAAACTGGCCCAGCTCGGCCCGCAGGGCATGCTGACGACGCTGCGCCAAATGGCCGACGGCAGCGCCACCCGCGAAGTACAGGACGAAGCATTGGTCACTTACGCCGAGAAGCTGAGCAAAGAAGAAGCTCGCCTGGACTGGAACCTGTCCGCTGCACAACTGGAGCGCTGCATCCGCGCCTTCAACCCTTGGCCGATCAGCTACTTCACCATCGACGATCAACCGGTAAAAGTGTGGCAGGCCAGCGTGCTGGCGCAAAGCGCCAACGCGGAGCCGGGCACCGTTGTCCATGCCGACAAACACGGCATTCAGGTGGCGACCGCCGACGGCATCCTCAATCTGATCCAACTGCAGCCCGCCGGCAAGAAACCGATGTCGGCGCAGGACCTGTTAAATTCACGTCGTGAATGGTTTACCCCGGGTAACCGGCTGTAAGTCACCCCACTGCCCGGCCGTTCATCGCCGGGCCGTTATTTTCTTAATGCCGATCGTTATCAGCTTCAGCCTATGAAAAATAATTACAATCTCCGCAGCATCGCTGCCAAAGCCATCGGCCAGGTGCTGGATCAGGGGCAGTCGCTCAGCACTGTCCTGCCGGCGCTGCAAACCTCCATCAGCGACAAAGATCGCGGGTTGCTGCAGGAGCTGTGTTTCGGCACGTTACGCGTGCTGCCGCAGCTCGAATGGTGCATTCAGCAATTGATGGCCAAGCCGCTGACCGGTAAGCAGCGTACGCTGCACTACTTGCTGATGGTCGGCCTGTATCAGCTGCTGTATACCCGCATCCCGGCGCACGCCGTGCTGGCGGAAACCGTGGAAGGTGCGGTAGCGCTGAAACGCCCGCAGTTAAAAGGCCTGATTAACGGCGTCTTGCGGCAATTCCAGCGCCAGCAGGAAGAGCTGTTGCAACGCGCCGCCAACAATGACAGCCGCTATCTGCATCCCAGCTGGTTACTGAAACGCATTCAACAGGCTTATCCCGCCAACTGGGAACAGATCGTCGACGCCAATAACCAGAAGCCGCCGATGTGGCTGCGCGTCAACCGCCTGCATCACACCCGTGACGCTTATCTGCAGCTGCTGAACGACGCCGGCATCGCCGCGGAAACTCATTCAGACTATGCCGATGCACTGCGTTTGCTGGCGCCTTGCGCCGTGACCGATCTGCCAGGATTCGCCAAAGGCTGGGTCACCGTGCAAGATGCCTCAGCCCAGGGGTGTGTCGATCTGTTGGATCCGCAAGACGGCGAACAGATCCTCGATCTGTGCGCCGCACCCGGCGGCAAAACCACGCATATTTTGGAAGCGGCGCCGAAAGCACACGTCATGGCGGTCGATATCGACGAACAGCGCCTGGCGCGAGTCAAAGAGAACCTGCAGCGTCTGCGTTTGCACGCAGAGGTTAAACTGGGCGATGGCCGCACTCCGCAGCAGTGGTGCGGGGACAAGCAGTTCGACCGCATCCTGCTGGACGCGCCTTGTTCCGCCACCGGTGTGATCCGCCGTCATCCCGACATCAAATGGCTGCGCCGCGATCGCGACATCGCCGAACTCGCCGCACTGCAGGCAGAAATTCTGGAAGCCGTCTGGCCGCATCTAAAATCAGGCGGAGTGATGGTTTACGCCACCTGTTCTATCCTGCCGGATGAAAACAGCAACCAGATCGCCGCATTCTTGCAACGCCACGCCGATGCCAAGCTGGTTGAAACCGGCGATGCGCAGCGGCCAGGGCGACAGAATATCCCGCATCCCGAGGATGGCGATGGCTTCTTTTACGCTAAGCTGATTAAAATGTAATGCTTCAGGGCGTGCGTGCGCGCCCTAAGTCTTTCAGTGTGAAGCAGAGAACACGATGAAAATAATTATTCTTGGTGCCGGTCAGGTTGGCGGGACGCTGGCGGAAAACCTGGTGGGTGAAAACAACGATATCACCGTCGTCGATACCGATTCCGGCCGCTTGCGTCAGCTGCAGGATAAATTCGATTTGCGGGTGGTTCAGGGGCATGGTTCCCACCCTCGGGTGCTGCGCGAAGCCGGCGCAGAAGACGCCGACATGCTGGTCGCCGTCACCAACTCCGACGAAACCAACATGATCGCCTGCCAGATCGCCTATTCTCTGTTTAATACCCCTAACCGTATCGCCCGTATCCGCGCACCGGAATACATCCGCGAGTCGGAGAAACTGTTCCTGCCGGAAGCGGTGCCAATCGACCATCTGATTTCGCCGGAGCAGCTGGTCATCGACTATATCTACAAGCTGATTGAATACCCTGGCGCGCTGCAGGTGGTCAACTTTGCCGAAGGCAAGGTCAGCATCGCCGCGGTTAAAGCCTATTACGGCGGCCCGCTGGTCGGCAATGCGCTCTCTTCAATGCGCGAGCACATGCCGCATATCGATACCCGCGTCGCCGCCATATTCCGCCAGGATCGTCCGATCCGTCCGCAGGGCTCGACCATTATCGAAGCCGGCGATGAAGTGTTCTTCGTCGCCGCCTCACAGCATATCCGCGCGGTGATGAGCGAACTGCAGCGGCTGGAAAAACCCTATAAGCGCATCATGATCGTCGGCGGCGGCAACGTCGGCGCCGGCCTGGCCGCCAAGCTGGAAAAAGACTACAACGTCAAACTGATCGAGCGGAATCAGCAACGCGCCGCCGAACTGGCCGAGCAGCTGCACGACACCATTGTATTCTACGGCGATGCCTCCGATCAGGAGCTGCTGGCCGAAGAGCACGTCGAGCAGGTGGATGTTTTCATCGCCATCACCAACGACGATGAGGCCAACATCATGTCCGCCATGCTGGCCAAGCGCATGGGCGCCAAGAAGGTGATGGTATTGATCCAGCGCCGCGCCTATGTCGATCTGGTGCAAGGCAGCGTGATCGATATTGCCATTTCCCCGCAGCAGGCAACCATCTCCGCGCTGCTTGGGCATGTGCGCAAAGCGGATATCGTCAGCGTCTCGTCACTGCGCCGCGGCGTGGCAGAAGCGATCGAAGCGATTGCCCACGGCGATGAAAGCACATCTAAAGTGGTCGGCCGCATCGTGGAAGACATCAAGCTGCCACCGGGTACCACCATCGGTGCGATCGTGCGTGGCGACGACGTGATCATCGCCAACGGCAACAGCAAAATCGAACAGGGCGATCACGTCATCATGTTTATTACCGACAAGAAATTCGTGCCGGACGTTGAACGCTTGTTCCAACCGAGCCCGTTCTTCTTGTAGAACGAATTTATTAGGCGATGGTCTATAATTGCGTAGTTGTTCTCTGCCTTGGGAGGAGATAAAACTTCTCTCCATTTGTGGCAAAGGGAAATTGCTTTGTTAAACTTGAGTTATTAATTCTGCAAGGGGTGCGTTCTATGAGTATGTTGAAAGAGTTTCGCGAATTTGCCATGCGCGGCAACGTGGTCGATCTGGCCGTCGGTGTGATTATCGGTGCTGCATTCGGCAAGATTGTTTCGTCCTTCGTGGCCGATATCATCATGCCACCGTTGGGCTTACTGATTGGCGGCGTCGATTTTAAACAGTTCCATCTGGTGTTACGTGAAGCTCAGGGCGCCGTACCGGCGGTGGTAATGAACTATGGTTCATTCATCCAGACCGTATTTGACTTTGTGATTGTCGCCTTCGCTATCTTCCTGGCGATTAAACTGATGAACAAGGTGCGCCGCAAGCAGGAAGAAGCGCCAGCAGCGCCGCCAGAACCAACCGCAGAAGCGAAACTGCTGACGGAAATCCGTGATTTGCTGAGCCAGCAACAGCAGCCAAAACTGTAAAACAGCATTAAGTTATGCCAATAAAAAGCCACCGATGAAGGTGGCTTTTTTAATGCCTTAAAACCAGAAGGCCAGTGGTAAATTATCGTTTGATAGTTTGCCACTGGCCTCCCAGTTACCGCCTTTGTTGTGTTTTTCTTTACGCCGATAGCTGCCTTTGCCTTTCACATTCTTTTCCACTCGTTGGCGGAATAGCGGGTCATGCAGCAGCGCCTCAATGGCGTTATCTTGAATCTGGCCTTTAGTGTGACGATATTTCGTCATGATAATGCTCCTGTAAAAGGTAGGGTAATAAAACGAGCCGATAATACTGCCGGCAATATAAAAATTAAAGTGCCGTCAGCAATCTTTTTTACCTTTATCATCGCTGGCACCCTGTTCCAAGGCTTCCAGAATAGAACAATAGTTGCTGGTATGGGCAGTGCCGCAGCAGGCGTCACTCAGGCGTTTCAACGATTCGCGCATGCGAGTCAGCTCCGCCAACTTGCTTTCCACTTCACTCAGGCGAGCATCGACGATCGACTTCGATTCCTGGCAGGTATGATGTTCAGGATCAACTCGGATCGACAGCAGTTCGGCGATCGTTTCCAGAGTAAAGCCCAACTGTTTGGCATAGCGAATAAAACGCAGCCGCTGCAGGTCCTGCTCCGTATACAGCCGATAACCGCCTTCGGTGCGGACATTGTGATC
Source organism: Serratia sp. CY71090 (assembly GCF_052166845.1). NCBI lineage: Bacteria > Pseudomonadati > Pseudomonadota > Gammaproteobacteria > Enterobacterales > Yersiniaceae > Serratia > Serratia sp. CY71090. The sequence continues at coordinate 15,642 of NZ_JBJNOA010000021.1, read as the reverse complement.
CATCATGCCCTGCTTTTCATAGTAACGCACGGTATCCGGCGTCACTTCGGCGAGCTTGGCCAACTGACCTATCTTGAACATTACCGCTCCTCTCGGGTGAACTTGCCATCAAGCGCGCGCTGATATTCGCCATGCAAGAAATCGGTGCTCATCCCAGCCTGACGCAGCCGGTGCTCCAGCAGTGCCATGCGCTTGCTGAGATCGACATAGTCCGGATGTTCGCTATTAATCTCTTGCAGCAAGCGAGCAACGGTCAACGCCTCTTTACGATCTTCCAGCGCCGGCGGCAGGTAACCGGCATTTTTCAGCAAACGGTAACCGGCGCGTAGCTCGGGCGGCACCGCGCTGTCATCTTCCAGCGCCAGCGGCTGCCCCTGGCCAGGCAGGTTGTCGAACTCGCCTTTATCCTGAGCATCAAGGATATGACGCTCCGCCCATTGATCAAGCAACCCCATGACAGACAGCCTCGGTTAGCCTAATGAATAAGCCTTAGCATAGCGGATAGGGGCGGGGATCTTAAGCACTGCAGGGGGATTGCGCACATTTGGCTGGGTTTGGACGTAAAAAAACCGGGCAAGCCCGGTTTTTTTACGCGTCTACAGATTACTCTGCAGTTGCTACTTCTGCTTGAGACTCAGCACGATCAACCAGCTCGATGTATGCCATCGGCGCGTTGTCGCCTGCGCGGAAGCCACACTTCAGAATGCGAGTGTAACCACCGGCACGGCTCGCGAAACGCGGGCCCAGCTCGTTAAACAGTTTTGCCACGATCTCGTTATCACGAGTACGGGCGAATGCCAGACGACGATTAGCTACGCTGTCGGTCTTGGCAAGAGTAATCAGCGGCTCAACAACGCGACGCAGCTCTTTTGCTTTTGGCAGGGTCGTCTTGATGATCTCATGACGAACCAAAGAGCCGGCCATGTTACGGAACATAGCCTGGCGATGGCTGCTGTTACGGTTCAGTTGACGACCACTCTTACGATGGCGCATGACCTTATCCTTCTCAGTAAAACCTTAACCTGTGATCCGGTTACTCGTCAGCAATGCTTGCCGGCGGCCAGTTTTCCAGGCGCATGCCCAGAGACAGACCACGTGAGGCCAGCACGTCTTTAATCTCGGTAAGAGATTTTTTACCCAGGTTTGGCGTTTTCAGCAACTCAACCTCGGTACGCTGTACCAGATCACCGATGTAGTGGATAGCTTCTGCCTTGAGGCAGTTAGCAGAGCGGACAGTCAATTCCAGATCGTCAACAGGGCGCAGCAAGATCGGATCGAATTCCGGTTTCTCTTCTTTAACTTCCGGCTGACGCACATCACGCAGGTCAACGAAAGCTTCAAGTTGTTCAGCCAGAATGGTGGCCGCACGGCGGATCGCCTCTTCAGGATCGATCGTGCCATTGGTCTCCATTTCGATGACCAGCTTATCCAAGTCAGTACGCTGTTCTACACGCGCAGCTTCAACATTGTAGGCGATACGCTCTACAGGGCTGTAGCAGGCGTCAACCAACAGACGACCGATTGGGCGCTCATCTTCTTCCGAATGAATTCGGGCAGAAGCCGGCACATAACCGCGACCGCGCTGAACTTTGATACGCATGCTGATAGCCGCGTTCTCATCAGTCAGGTGGCAAATCACGTGCTGAGGCTTGACGATTTCGACATCACCATCATGGGTGATGTCGGCAGCGGTCACAGGGCCAATGCCAGATTTATTCAGGGTAAGAATAACTTCGTCTTTGCCTTGAACTCTCACCGCCAGCCCTTTCAGGTTGAGCAGGATCTCCAGGATATCTTCCTGTACGCCTTCTTTGGTGCTGTACTCATGCAGTACACCATCAATCTCAACCTCGGTCACCGCGCAACCCGGCATAGATGAAAGCAGAATACGGCGCAGTGCGTTGCCAAGAGTATGGCCAAAGCCACGCTCTAAAGGCTCAAGGGTCACCTTGGCGTGCGTCGAACTGACTTGCTCGATATCTACCAGGCGCGGTTTTAGAAACTCTGTCACAGAACCCTGCATTGTGTCCTCTCTTTGGTACTAAGCTTTACTTGGAGTAAAGCTCGACGATCAGGTGTTCGTTAATGTCCGCAGACAGATCGGTACGTTCAGGCATACGCTTGAACACGCCTTCCATCTTAGCAGCATCAACTTCCAGCCAAGTCGGCTTTTCACGCTGCTCAGCCAGCTCCAGAGAAGCTTTAACACGAGACTGCTTTTTAGCTTTCTCGCGGATGCTGACTACGTCATTCGGAGATACCTGATAAGAAGCGATGTTAACAACGCGACCGTTTACCATAACTGCTTTGTGGCTAACCAGCTGACGTGACTCTGCACGAGTAGCGCCGAAGCCCATACGGTAAACAACGTTGTCCAGACGACCTTCCAGCAGCTGCAACAGGTTTTCACCGGTGTTGCCCTTCAGGCGGGTTGCTTCTTTGTAATAGTTGCGGAATTGACGCTCCAGAATGCCGTACATACGACGAACTTTCTGCTTCTCACGCAACTGAACACCGTAATCAGACAGACGCGGTTTACGCGCACCGTGCTGACCAGGTGCTTGTTCAATTTTACACTTGGAATCGATCGCGCGAACGCCAGACTTAAGGAACAGGTCTGTGCCCTCACGACGGCTCAGCTTGAGCTTAGGACCCAAATATCTTGCCATTTTCTTTCTCCAACAATCCTAAAAGCTGCGTTACACGCGGCGCTTTTTCGGCGGACGACAACCGTTATGAGGGATCGGAGTCACATCAGTAATGTTAGTGATGCGGAAACCAGCCGCGTTCAGAGCGCGGATAGTAGACTCACGACCAGGACCAGGTCCTTTAACCATAACTTCCAGGTTCTTGATACCGTATTCTTTCACTGCGTCAGCACAACGTTCTGCTGCAACCTGTGCTGCGAACGGAGTGGACTTACGAGAACCACGGAAACCGGAACCACCGGCTGTTGCCCAACCCAAAGCATTACCCTGACGATCAGTGATGGTAACGATGGTGTTGTTGAAAGAAGCATGGATATGAGCCACGCCGTCAGAGACTTGCTTTCTTACACGCTTACGTGTACGAACAGGTGCCTTTGCCATTATTCAATAACCCCGATTATTTCTTGATCGGCTTGCGCGGACCCTTACGGGTACGAGCGTTGGTCTTGGTGCGCTGACCGCGTACCGGCAGACCACGACGATGACGCAAACCACGATAGCAACCAAGGTCCATAAGACGCTTGATGCTCAGGGTAATTTCACGACGCAAATCACCCTCAACGGTGTATTTGGCAACTGCATCACGAAGCTTTTCGATTTGCTCTTCAGACAGCTCACTGATCTTAACATTTTCAGCAATACCCGTAGATGCACAGATAGCCTGTGAACGGGTTTTACCGATACCGAAGATCGACGTTAAGGCGATAACGGTATGTTTATGATCAGGAATGTTAATGCCTGCTATACGGGCCACTATGCACTCCTACTATTTTATACAGCAACACCATTCTGAAAAGCCCGTTTTCAGGATACTCAAATAATGTTGCAGTGCGACATACAAAAGATTGGCTGGCTAATCTAGCCAGCTCAACCCAACTTTGCAAGAAAAATATGCGAGATAATCAGCCTTGACGCTGTTTATGCTTCGGCTCGGCGCTGCAAATCACACGAACGACACCGTTACGCTTAACGATTTTGCAGTTACGACATAATTTCTTGACGGAAGCACGAACTTTCATTTTTACTCTCCGTAACTTCTCAAACGAATCTGACTAGCGGTTATAGCCTTTCAGATTTGCTTTCTTCAATGCAGACTCGTACTGACTTGACATCATCAGAGTTTGCACTTGAGCCATAAAGTCCATGATGACGACAACCACGATCAGTAGCGAGGTACCACCAAAGTAGAATGGTACTTTCATTGCATCACGCATGAACTCCGGGATCAGGCAGATGAAAGTAATGTACATCGCGCCCACCAGGGTTAAACGCGTCATTACTTTATCGATATACTTCGCCGTTTGCTCTCCCGGACGAATTCCTGGTACGAAGGCACCGGACTTCTTCAGGTTATCTGCTGTCTCACGCGGGTTGAAAACCAACGCCGTGTAGAAGAAACAGAAGAAGATGATTGCAGACGCATAGAGTAACACATAAAGCGGTTGCCCTGGCTGCAAATACAGCGAAATCGTAGTCAGCCAGTTCCAACCGGTACCGCCCCCAAACCATGATGCAATCGTGGCCGGGAACAGAATAATGCTGGAAGCGAAAATCGCCGGGATAACACCCGCCATGTTCACTTTCAACGGTAAGTGTGTACTCTGTGCTGCATAAACACGACGACCTTGTTGACGCTTCGCATAGTTAACGACGATACGACGTTGACCACGCTCAATGAAAACAACGAAGAAGGTTACTGCAAACACCAATACTGCAACCAACAGCAGCAGGAGGAAGTGCAGGTCGCCTTGCCGCGCTTGCTCAATAGTATGGGCCACTGCCGGCGGGAGCCCCGCTACAATACCCGCGAAGATAATGATCGAGATACCGTTGCCGATACCGCGCTCAGTAATCTGCTCACCCAGCCACATCAGGAACATTGTCCCGGTTACCAGGCTCACAACCGCAGTAAAGTAGAATGCAAAGCCTGGGTTTAACACCAGGCCCTGCATACCAGGCATATTCGGCAGACCGGTAGCAATACCGATCGACTGGAATATGGCCAATACCAGCGTACCGTAGCGGGTGTACTGGCTAATCTTGCGACGGCCAGCCTCCCCTTCTTTCTTGATTTCCGCCAACGCTGGATGAACCACCGTCAGCAGCTGGATAATGATCGACGCCGAGATATACGGCATGATCCCCAGAGCAAAGATAGAAGCACGGCTGAGGGCACCACCAGAGAACATGTTAAACATTTCAATGATAGTGCCTCTCTGCTGCTCAAGCAATTTGGCAAGCACAGTGGCATCGATACCAGGAATCGGAATGAAAGAGCCGATGCGGAAGACAATCAGCGCGCCGATGACAAACAAAAGTCTGCGCTTCAGCTCGCCGAGCCCGCCTTTAGCACTTTGAAAATCTAATCCTGGTTGCTTAGCCATCTGCTACTTATTCCTCAATTTTACCGCCAGCAGCCTCGATAGCAGCACGAGCGCCTTTGGTGACACGCAGACCACGCAGGGTTACCGGACGAGCGACTTCGCCAGAAAGTACAACTTTCGCGAATTCGATCTGGACACCAACTACGTTAGCGGCTTTCAGCGCGTTCAGGTCGATAACATCGCCTTCAACCAGAGCCAGTTCAGACAGACGAACTTCTGCCGTGATCATCGCTTTGCGTGAAGTGAAGCCGAATTTCGGCAGACGACGGTACAGAGGCATCTGACCACCTTCGAAACCACGACGTACGCCACCGCCAGAACGAGACTTCTGACCTTTGTGACCACGGCCGCCGGTTTTACCCAGGCCAGAACCAATACCACGACCTACACGCTTAGGCGCATGCTTGGCACCTTCAGCCGGAGACAGAGTATTTAAACGCATCTGTTACTCCTCAACTTTAACCATGTAGGAAACCAGGTTGACCATACCGCGAACAGCAGGAGTATCCTCGCGCTCTACGGTGTGACCAATACGACGCAGACCCAGACCGAGCAGAGTAGCTTTATGCTTCGGCAGACGGCCAATTGAGCTGCGAGTTTGTGTAACTTTAATAGTCTTAGCCATGGTCAATTACCCCAGAATGTCGGCAACGGATTTACCACGCTTAGCAGCGACCATTTCAGGAGACTTCATATTCGCCAGAGCGTCGATAGTTGCACGAACCACGTTGATCGGGTTGGTGGAACCATAAGCTTTAGCCAATACGTTGTGCACCCCAGCAACTTCGAGAACGGCGCGCATTGCACCGCCCGCGATGATACCGGTACCTTCATGAGCAGGCTGCATGAACACGCGAGAACCCGTGTGAGCGCCCTTAACAGGGTGCTGCAGGGTGCCGCTGTTCAGCGCGACGTTCATCATGTTGCGACGGGCTTTTTCCATCGCTTTCTGGATCGCTGCTGGAACTTCGCGTGCTTTGCCGTAGCCAAAACCAACGCGACCGTTACCATCACCAACTACAGTCAGTGCGGTAAAGCTGAAAATACGGCCACCTTTTACGGTTTTAGATACGCGGTTTACCGCGATCAGCTTTTCCTGCAGTTCGCCAGCTTGTTTTTCGATGTGAGCCATCTTAAACCTCTTCCTTAGAACTGAAGGCCAGCTTCACGGGCAGCATCTGCCAGTGCCTGGACTCGACCATGATATTGGAAACCGGAACGGTCAAAGGATACTTTCGCAATCCCTTTTTCCAACGCGCGCTCAGCCAGAGCTTTACCTACGGCTGCTGCTGCGTCTTTGTTACCGGAATACTTCAGTTGCTCCGCGATAGCTTTTTCTAAAGTAGAAGCGGCTACCAGTACTTCAGAACCGTTTGGAGCAATCACCTGTGCGTAAATGTGACGCGGGGTACGATGTACCACCAGGCGGGTTGCACCCAGCTCTTGGAGCTTGCGGCGTGCGCGGGTCGCACGACGGATACGAGCAGATTTCTTATCCATAGTGTTACCTTACTTCTTCTTAGCCTCTTTGGTACGCACGACTTCGTCGGCGTAACGAACACCCTTGCCTTTGTAAGGCTCAGGACGACGGTAAGCGCGCAGATCTGCTGCTACCTGGCCAATTACCTGCTTATCAGCGCCTTTCAGCACGATTTCAGTTTGGCTTGGGCATTCAGCAGTGATACCTGCCGGCAGCTGGTGATCGATAGGGTGAGAGAAGCCCAGGGCCAAATTCACCACGTTGCCTTTAACGGCAGCACGATAACCAACACCTACCAGTTGAAGCTTCTTGGTGAAGCCTTCGGTAACACCAACAACCATTGCGTTCAGCAGAGCGCGCGTGGTACCCGCTTGGGCCCATGCGTTAGCAAAACCTTCGCGCGGAGCGAAAGTCAGTGCGTTAGCTTCTTGCTTCACTTCAACGGCGTCGTGGATAGTACGAGTCAACTCGCCGTTTTTACCCTTAATCGAAATAACCTGACCGTTGAGTTTTACCTCTACGCCGGCAGGAATGACGACGGGTGCTTTTGCAACACGAGACATTCTTTCCTCCCGAATTAAGCTACGTAGCAGATAATCTCGCCACCAAGACCAGCCTGGCGAGCTGCACGATCGGTCATAACACCTTTAGAGGTAGAAACAACAGCGATACCCAAACCGGCCATAACTTTTGGCAGCTCATCTTTTTTCTTGTAGATGCGCAGACCTGGACGGCTGATACGTTGAATGCTTTCTACCACAGCTTTGCCCTGGAAGTACTTCAGTACCAGTTCCAGAACAGGCTTGGCGTCGCCTTCGATTTTGAAATCTTCAATAAAACCTTCTTCCTTCAGCACGTTGGCAATTGCCACTTTCAGCTTGGAGGAAGGCATGGTGACCGCAACTTTGTTCGCGGCTTGACCGTTACGGATACGGGTCAGCATATCCGCGATCGGATCTTGCATGCTCATCTGTCTTTACTCCCGTGATTCAATTGGTAATTACCAGCTAGCCTTTTTCAAGCCTGGTACTTCACCGCGCATAGCGGCTTCACGAAGCTTAATACGGCTCAACCCGAATTTGCCCACATAACCATGTGGACGGCCAGTTTGGCGGCAGCGTTTACGCTGACGAGACGGGCTGGAATCACGCGGCAGAGTTTGCAGCTTGAGAACGGCATTCCAACGATCTTCATCGGATGCGTTCACATCAGAGATAATAGCTTTCAGTTCAGCGCGTTTTGCAAAGAACTTGTCAGCTAATTTCACGCGCTTGACTTCGCGTGCTTTCATTGATTGCTTAGCCATCAGTAACCCTGCCTTACTTGCGGAACGGGAAGTTAAAAGCAGCCAGCAGCGCGCGGCCTTCATCATCAGATTTCGCAGTAGTGGTAATGGTAATATCCAAACCACGAACGCGATCGACTTTGTCGTAGTCGATTTCTGGGAAGATGATTTGCTCACGCACGCCCATGCTGTAGTTGCCACGGCCATCGAATGACTTGGCGGACAGGCCACGGAAGTCACGGATACGTGGAACAGCAATGGAGATCAGACGCTCAAAGAACTCCCACATGCGTTCGCCACGCAGAGTTACTTTACAGCCGATCGGATAGCCCTGACGGATTTTGAAGCCTGCAACAGATTTGCGGGCTTTGGTGATCAACGGTTTTTGACCGGAGATGGCTGCCAGGTCCGCTGCGGCGTTATCCAGCAGTTTCTTGTCAGCAATCGCTTCACCAACACCCATGTTCAGGGTGATCTTCTCGACCCGAGGGACTTGCATGACAGAGTTGTAATCAAACTGAGACATCAGTTGTTTGACTACCTCGTCTTTGTAGTAATCATGCAGTTTCGCCATCGTATTACTCCAAATTACTTGATAGTTTCGCTGTTAGACTTGAAGAAACGGACTTTTTTGCCGTCTTCGAATCTAAAGCCTACACGGTCAGCCTTGCCGGTAGCCGCGTTGAAGATAGCAATGTTAGAAACCTGAATTGCAGCTTCTTTCTCAACAATGCCGCCTGGTTGGTTCAGAGCCGGAACCGGCTTCTGGTGTTTCTTAACCAGGTTGATGCCTTCAACAATGACCTTGCCAGCAGACAGGACATTTTTTACTTTACCGCGCTTACCTTTGTCTTTCCCGGTAATCACGATAACTTCGTCATCACGACGGATCTTCGCTGCCATGTTCGCTCCTTAGAGTACTTCTGGTGCCAGAGAGATAATTTTCATGAACTTCTCATTACGCAGTTCACGAGTTACCGGCCCAAAAATACGCGTACCGATTGGCTGCTCGCTGTTATTGTTCAAAATAACGCATGCATTGCCATCGAAGCGAATGACAGAACCGTCCGGGCGACGTACACCCTTCTTGGTGCGCACCACTACCGCCTTCAGAACATCGCCTTTCTTCACCTTACCGCGAGGAATTGCTTCCTTGATGGTAATTTTGATGATGTCGCCGACGCCTGCGTAGCGACGGTGCGAGCCACCTAGAACCTTGATACACATTACGCGACGTGCACCGGAGTTGTCGGCGACGTTCAGCATAGTCTGTTCTTGGATCATTTTAGTGCTCCGCTAATGTCAACTACTACTTTAAAGACCCAAGTAAAAATTAGGCCGTTGAAAAGCCCCATAACCGAGGGCGCAGCATTATAACACCGCTTACTTGGTATGGGTAGAAAAAATAAACGGCTCATTTTCTGAGCCGTTTATTAAGTGAGAGCCAGCTACTCTATTACAGAATCGCTTTCTCTACAACGCGAACCAACGTCCAGGACTTGGTCTTGGACAGTGGGCGGCATTCGCGGATTTCCACCACGTCGCCGGTACCACATTCGTTGTTCTCGTCATGTACGTGCAGCTTGGTCGTACGTTTGATGAATTTCCCGTAGATTGGGTGCTTCACAGTACGCTCGATAGCAACAACGATGGATTTCTCCATTTTATCGCTAACAACACGACCCTGCAGGGTACGGATAACTTCAGTCATTTACACACCCGCCTTTTGAGTCAGTAAAGTCTTAACGCGTGCGACGTCACGACGCACTTGTTTCAACAGGTGAGTTTGTTGCAGCTGGCCACTGGCCGCCTGCATGCGCAAGTTGAATTGCTCACGCAGCAGGTTGAGCAGCTCGGCATTCAGCTCTTCAACGCTTTTTTCACGCAGCTCTTGTGCTTTCATTACATCACCGTCTTAGTTACAAAGGTGGTTTTGATCGGCAGTTTCGCTGCTGCCAGTTTGAATGCCTCGCGGGCAACCTCTTCTGGCACGCCGTCCATTTCGTACAGGACCTTACCAGGCTGGATCAGGGCAACCCAATACTCCACGTTACCCTTACCTTTACCCATACGCACTTCCAGCGGCTTCTCGGTGATCGGTTTGTCCGGGAATACACGGATCCAGATCTTGCCTTGACGCTTAACTGCACGAGTCATTGCACGACGAGCTGCTTCGATTTGACGAGCAGTCAGACGGCCACGGCCAACAGCTTTCAGACCGAAAGTGCCGAAGCTAACATCCGTACCTTGCGCCAGACCACGGTTGCGGCCCTTGTGCACCTTACGGAATTTTGTACGCTTTGGTTGTAACATCAGCGACTCTCCTTACTTGCGGCCTTTACGCTGCTGCTTTTTAGGTTGAGCAGCCGGTTCCGGTTGTTCAACTGCAGCCATACCACCCAGGATCTCACCTTTGAAGATCCATACCTTAACGCCGATTACACCATAAGTGGTGTGCGCTTCAGATGTGTTGTAGTCGATGTCCGCACGCAGAGTGTGCAATGGAACACGACCTTCGCGGTACCATTCGGTACGTGCGATTTCAGCGCCGCCAAGACGGCCGCTTACTTCAACTTTGATACCTTTAGCGCCAAGACGCATTGCGTTCTGTACTGCACGCTTCATAGCACGACGGAACATAACGCGACGTTCCAGCTGAGAAGTGATGCTGTCAGCAACCAATTTAGCGTCGAGTTCCGGTTTACGGACTTCGGCGATGTTGATCTGTGCAGGAACGCCAGCGATGTCCGCTACGACCTTGCGCAGTTTTTCGACGTCTTCACCTTTCTTGCCGATAACGATGCCTGGGCGAGCAGTGTGAATGGTCACACGGATGCTCTTCGCAGGACGCTCGATAACGATGCGAGAAACGGAAGCTTTCGACAGTTCCTTAGTCAGGAATTGACGAACTTTAAAGTCGCTGTCCAGGTTGTCAGCGAATTCTTTGGTATTCGCATACCAAGTAGAGTTCCAAGGTTTGACAATACCCAGGCGAATACCATTAGGATGTACTTTCTGACCCATTGCTAGTCTCCAGAGTCTCAGCGATCGGACACAACCACAGTAATGTGGCTGGTGCGCTTCAGGATGCGATCTGCACGACCTTTTGCACGCGGCATAATGCGCTTCATGCTTGGGCCTTCGTCTACGAAGATTTTCGTAACTTTCAGATCATCGATGTCAGCGCCATCGTTGTGTTCTGCGTTAGCAATGGCAGACTCCAGCACTTTCTTAACCAGACCAGCAGCTTTCTTGTTGGTGTAGGTCAGAGTTTCCAGAGCTTGCGACACTTTCTTACCGCGAATCAGGTCAGCAACAAGGCGAACCTTCTGAGCAGAAGAACGAGCGTGGCGATGTTTAGCGATAGTTTCCATCTCTTCCTCCTACCTTAGCGCTTTTTAGCTTTTTTATCAGCCGCATGGCCGCGATAAGTACGAGTCGGCGCGAATTCACCCAGTTTGTGACCGACCATTTCATCGGAAACGAACACTGGTACGTGCTGACGACCATTATGGACAGCGATGGTCAAACCGATCATGTTAGGAAAGATCGTTGAACGACGGGACCAAGTGCGCAAAGGCTTCTTGTCACCGCTTTCCACCGCTTTCTCTACCTTCTTCAGCAAGTGCAGGTCAATAAAAGGACCTTTCTTGAGAGAACGTGGCATGGCTTATCCTCTAATTATTTTTTGCTACGGCGACGTACGATGAACTTATCAGTACGCTTGTTGCTACGGGTCTTCTTACCTTTGGTCTGAACGCCCCACGGAGTTACCGGGTGCTTACCAAAGTTACGACCTTCACCACCACCGTGCGGGTGATCTACCGGGTTCATCGCCGTACCGCGAACGGTAGGACGAACACCACGCCAACGTGCAGCACCTGCTTTACCCAGAACGCGAAGCATGTGTTCAGCGTTACCGACTTCACCCAGGGTGGCGCGGCAATCAGCTGGAACTTTACGCATTTCGCCGGAGCGCAGACGCAGAGTTACGTAGGAACCATCACGAGCAACGATCTGAACGTAGGCACCAGCGGAGCGAGCCATCTGGCCGCCTTTACCTGGTTTCATTTCTACGTTGTGAACCGTTGAACCAACTGGAATGTTGCGCATCGGCAGGGTGTTACCCGCTTTGATTGCAGCATCAACGCCAGATTGAATCTGGTCACCAGCTTTCAGGCCTTTCGGCGCCAGGATGTAACGGCGTTCGCCGTCTTTGTACAGAACCAGCGCGATGTTCGCGGAACGGTTCGGATCGTACTCCAGACGCTCAACCACAGCAGGGATACCGTCTTTGTTGCGCTTGAAGTCAACCAGACGATAATGTTGCTTGTGGCCACCACCGATATGACGGGTGGTGATACGGCCATTGTTGTTACGACCACCGCTTTTGCTCAGTTTTTCCAGCAGCGGGGCATAAGGTTTACCCTTGTGCAGCTCAGGGTTAACCACTTTAACAACGTGGCGACGACCCGGAGATGTAGGTTTACATTTAACAATTGCCATTGTTCTTACTCCTCCGACTTACTCTGCGCCGCCGATGAAGTCCAGATTCTGGCCTTCTTTCAGGGTGACGTAAGCTTTTTTCCAGTCGCTACGACGACCAACACGCTGACCGTGACGCTTCACTTTCCCTTTAACTACCAGGGTGTTCACGTCTTTGACTTCGACTTCAAACAGTTTCTGCACTGCAGCTTTGATTTCTGCTTTGGTCGCGTCTTTGGCAACTTTGAGAACGATGGTGTTGCTTTTTTCCATCGCAGCGGATGCTTTTTCAGATACGTGCGGTGCACGCAGCACTTTCAGCAAACGTTCTTCACGGATCATGCCAGCATCTCCTCAACTTGCTTCACAGCATCAGCAGTCATAACCACTTTGTCGAAGGCGATCAGGCTAACCGGATCGATACCTGCTACATCGCGCACGTCAACCTTGTACAGGTTGCGAGCTGCCAGGAACAGATTCTCATCCAGTTCACCGGTCACGATCAGCACGTCTTCCAGAGCCATATCTTTCAGTTTCTGTGCCAGCAGCTTAGTTTTAGGCGCTTCTACAGAGAACTTCTCGACAACGATCAGACGATCTTGACGTACCAGTTCGGACAGGATGCTTTTCAGCGCGCCGCGGTACATCTTTTTGTTTACTTTCTGACTGTGGTCCTGTGGCTTAGCAGCAAAGGTCACGCCGCCTGAACGCCAGATCGGGCTCTTTACAGAACCTGAACGCGCACGGCCGGTGCCTTTCTGACGCCATGGCTTTTTGCCGGAACCAGTTACTTCAGCACGGGTCTTCTGAGCACGAGTACCTTGACGGGCACCTGCTGCATAAGCAACAACAACCTGGTGTACCAGCGCTTCGTTGAAATCACGACCGAAGGTAGTTTCGGAAACAGTCAGCGCGCTTTGCGCGTCTTTCAATACTAATTCCATTGCTATCCCCTTACGCCTTCACAGCTGGTTTAACGATCAGGTTGCCACCGGTTGCGCCCGGTACAGCACCCTTAACCAGCAGCAGGTTGCGCTCAGCGTCAACACGTACTACGTCCAGGCTTTGAACGGTTACGCGCTCATCACCCAGGTGGCCAGCCATTTTCTTGCCTTTGAACACTTTGCCCGGAGTCTGGTTCTGACCGATAGAACCCGGAACGCGGTGAGACAAGGAGTTACCGTGGGTAGCGTCTTGGGTACGGAAGTTCCAGCGCTTAACAGTGCCAGCAAAACCTTTACCTTTAGAAGTACCGGTAACATCGACTTTTTTAACGTCAGCGAAGATTTCTACGCTAATTTCCTGACCTGCAGCGAATTCTTGACCTTCTTCCAGGCGGAATTCCCACAGACCACGGCCAGCTTCAACGCCAGCTTTAGCGAAATGGCCCGCTTCCGGCTTGGTTACACGGTTAGCTTTTTTGCTACCAGTGGTAACCTGAACGGCACGGTAACCGTCGGTGTCCAGGCTTTTAACCTGAGTCACGCGGTTCGCTTCAATTTCAATTACGGTTACTGGGATAGAAACGCCATCTTCAGTGAAGATACGGGTCATACCCACTTTTTTACCGACTAAACCAATCATTGTTTCAACCTCTCAATCGCTCAATGACCTGATTAACCCAGGCTGATCTGCACGTCTACACCGGCAGCCAGATCCAGACGCATCAGAGCATCAACGGTTTTCTCGGTTGGCTCAACGATGTCAACCAGACGCTTGTGAGTGCGAATCTCGTACTGATCGCGCGCGTCTTTGTTGACGTGCGGAGAGATCAGAACGGTAAAGCGCTCTTTGCGAGTTGGCAGCGGGATCGGACCACGGACTTGCGCACCAGTGCGCTTTGCAGTCTCGACGATTTCCGCGGTTGATTGATCGATCAGACGATGATCAAACGCTTTCAGGCGGATACGGATTCTTTGGTTCTGCATGAGACCAGAGCTCCAATTATTTATAAACGTAAATAATTACTCCTCACACCCATTTCGATTGATGGGGGAGTGTAATCGTCAACATATAACCCCCATATCGGGAGTATTGTTCGAAAGGCAAAAAAGGCCTGCCAATCGACTGATTCGCTAAAATCAGGCTTACCAAGATTAGGTAAGCCCGCGCATTATACGCAAAATGGCCCAGGAAGCAAGCCGCAGTTGGAAATATGCTCAGGAAATCGTCATTTTTGCACGTTCAGCGACGATCACGGGATGAAGGTGGCGATCAAGGTATGAATTATGCTTAGCGGGCAGCTCCCCTGCCCCGCCGTAAAAACGGTCGCCGGCAGGAGAGGCGATGACGAACGGAAGGCAGGCTTACTCTTTGCGTTCTAAAATCTGGGCCTGGGCATAGTTTTGAATACCGAGGCGAGCAATCAGATCCAGCTCGGTTTCCAGCCAGTCGATATGCTCTTCTTCATCGGCCAGAATGTCGATCATCAAATCACGGCTGACATAATCGTGAATCGAGTCGGCGTAGGCGATACCTTCGCGCAGATTCTTGGCGCCCGCCAATTCCAGCGCCAGATCGGAACGCAGCATCTCTTCAATGTCTTCGCCGATGTTCAGCTTACCGAGGTCCTGCAGATTAGGTATTCCTTCCAGGAACAGGATACGCTCGATGTAGCGATCGGCATGTTTCATTTCGTCGATCGACTCGTGGTATTCCTTATCGTTGAGGCGCATTAAGCCCCAATTCTTGAACATGCGGGCGTGCAGGAAATATTGATTGATGGCAACCAGCTCGTTGCCGAGCAGCTTGTTGAGGTGAGCAATGATCTTTTTATCGCCTTTCATAGGTAACTCCTCCTGGCCAGTTCTAAAAGTGTAGAACCTGTAAGCCAAGAGTCAAAAATAACCTTACCCTTTGTTAGGCAACTTCATGCATTGGGATGATAGTTCCGCGTTCCTCCACCATAATCTGTCTTGCCTGACGAATGCACTTTCCACAATCGGTACCAATCGGCACAAGTTCACGCAGCTGCTTCATGGTATGGGGGTTGTGCTGACGCACCGCATTACGGATCGCTTTGTCAGTCACCGCATTACACAGACATACATACATAGAGAGACTCACTTCTTAACCAATGTATTGAGTCTAAATAGGAATGGTTTTTATTTCAATTAAGATTTATACAAATTGCATAAAAAAAGGGCACCGAAGTGCCCCTTTTTGTGTCGAAAAATTATTCGCGATTAAGCGATAACTTTAGCAACAACACCAGCGCCTACAGTACGGCCGCCTTCACGGATTGCGAAACGCAGACCGTCGTCCATCGCGATTGGGTGAATCAGGGTAACTTTCATGTTC
>NZ_JBJNOA010000020.1:0-30593 GCF_052166845.1 Serratia sp. CY71090 | reverse complement strand
GAACATGAAAGTTACCCTGATTCACCCAATCGCGATGGACGACGGTCTGCGTTTCGCAATCCGTGAAGGCGGCCGTACTGTAGGCGCTGGTGTTGTTGCTAAAGTTATCGCTTAATCGCTGATAAAGTTTGACGCGACACGCGGTAAAAGGGCATCATTTGATGCCCTTTTTCTACGCTGTGAACTAGAACCTATCTCATCAGCGATTTTGCAGTCATAATCATTGGTGAGATGGGCTCTTAAACCGTATTGACTGAAATACGTCATGGCGTAAAACACCGGGATATCGCTAATGCGCTATCCGATCGGTTTGGTTTGCCTCGCAATGCGAGGCAAAGTTGTTTGTTATGAATCATCATTGTGACAGGTTGGTTTATGAGTGCGAATACCGAGGCTCAAGGGAGCGGACGCGGCCTGGAAGCGGCAAAGTGGCTGATCGTCGCCGTTCTGTTGGTTGTGGCTATTGTCGGTAACTATTACTACCGTGATTTAAGCCTGCCATTGCGCGCGCTGGCAGTTGTGCTGATCATCGCCGTTGCAGGTGCAGTGGCTCTGATGACCACCAAAGGCAAAGCCACCGTTGCGTTTGCCCGTGAAGCGCGTACCGAAGTACGTAAAGTGATTTGGCCAACTCGTCAGGAAACGCTACACACCACGTTGATCGTTGCCGCGGTAACCGCCGTGATGTCACTGATTCTGTGGGGACTGGATGGTATTCTGGTCCGTCTGGTGTCGTTTATTACTGGCCTGAGGTTCTAAAATGTCTGAAGCTCCAAAAAAACGTTGGTACGTCGTTCAGGCGTTTTCCGGTTTTGAAGGTCGCGTAGCGCAATCGCTGCGTGAACACATCAAACTGCACGATATGGAAGAGCTGTTCGGCGAAGTGATGGTGCCTACGGAAGAAGTGGTTGAAATCCGTGGCGGCCAGCGTCGCAAGAGCGAGCGTAAGTTCTTCCCTGGCTATGTGCTGGTGCAGATGGTGATGAATGACGCCAGCTGGCACTTGGTGCGCAGCGTACCGCGCGTCATGGGGTTCATCGGCGGAACGTCTGACCGTCCAGCGCCGATCAGCGATAAAGAAGTTGATGCGATCATGAACCGCCTGCAGCAGGTCGGTGACAAGCCGCGTCCGAAAACGCTGTTCGAGCCGGGCGAGCTGGTGCGCGTCAACGACGGCCCGTTTGCCGATTTCAACGGCGTGGTCGAAGAAGTCGATTACGAGAAGAGCCGCCTGAAAGTTTCCGTTTCCATCTTCGGCCGTGCAACGCCGGTGGAACTGGACTTCAGCCAGGTTGAAAAAGGCTGATCGAATAATCAGCAGTAAGCGGCCTGTTGCCGCTTGTCAAAGGCGCGAAATTGAACTACAATTTCGCGCCTTTTGTTTTTAGATGCCTTGCCTGATGTTTGTCCGGCGAGGTTAAACACGGGGAGCCTCTCACGAGGCGATACTACCCAAACCGAGGAAATTTAAATGGCTAAGAAAGTACAAGCCTACGTTAAGCTGCAAGTTGCAGCTGGTATGGCTAACCCGAGCCCACCAGTGGGTCCAGCTCTGGGTCAGCAGGGCGTTAACATCATGGAATTCTGTAAGGCGTTCAATGCTAAGACTGACAGCATTGAAAAAGGTCTGCCGATTCCGGTTGTTATCACCGTTTATTCTGATCGCTCCTTCACTTTCGTTACCAAAACCCCGCCGGCAGCAGTTCTGCTGAAAAAAGCGGCTGGTATCAAGTCTGGTTCCGGTAAGCCGAACAAAGACAAAGTAGGTAAAGTGACCCGTGCTCAGGTACGTGAAATCGCAGAAACCAAAGCTGCGGACATGACTGGTTCTGACGTTGAAGCGATGACTCGCTCCATCGAAGGTACCGCTCGTTCCATGGGCCTGGTAGTGGAGGATTAAGAGATGGCTAAGCTGACCAAGCGCATGCGCGTGATCCGTGACAAAGTTGATGCGACTAAACAGTATGACATCACTGAAGCTGTTGCTCTGCTGAAAGAGCTGGCCACCGCTAAATTCGTAGAAAGCGTTGACGTTGCCGTTAACCTCGGCATCGACGCTCGTAAATCTGACCAAAACGTTCGTGGCGCTACCGTTCTGCCACACGGCACCGGTCGTTCCGTTCGCGTTGCCGTATTTACCCAAGGCGCTAACGCTGAAGCTGCGAAAGCTGCAGGCGCAGAGCTGGTAGGTATGGACGATCTGGCTGAGCAGATCAAGAAAGGCGAAATGAACTTCGACGTTGTTATTGCTTCCCCGGATGCAATGCGCGTTGTTGGTCAACTGGGCCAGATCCTGGGTCCACGTGGCCTGATGCCAAACCCGAAAGTGGGTACCGTTACTCCGAACGTTGCTGAAGCTGTGAAAAACGCTAAAGCAGGTCAGGTTCGCTACCGTAACGACAAAAACGGCATCATCCATACCACCATCGGTAAGGTTGATTTCGACGCAGACAAACTGAAAGAAAACCTGGAAGCCCTGCTGGTTGCGCTGAAAAAAGCAAAACCTTCTCAGGCGAAAGGTATGTACATCAAGAAAGTTAGCCTCTCCACCACCATGGGTGCTGGCGTTGCTATCGATCAGAGCGGTCTGTCTGCCGCAGCGAACTAATCGCACTTGCGATTATCGCTTTGACTTGGGGCCGAGATTTGTCTAGAATCTTATGCCCCAAGGTTTTGCTATTGGCTATGCCGTAGGCAAAACAAAGATTTTTCGGTTGGAGCCTGGCCTATCCAGGCCTCCGTCCAAGACCGCAGGTGTATCGCGAGATACTTAATCCTTCCTGCGTAGACGGTGACAGAGCCTAAGAAAATTTTTCTTTTTTATAAAAGAATGTCTTTGCTGGATTCTGCTCACCGTGTTAAGCCGCTCGGCGTGGCGTTTTACAAAGCGCCGAGTGAAGTGAGTTCCGGGGGATTTTCCCCGGCTAATCCAGGAGCAAAAAGCTAATGGCATTAAATCTTCAAGACAAACAAGCGATTGTTGCTGAAGTCAGCGAAGTAGCCAAAGGCGCGCTGTCTGCGGTTGTTGCGGATTCCCGCGGCGTTACCGTAGATAAAATGACTGAACTGCGTAAAGCAGGTCGTGAAGCTGGCGTTTACATGCGTGTTGTTCGCAACACCCTGATGCGTCGCGTAGTTGAAGGCACTCCATTCGAATGCCTGAAAGACACGTTTGTCGGTCCAACCTTGATTGCATTCTCTCACGAACACCCGGGCGCTGCTGCTCGTCTGTTCAAAGAGTTCGCGAAAGCGAATGCAAAATTCGAGGTTAAAGCTGCGGCCTTTGAAGGTGAGCTGATCCCAGCGGCGCAAATCGACCGCCTGGCGACGCTGCCAACTTACGAAGAAGCGATCGCACGCCTGATGGCAACCATGAAAGAAGCCGCTGCCGGCAAACTGGTTCGCACTCTGGCTGCAGTACGCGATCAGAAAGAAGCGGCGTAAGCCACTCTTTCTTAGCCTTTGCTAACGTATTTAAACTATTTCTGAATTTTAGGAACAATTGTTATGTCTATCACTAAAGACCAAATCCTGGAAGCAGTTGCCGCTATGTCCGTAATGGACGTTGTTGAACTGGTTTCCGCTATGGAAGAAAAATTCGGCGTTTCTGCTGCTGCTGCTGTAGCTGTAGCTGCTGGCCCAGCTGAAGCTGCTGAAGAGAAAACTGAATTCGACGTTATCCTGAAAGCTGCAGGCGCTAACAAAGTTGCTGTTATCAAAGCAGTACGTGGCGCTACCGGCCTGGGTCTGAAAGAAGCTAAAGACCTGGTTGAATCTGCTCCAGCCGCTCTGAAAGAAGGCGTGAGCAAAGATGACGCAGAAGCTCTGAAAAAATCTCTGGAAGAAGCTGGCGCAGAAGTTGAAGTTAAATAAGCCAACCTTTCCGGTTGCAGCCTAGTCTTTTAGGCTGATGGCTGGTGACTTTTTAGTCACCAGCCTTTTTGCGCTGTAGGGCGCCAGTAGCGTTTCACACTGTTTGGCTGCTGGTTTCGCCTCCCAATGTTTGTTTCTATTGACGACTTAATATACCGCGGTCTTTGCACTACCAGGAGTTCTGGGGGAAGGCGCGATGAAATGGTTTAAGCGTGATAGCAAGAGACATTGCGGAAAGTGTTCCCGCTTTCCGGTCGACAAAACGGTGTTGCATGAACTGTCCCTAATCGGACGGACAGATTGGGTCACTGATCAGCGAGCTGAGGAACCCTATGGTTTACTCCTATACCGAGAAAAAACGTATTCGTAAGGATTTTGGTAAACGTCCACAAGTGCTGGACATACCATATCTCCTTTCTATCCAGCTTGACTCGTTCCAGAAGTTTATCGAGCAAGATCCAGAAGGGCAGTACGGCCTTGAAGCCGCATTCCGTTCTGTTTTCCCTATCCAGAGCTACAGTGGCAATTCGGAGCTGCAATACGTTAGCTACCGTCTTGGTGAGCCGGTCTTCGACGTCAAAGAGTGCCAGATCCGTGGTGTGACGTTCTCTGCACCGCTGCGCGTAAAACTGCGCCTGGTTATCTATGAGCGCGAAGCGCCTGAAGGTACGGTCAAAGACATCAAGGAACAAGAAGTCTACATGGGCGAAATTCCGCTCATGACCGAAAACGGCACCTTTGTGATCAACGGTACTGAGAGGGTTATCGTATCTCAGTTGCACCGTAGTCCTGGCGTATTCTTCGACAGCGATAAGGGTAAAACCCACTCCTCGGGTAAAGTGCTGTACAACGCACGTATCATCCCTTACCGCGGTTCATGGTTGGACTTCGAGTTCGATCCGAAAGACAACCTGTTCGTGCGTATTGACCGTCGCCGCAAACTGCCTGCGACCATCATTCTGCGCGCGCTGAACTACACCACTGAACAGATCCTCGACCTGTTCTTTGACAAGATCGTCTTCGAAATCCGCGACAACAAGCTGCAGATGGAGCTGGTGCCTGAGCGCCTGCGTGGTGAGACCGCTTCGTTCGATATCGAAGCCAACGGCAAGATCTACGTAGAGAAAGGCCGTCGTATCACCGCCCGTCATATCCGTCAGCTGGAAAAAGACGACATTCAGAGCATTGAAGTACCGGTAGAGTACATCGCGGGCAAAGTGGTCGCGAAAGACTATATCGATACCAATACCGGCGAACTGATCTGCGCAGCCAACATGGAGCTGTCGCTGGATCTGCTGGCCAAGCTGAGCCAGTCCGGCCACAAGCGTATCGAAACGCTGTTCACCAACGATCTGGATCACGGCGCGTATATCTCTGAAACGCTGCGTGTCGATCCGACCAACGATCGTCTGAGCTCGCTGGTAGAGATCTACCGCATGATGCGTCCTGGTGAGCCGCCAACGCGCGAAGCTGCCGAAAGCCTGTTCGAGAACCTGTTCTTCTCCGAAGACCGCTACGATCTGTCCGCGGTCGGCCGTATGAAGTTCAACCGTTCTCTGCTGCGCGACGAGATCGAAGGTTCGGGCATCCTGAGCAAAGACGACATCATCGAAGTGATGAAGAAGCTCATCGATATCCGTAACGGCAAGGGCGAAGTGGACGATATCGACCACTTGGGCAACCGTCGTATCCGCTCCGTCGGCGAAATGGCCGAGAACCAGTTCCGCGTAGGTCTGGTGCGTGTTGAGCGTGCGGTGAAAGAGCGTCTGTCTCTGGGCGATCTGGATACCCTGATGCCTCAGGACATGATCAACGCCAAGCCGATTTCGGCGGCGGTGAAAGAGTTCTTCGGCTCCAGCCAGCTGTCCCAGTTCATGGACCAGAACAACCCGCTGTCCGAGATCACGCACAAGCGTCGTATCTCCGCACTGGGCCCGGGCGGTCTGACCCGTGAGCGCGCCGGCTTTGAAGTTCGAGACGTACACCCGACCCACTACGGCCGCGTGTGCCCAATCGAAACGCCGGAAGGTCCAAACATCGGTCTGATCAACTCCCTGTCCGTGTACGCACAGACTAACGAGTATGGCTTCCTGGAAACCCCGTACCGCCGCGTGCGCGACGGCGTGGTGACCGATGAGATCAACTACCTGTCTGCTATTGAAGAAGGCAACTTCGTTATCGCCCAGGCGAACTCCAACCTGGATGAAGAAGGCCGCTTCGTAGAAGACCTGGTCACCTGCCGCAGCAAAGGCGAATCAAGCCTGTTCAGCCGCGACCAGGTTGACTACATGGACGTATCCACCCAACAGGTTGTTTCCGTTGGTGCTTCACTGATTCCATTCCTGGAACACGATGACGCCAACCGTGCATTGATGGGGGCGAACATGCAACGTCAGGCCGTACCAACCCTGCGCGCTGACAAGCCGCTGGTCGGTACCGGTATGGAACGCGCTGTAGCGGTTGACTCCGGCGTAACCGCCGTTGCCAAACGCGGCGGTGTGATCCAGTACGTGGATGCTTCCCGTATCGTTATCAAAGTTAACGAAGACGAGATGTACCCGGGCGAAGCAGGTATCGATATTTACAACCTGACCAAGTACACCCGTTCTAACCAGAACACCTGCATCAACCAGATGCCGTGTGTGAATCTGGGTGAGCCAATCGAGCGCGGCGACGTGCTGGCGGATGGCCCATCGACAGACCTGGGCGAACTGGCACTGGGCCAGAACATGCGCGTAGCGTTCATGCCTTGGAACGGCTACAACTTCGAAGACTCCATCTTGGTCTCCGAGCGCGTGGTGCAGGAAGATCGCTTCACCACCATCCACATCCAGGAACTGGCGTGCGTGTCTCGCGACACCAAGCTGGGGCCTGAAGAGATCACCGCCGACATCCCTAACGTGGGTGAAGCTGCGCTCTCCAAGCTGGATGAATCCGGTATCGTGTATATCGGTGCTGAAGTGACCGGCGGCGACATTCTGGTCGGTAAGGTAACTCCTAAAGGCGAAACCCAGCTGACGCCGGAAGAGAAACTGCTGCGTGCGATCTTCGGTGAGAAAGCGTCTGACGTTAAAGACTCTTCTCTGCGTGTGCCGAACGGCGTTTCCGGTACGGTTATCGACGTACAGGTCTTCACCCGCGATGGCGTGGAAAAAGACAAGCGCGCGTTGGAAATCGAAGAGATGCAGCTGAAGCAGGCGAAGAAAGACCTGACTGAAGAACTGCAGATCCTGGAAGCCGGCCTGTTCGCACGTATCCACGCGGTGCTGGTTGCGGGTGGCATCGAAGCCGACAAGCTGAGCAAACTGCCGCGCGATCGCTGGCTGGAACTGGGCCTGACCGACGAAGAGAAGCAAAACCAGCTGGAGCAGCTGGCTGAGCAGTACGACGAACTGAAATCCGACTTCGAGAAGAAGCTGGAAGCCAAGCGTCGTAAGATCACTCAGGGCGACGATCTGGCGCCGGGCGTGCTGAAAATCGTCAAGGTTTATCTGGCCGTTAAACGTCAGATCCAACCGGGTGACAAGATGGCGGGCCGCCACGGTAACAAGGGTGTTATCTCCAAGATCAACCCGATCGAAGATATGCCTTACGATGAAAACGGCACGCCGGTAGACATCGTACTGAACCCGCTGGGCGTACCATCACGTATGAACATCGGTCAGATCCTGGAAACCCACCTGGGTATGGCTGCGAAAGGCATCGGTGAGAAGATCAACCAGATGCTGAAGCAGCAGCAGGAAGTGGCCAAGCTGCGTGAGTTCATCCAGAAGGCCTACGATCTGGGCGACGACGTTTGCCAGAAAGTTGACCTGAACACCTTCAGCGACGACGAAGTGCTGCGTCTGGCAGAGAACCTGAAAAAAGGTATGCCGATCGCAACGCCGGTGTTTGACGGTGCGAAAGAGACTGAAATCAAGAAGCTGCTGGAAATGGGTGGTATCCCGACCTCCGGTCAGATCACGCTGTTCGATGGCCGTACCGGTGAGCAATTCGAGCGCCAGGTTACTGTCGGCTATATGTACATGCTGAAACTGAACCACTTGGTTGACGATAAAATGCACGCCCGTTCAACCGGTTCTTACAGCTTGGTTACTCAGCAACCTCTGGGTGGTAAAGCGCAGTTCGGTGGTCAACGCTTCGGTGAGATGGAAGTGTGGGCACTGGAAGCATACGGCGCGGCTTATACCCTGCAGGAAATGCTCACCGTTAAGTCGGATGACGTTAACGGCCGTACCAAGATGTACAAAAACATCGTGGATGGCGATCACCGGATGGAGCCAGGCATGCCGGAATCCTTCAACGTACTGTTGAAAGAAATCCGCTCGCTCGGCATCAACATCGAACTGGAAGACGAGTAATCGTCATTCCGGCTCAGGCTCCCCGCCTAAGGGAGCCTGAGGGTGGTTGTTCAGGTCACACGGGTACCTACTGCGGTTGTGGGTACCCAACAGGTTTAACTCCGACAGGAGCCAATCCGTGAAAGACTTATTGAAGTTTCTGAAAGCGCAAACTAAGACCGAAGAGTTTGATGCGATCAAGATTGCTCTGGCCTCGCCAGACATGATCCGTTCGTGGTCGTTCGGTGAAGTTAAGAAGCCGGAAACCATTAACTACCGTACGTTCAAACCTGAGCGTGACGGCCTTTTCTGCGCCCGTATCTTCGGGCCGGTAAAAGATTACGAGTGCCTGTGCGGTAAGTACAAGCGCTTGAAACACCGCGGCGTGATCTGTGAGAAGTGCGGCGTTGAAGTGACCCAGACTAAAGTGCGCCGTGAGCGCATGGGCCACATCGAGCTGGCTTCCCCGACTGCGCACATCTGGTTCCTGAAATCGCTGCCATCCCGCATCGGTTTGCTGCTGGATATGCCGCTGCGTGACATCGAACGCGTACTGTACTTCGAATCCTATGTGGTGGTCGAAGGCGGTATGACCAACCTCGAGCGTCGTCAGATCCTGACTGAAGAGCAGTATCTGGACGCGCTGGAAGAGTTCGGTGACGAATTCGACGCCAAGATGGGTGCGGAAGCCATTCAGGCCCTGTTGAAAAACATGGATCTGGAAGCCGAGTGCGAGCAGCTGCGTGAAGAGCTGAACGAAACCAACTCCGAAACCAAGCGCAAGAAGCTGACCAAGCGTATCAAGCTGCTGGAAGCGTTCGTACAGTCCGGTAACAAGCCGGAGTGGATGATCCTGACCGTGCTGCCGGTACTGCCGCCGGATCTGCGTCCGCTGGTTCCGCTGGATGGCGGCCGTTTCGCGACCTCGGATCTGAACGATCTGTATCGCCGCGTGATCAACCGTAACAACCGTCTGAAACGCCTGCTGGATCTGGCTGCGCCGGACATCATCGTGCGCAACGAAAAGCGTATGCTGCAAGAAGCGGTAGACGCCCTGCTGGATAACGGCCGTCGCGGTCGTGCGATCACCGGTTCCAACAAACGTCCTCTGAAATCTTTGGCCGACATGATCAAAGGTAAGCAGGGTCGTTTCCGTCAGAACCTGCTCGGTAAACGCGTCGACTACTCCGGCCGTTCCGTAATCACCGTAGGTCCATACCTGCGCCTGCATCAGTGCGGTCTGCCTAAAAAGATGGCGCTGGAGCTGTTCAAACCGTTCATCTACGGCAAGTTGGAGCTGCGTGGCCTGGCCACCACCATCAAAGCCGCCAAGAAAATGGTTGAGCGTGAAGAAGCCGTCGTTTGGGATATCCTGGACGAAGTGATCCGCGAACACCCGGTACTGCTGAACCGTGCACCAACCCTGCACCGTTTGGGGATCCAGGCGTTTGAACCGGTTCTGATCGAAGGTAAAGCGATCCAGCTGCACCCGCTGGTTTGTGCGGCCTATAACGCCGACTTCGATGGTGACCAGATGGCCGTTCACGTACCGCTGACGCTGGAAGCCCAGCTGGAAGCGCGTGCGTTGATGATGTCCACCAACAACATCCTGTCCCCAGCGAACGGCGAGCCAATCATCGTTCCTTCTCAGGACGTTGTACTGGGTCTGTACTACATGACCCGCGACTGTGTTAACGCCAAGGGCGAAGGCATGGTGCTGAACGGTTCCAAAGAAGCTGAGCGCGTTTACCGCGCCGGCCTGGCGTCTCTGCATGCGCGCGTTAAAGTGCGTATCACCGAAGACGTCAAGAACGCCGAAGGCGAATGGACTTCTCAGACCAGCATCATCGACACCACCATCGGCCGCGCCATCCTGTGGATGATCGTACCGAAAGGTCTGCCGTACGCGATCGTTAACCAGCCTTTGGGCAAGAAAGCGATCTCCAAGATGCTGAACACCTGTTACCGCATCCTGGGCCTGAAGCCGACCGTAATCTTTGCTGACCAGATCATGTACACCGGTTTTGCTTACGCAGCCCGTTCCGGCGCTTCCGTAGGTATCGACGACATGGTTATCCCGGCCAAGAAAGCGGAGATCATCGAAGAAGCGGAAACCGAAGTTGCCGAGATCCAGGAGCAGTTCCAGTCTGGTCTGGTTACCGCCGGCGAACGCTACAACAAAGTGATCGATATCTGGGCTGCAGCGAACGAACGCGTTGCGAAAGCGATGATGGAAAACCTGTCGGTAGAAGACGTGGTTAACCGTGACGGCGAAGTGGAACAGCAAGTTTCCTTCAACAGCATCTTTATGATGGCCGACTCCGGTGCGCGTGGTTCCGCCGCTCAGATTCGTCAGCTGGCCGGTATGCGTGGCCTGATGGCGAAGCCGGACGGCTCCATCATCGAAACGCCAATCACCGCGAACTTCCGTGAAGGTCTGAACGTACTCCAGTACTTCATCTCCACCCACGGTGCTCGTAAAGGTCTGGCGGATACCGCACTGAAAACCGCGAACTCCGGTTATCTGACCCGTCGTCTGGTTGACGTGGCGCAGGACCTGGTGGTGACCGAAGACGACTGTGGCACCCACGACGGCATCCTGATGACCCCGGTTATCGAAGGTGGCGACGTGAAAGAGCCGCTGCGTGAACGCGTTCTGGGCCGTGTGACGGCAGAAGACGTCCTCAAGCCGGGTACGGCGGACATTCTGGTGCCGCGCAACACCCTGCTGAACGAGAAGGCGTGTGACCTGTTGGAAGAGAACTCTGTCGACAGCGTTAAAGTCCGTTCCGTGGTGAGCTGTGAAACCGACTTCGGTGTGTGTGCTAACTGCTATGGTCGCGACCTGGCACGTGGCCACATCATCAACAAAGGCGAAGCCATCGGCGTTATCGCGGCACAGTCCATCGGTGAGCCGGGTACACAGCTGACGATGCGTACGTTCCACATCGGTGGTGCGGCATCTCGTGCGGCTGCTGAATCCAGCATTCAGGTGAAAAACAAGGGTAGCATCAAGCTGAGCAACGCGAAGTTCGTTATGAACGCCGCAGGCAAGCTGGTGATCACCTCGCGTAACACCGAACTGAAACTGATCGACGAATTCGGCCGTACCAAAGAAAGCTACAAGGTGCCTTACGGCGCCGTGATGGGCAAAGGCGACGGTGAAGAAGTTAACGGCGGCGAAACCGTCGCTAACTGGGATCCGCACACCATGCCGGTCATCAGTGAAGTCAGCGGCTTCATTCGCTTCGCGGACATGGTCGACGGCCAGACGATTACTCGTCAGACCGACGAACTGACCGGTTTGTCTTCTCTGGTTGTTCTGGACAGCGCAGAGCGTACCGGTAGCGGTAAAGACCTGCGTCCGGCACTGAAAATCGTTGACGCTCAGGGCGAAGACGTATTGATCCCAGGTACTGATATGCCTGCTCAATACTTCCTGCCGGGCAAAGCGATCGTTCAGCTGGAAGACGGCATTCAGATCGGTGCGGGTGATACCCTGGCGCGTATTCCTCAGGAATCCGGCGGTACCAAGGATATTACCGGTGGTCTGCCGCGCGTTGCCGACCTGTTCGAAGCGCGTCGTCCGAAAGAGCCGGCAATCCTGGCTGAAATCAGCGGGATTATCTCGTTCGGTAAAGAGACCAAAGGCAAACGTCGCCTGGTGATCTCTCCGCTGGACGGCAGCGACGCTTACGAAGAGATGATTCCGAAATGGCGTCAGCTCAACGTGTTCGAAGGCGAAGTGGTGGAACGTGGCGACGTCGTTTCCGACGGCCCAGAGTCTCCGCACGACATTCTGCGTCTGCGTGGCGTGCATGCGGTTACCCGCTACATCACCAACGAAGTGCAGGAAGTTTACCGTCTGCAAGGCGTTAAGATTAACGATAAGCACATCGAAGTTATCGTTCGTCAGATGCTGCGTAAAGGCACCATCGTTAGCGCTGGTGGCTCCGAGTTCCTGGAAGGCGAGCAGGCTGAAGTGTCTCGCGTCAAGATTGCCAACCGTCAGCTGGAAGCTGAAGGTAAGATCCCGGCAACCTTCTCGCGCGATCTGCTGGGTATCACCAAGGCATCCTTGGCGACCGAGTCCTTCATCTCCGCCGCATCGTTCCAGGAAACGACGCGCGTTCTGACCGAAGCTGCCGTAGCCGGCAAGCGTGATGAACTGCGTGGCCTGAAAGAGAACGTCATCGTGGGCCGTCTGATCCCAGCCGGTACCGGTTACGCTTATCATCAGGATCGCATGCGTCGCCGTGCTCAGGGTGAAGCGCCGGTTGTTCCGCAAGTCAGCGCGGAAGAAGCGACGGCTAACCTGGCCGAGCTGCTCAACGCAGGCCTGGGCGGCAGCGACGACGAGTAATCGTCATCCGCGCCGCGGGCCCGGCATGCCGGGCCCATTGCCAGATAAACCGCTCCCTCGGGGGCGGTTTTTTTTCGCCTCATGCCGGGGCAGAGCAAACTTTGCTACTATGGTTACAGCAGAAATTGACCGGCGCTTTTACCAAGACAACCAAGGACAGTGCGAACATGGACAGCCTCATTACCTTCGAAAAATTGACGGCGCAACACCTGCCTTACCTGTATGAGATCCGCTTTTCCGTTGAAGAAAACCTGCTGCATCCGCATCAAATCCAGTATCTGCAGCGCAGGCAGGCGCTGGAGGACATCAACCAGGGCGGCGGCTGGATCTGCAAGCATGGCGACGACTATGCCGGCGTTGGCTTCGGGTTATTCATCCCTGAACCGCTGATCGGCGGCCTGTTCGTGAAGCCGGAATACCAGTCGAAGGGGATCGGCTCCGCCTTGTTGGCGCGAGTCACCGCCTGGATGTTTGAGCGCGGCGCCGAAGCGATCCACTTAACCACCGATCCGGGCTCCAAAGCCGAAGGCTTTTATCAACATCACGGCTGGGGCGTGGTCGGGCAGGATGAGTTCGGCCAGGCCGAACTGGTGAAACGCAAAGAGGGTGAATAATGACAATCAAAGGATTGATGACGTTACTGCTGCTTTCGCTGTTCAGCGCACCGCTGTATGCGGCCGTTGACTATTTTTACCTGAAACCGCTCGATGGTGAGAAGATCAAGATAACCAGGCAGATGCTGGAGGCGATGCCGCAGTACACGATTAAAACCTCGACCAATTTCACTCCGGAAGATACGTTCACCGGCGTTGAGTTTGCAGAGTTAGTGAAAGCCTACCACCTGAAAGGCCAGTCGGTGCGCGCTTTCGCCTGGGATGATTACTCCTATTCGATGCCGATTGACGAGATGATTAAATACCGTGTGATCGTCGCCTACCAGCGCGGCGGCAAGCCGATCGACGTTGGTGAGCTGGGGCCGTTCGCCATTATTTATCCGCGCGATGGCTATGCCGAACTGAATAACCTGGATGTGAATGCGAAAACCGTCTGGCAAGTGAAACGGTTGGAGCTGAAATAAGATGAGCAAAAAACTGATCGGTACTCTTATCGCGTTGGTTGCCATCTTCTCCTTATTGATTTTGTTGATTGCCATTAACTTCGGCGGCGTAAAAGAGCGCTATAAGCAGATTGAGCCCAATCTGGACAACTACTCGGTGGCCGAGATCCTGTTTCTGGCCTTTGAAAGGACCAAAACCGCACTGTTGCTCAGTGAAAACAATGACTACGGCGCCTTCCAGATCAAAAAGAAAATCTTCTACTCGAAGATTCAGATCCTGGAGAGCCGTTCGACCTTCAGCGACTCTTTTTATTACGACGACGAGTTCATCAAAAATGTTGCGCTGCTGAAGCAGCAGTACCGCACGTTGGACGATCTTTCTGCCGGCTTGCTGGTGGGGCTGAAAAACAAGGCGGACATTCTCTCTTATATGGATGATATCGAGGGTACGCTGGTCGATATCCAGGAAATTATTTATCGGATACAGATTAAAAACTTTACCGAAGTGAAAGGCATCATCCAGGACAACTCGAGTAAAGCCGAGATGTTCGCCCTCTTTTCGCTGATTTTAGTGTTCCTGATGATGTTCCTGGTGTTGAGAAACGCCTTCTCGTTGAAAGAGATCATCAAGAACAAGAACATCTTTATCTCTTCCATCTACCACGAGATCGCCGGCTCGACCCAGGCCATCGTCATTGCCGCGGATATCATGGAACATGAGCTGGCGCAGGAAGAATTGAAAAAAGAAGCCCGCCTGATCTCCTATCACGGTAACAAGATCGCCGAACAAACGCGCGAGGTGATGGATTATTCTCGGCTTGAGATGGGAGAAGTTAAAATCAATATTTCCACCTTCCGGCTGAATGAGGTGGTGGACGATGCCGTAACCGGCATCGGCGCCGGGCGAGGCAATCGCCTCGTGATCCACCATTCGTCTTATGCCGGCCTGATTGGTTCTGATAAATACAAGCTCTACCGAATATTGGCCAACCTGCTCAGCAACGCGGATAAGTTTACCCACCACGGCGCGATCGCCCTCAATGTGAAGGTGTGTCACGGCAATCTGTATTTGCGGGTAAAAGACACCGGCATCGGGTTTAACGTCGATAATCTGGATCGGTTATATAAGGCGTTCAATCAGGGGGTGGAAAGGGAAACGCGGCAGGGATTAGGGCTGGGGCTGACCATTATCAAAAATTACGTCACGACGATGAAAGGCACCATCAAGGTCAAATCCGTCGAAGGGGTTGGCTCATCGTTTTTGATCCGCATTCCGGTCAAACTAATTAAAGAATAGGTTCGACAGCAATAGCGAAGAGATAATCAGCGGCTTGGTCGGTTTTTCCACCAGGTGCACGTCATAGTGCAGGATCATGTCGCCGATGTTTTTCTCGTAGTGATTCAGCTGGCCGGTCAGAATGATGATGCGGGCGTGCGGATCGAGGGCGTCTTTAATTTTCTTCACCACGCGTTCGGAAGTCTCGCCGAAGTCCAACAGCCAGTCCAAAATAAACGCCTCAAAGGACTGCTGCTCCAGCGCGGCCAGCATGGCGTCCGCCGTCTGAAAGGTCTCAGCCTCGATGCCGTAGCGGCTGGCGATCTTCTTCAACAGTTCGAGAATATCGCCGTCATTATCCAGGATCGCGATGCGCGGGGCCGGCAGAAAGTCTATCTTGTTGACTTTATACAGCGGGGCATCGGCTGCATATTCCCGATTGGTGTTGATGATGAAAAGATCGTCCTTTTTGTAGGCGTAAGTTTCGTCGTTGTCCGCTTGCGTGACCGGGCGCTCGTCGACCTCAATGTTGCAGCGCTTGTGAATGCTGTTCATGATAAACACGCCGTTATGTGTCCGTTGGCCGGCAAACGGCTCGTTGAAATACTGGAAAACCTTTTTGACTTCATCGAGGGTGATGCCCCTTTTGCCATCCAGCTTCTGTTTGGCGCTGTTGTACTGAAGGTTCAGTATGTTGGCCATCGTGGAGGCATGTTTTCTGTCGCCAACTCCTTTCAGAGTGAGCAACGCGCTGATTGCATCGATGTAATTTGGCGTTTTCTTCATGACAACCTTGGCTTTTTTGATGTTGACCGCGAGCGTTGAAAAACCTGCGTGAGGACCCGTGCTGGATTATAGATGAAGCCTCGGTTATTGCGGTGATATCAGTTTGATTTTCCTTGGCAAACTCAAAACATACTCGATGTGAAATAAAAAAAACACTCAAAAGACATTCACATTTAGCCGTTTATGTGGTTAATTAGCGCACATACTGTGTGATTCGCGTCCTGGGGGGGGTGCCAGTCTCACAAAATAAACCGCCTGCTCTTGTCCGTAAGCAGGGAGCAGGCGGCAAAAAGATCCGCGGCCGACACCAGGGCCATTGGCAGCACCGGGGATGGCTACTCGAACCTCTCTTCGTCGCTGTACCTTCTTTTTTCCTCTTTCCCCACTTTTCTGCCGCAACAGCGTCCTATGAGTTTCACCGCTGAGTGAGTGCCGAGCACCGTTATGCCACAGCCCTTTAGCCGACAAGGCACCTGCCCGTACACCCTTACAGGCCGCGATACGCCATATGCGCGTTGCTGCGGAGAGGGCCCGGAGTCGCGCAAGAGAATCTCCGGCGCGATCCGGGATGGGATAAGGCGGGGCCATCGAGAGGGAGACGGCCCCGGCCGCCGCCGGGTTTGGCGGCCGGCAACGTCACTATAATCGGCGCGTTTGTCGGCGCCAGCGCCACCGTTCGGCATTGCGCGGCCGCTCCAGCGTTTTCTTCACGCGGCGGTAAACGTTGCCGCTTATTGCGCACCGCGTCCCAGATAACCGTCCCAGTCTTTCCACACCGGCTGCAGCCCGGCGTTGCTGATGGCCTCGGCGACCTGCTGCGGCGTGCGGCCGTCGTGCGGTTCGAACTGTTCCAGCTCCGGCTGCACGTCATCGGCATAGCCGCCGGGCTGCGTCTTGGATCCGGCGCTGACGCTGTTGATCGCCACCGGGATCATATGATCGCGGAAGTACGGCGACTCACGCGTAGACAGTGACAGCTCAACGTCCGGCGCGAACAGCCGGAAGGCGCAGATCAGCTGCACCAGTTGAGGCTCGCTCATGATCGACGCCGGTTCAATGCCGCCGGCGCAGGGGCGCAGGCGCGGGAACGAGATAGAGTAGCGGCTCTGCCAGTAGGTTTGTTGCAGGTAAAACAGATGTTCCGCCAGCAGGTAGCAGTCGGTGCGCCAACTGTTGGACAGGCCGATCAACGCACCGAGGCCGATCTTGTCGATCCCGGCGCGCCCCAGGCGATCCGGCGTGGCCAGGCGCCAATGGAAATCCTGCTTCTGGCCGCGCAGGTGATGCTGCAGATAGGTGGCCGGATGGTAGGTTTCCTGGTACACCAGCACGCCGTCCAGGCCCAGCGTTTTCAGTTCGGCGTATTCCTCCTGTGCCAACGGCTGCACTTCCATCATCAGCGAGCTGAAATGACGGCGGATCGCCGGAATGTGCTGGCGGAAATAGTCCATGCCGACCTTGGTCTGATGTTCGCCGGTGACCAGCAACAGATGCTCGAACCCCAACGCCTGGATGGCTGCGCACTCGCGGGCGATCTCCTCCGCATCCAGCGTTTTACGCTTGATGCGGTTGCTCATCGAAAAGCCGCAGTAGGTGCAGTCGTTGGCGCACAGGTTGGACAGATACAGCGGCACATAGAAGCTGACGACGTTGCCGAATCGCTGGCGGGTCAGCTGCTGCGCGCGCTGCGCCAGCGGTTCCAGATACGGCGCGGCGGCGGGGGAGATCAGCGCCATAAAGTCGTCGCGCGTCAGCTTGTCGGCGTTCAACGCGCGTTCCACGTCGCGCGCGGTTTTGCCGTTGATGCGCAGCGTAATGTCGTCCCAATCCAGCTGTTGCCAGCGGCTACTGAAATCGTCGGCCATCACTGTGCCTCCTCTGGCTGGCTGAGGAAGGCGGTCAGCGGGCTTGAGGCGACCGCGCCGCGCTGGCTCGCGCCCAATCCGGCGCTGCGCGCCAATTCGCCGGCCTCCAGCGCCAGGCGAAACGCCCGCGCCATTTGCACCGGATCGCGCGCCACGGCGATGGCGGTATTCACCAGCACTGCGTCGGCGCCCAGCTCCATCGCTTCCAGCGCGTGGCTCGGCGCGCCGATGCCGGCGTCAACTACCACCGGCACCTTGGCCTGTTCGATGATGATCTCGAGGAAGTCGCGGGTGCGCAGACCGCGGTTGGAACCGATAGGGGCGCCGAGCGGCATCACCGCCGCGCAGCCCGCCTCTTCCAGCCGTTTGCACAGCACCGGATCGGCGCCGCAGTAGGGCAGCACCACAAAACCGTCTTTCACCAGCGTTTCCGCCGCCTTCAGCGTTTCTATCGGATCCGGCAGCAGGTATTTCACATCGGGGTGGATCTCCAGCTTCACCCAGTGGGTGCCGAGCGCTTCGCGCGCCAGCCGGGCGGCGAATACCGCTTCGGCGGCCGTTTTGGCGCCGGAGGTATTGGGCAACAGCCTGACGCCCAGCTGCTGCAGCGGCGCCAAAATGGCGTCGTTGCCGCCGCGCAGATCGACGCGCTTCATGGCCATGGTCACCAGCTGCGAACCGGAGGCCGCCAGCGCCTCCAGCATCAGCGCCGGGGTGGCGAACTTGCCGGTGCCGGTGAACAGGCGCGAGGTAAAAGTGGTATCGGCGATTTTCAGCATGTCAGCCTCCGGCGATCGCTTGAAACAGCAAAATGTCGTCACCGTCCTGCACCTGATGGTCGGCCCAGTCGGCGCGCGGGATGATGGTTTGGTTGATCGCCAGCGCGGTGCCCGGCTGGTGGCGTTCCAGCTGGGCCAACAGGGCGGCGACGCTGAGCGGCTGCGCCAGCTCCAGCGGTTGGTCGTTTAAACGGATCTTCATGCCGCGCCTCCGCATACCGGGCAGGCACGGGCCCGGCTCAGTTGCAGCGTGCTCCAGCTCTGCTGCTTGCCGTCGAACAGCCGCAGTTTACCGCTGAGGGAAGAAGGCATGCCGGCCAGCATCTTGATGGCCTCCAGCGCTTGCAGGGTGCCGATCACGCCCACCACCGGGCCGAGCACCCCGGCGGTGCGGCAGTTGCGCTGCGGCTCTTCCTGCTCCGGGTACAGGCAGGCGTAGCAGCCGTGCGCATAGGGCGGCTCGAGCACCAGCAACTGGCCGCTGAAGCCGACCGCGCTGCCGCTGATCAGCGGCTTGGCGGCGGCGATGCAGGCGGCATTGACTTCATGGCGGGTCGCCATATTGTCGCAGCAGTCCAGCACCAGATCGGCGCGGGCGACCGCGTCGCGCAGCGCTTGCCCTTGCAGCCGCTGCGCCAGCGGGATGGATTCCACCAACGGGTTCAGCGCCTGCAGGTGGCGTTGCGCCAGCGCCGCCTTGCCGGTGGCGGTATCGGCGCTGCGGTAGAGGATTTGCCGCTGCAGGTTGGTGACGTGCAGCTGGTCGTCGTCGGCCAGCAGCAGCGTGCCGACGCCGGCGGCGGCCAGATACAGCGAAGCCGGGGAACCTAGCCCGCCTAAACCGACGATCAGCACCGTGGCGCGCTTGAGTTTCTCCTGGCCTTCCGGGCCGACGTCCTCCAGCAGCAGCTGGCGGCTGTAGCGCAGGAATTCCTGATCGTTAAGCATCGTTCGGATCCTCGCCTTCAATCAGCCGCAGCAGCTCGGCCGTCGCCGCGCGCCAGTCCGGCGCCTGGGTGATGGCGCTGACCACCGCCACGCTGCCGACGCCGCACGCCAGCACCGCCGGTACGCGATCGATACTGATCCCGCCGATCGCCACCGTCGGGTAATCCGCCAGGCCGGCGATGTGGCGTTTCAACTCCGTCAGCCCCTGCGGCGCCGAAGGCATGTCTTTGGTTTGGGTGGGGAAGATGTGCCCCAACGCGATGTAGGACGGTTTCACCGCCAGCGCGCGCGCCAGTTCGGCGTCGTCATGGGTGGAAACGCCGAGCCGCAGCCCGGCGCGGTGAATGGCAGCCAGATCGGTGGTATCGAGATCTTCCTGGCCCAGATGCACGCCGTAGGCGCCGTGCTTGATCGCCAGCCGCCAGTAGTCGTTGATGAACAGCCGCGCCTGATAACGCCGGCCCAGCGCGATGGCGGCGGCGATATCCTCTTCGACCTGCTCGTCAGGCAAGTCCTTGATGCGCAACTGGATGGTGGTGACGCCGGCCTCCAGCAGGCGAGCGATCCATTCCACGCTGTCGACGACCGGGTAGAGCCCCAGTTTGTAGGGCGTCGCCGGGAAGGGCGTCGTGATATCAGTCATTGCTGGTCTCCTCCTGCAAATTGCCGGCGCTGTGATACAGCTCGCTGCCGCGGGCGCGGAACTCGGCGGACATTTTCTCCATGCCGGTCAGCTGCACCTCGATCGGTTTGGCGGCCTCTTGGGCGGCGGCGTAGTCCCGCACCTCCTGCGAAATCTTCATCGAGCAGAATTTTGGTCCGCACATCGAGCAGAAGTGGGCGATCTTGCCGGATTCCTGCGGCAGGGTTTCGTCGTGATAGGCGCGCGCGGTGGCCGGATCGAGCGCCAGATTGAACTGATCTTCCCAGCGGAATTCGAAACGCGCCTTGGACATGGCGTTATCGCGGATCTGTGCGCCCGGATGGCCTTTGGCCAGATCGGCGGCGTGAGCGGCGATCTTGTAGGTGATCAGGCCCTGTTTGACGTCCTCTTTGTTTGGCAGGCCGAGGTGCTCTTTCGGCGTGACGTAACACAGCATGGCGCAGCCGAACCAGCCGATCATCGCCGCGCCGATGCCGGAGGTGAAATGGTCATAGCCCGGGGCGATATCGGTGGTCAGCGGGCCGAGGGTGTAGAATGGCGCTTCGTGGCAGTGTTCCAGCTCTTCGGTCATGTTGCGGCGGATCATCTGCATCGGCACGTGGCCTGGGCCCTCGATCATCACCTGCACGTCGTATTCCCAGGCGATTTTGGTCAGCTCGCCCAGCGTATGCAGTTCGGCGAACTGGGCTTCGTCGTTGGCGTCCTGAATTGAGCCGGGGCGCAGGCCGTCGCCGAGCGACAGCGAAACGTCGTAGGCGGCGCAGATCTCACAGATTTCGCGGAAATGCTGATAGAGGAAGTTTTCCTGATGGTGCGACAGACACCATTTGGCCATGATCGAGCCGCCGCGCGACACGATGCCGGTCAGGCGTTTGGCGGTCATCGGCACGTAGCGCAGCAGCACGCCGGCGTGGATGGTGAAGTAGTCGACCCCTTGCTCCGCCTGTTCCAGCAGCGTATCGCGGAACATCTCCCAGGTGAGGTTTTCCGCCACGCCGTTGACCTTCTCCAGCGCCTGGTAGATCGGCACGGTGCCGATGGGCACCGGGCTGTTGCGCAGGATCCACTCGCGGGTTTCGTGAATGTAGCGGCCGGTGGAGA
Organism: Serratia sp. CY71090; assembly: GCF_052166845.1. NCBI lineage: Bacteria > Pseudomonadati > Pseudomonadota > Gammaproteobacteria > Enterobacterales > Yersiniaceae > Serratia > Serratia sp. CY71090. The sequence continues at coordinate 9,541 of NZ_JBJNOA010000020.1, read as the reverse complement.
GATCCATCACGGTGTCTGCGCCCCAGCGGGTGGCCCATACCAGCTTCTCCACCTCTTCTTCGATCGACGACGTGACCGCCGAGTTGCCGATATTGGCGTTCACCTTTACCAGGAAATTGCGGCCGATAATCATCGGCTCCGCTTCCGGGTGATTGATGTTGGCGGGAATGATAGCGCGGCCGGCGGCCACTTCCTGGCGCACGAACTCCGGCGTGATGTTGTCCGGCAGGTTGGCGCCCCAGCCCTGGCCCGGATGCTGGTGGCGCAGCACCTTGCCGCGAATGCGTTCGCGCCCCATGTTTTCACGGATGGCGATGAATTCCATCTCCGGGGTGACGATGCCGGCGCGGGCGTAGTGCAACTGGGTTACGCACTTGCCCGGCAGCGCTTTGCGCGGCAGCGGCAGGTGTTCGAAACGCAGGTGATCGAGACCTTCGTCCGCCAGCCGCTGCTGGGTGAAGCCGGAGCTGGCACCGCTCAGGGTGGCGGTATCGCCGCGTGCGTCGATCCAGCCGGCGCGCAGCTTGGCCAGGCCGGCGTGCACGTCGAGCTCGGCCTGTGGATCGCCGTACGGGCCGGCGGTGTCATACACCGGGATCGCCTCGTTGGGTTCATACTGCGGGTTATCTTTGCTGCCGCCGACCAGGGTCGGGCTGAGCTGAATTTCACGCATCGGCACCTGGATATCGCGGCGCGAACCCTGCAGGTAGATGCGGCGTGAGTTTGGGAAAGCCATGCCTTGCAGGGTGTCGATAAACTGCTGAGCGGCTTCGCGTTGCGCTTTACGGGCGCGCGGTGGATTAACGTTAGACATAGCAAGTTCCTACCAGTGTGTTGGGTTGGGAAAGTTGCTTGTCTGGAGCTCGGAGGGAGTAATGATGGTGGCCGATAAGGCAGGGCGCCCGCAAGGGGAAGGCCGTGTCTGTGGCGATAGATTACTCTTGTTCCCTTCGCGGGTATTAACCCGATCAGGTTCCGCGGATCCCGAATTAACGGTCTCAGCCTGGCTGATTCGATGAACAAATCAGGCGCTAGGCACTCCGACAAGATGCCCCCCAGTATAGGAGGGATAAGAAAAAAAACTATAAAATTTTAACGCGCCGGATCCAGCGCCTGGTCCGGCAGTGGTTGCTGCGTGGTTTCCGCTTCCAGCAGGATCAGCTTATCTTCCAGCGCAAAGCGCGCCGCCAGCGTTTCGCCGATATCCGACAAGGCCTGGTGGAATTCCAGACAAACCTCCTGATCGATATCCACTTCGGTATAGCGATCGTGGAACGCCATGATCTGTTCGGTATTGGCCCACAGCTTGGGGTAGATGTTCACCGCCAGCGACATTTTCGGACTGGCTGCGCCTTCCACTTGTTTGATAATTCTGTCATAGATATGAAAATGCCCTGCGGAGAGGTAATCCACCAGGTTATGGCAAAAGTTCTCCAGCGCTTTTTCATTCAGCGGCGTATGCTTTTCTTTATTCGGTTTGAGGCCTACCAGCGTGCAGTAGGCGACCAGCAACTGCTTGCGGGCCTGAAGCCATTGATCAACTAATTCATTACTACCGCCAACGCGCTGAGTCAGCCTTTCCAAATGGTTGAGCATGTTTGACTCCGTGTAAGTAACAAAAGTAACCGGTAAGTTATTAAAATGTAACAAAGCCGATTTGTAGAGTGCCAGTGAAGCTGAGGTTGTGCAACAACGATATGGAACTTGCATTAACGGGCAATGAAAACGGCTGGTGGATCGTCAGCCATGAAAGCAAACTTTGGTTACCGAACGGTGAATTGCCGTCGGGGACCGCCGCCGCCCTCGGGCTGCAGGGCCACATGGCGCGCGTCATCGGTGAGTGGGAGGGCGCGCCGGTCTGGCTGGTGCGCCAGGCGATGCCGCGGGAGATGGGGTCGGTGCGTCAGTTGTTGGATCAGGATCGTGGTCTGTTCCAGCTGGCCGGGCGCGGCGTGCAGTTGGCGGATTTCTACCGCTCCCATCGCTATTGCGGCTACTGCGGCCATGAGATGCACCTCAGCCGCACCGAAAGCGCCTGCCTGTGCGGCCATTGCAAGGAGCGCTACTACCCGCAGATCGCGCCCTGCGTGATCGTCGCCATTCGGCGCGACGATCAGATCCTGCTGGCGCAGCACGTGCGCCATCGCGGCGGCATTCACACGGTGCTGGCCGGTTTCGTTGAAGTGGGCGAAACGCTGGAGCAAGCGGTAGCGCGCGAAGTGATGGAAGAGAGCAATATTGAAATCAAGAACCTGCGCTACGTCACGTCACAACCCTGGCCGTTTCCGCACTCGCTGATGATGGCCTTTATGGCCGATTACCACCAGGGTGAGATTCGTCACGATCCCAAGGAGCTGCTCAATGCCGGTTGGTATCGTTACGACCAACTGCCGCTGTTGCCGCCGCCCGGCACCGTGGCGCGCCGCTTGATTGAGGACACCGTGGCGCTGTGCCGGGCAGAATAATGTACAATGGCCGGCAGATTATTAAGGGAGCCCCATAAATGACTGAGTTGAAGAACGATCGTTACCTGCGCGCGCTGTTGCGCCAGCCGGTGGATGTGACCCCCGTATGGATGATGCGCCAGGCCGGTCGTTATTTACCGGAGTATAAGGCGACTCGCGCCCAGGCCGGTGATTTCATGTCGCTGTGCAAGAACGCGGAGCTGGCCTGCGAGGTTACGCTGCAGCCGCTGCGCCGCTACGCGCTGGACGCCGCCATCCTGTTCTCCGACATTCTCACCATTCCCGACGCCATGGGGCTCGGCCTGTACTTTGAAGCCGGCGAAGGCCCGCGTTTCAGCTCCCCCGTCACCTGCCGCGCCGACGTCGACAAACTGCCGGTGTTCGATCCGGAAGTGGAGCTGGGCTATGTGATGAACGCAGTGCGCACCATTCGCCGCGAGCTGAAGGGCGAAGTGCCGCTGATCGGCTTCTCCGGCAGCCCGTGGACGCTGGCTACCTATATGGTTGAGGGCGGCAGCAGCAAGGCATTCACCAAGCTGAAGAAGATGATGTATGCCGAGCCGGCCACGTTGCACCTGTTGCTGGACAAGCTGGCGGACAGCGTGATCCTTTACCTCAATGCCCAGATCAAGGCCGGCGCGCAGTCGGTGATGGTGTTCGACACCTGGGGCGGCGTGCTGACCGGGCGCGATTACCGCGAGTTCTCTTTGCACTACATGCACAAGATCGTCGATGGCTTGCTGCGTGAAAACGACGGCCGCCGCGTGCCGGTAACGCTGTTCACCAAAGGCGGCGGGCAGTGGCTGGAGGCGATGGCCGCCACCGGCTGCGATGCGCTGGGGCTGGACTGGACCACCGACATCGCCGACGCGCGCCGTCGCGTAGGCGACAAAGTGGCGCTGCAGGGCAATATGGATCCGTCGATGCTTTATGCTTCTCCGGCGCGCATCGCGGAAGAAGTGGAGACCATTCTGGCCGGTTTCGGCCACGGCAACGGTCATGTGTTCAACCTGGGCCACGGCATCCATCAGGATGTGCCGCCGGAGCACGCCGGGGCCTTCGTCGAGGCGGTGCACGCGCAGTCGGCGAAATACCACCGTTAAGGATCCGATGTGACCGATATGGCGGCTCTGCGCGCCGAACAGCTGCGGCGCGCCGCTGAAGTCATTCGCTACGACGAGCTGCCGGCCGAACCGCCGGCGTTCATCGCCGGCGCCGATGTGGGCTTCGAGCAAGAGGGCGCGGTGACGCGCGCCGCCATCGCCATCCTGCGCTATCCGTCGCTGGAGCTGGTGGAGTATCAGGTGGCGCGCATCGCCACCGTCATGCCTTATATCCCGGGTTTCCTGTCGTTTCGCGAATACCCGGCGCTGTTGGCCGCCTGGGCGCAGCTGCGGCAAAAACCGGGGCTGATCTTCGTCGATGGGCACGGCGTTTCACATCCGCGGCGCCTCGGCGTCGCCAGCCATTTCGGCCTGCTGGTCGATGTGCCGACCATCGGCGTGGCCAAGAAGCGCCTGTGCGGCAAATTCGCGCCGCTGGACGCCGCCGTCGGCGCGCTGGCGCCGTTGGAAGATAAGGGAGAACAGCTGGGCTGGGTATGGCGTAGCAAGGCGCGTTGCAACCCGCTGTTCATCTCAACCGGTCACCGCGTGGGCGCCGACAGCGCGCTGGCGTGGGTGCAGCGCTGCATGGCGGGCTACCGTTTGCCGGAGCCGACCCGTTGGGCCGACGCCATCGCTTCGCGCCGTCCGGCGTTTCAGCGGTGGTTGCAGCAGCATCCGGAGGTGTCGCCATGAGCGATTTCGGGTACACTGCGCCGCAGATAACGCGTAAGAGAGTAAAGCATGCTACGTAACCCGATTCATTTACGTCTGGAACGGCTCGAGGGCTGGCAACATTTGACCTTTATGGCCAGTTTGTGCGAGCGTATGTACCCGAATTACCAGATGTTCTGCAAACAGACCGAGTTCGGCGATCCGGCGGTTTATCGCCGCATTCTGGATTTGGTGTGGGAAACGCTGGTGGTGAAGGACGCCAAGGTCAACTTCGACAGCCAGCTCGAGAAGTTGGAAGAGGCGATTCCGTCGGCGGAAGATTACGATCTTTACGGCGTTTACCCGGCAATTGATGCCTGTATCGCATTAGGGGAACTGATCCATTCGCGGCTCGGCGGGGAGACGCTGGAGCACGCCATCGCCATCAGTGAAACATCGATTCGCACCGTGGCGATGTTGGAAATGACCCAAGCCGGTAAGGAAATGACCGACGAAGAGTTGGAAAGTTTGCCGGCGGTAGAGGAAGAATGGGACATTCAATGGGAAATTTTCCGCCTGTTGGACGCCTGTGAAGAGCGCGATATAGACCTGATCAAGGGGCTGCGATCCGACCTGCGGGAGGCGGGCGTCAGCAACATCGGGATAAATTTAGCGCAATAAGGCAACAAAACGTGATTTAACGCCTGATTTGTCATGCCTTAAGGCTTCACATCCGCACCCTGTCTGGTCTACATTTGGGGGGCGTAAAAAAAGTGGCTATCGGTGCGTGTATGCAGGAGAGTGCTGTCAATCGGCATATCCGTCGCACTCGATGCTTTGCAAACGATAAACACACTGTAAGGATAACTTATGAACAAGACTCAACTGATTGATGTAATCGCGGACAAGGCTGACCTTTCCAAAGCACAAGCTAAACTGGCTCTGGAATCCACCCTGGCTGCAATTACTGAGTCTCTGAAAGAAGGTGATGCAGTACAATTGGTTGGCTTCGGTACTTTCAAAGTAAACCATCGTAGCGAGCGCACTGGCCGCAACCCACAGACTGGCAAAGAAATCAAAATCGCAGCAGCCAACGTGCCTGCGTTCGTTTCTGGCAAAGCACTGAAAGACGCCGTTAAATAAGACCGCGCCTCGGTGAAAAGATTAAACAGGGGGGCGATGGCGCCCCTTTTGTTTACTCGTCGGGCGCTCATGGCCGTTGGCATCGCCGTCGGCCTGAGCGCCTGCAGTTTCCATTCCGATATCCCCAGTTTTACCGCCAGCGGCTTCGTGGCCGATCAGGGCGTGATACGTCTGTGGCGTAAAGACGATGAGCAACATCGTCCGCAAGTGTTGGTCAGCGTTTACAGCCCTTACCGCGGCCCGGGTACCATTACCACGCTGTACACCTATCAGGGCGACGTGCTGCGCCAAATCAAACGTAACGACGCCGACGGCGATCGAGATTCCATTCAGCTGCGCTTTGCCGACGATGGCACGGTGAGTTTTATGCAGCGCCAGCTGGCGACACGCCGCGAACCGCTGACCCGCGATGAAATCGCCCTGTACCAATATCAGGCGCGACGGATCCTCGAAGTGAGCAATGCGCTGCGCGCCGGCAAGGTCAAATTGCTGCAGGGGCGTTGGATGCAGGGCGAGGTGCAAACCTGCGACGGCCAAAGCATGAAACCGGGGCTGGATGCCGCCTCCATCGCCTGGATCGAAAAACGCGCCCGCAGCAGCAGCCGGCCGGTGAGCGTCGCCTGGCTGGAAGCGCCGGAAGGCAGCGAGCTGCTGCTGGTGGCGAACGACGACTTCTGCAGCTGGGAACCGAAAGAAGACCAGCTATAAAAAAGGCCCCGCGCTGCGGAGCCTCTGGTCATGATCATGAAAGATCAAATTATTTGCCGCGCGCAATCGCGCGATAACCGATATCTTTGCGGCAGAAGCTGCCCGGCCACTGGATACCTTCCGCCAGCTGATAGGCGCGTTGCTGCGCCTGCGCCACGGTATCGCCCAGCGCCGTCACGCACAGCACGCGGCCGCCGCTGGTGACGACGTCATCGCCCTGCAAGCGTGTGCCGGCGTGGAAGACCTTACCGTCGGCGCTTTCCTGCTGTGGTAGCCCCTGGATAACCTCGCCGTTGCGATAGTTACCCGGATAACCGCCGGCTGCCAGCACCACGCCAAGGGCAGGGCGTTCGTCCCAATCAGAGCTCTTCTCGTTCAGACGGCCTTCGGCGCCCGCCAGACACAGCTCCACCAGATCGGAGCGCAGGCGCAGCATGATCGGCTGAGTTTCCGGATCGCCAAAACGGCAGTTGAATTCGATCACCTTCGGCTGGCCGTCGGCGGAGATCATCAGGCCGGCATACAGGAAGCCGACGTAGGTATTGCCTTCCGCCGCCATGCCGCGCACCGTCGGCCAGATCACCTGATCCATGGCGCGCTGGTGGATTTCGTCGGTCACGACCGGCGCCGGGGAGTAGGCGCCCATGCCGCCGGTGTTCGGGCCGGTGTCGCCGTCGCCGACGCGTTTGTGGTCCTGGCTGGTGGCCATCGGCACCACGTTCTCGCCATCGACCATCACGATGAAGCTGGCTTCTTCGCCGTCGAGGAACTCTTCCACCACGATGCGATGGCCGGCGTCGCCGAAGGCGTTGCCGGCCAACATGTCGCGCACCGCCTCTTCCGCTTCCTGCAGCGTCATCGCGACGATCACGCCTTTACCGGCCGCCAGGCCATCGGCCTTGATGACGATCGGCGCGCCTTTGCGGCGCACATAGGCCAGCGCCGGCTCCACCTCGGTGAAGTTTTCATATTCGGCGGTCGGGATGCGGTGGCGCGCCAGGAAATCTTTGGTGAAGGCTTTGGAGCCTTCGAGCTGCGCGGCGGCCTGCGTCGGGCCGAAGATTTTCAGACCGGCGGCCTGGAAGGCATCGACCACGCCGATCACCAGCGGGGCTTCCGGCCCAACGATGGTCAGACCGATGTCATGGCTCTGGGCGAAAGCGACCAGGGCGGGGATGTCGGTGGCGGCGATCGCCACGTTTTCCAGATTGGCTTCCAGCGCGGTGCCGGCATTGCCCGGCGCAACATAGACTTTATCCGCCAGCGGAGACTGGGCGGCTTTCCAGGCCAGCGCGTGTTCGCGCCCGCCGTTGCCGATAATCAAAATGTTCATCAGAAGCTCCACGAATGGCGTGCGCCGGAGCGCACGCGGCAAAAGGAATTAATGGCGGAAGTGACGCATGTCAGTGAAGATCATCGCGATGCCGTGTTCGTTGGCGGCGGCGATCACTTCGTCGTCGCGGATCGAACCGCCCGGCTGGATCACGCAGGTGATGCCAACCGCCGCCGCGGCATCGATGCCGTCGCGGAACGGGAAGAAGGCGTCGGAGGCCATGGCGGAGCCTTTCACTTCCAGCCCTTCGTCGCCCGCTTTGATGCCGGCGATCTTGGCGGAGTAAACGCGGCTCATCTGGCCGGCGCCTATGCCGATGGTCATGTTGTCACGCGCATAAACGATGGCGTTGGATTTCACGAACTTGGCCACTTTCCAGCAGAACAGCGCGTCGCGCAACTCCTGCTCGGTCGGTTGGCGTTCTGACACCACGCGCAGATCGGCGGCGGTGACCATGCCCAGATCGCGATCCTGCACCAGCAGCCCGCCGTTGACACGTTTGAAATCCAGCCCCGCCACGCGTTGCTGCCACTGGCCGCAGGCCAGCACGCGCACGTTCTGTTTGGCGGCCAGCAGGGAGCGCGCTTCCTGGGTGACGTTTGGCGCGATGATCACTTCCACGAACTGGCGGCTGATGATCGCCTGCGCGGTGGCGGCGTCCAGCTCGCGGTTAAAGGCGATGATGCCGCCAAAGGCGGAGGTCGGATCGGTTTGGTAAGCGCGCTCGTAGGCGGCCAGAATGTCGTCGCCGATCGCCACGCCGCAAGGGTTGGCGTGCTTGACGATCACGCAGGCCGGTTCGTCGAACTCTTTCACGCATTCCAGCGCGGCGTCGGTATCGGCGATGTTGTTATAGGACAGCGCTTTGCCCTGCAGCTGTTCGGCGGTCGCGACAGAAGCTTCCTTTACTTCTTCCTCTATATAGAAGGCGGCCTGCTGGTGGCTGTTTTCACCGTAGCGCATATCCTGCTTCTTGATGTAGTTGAGGTTCAGGGTGCGCGGGAAGCGGCCGGACGGCTGTTCGGTCTCGCCGTGGTACGCCGGCACCAGCGCGCCGAAGTAGTTGGCGATCATGCTGTCGTAGGCGGCGGTGTGTTCAAAGGCCTTGATGGCGAGATCGAAGCGGGTGGCATAGCGCAGCGAACCGTCGTTGTTGTCCATCTCGGTAATGATGGCGGCGTAGTCGCTGCTCTTCACCACGATGGCGACGTCTTTATGGTTCTTGGCGGCGGAGCGCACCATGGTAGGGCCGCCGATATCGATATTCTCGACCGCATCCTCCAGCGAGCAATCCGGGCGCGCCACGGTTTGGGCGAACGGGTACAGATTGACGACCACCATGTCGATAGGCTTGATGTCATGCTGATTCATGACGGCGTCGTCCTGGCCGCGGCGGCCGAGAATGCCGCCGTGGACTTTCGGGTGCAGGGTCTTAACTCGTCCGTCCATCATCTCCGGGAAACCGGTGTAGTCGGAAACTTCGGTAACGGGCAGACCGGCGTCTGCCAGCAGACGAGCGGTGCCGCCGGTGGACAGCAGTTCAACGCCGCGCTGGGAAAGCGCTTCGGCGAATTCAACGATACCGGTTTTGTCAGACACGCTGAGCAGGGCCCGGCGGATTGGACGAGGTTGTTGCATGGTTTTATCCCTTGGCTTTGAGTCGCAATTAAAGAGCGTTACGTGAATGTCCACCTCGTTCTCTCTATAAGGAAGGTTTTTTGCCTTATAAAGGGAGGGTCAGGCACATATTCAGGTAACGCCCCCATAAAAAGGGGGATCGTTTCGTCGCGGGGAATTGTAGCGAAAACGTTTGCGTGGCGCTCGTAAATTTTCCGTACAAATCGCATCTGTGGATAACACTGTGTGCAAGTGGGTATAAGGCGGGGTTTTGCTGTGGAATGCAGCGAACGATCGTTTTTGCTGAAAATACCTGTTGCGGCCTGCGAGGAACTCCCTATAATGCGCCTCCATCGACACGGAACATGTGAACAACTTCACAGAGTATCCGGGGGTCGCAGAGAAAAAATCCTGAAAATTAGGGTTGACTCTGAAAGAGGAAAGCGTAATATACGCCACCTCGAGTTAGCAAGCGAAAGCGCCTAACTCACTGCTCTTTAACAATTTATCAGACAATC
>NZ_JBJNOA010000019.1:0-33559 GCF_052166845.1 Serratia sp. CY71090 | reverse complement strand
GCAATAGCGCGGTGGTCCCACCTGACCCCATGCCGAACTCAGAAGTGAAACGCCGTAGCGCCGATGGTAGTGTGGGGTCTCCCCATGCGAGAGTAGGACACTGCCAGGCATCAAATAAACGTTATCAGTGTGACGACTGGTAATGCGCAAGTCGCAGAGCGCGATATTGCCGGTATCGAAAGATACAACGTAAAAGAATCGGTGGAGCGGTAGTTCAGTTGGTTAGAATACCTGCCTGTCACGCAGGGGGTCGCGGGTTCGAGCCCCGTCCGTTCCGCCACTTATTTAATTATGCCTGCTTTATTAGCAGGCATAATGTTAAGCGAGATTTAGGGGCGTAGCTCAGTTGGTAGAGCACCGGTCTCCAAAACCGGGTGTCGCGAGTTCGAGTCTCTCCGCCCCTGCCATATTAAGAACCCTTTGCGAAAGCAAAGGGTTTTTTTTTACCTATTATCCCTTTCCTTAGCGCGTTATCGTTTTGGAAAAGAGCGCATCGGCTGTTCTATGCTGATGTTTATCTGATCCGAGTTGCTCCATAACCTTTCGATCTTTACCTCCGCAGAGCTCCTGATTCTCCTGCCATTCTGCATTTTCTTCTCTCAGAAGGCGATGGGCGGCTTTTGGCATGATAGACAGCCAAGACCACGGTGGCGGCGTTTAAGGCCGCCATAGCGCTTTAGGCTGCGGTATTTAAAGGTATTTTAAGTAATTGCCGAATCAAAGGTTGTTGATCGCTATTTTGCAACCAGACGGCATACAGTGGGCGGATAATCGGCGGGATCTCGCTGGCGGCCACCAGCTGTGGGTACTCTTTTTCCCAATGGCTGGGCAGGAAAGCGCATCCGCCCGTGGTTTCCAACAGCTGACGCGTCAGGTGAGCGGAGGTGGTGGTAAGCACCGGTACGTTATCACCTTCCAACATGCGGTTTTCCTGTTGGTGGAAGTCGGCTCCCCATTCCAGCTTGATGTAGGGCATTGGGGTCTGGTTGTCACGATAAGCGGATGAGAACAGGCGTAATGAGAAATTGCTCAGCTGCTGGCTGGCCAATTCATCCATCTTCGGCGGTTCAGTGGTGATCAGTAAATCGAGCTGCCTTTCATGCAGTTGTTTTACCAAAGAGTGCCTTAATGCCACCCTGGCTTCTAGCTGCAGCGCCTCGCGTTGTTGATAGAGTGCTTGCAACCAGGGAGTCAGATAGGCCTCCCACAACGAAGCGGTAGCGCCGATCGATAACTCGGTGTGTTGCAGCGAACGCACGACTTCCTTCTTCGCCAACTGCCAGGTGTTCATCAGGCTCTCGGCATAGGGCAGAAGCCGCTCGCCGGCAGGCGTCAGGCGGATGTTATTGCGATGACGGGTAAATAAATTTGCGCCCAACTGGTTTTCTAGCTGACGGATGCGGAAACTGACCGCGGACTGCGTTAAGTACAAGGATTCTGCGGCTCTGCCAAAGTGACGCGTTCTACTGACCTCCAAAAAGGTTTTCAGTAATTCGGTATCCACACCTATCTCCAAAAAAATTTGTCGTTAAGATTTAAATGTTTTGTTTTACACGCTGTCAAGCCTATCTAATACTCCGCGCCATAAACAGCACGGCCATAAGAGAATTAGGAGCGTGTCAGATGGCGGATAGCTTCACCACGACCAATCGTTTTTTTGATAATAAACATTACCCTCGCGGGTTCTCCCGTCACGGCGATTTCACCATTAAAGAGGCGCAATTGCTAGAGCGCTTCGGCTACGCGTTTAACGAGCTGGACTCGGGCAAACGCCAGCCGGTCACTGAAGAAGAACAGCTGTTCGTCGCAGTGTGCCGCGGTGAGCGCGAAGCGGCTACCGAGCAGGAAAAAGTATGGGCTAAATATCTGGCGCGCACACGTCGCCCGAAGAAATTCCATACTCTGTCCGGCGGTAAACCGCAGGCTGACGCAGTAGAAGATTACAGCGACAGCGAAGACTAAAGACGATGGGGCCTGCGGGCCCCATTTTCATTCCAGACTGCGATGCAGTTGTAACAGCAGACGGTCCATACTGCGATAGCCCAGTGCTTCGCTGAGGTGGTGCCTGTCGAGTTCAGCATCTCCCGCCAAATCCGCCAGCGTGCGCGCCACTTTCAAGATGCGCTGCCAGGCGCGAACCGATAACCCCAGCGTGTTTAATGTTGCTTCCAAAAACTCGGCGTCAGCCGCCTGCAAAACGCAATCTCGTTCCACTTCGCGGTTGCTCAACAGCGCGTTGACTTTACCGGCGCGTTCGAGCTGCCGGGCGCGTGCCTGCTGCACCCTTTTCCGTACTTGTTCGCTGCTTTCTCCATGGGTTTTCCGATGACTGAGCGTACCCGGCGGCAACAACGGTACTTCGATAGACAGATCGAAACGGTCGAGAAAAGGCCCTGACAGCCGGGCCAGATAGCGCAACACCTGCTGCGGTGAGGCGCGATTGTGCAATCCCTGATAATGCCCTGTCGGGCTGGGGTTCATTGCCGCGATCAGTTGCACCCTGGCGGGGAAACAGACCTTGGCGTTGGCACGTGAAATCACGATCTCGCCGGATTCCAACGGCTCACGCAGCGCATCCAGTACCTTACGCTCGAATTCCGGCAGTTCATCCAGAAACAGCACGCCGTTATGCGCCATCGAGATCTCGCCCGGTCGCGGCAGTGAGCCGCCGCCGACCAATGCCGCCATCGAGGCGCTGTGGTGCGGTGCGCGGAACGGCCTCTGACGCCATGGTAGAGCGGCGGGAATGTGATGCTGCAAGCTGGCGACTGCCAGGCTTTCCAACGCCTCAGCCTCCGTCAGCGGCGGCAGCAAGCCCGTGAGACGACTGGCCAGCATGGTTTTACCGGTGCCCGGTGGTCCAATCAACAGCAGGTTATGCCCGCCGGCGGCGGCGATCTCTAATGCCCGCTTGGCCTGTTCCTGGCCGATGATGTCGCGCAGGTCGGCGTTTTCGCACGCGTTGTCCGCGTCGGGGGGCGTGGCCGCCACCGGCAGTTCGCCTTGGCCGAGCAGAAAAGCGCAGACTTCCAGCAGGTGTTGGGCGGTATGGGAGTGCGACTGCGCGATCAGGCCGACTTCGGCGGCGTTGTCCGTCGACAGGATCAATTGTCGCCTGGCGTCAGCCGCCGCCAGCGCCGCCGGGATGGCACCTCTGACCGCGCGCAGTGCGCCAGACAGCGCGAGCTCGCCAAGAAACTCGTAGCGCGCCAACGGCGCGAGGGGCAATTGCTCGGAGGCGGCGAGGATCGCCAGCGCTATTGGCAGATCGTAACGCCCGCCTTCTTTCGGCAGATCGGCGGGCGCCAAATTGACAGTGATGCGCCGGGCGGGAAAGGTGAAACCGCTGTTGATCAGGGCGCTGCGCACCCGATCGCGCGCCTCTTTTACCGTGGTTTCCGGCAGGCCGACCAGCGTCAGGCCGGGCAGGCCATTGCTGATATGCACCTCCACCGTCACGGAAGGGGCCTGAACGCCGATGATGGCGCGGCTATAGATTAACGCCAGTGACATATCGCTCTCCTTGCTGAGGACGACATGATGCGTGATTCATTCTGGCATTGCGCGGCGTTATTGGTGGTTTTTCTAGGGGTTTCGCAGCGTAATTGCTCATTTTCATCGAAGTAAATGAGATTGTGCGAGCCGCCTCGCATCCTGCGGCAATACCCATTAACAATTCGCTGAAGGCTGCAACACATTAGCGGCCCATACACATTGCAATCATAGGGTTAACGGGTGTATTTAACAATTGATTAAAAGAAAAATCACTTCTTTAACAAGCCCCGACCGCCGCCGCATTCTGCCCGGCAGCCGCTAAACCTCCTGACTTCGTACTCTACGGTAGGGATAACACTATGTTTGGTTGGACCCCGCTGCAACGCAACGCGGCAATCGCCAGCTTTTCAAGCTGGACGCTCGACGCTTTTGATTTTTTCGTGCTGGTATTCTTACTCAGCGACATCGCGCAGTCCTTTCACGTCGGTCTGGAACAAGTCACGTTGGCGATTCTGCTCACGCTGGCGGTGCGCCCGATTGGCGCGCTGATCTTCGGGCGTGCGGCGGAAAAATATGGCCGCAAGCCGATCCTGATGTTGAATATCGTCTTTTTCTCGGTGTTTGAGCTGCTCTCTGCCGCCGCGCCCTCGCTGACGGTCTTCTTGCTGTTGCGGGTGTTGTACGGTGTTGCGATGGGCGGCATTTGGGGCGTGGCGTCATCGTTGGCGATGGAAACCATACCGGACCGCTCACGCGGCCTGATGTCGGGTATTTTCCAGGCCGGCTATCCGTTTGGTTATCTGCTGGCGGCGGTGGTGTACGGCCTGCTGTTCGAAACGGTCGGCTGGCGCGGTATGTTCGTCATCGGCGCGGCGCCGATCCTGCTGCTGCCGTTTATTTATTATTGCGTGCAGGAGTCGCCGGTATGGCTGGCGGCGCGTGAACGCAAAGAGAGCACCGCCTTGCTGCCGGTGTTGAAGAGCCACTGGAAGCTGTGCTGCTATCTGGTGCTGCTGATGGCGGCGTTCAATTTCTTCTCCCACGGTACGCAGGATCTGTATCCGGTGTTTCTGAAAGTTCAGCACGGTTTCGACCCTAAAACCGTCAGTATCATCGCCATTAGCTACAATATCGCGTCAATTATCGGTGGTGTTTTCTTCGGTTCGTTGTCAGAAAAGATCGGCCGAAAAAAAGCGATCATCATTGCCGCGCTGTTGGCGCTGCCGGTGATCCCGCTGTGGGCGTTTTCCAGCGGTTCGCTGATGTTGGGGATCGGCGCTTTCCTGATGCAGTTCATGGTTCAGGGCGCCTGGGGCGTGGTGCCGACCTATCTGACCGAGTTGGTGCCGGCCAACACCCGCGCGGTGCTGCCGGGGTTCGTGTACCAGCTGGGTAACCTGATCGCCTCGGTCAACGCCACGCTGCAAGCCACCATCGCCGAGCATCATGGGCATAATTACGGTCTGGCGATGGCGATCGTCGCCGGTACGGTGGCGGTGGCGATCGCCCTGTTGGTGTTCTTCGGCAAGGATACGCGCGGCCAGGCGATCACCGACGCGGTAGAAAATCCGGGTATGCGCGCCAACGTGTGAAAGAGGGGCGATTCGCGTGAGGTATGACCAGATTGCGCCGAATAATAACGCAAAAAAAGTGTTGTCATGTCGCGCGCGGCTGTGGTACCTCTGTAAGCATTAGTTCTGAATGAGCACAGTGAACAAACCCATTATGAAAGCCTTTGCCCAAGTGATTAGCCTAGTCGTGATTAGCGTGGTGGTGATTATTATCCCACCGTGCGGGGCTGCACTTGGACGAAGAAAGGCTTAGCAAACAAGCCGGAATCGCAAGAGAACCCCCGCACCGTCAGGTCCGGGGGTTTTTTATTGGCAAGAGAAAAGTGGAGCAAGGGGCAGAGCATGAAAAGCAGAACAAAATCCTGCAGTTGTCGAATAAAGGCGGGGAAATAACTATGAATGGCGCTCAGTGGGTAGTTCAAGCGTTGCGTGCGCAGGGTGTGGATACCGTATTCGGCTATCCGGGCGGGGCAATCATGCCGGTGTACGATGCGTTGTATGACGGCGGCGTGGAACACCTGCTGTGCCGCCATGAACAGGGCGCCGCCATGGCCGCCATCGGCTACGCCCGCGCCACCGGCAAAGTCGGCGTTTGCATCGCCACTTCCGGCCCTGGTGCCACCAACCTGATCACCGGCCTGGCTGATGCGCTGCTCGATTCCGTTCCTGTTGTCGCCATCACCGGCCAGGTGGGTTCTGCGCTGATCGGCACCGATGCCTTTCAGGAGATCGATGTTCTCGGCCTGTCTCTGGCCTGCACCAAGCACAGCTTCCTGGTGGAGTCGCTGGACGCCTTGCCGGGCATCATGGCGGAAGCGTTCGCCATCGCCGCAGGCGGCCGCCCCGGCCCGGTGCTGATCGATATCCCGAAAGACATCCAGCTGGCGCAGGGGGACTTGCACCCGCATCTGATGCCGGTTGACGAAGCGCCGGCGTTCCCGGCGGCGGCGTTGGCCGAGGCGGCCGCGCTGCTGGCGCAGGCGCACAAACCGATGCTGTACGTCGGCGGCGGCGTGGGCATGGCGCAGGCGGTGCCGGCGCTGCGTGAATTTATCGCGGTGACCCGCATGCCGAACGTCGCCACCCTGAAGGGGCTGGGCGCGCCGGACGCGCAAGACCCGCTGTATCTCGGCATGTTGGGCATGCATGGCGCCAAGGCCGCCAACCTGGCGGTGCAGGAGTGCGATCTGCTGATCGCCGTCGGCGCGCGTTTCGATGATCGCGTGACCGGCAAACTGAACGCCTTCGCGCCGTACGCCAAAGTGATCCACATGGATATCGACCCGGCGGAAATGAGCAAGCTGCGCCAGGCGCATGTGGCCCTGCAGGGCGATCTGAAAGCATTGCTGCCGGCGTTGCAGCGCCCGCTGGACATCGCCGCCTGGCAGCAGCAGGTGACGGCGCTGAAAGCCGAGCACGCCTGCCGCTACGATCACCCCGGCCAGCCGATCTACGCGCCGCTGTTCTTGCGCCAGCTGTCTGACCGCAAGCCGGCCAACAGCGTAGTGACCACCGACGTCGGTCAGCACCAGATGTGGAGCGCGCAGCACATGACGTTCGAGCGTCCGGAGAATTTCATCACCTCCAGCGGCCTCGGCACCATGGGATTCGGCGTGCCGGCCGCGGTAGGCGCTCAGATTGCCCGCCCGCAAGATACGGTGATCTGCGTCTCGGGCGATGGCTCCTTCATGATGAACGTGCAGGAACTGGGCACCATCAAGCGCAAGCAGCTGCCGCTTAAGATCGTGCTGCTGGACAACCAGCGCCTCGGGATGGTGCGTCAATGGCAGCAGCTGTTCTTCGACGGCCGCTACAGCGAAACCAACCTGTCCGATAACCCCGACTTCCTGATGTTGGCCGCCGCCTTCGGCATTCCCGGCCAGCGCATCAGCCGCAAGGATCAGGTGGAGGGCGCCCTCGAGGCGCTGTTCAACACCGAAGGCCCTTATCTGCTGCAGGTCTCTATCGACGAACTCGAAAACGTCTGGCCGCTGGTGCCGCCGGGCGCCGGCAACGAAACCATGTTGGAGGAAATATCATGATGCAGCATCAACTCTCGATCCAGGCGCGTTTTCGCCCCGAAATGTTAGAGCGCGTATTGCGGGTCGTGCGTCATCGCGGCTTTCAGGTTTGTGCTATGAATATGGTTTCCCCGGCCAACGCCGACAGCATCAATATCGAATTGACCGTTGCCAGCCCGCGCCCGGTTGCCTTGTTGTCATCTCAATTAAGTAAACTGATGGACGTCTCCTGCGTCGAGATCCAGCAGCCAACATCACAACAAATACGCGCCTGAGGCGCCGAGAAGGATAAATAACAATGACTAAGAAAGCCGATTACATTTGGTTCAATGGTGAGATGGTTCCTTGGGCCGAGGCCAAAGTGCACGTGATGTCGCACGCGTTGCATTACGGCACGTCGGTATTTGAAGGGGTGCGCTGCTACGACTCGCACTTGGGGCCGGTGGTGTTTCGCCATCGCGAGCATATGCAGCGCCTGCATGACTCGGCGAAAATCTACCGCATGCCGGTTTCGCAAAGCGTCGACGAACTGATGGAAGCCTGTCGCGCCACGCTGCGCAAGAACAATCTGGTCAGCGCCTACATTCGCCCGCTGGTGTTCGTCGGCGATGTCGGCATGGGCGTCAACCCGCCGGCCGGTTATAAAACGGACGTGATTATCGCGGCGTTTCCTTGGGGCGCTTACCTGGGTGAAGAGGCGCTGGAGCAAGGCATCGATGCGATGGTCTCCTCCTGGCACCGCGCCGCGCCGAACACCATCCCGACCGCGGCCAAAGCCGGCGGCAACTATCTTTCCTCTCTGCTGGTGGGCAGCGAAGCGCGCCGCCACGGCTATCAGGAAGGCATCGCGCTTGACGTGCACGGCTACATTTCCGAAGGGGCGGGCGAGAACCTGTTCCAGGTGAAAGACGGCGTGATTTACACCCCGCCGTTCACCTCGTCGGCGCTGCCGGGCATCACCCGCGACGCGATCATCAAGCTGGCGAAAGACATGGGCTTCGAAGTGCGTGAGCAGGTGCTGTCGCGCGAATCGCTGTACCTGGCCGATGAGGTGTTCATGTCCGGCACCGCGGCGGAGATCACGCCGGTGCGCAGCGTGGACGGCATTCAGGTCGGTATCGGTAAACGTGGCCCGGTGACCAAACAGATCCAACAGGCGTTCTTCGGCCTGTTCACCGGCAAGACCGAAGACAAGTACGGTTGGCTGGATCCGGTAAACCCGTAACGACAAGGCTCGCCGCGCAGCGTGGCGGACGACAAGACAGACAAGATAAGAAATATCCAGGCGGTTCGTTCGCCGCCTGCCATAAATACATTTGGAGTGAAAAGAGCATGCCTAAGTACCGTTCCGCCACCACCACCCACGGCCGCAATATGGCGGGTGCCCGCGCATTGTGGCGCGCGACCGGGATGACCGACGCCGATTTCGGCAAGCCGATCATCGCCGTGGTCAACTCCTTTACCCAGTTCGTGCCTGGTCATGTGCATCTGCGCGATCTGGGCAAATTGGTCGCCGAACAGATCGAAGCCTCCGGCGGCGTGGCCAAAGAGTTCAACACCATCGCGGTGGATGACGGCATCGCCATGGGCCACGGCGGCATGCTCTATTCCCTGCCGTCGCGCGAGCTGATCGCCGACTCGGTCGAATACATGGTGAACGCCCACTGCGCCGATGCGATGGTGTGCATCTCCAACTGCGACAAGATCACCCCGGGCATGCTGATGGCGGCGTTGCGCCTGAACATTCCGGTGATCTTCGTCTCCGGCGGTCCGATGGAAGCCGGCAAGACCAAACTCTCCAACCAGATCATCAAGCTGGATCTGGTGGACGCGATGATCCAGGGCGCGAACCCGAACGTCAGCGACGCCGACAGCGAGCAGATCGAACGTTCCGCCTGCCCGACCTGCGGCTCTTGCTCCGGCATGTTCACCGCCAACTCGATGAACTGCCTGACCGAAGCGCTGGGCCTGTCGCAGCCGGGCAACGGTTCGCTGCTGGCCACCCACGCCGATCGCAAAGAGCTGTTCCTCAACGCCGGCAAGCGCATCGTCGAGCTGACCAAACGCTATTACGAGCAGGACGACGAGAGCGCGCTGCCGCGCAATATCGCCAACAAGGCGGCATTTGAAAACGCCATGACGCTGGACATCGCCATGGGCGGCTCGACCAATACCGTGCTGCACCTGCTGGCTTCGGCGCAGGAAGGCGAGGTGGACTTCACCATGGAGGACATCGATCGCCTGTCGCGCAAAGTGCCGCACCTGTGCAAGGTGGCGCCGAGCACGCAGAAATATCACATGGAAGACGTGCACCGCGCCGGTGGGGTGATCGGCATCCTCGGCGAGCTGGATCGCGCCGGCTTGCTGAACCGCGAGGTGAACAACGTGCTGGGGCTGACCCTGCCGCAGACGCTGGAAGCCTACGACGTGATGCTGACCCGCGACGAAAGCGTCAAGAAAATGTACTCCGCCGGACCGGCCGGTATCCGCACCACGCAGGCATTCTCTCAGGACTGCCGTTGGGATTCGCTGGACACCGACCGCAAGGAAGGCTGCATCCGCACCCGCGAGCACGCCTACAGTCAGGACGGCGGATTGGCGGTGCTGTACGGCAACCTGGCGGAAAACGGCTGCATCGTCAAAACCGCCGGCGTGGATAAAGAAATCCTCACCTTCCGCGGCCCGGCCAAAGTCTATGAAAGCCAGGATGAGGCGGTAGACGCCATCCTCGGCGGCAAAGTGGTGGCGGGCGACGTGGTCGTTATCCGTTACGAAGGGCCGAAAGGCGGCCCGGGCATGCAGGAAATGCTTTATCCAACCACTTACCTGAAATCGATGGGGCTGGGCAAGGCGTGTGCGCTGATCACCGACGGGCGTTTCTCCGGCGGCACCTCCGGGTTGTCCATTGGCCACGCCTCGCCGGAGGCGGCCAGCGGCGGCCTGATCGCCCTGGTGCAGGACGGCGACATGATCGCAATCGACATTCCTCATCGCGGCATCCAGCTGGATGTCAGCGAGCAGGAGCTGGCGGCGCGGCATGAGGCGGAACTGGCGCGTGGCGACGCGGCCTGGACGCCGAAAAATCGTGAGCGTCAGGTGTCCTTCGCGCTGCGCGCCTACGCCTCGTTGGCCACCAGCGCCGATAAAGGCGCGGTGCGCGACAAGAGCAAACTGGGGGGATAAGCAGCATGGCGGTCTCTCAACCCCTACCCAGCGCCCCCTGCGGCGCGGAATATCTGCGAGCGGTACTGCGCTCGCCGGTTTACGAGGTGGCGCAAGTCACCCCGTTGCAGGCCATGAGCAAAATCTCTTCGCGCCTCGGCAACACCATTTTGGTGAAGCGCGAAGATCGCCAACCGGTGCACAGCTTCAAGCTGCGCGGGGCCTATGCGATGATCGCCGGGCTGGACGAAGAGCAGAAGGCGCGCGGCGTCGTGACGGCTTCGGCCGGCAACCACGCGCAGGGCGTCGCCTTCTCCGGTAAACGGCTGGGGATCAAAACGCTGATCGTGATGCCGGTGTCCACTGCGGACATCAAGGTGGATGCGGTGCGCGGTTTCGGCGGCGAAGTGTTGCTGCACGGCGCCAATTTCGACGAGGCCAAGGCGAAGGCGATTGAACTTTCCCAACAGCAGGGCATGACCTTCGTGCCGCCGTTCGATCACCCGACGGTGATCGCCGGGCAGGGCACGCTGGCGATGGAGCTGCTGCAGCAAGACGCGCATCTGGATCGGGTTTTCGTGCCGGTCGGCGGCGGCGGCCTGGCCGCCGGGGTGGCGGTGCTGATCAAACAGCTGATGCCGCAGATCAAAGTGATCGGCGTCGAGGCGGAAGACTCCGCCTGCCTGCGTGCGGCGCTGGATGCCGGCCATCCGGTGGATCTGGCGCGCGTCGGGCTGTTCGCCGAAGGCGTGGCGGTGAAGCGCATCGGCGACGAAACCTTCCGCCTGTGCCGTGAGTATCTGGACGACGTGATCACCGTGGACAGCGACGCCATCTGCGCGGCGGTCAAAGATCTGTTCGAGGACGTGCGTGCCATCGCCGAACCTTCCGGCGCGCTGGCGCTGGCGGGGCTGAAAAAGTACGTCCAGCAGCACAACATTCAGGGCGAGCGTCTGGCGCACGTGCTGTCCGGCGCCAACCTCAACTTCCACGGGCTGCGTTACGTTTCCGAGCGCTGCGAACTGGGCGAACAGCGCGAAGCGCTGCTGGCGGTGACCATTCCGGAACAGCAGGGCAGCTTCCTCAAGTTCTGCCAGCTGCTGGGCGGGCGCTCGGTGACCGAATTCAACTACCGCTACGCCGATGCCGACAACGCCTGCATTTTCGTCGGCGTGCGGCTGACGCGCGGCCACGCCGAACGGCGGGAGATCATCGACGAACTCAACGCCGACGGTTACCAGGTGGTGGATCTGTCGGACGACGAGATGGCTAAACTGCACGTGCGCTACATGGTGGGCGGGCGTCCGTCGAAGCCGCTGCGCGAGAGGCTGTACAGCTTTGAGTTTCCGGAGTCGCCGGGCGCGCTGCTGAAGTTCCTGCAAACGCTGGGCACACACTGGAACATCTCGCTGTTCCACTATCGCAGTCACGGCACCGACTTCGGCCGGGTGCTGGCGGCCTTCGAACTGGCGCAAAGCGAGCCGGAATTCGAGCGGCACCTGCAGGCGCTGGGCTACGATTGCCACGACGAAACCGACAACCCGGCGTTCCGCTTCTTTTTGCAGGGGTGAGCCGGATTGATAAGCAACCGTGACGCGTTAGTCAGTTTATAGGTTGCATGGTTGTGATTTTGTCGTGCATTTTTATACTGCCAAGACTTCTGACGTATAGGGATGCACGACAATGAAAACCGCTTTTTCTACGCCGTTCGGTTCTCCCGAAGACGATTTGACCAACGCCGAATTTGCCCGCTTGTTGGGCAATGCCGGGGTACAAGAGTTCTATCGCGATATTAATCTGCAAGCCTTGCAGGACTCGCTGGACTGCAGCCTCGCGTTTCATGGCGTGGGAATTATTTTTTCCGACGGGCAAAACTCATTTTTAGTCCGCCCGACGCAGCACACCGGTTATTCGAACGCTTCGCAGGTCACCCACGTGGTCATCAGCAAAACGGTGGCTCATACCTCGCGCGTTGCCGCGACCAATACGCTGTCGGAAGCGTTGAGCAAACCCAGCGTCAGCAAAGAGTTGGCCTCGGCCGCGCTGTCGTGCGGAACGCTGCTGGTATCGGTATTTTTACTGGCGTCGGGCAGCGTCGCCGTGCCGTTCACCGGCGGCACCAGCTCTGCGGTGGCTTATCTGGGCTATGCCGGCATGGCCGCCAGCGCGCTGCAGTGCGGCAATGGGCTATACCGCGTCAACAAGCTTTATGACGGGAAAGGCGATGAATTGGCGCAGCTCGACTCTGAGCAGTGGTATATCGCCACCAGCACCGTACTCGATGTGATCTCGCTGGCCAGCGCGGGGGCCGCCCTGAAGGAAGCGACGATGACCTACCGCGCCATGCGCCGCATTTCGGCGCGCAAGGCGACGGAATGGCTGAAAAGCATGCCCCGCAGCGAAAGGAAGCGGCTGACCGAAAACATCATTCGGGCGGAAAACCCGGGGATTTCCAATAACGTCTTGAAAGAGATGGTGAAGAACGGCTTATACCCGAAGCGCTATCCGACGGAAGCGATCCAAAACGGGCTGCGTCAGCAACTGCATTCGGCGCTCAATAACTCATTGACGTTCGTGGGCAGCGGCATCAGCGGCACCCTGTCTGCGCCGGTGAATGTGAAAACCACCGGGCAGTATTTTGTGGGCATTATGCAGAAATTGCCGCAGATGGTGAGGTAATGGCGGACTGGATGATTAAACGCCTGATTGTGCAGGGCCGGGAGATGGAAAGCCAAATCGCGGCGCGCGATCGCGCGCTTTTCGCCGGCGTGGATGCGCAGCTTGAGCAGCATTTCCTGACGCCGGGCCAGCGGCTGTCACCGCCGGGCGTCGGCAATGTCATGTTGCTGATGGTATGCCTGACGCTGGGGCTGGCGGGCGTGATGGGCCTGGCCACGGACGTGGCGGCCGCCTGGAGCGGCAAGACTTCCGCCGCCGTTCTCATGGGCAGCGGCGCGATCGTGGCGGTGTGGATGACGCTGATCCTGTTCCAACTGGTGCAGGGGAAAAACAGCGGGGTGGTATTGCTGCAATATTACCTTGGCATGCTTGGTCTGTGTTGCCTTGGCGCCGCAGTAGCGTGGGCGACGGGCGTGACCGGCATCGCCACCGTCGCCATGTTGCTGGGGGGCGCGGTGGGTGGTGCGCTATTCAGCAATCGGGCGGCGTTCTACCTGTATGTCGCTTATTTCCGCACGCGTCGGCGCGTGTTTATCAAACGCCGTTGGCAGAGGGAAGATCTGCGCAACACCCGATAAACCGTCAGAACGGAAAAACTTATGACGCAACCTTTCTCCGGCTTTAGCCAGCAGGGCCTGAATTTCCTGCAGCAGGTGCGGATCGAGAACGATAAGGCGTGGTTCGATGGCAACCGCGACATCTACGATCGCGAGCTGCTGGCGCCGTTTCGCGCGCTGGTGGAGCAGTTGGCTCCCGGCATGCTGGCGATCGATCCGCAGTTTGAGACTCGCCCGGCGATCGGCAAAACGCTGTCGCGCATTCATCGCGATACGCGCTTTTCTCACGACAAGTCGCGCTACCGCAGCCGCATGTGGCTGACGTTCAAGCGCCCGAGCAAAGACTGGAAAGATGCGCCGGTCTATTTTTTTGAACTGGGGCCGGACATGTTGCGCTATGGGCTCGGCTACTACAGCGCCAACAAGCCGACCATGGATCTGTTCCGCCATACGCTGAGGCAGCGGCCGCAGCCTTTCCTGGAGGTGGCCGCCTGCTGCCGGCCGCCGTTCGAGCTGGTGGGCGAAAGCTACAAGCGCCCGCTGGTGAAGGAGCAGGCGGCGGAGATCGCCACCTGGTACAACCGCAAGTCGTTTGCGGTGATGGTGACGGACAGCGAAGTGGAAAAGCTGTTCAACGCCGATCTGGCGCCGCTGCTGGCCGGGGCGTTTTTGCAGCTTGAGCCGCTCTACCACTGGCTGATGCAGGTAGAGACGATGAAGCAGATCGATCCGGCGGATCTGTAAACCTCGCGTCAGCGGGGATGCAGCAACCGCCAAAAGGCGTCGATCAGCGGATCGCTGAGGCGCTTTTTCTGGACGCAGACCCCCAGTTCGAAGGGTTCGACCATCGAGATGTTATCCAGCTGCGAGATGCGGTTGCGCACCGGCTCCGGGCTGTTGTCTACCACCACGCTCGGGATCAGCGCGATGCCGCAGCCCAGAGCGACCATCGACACGATGGCCTCGTGGCCGCCGACGGTGGCGTAAATCAGCGGATTGCTGATGCGGTGGCGGCGGAACCACAGCTCGATGCGTTTTCGCGAAGGGCCGTGCTCCGGCAGGATGAACGGGATCTCGGCCCAGTCGGGCTTGTCGGCAAACGCCTGGCTGCGTACCGCGCAGGGCAGCGCCGGTGCGATCAGCACCAGCGGGATTTCACCGATTTTGGTGAACGCCACGCTGGCGGGCAGCGTTTCCGGCCGGCCGGCGATGCCGAGATCGGCCTCGTTGGATTGCACCTTGTCGACCGCGTCGGCGGCGTCGCCGGTGGTCAGCTTAATTTCTACCAGCGGGTGCTGCGCGCGGAAGCGATCGAGGATCGGCGGCAGGTGGCTGTACGCCGCGGTCACCGAGCAGAACAGCCGCAGTTCGCCGCTCAGCGAAGGGCCGTGCTGGCCGAGCGAGTGCTTCAGCTGCTGATATTGCAGCAGCGTTTGCTGGGCGAATTCTTTCAGCTGTTCGCCGGCGTCGGTGAGCTGCACGGTGCGGTTATCGCGCAGGAACAGCGGCTGCCCGAGGATCTCTTCCAGCCGCTGGATCTGGCGGGAGAGCGTCGACGGGCTGACGTGCATCGCCTTGGCGGTGCGCCCGAAGTGATGGCTTTCGGCCAGATGCAGGAACAGCTTTAAATCACGTAAATCCATATCGATACGCTCGCAGTGAGAGTGTTGCAAAAATTGCAATATCACGTTCTCAATATATCAATTTAAGCAACGCATTTCCTGTTATACATTGAGTTTAACGAATCTCCGCACAGACAGGGCGGGGAATGAAAATAACAATGCAAGACAACATCAAACCGGAGTACCACCATGGCTAACTATTTCAACACATTGAACCTGCGTCAGCAGCTGGCGCAATTGGGTAAATGCCGCTTTATGGCGCGCGACGAATTTGCTGACGAAGCCGGCTACCTGAAAGGTAAAAAAGTGGTGATTGTCGGCTGTGGCGCCCAGGGCCTGAACCAGGGGCTGAACATGCGCGACTCCGGCCTGGATGTCGCCTATGCCCTGCGCAAAGAAGCGATCGACGAAAAGCGCGCTTCCTGGCGCAAGGCGACCGAAAACGGTTTTAAGGTCGGCACCTATGAAGATTTGATCCCGCAGGCGGATCTGGTGGTTAACCTGACCCCGGACAAGCAGCACTCTTCCGTGGTGCGTGCGGTGCAGCCGCTGATGAAAGACGGCGCGGCGCTGGGGTATTCCCACGGCTTCAACATCGTTGAAGTGGGCGAGCAGGTGCGCAAAGACATCACCGTGGTGATGGTCGCGCCGAAGTGCCCGGGCACCGAAGTGCGCGAAGAGTACAAGCGCGGCTTCGGCGTGCCGACCCTGATTGCGGTTCACCCGGAAAACGATCCGAAAGGCGAAGGCATGGCGATCGCCAAAGCCTGGGCGGCGGCGACCGGCGGCCACCGCGCCGGCGTGCTGGAATCCTCCTTCGTCGCTGAAGTGAAATCTGACCTGATGGGTGAGCAGACCATTCTGTGCGGCATGCTGCAGGCGGGTTCGCTGCTGTGCTTCGACAAGCTGGTTGCTGAAGGCGCCGATCCGGCTTACGCCGAGAAACTGATTCAGTTCGGCTGGGAAACCATCACCGAAGCGCTGAAGCAGGGGGGCATCACCCTGATGATGGATCGCCTGTCCAACCCGGCCAAGCTGCGTGCCTATGCGCTGTCCGAACAGCTGAAAACCATCATGGCGCCGCTGTTCCAGAAGCACATGGACGACATCATTTCCGGCGCCTTCTCCAGCGGCATGATGGCCGACTGGGCGGAAGACGACGTGAAACTGCTGACCTGGCGCGAAGAGACCGGCAAAACCGCGTTCGAGAATGCGCCGCAGTTTGAAGGCAAGATCAGCGAGCAAGAGTACTTCGATCATGGCGTGCTGATGGTGGCGATGGTGAAAGCGGGCGTTGAGCTGGCGTTCGAAACCATGGTCGATGCCGGCATCATTGAAGAGTCGGCTTACTACGAGTCGCTGCACGAGCTGCCGTTGATCGCCAACACCATTGCGCGTAAGCGTCTGTATGAAATGAACGTGGTCATCTCCGATACCGCGGAGTACGGCAACTACCTGTTCGCCAACGCAGCGGTGCCGTTGCTGAAGGACTTCATGACCACCCTGCAGGCGGGCGATTTGGGCAAAGCCGTGGCGGGTACGGCGGTGGACAACGCGCAGCTGCGCGACGTGAACGAAGCGGTGCGCAGCCACCCAATCGAAACCGTCGGCCGCAAGCTGCGTGGCTACATGACCGACATGAAACGTATCGCCGTTGCGGGCTGATTTTCCGCAAGATAAAAAACAAAAGCCGGCTGCAATGCCGGCTTTTTTATGCCTGCGGCGGCGCGATCAGTTGCCGTTCAAGGCCGCGCCGGATCGCGTGTTTGGCGTTGGCGACCCCCAGCTTACGCACCGCATTGCCGATGTGAAACTTCACCGTGCCGGTTTTGATCCCCAGGATCAGCGCGATCTCATTATAGGTTTTGCCCTGGCTGGCCCAATAGAGAATTTCCCCTTCGCGCGGCGAGAGCCGATCCTTTCGGCCAGCCTCGGCGCTGGCCAACGCAAACGCGTGCTGGTGGGTATCGACCAAGACCATCTGCAGGCTGGCCCTTTCTTCCTCCATTAGCTGCCGCAGTTCGGCGTCATCGGCCGCCGTCGCGCTGATCGACAAGATCGCCAGATTGTTGTCGTGATCGTGCAAAACAAAGCTGCAACCGTGCACGATGTCGTACTCCCGCGCCTGGCTGAAGATCTTCCGGTAATGCCGATCCTCGGTGGTGAGGGCGGTGTCGTGCCACATAAAGGGCGCACAGCGGTTATGGGCGGCGCGCACGACGGGATCGATGCGCTGATAGCGATTGGCACTGTAGATGTCCAGCCATTCTTGCGGATAGCTCGATACCAGCAGATGGCGGTCGGGATGGTGTTTATTGAAGGTCAGGTAAGCGTATTTGAATTGGCTGAAGGCCTGTAGCCGGCCATCAAGATGCAGTCTTGCGGCGACGGCGTTGGCGAATGTGACGGCCATCGGTAACCTCCCTGTCGTTCGGCGGCTCAGCCCGACCTGCACCAAAGTCCAGCTAGTCAGTGCGGCGGATTGAAATTTATACTCGGCTAATAAATTCAAAAAGACGGCAATGCCAAGACCCGAGCTTAGCAGCTCTGGGCGGAAATAAGCCAACGCCAGGGAAATTCTTTCAATCATCCTCTGATCAATGCTTCTGGGATCCATTGCGTGGGCGGCGGGGTGACTTCGCCGCCGCCTTATTGATTATGCGGGCATCATTGCTGCGGGAATGATGGCGCCGCGATGTTGGATCACCGTCGCAGCAAGCTGGTGGCCGCGCTGCGCCGCCTGCTGGGCACCGCCGCCGTTCAGGCGCACCGCCAGGTAGCCGGCGCTGAAAGAGTCGCCCGCCGCGGTGGTATCCACCACGCGCTCCGGCGGCAGCGCGATCGCCGGCACCTCAAGCCGCTCCCCCTCCACATTGAACACTAGACAGGCATCCGCGCCGCGTTTGATAACGATCTCGCCGACGCCGAGCGCCTGCGTGCGCGTCACTATCTGTTCAACCGGCTGCGCTCCCCACAGCAATTCTTCGTCATCCAGCGTCAAAAAGGCGATGTCGGTGCAGGCCAGCACCTCGCGGTAGGCCTGCTGCGTTTCCTCACGGCTTGGCCACAGGCGCGGGCGGTAGTTGTTGTCGAAGATCACCTTGCCGCCGTTGGCGCGACAGCGGCGCAGCAACGCCAGCAGCTTCGTGCGGTCGGCAGGCGCGAGGATCGCCAGGCTAATGCCGCTGAGGTACAGGTAATCGAACTGCGCCAGCCGCGCGCACAGTGCGTCGGCCTGCGGTCCAGCAAGCCAATAGCGGGCGGCGGCGTCATTGCGCCAATAGTAGAAAGTGCGTTCGCCGGCGGCGTCGGTTTCGATCACGTACAGGCCCGGCAGCTTGTTGTCGAATTGCTGAATCAACCCGGTCTCGATCTTCTCCTGCCGCCAGGCTTGCAGCATCTCGCCGCTGAAGCTGTCGGTGCCGAGCGCAGTGACGTAATGCACCTGCAACGTCTGTTTCGGCATTTGGCGGGCGAGGTAGACGGCGGTGTTGAGGGTATCGCCGCCAAAGCCGCGCGTCAGCTGTGCGCCCTGCTGCGACAGCTCGATCATGCATTCGCCGATCACGGCGAGGTTTCGGATAGTCATCGTCAATAAGCCCTGGCTAAAGAAGAAGCAACAGCCACCAGTCTCCACGCAAGGCGGTAAGAGAGTCAATAAATTAAAACAGTGTTTTAATTTTTTATGATCGCGATCGGCCAACGCCAACAGGGTGAAGAGGAAAGCATGCGGCAATTCGTGCTTAAAGTTTTACGCGGCGTGGCCGATAAGTTGGGTAAAGAAACAGCGGCAGCGCTCTCACTTCCCCGCCACGGCGATAGTACCGATGATAACCAATCTGATCTCGGGTCTGCTGGCGCCCTGTTTTGCCCTCTATGCCTGCGCCAAATCGCGGCGCTACTGGCGGCAATGCCGGCGCTTGTATACCTTCCAGCCGATTTATCGCACCAGCGGCGCGCTGTTGGCGGTGGAACTGCTGACGGCGGTATATCACCCGAATGAGCCGGACAAGCGGCAATCCCCGGAACACTATTTTGCCTCGCTCGGCGTCGCCCAGCGTTTGCGGGTGGTTCAGGAACAGCTGGCGCTGTTGCAGCGCTGGCAGGCGTTGTTCACCCGCCATGCGGTGATGGTGTCGGTCAATATCGACGGCATCGCGCTGCAAGCATTACAGCGTCATAGCGCCTTGCAACGGCAGATCGCCGAGATGCCCTATCTGCGCTTCGAGCTGGTGGAGCACGCCGCAACGGCATCAAGCCGCCCGCTGCAGCAGATTGTCGGCGGCGAGCGGCTGTGGCTGGACGATTTCGGCAGCGGGCTGGCCAACTTCTCCGCCGTCGGCGCCTGGCGCTATCAATACATCAAGGTGGCGCGCGAATTGTTCACCTTGCTCAAACAGTCGGAAGAGGGCGTCCAGCTGCTCGGCACCCTGATCAAAATGATGAACCAGCACAGCGACGGGGTGATCGTCGAAGGCGTGGAAACCGAGCAGGAGTGGCGGCTGGTGCAGCGCTCCGGCGCGTTGGCCGCCCAGGGCTACTACCTTTCCCGTCCGGCGTGCTTTGAAACGCTGCACAGCGTGCCGACGCTGTTCGCCGCGCCCGGCGCGCCGGCGTGAACTCCGGCCTATCCTCAGCTAGGCTTAAACGGGGCTGCTAACTCCTTTTCCTTTCATTCGGCAGCCCGATTTATGCGCTGAGGGAGCCGCTATGACAAGAACAGGAAAGGTTTTCAGCTGGCTGGGCGGCATTGTGCTGCTGCTGATCGTCGCGCTGGCGATCTTCATCGCGACCTTCGACTGGAATCGACTCAAGCCCGCCATCAACGACAAAGTGTCGGCCGAACTGCGGCGACCGTTCGCCATTCGCGGCGATCTGGGCGTCGACTGGTCGCGCAATCCGGATGAGGGCGGTTGGCGCGCCTGGGTGCCCTGGCCGCATATTCACGCCGAAGACGTGTGGCTGGGTAACCCGAAAAACATGCCCGGCGACAGCATGGTGACGCTGCAGCGCGTCGACGCCAGCATCGCGCCGCTGGCGCTGCTGGGTAAAGAGCTGCTGATCCCGCGCATCTGGCTCAAGCGGCCGAATGCGTCGTTGCAACGTCTGGCCAACGGCGATAACAACTGGACGTTTGACCTGGCCGCCGACCAGGATCCCAAGCAGCCGCCTTCCGACTGGTCGTTCACCGTTCACGACATCGTGTTCGACAAGGGGCAGATCGCCTTTAAAGACGCCACGCTGAAGGCGGATTTTCGCGCCGTCATCGATCCGCTCGGCAAACCGTTGCCGTTCAGTGAAGTGACCGGCAAACAGGGCGGCGACAAGGCCGCCACCCCCGATTACGTTTTCGGCTGGCAGGTGAAAGGCAAATATAACGGCGAGCCGTTGAGCGGCAGCGGCAAGATTGGCGGCATGCTGTCGCTGCAGAGCGCCGATTTGCCCTTCCCGCTGCAGGCCGACGTGCGCTCCGGCAGCACCCGGGTGGTGGTCGCGGGCACCTTGTCCGATCCGCTGAACCTCGGCGGCCTGGACGTGCAGTTGAAGTTTTCCGGTGAAAGCCTGAGCAACCTCTATGGCCTGACCGGCGTGTTGTTGCCGAATACCCCGCCGTATGCGACCGATGGCCATCTGACCGCCCGACTGCATCAGCCGGGCGGCGCGGTGTTTGAGTACCAGAAATTCGACGGAAAAATCGGCGATAGCGACATTCACGGCAGCTTGAAGTACGTTGCCGGTAAACCGCGGCCCACGCTGAGCGGCGCGGTGAACTCCCGGCAGCTGAGGTTGGCGGATCTGGCGCCGCTGATCGGCGCGGACTCCAACGCCGCCAAAGCCGGGCGCGGCGAAAAGAGCCGTCAGCCGGCGGATAAGGTGCTGCCGGTCGAACAGTTCGATACGCAAAGCTGGAGCAAGATGGATGCGGACGTGAAGTTTGCCGCCGCGCGCATTGAACGCGGCAGCGATTTGCCGCTGAGCGATCTGGCCACGCACCTGAAGCTGAACAATGGCGAACTGCGCCTGGATCCGCTGCGCTTCGGCATGGCGGGCGGCAGCCTGAACGCTGTCGTGCGCCTCGACGGCGGCAAAAAGCCGATGCGCGGGCAGGTGGATATGCATGCACGCAAACTTCAGCTTAAACAGCTGTTGCCGAACGTGGAGGCGATGAAGCGCAGCCTCGGGCAGATGAATGGCGACGCCAGGTTGACGGGCAGCGGCAATTCGGTGGCCGAACTGCTGGCGACCAGCAATGGCGACCTGCGCCTGCTGATCAATAACGGGGTGATCAGCCGTAGCCTGATGGAGATCCTCGGTCTGAACGTCGGTAACTATCTGGTGGCGCAGCTGTTCGGTGACGACGTGGTGGGCATCAACTGCGCGGCGGCGGACGTCGGCATCCGCAGCGGCGTCGCCGCGCCGCGACTGTTTGTGTTCGACACCGAAAACGCGGTGATCAACATCACCGGCAACACCAACCTCGCCACCGAACGGCTGGATTTGTCCATCGATCCGGAAAGCAAGGGCATGCGCGTGCTGACCCTGCGATCGCCGCTGTACGTGAAAGGCACCTTCAAGCACCCGGACGCCGGGGTCAAAGCCGGGCCGCTGATCGCGCGCGGCGCGGCGGCGGTGGCGTTAGGGGCGGTGCTGACGCCGGCGGCGGCGCTGCTGGCACTGGTCTCGCCCAGTGAAGGCGGCGAGGAGAACCCGTGCGGGCAGATCCTGCGGGAGATGAAAGGCAAAAAATAATCAGGCGCGCGGCGGCGGCGTGAGCAGCCGGCAGTCGTGATCCTGGATCTCTTCCGCCGAGGCCAGGGTGAACGGCAGCAGGCTGCGCTCGGTTGCCAGCAGCAGGAAATCGCCGTCCGGCAGCGCGGTCATCGCCAGGCCGAAGCTGCCCATGCGCCCGTCGGCGCGCGGCAGGCCGGAGGCCAGCAGGCGGAAGGCGCCCTGTTGTTCCAGTTCAGCGGCGGTCACCCGCCGCCCCAGATAGTCATGCCCCAACAGGCCGCCGGGCAGCGGTTGCCATTGCTTGATGAAATGGGGGCCGATTTGCGCCAGCCGCTGTTTTACCGCCGGCAGCAGGCAGGAGATATGAATGTGCAGCTGGTTTTGCGTGCGGCCATATTCCGAATTGATCGCCAGGGAAATATCGCCGTCGTCGATCGGTTTGCCATAGCGTTCCGCCATCACGTGGCGCGCGCGCCAGGCCTGGGCGAAGAAATTCGGCGTGGCGGCGTCCAGCACCGCCGGGCTTTCGATACCGGTGATTTTGGCGCTGGGCATCAGCAGGTATTGCAGCGGCCCGTTGCGATCTTTAAACACCACGAAACCGGCCTGCACATCCACCTGCGCGCAGGGCGCCGGGTTGTCGTGCGCCTGCTGATTGGGCAGACATTGCTGGCTGACGATGCGCCACAGCGCATCGGGATGGTCGGGTTTCAACCCGTAAAAGAGCGCGATGGCGATAGCCGCCAGCAGCGCCACGCAGACAAATACCCCACGACGCAGAGACATCGGCCGATCCTGTTACCGAGAGAAACATTCAGCATAGCCCGGTTTTATGACAGGAAACGAACACCGCGTGCGGCCCCCCGCAGTGAGGGGGCCGTAGGGGATCACAGCGACTGATGGCGGGTTTCTTTCATCAGCAGCAGGGCCAGCAGCGTCAGCCCGGCCATCGCCGCCAGGTACATGCCGACGTAGAACAGCCCGTAGTGGGCCGCCAGCCAGGTGGCGATATAAGGCGCCACGGACGCGCCGAGGATCGACGCGACGTTGTAGGAGAACGAGGCGCCGGTATAGCGAACTTCGGTAGGGAACAGCTCCGGCAGCAGCGCGCCCATCGGGCCAAAGGTCAGCCCCATGATGCTCAGGCCGCACAGCAGGAAGCCCATCACCAGCGCCTGGTTGCCGGAACCCAGCAGAGTCGGGAACAGGAACGCGAAGCCGATCATCAGCAGGGTAATGGCGATCATGGTCTTGCGGCGGCCGAACGCGTCCGCCAGCAGACCGGCGATCGGCACCATCACGCCGAAACCGATCACCGCTACCATCAGCATCCACAGGAAGCTGTTGCGGGAGTAACCGAGCCCGAGCGGCTGCGGCGCGGTGCCGTAGGTCATCGAATACACCGTCATCAGATAAAACAGCGTGTAGGTCGCCAGCATGATGAAGGTGCCGAGGATGGTGGCTTTCAGATGCTTGCTCAGCAGCGTGCCGAGCGGCACTTTTACCTGTTTGCCGGCCTTGGCCACTTTGGCGAACACCGGCGTTTCATGCAGTGATACCCGCACGTACAGGCCAATCAGCACCAATGCGGCGGAGAGGATGAACGGCACGCGCCAGCCCCATTCCATAAATTGCTGGTCGCTCAGCAGCCATGAGAGCAGCAGGAAGGTGCCGTTGGCGAAGAAGAAACCGATAGGCGCCCCCAACTGGGGGAAAGAGCCGTACAGCGCGCGCTTTTTGGCCGGCGCGTTCTCCGTCGCCAGCAAGGCGGCGCCGCCCCATTCGCCGCCCAGCCCCAGCCCCTGCCCAAAGCGCGCCAGCGCCAGCAGGATAGGGGCAAAGATGCCGATGGTTTCATAGCTCGGCAGCAGGCCGATCAGCACGGTGGAAATCCCCATGGTCAGCAGCGAGGCGACCAGCGTCACCTTGCGCCCGACGCGATCGCCGAAGTGGCCGAACAGCGCAGAGCCGATAGGGCGCGCGACAAAGGCGACGGCGAAGGTGGCCAGCGACTGCAGCGTCGCGGTGGTCGGGTCGCCCTGCGGGAAGAAGATGTGCGGGAACACGATCACCGCGGCGGTGGCGTAGATGTAAAAGTCGAAGAACTCGATGGCGGTGCCGACCAGCGAGGCGACGATGACTTTCCCGCGAGAATTCACCGGTGTGGACGCGTCGTCGGCGTCGAGAGGGGGTGCGATGGTGGCTTGCATATCTATTTCTTATTGTTGGGGGGCAAAAATCCATCTTAGTGACAGCATTCCGCCTTTTCAACGCGGGAACTCTGGGCAGCGCCGCCGCTAACCGGTTAAAAAGACTAATGTTTTACCTGGCTTCTTTTCTGTAGCGTTAAACGTTGAGAAATGGGGTTCATGCAGAGGGAATGGCTGTAAAAACGGGAAAGAAAAGTGATTGGGTAGTTTGTTATGCTGGTTTTTCGAATACCATGCCGCATGATTTAGAGGGATTGACTGGTTTTATGTTTATTAACCAGAGGAAAGTGCCGGCGCGTGCGATAACACCGGCACGATTGCATGGCTTCAGCGTGTCGGCGGCTCGCGTTCAGGCAAGGCTTTGTCGCCTTGGTAGTCGGCCGTTGCGATCCAGGCGGCGCAAAACAGCGTCAGGCGGGCGAAGAAGTAGAAGAACGCCATCAGTCCGATCACCGAGCCGAAGGCCGCGCCGGAAGGCGATTTCGCCACCTGCGGCAGCGTCATCGTCATCACGAACTTGATCACCTCAAAGCCGATAGCCGCAAGCAAGGTGCCGCGCAGCAGCGCTTTTTTCTTCGGTTTGTGGCGCGGCAGCATCCAGAAAATCCACAGGAACAGCAGATAGTTGGCGAAAATCGAGATCGACAGTGCGATCGTCGTCAGCGCCGGCCGCAGCCATTCGATGCCGTCCAGCCCCAGCGCGTTGACGATCGCCGCCTGCGCCGACCCGGCGACCGAGGTCAGCGACAGCGTGATAATCAGCGCGACCACCAGGCCGGTCAGCGAGATGAAATCGCGGGTGTACTTGAAATAGATTTTCTCCTGATCCTGCGGATTGCGCTCCCAGACGTCACGTGACTGCGCGCGGATCGCTTCGCGCAGGTTGCCCATCCAACTGATGCCGGAATAGAGCGCCAGCGCCAGGCCGGTCAACCCCACGGTGGTGCGCTGCTGAATGGCGGTATTGACGGTGTTCTTCAGCGTGCTGGCCAGCGTCGGATCGCTGATGCTGCCGACGATCCGGTTGATCAAGCGGGCCAGCAGATCCGGGTTGGAAGCCAGCACGAAACCGGCGGCGGCGAACGACACCATCAGGATCGGGATCAGCGAGAGGAATGAAAAGTAGGTGATGGCGGCGCCGAACTGGCTGCCCAGCCGATCGTTAAAACGTTCGGCGGCGCGCAGCAGGTGCGCCACGCTCGGCCAGGCTTTGATGCGTTCAATCAGACGTGAAAAACCGCTGATGCGGCGGTCGAGCGTCTCATGGCCGGTCTTGATGGCGATAAGCGGCTTCGGTGGCGTGTCTTGTGCGGGCTCGCGGCGTTCCTGGTCTGGTCCTGTAGGCATTACTTCACGATTTCCTTAACGTTAAACGGCATGTATCAGCGTTGATTATAGCCAAAGCCCTGCGGCGTTTTGAGCGCCGGGGCGGCAAACGGTCAATTTCCGAGCTTAACGCGTTAGCGCCCTGCATGAAATGCCGGGGATGGCGCGATAGGTAAAATTCCTATGGAAACCCCGTGGCGCCTCGGTTTTTTTCACTTCTCTACCTCCAATTTTTATCTGTTTCGTCGGCGAGAAAGCGTTTACTCATGATGTGGCGTCGCGCTTTGCCGCTCGTCGCTCCGCTGCAGCCGTAGGGGCTGGAACGGTCTTATCCGTCATCAACAGAAAAACTGGAAGGTCTTATGAAATTGCTTAATCACCCCACCTGTCGTCCGTTTACCGAAGCGGGCAATCTGTCGCAGATCTCCGCCTACTATGAAGAGGGGCGGCACATCATGTGGATGCTGCTGCGCGCTGCGCCACGCCCCTGCTTCAACCAGGCGTTGATTGAAGACATCATGACGCTGGCGCAGGCGGCGAAGGAGTCTTCGCTGCGGTTCGACTTCTGGGTCACCGGCTCGCTGGTGCCGAACATGTTCAACGTCGGTGGCGATCTGCAGTTCTTCGCCGAAGCGATCAAAAACCGCAAGCGCGAGGCGATGATGGCCTACGCGCGCGCCTGCATCGACTGCGTGCATGCGGCGGCGCGCGGTTTCGACACCGGCGCGGTCAGCATTGCGATGGTTGAAGGCAGCGCGCTGGGCGGCGGTTTTGAAGCGGCGCTGGCGCACCATTTCGTATTGGCGCAAAACAATGCGCGCATGGGGTTCCCGGAGATTGCGTTCAACCTGTTTCCCGGCATGGGGGGTTACTCGCTGGTGGCGCGCAAGGCGGGCATGCGCTTGGCCGAGGAGCTGATTTGGGGCGGCGAGTCGCACACCGCAGAGTGGTTCGAGAGTCGCGGGCTGGTAGACCAGCTGTTTCAGCCCGGCGATGCTTACCTGGCGACGCGCACCTTCATCGATACCATCCGGCCGAAGCTCAACGGCATGCGCGCCATGCTGCGGGCGCGTCAGCGCGTGTTGCAGCTGACGCGTTCCGAGCTGATGGACATTACCGAAGATTGGGTGCACTCGGCCTTTACCATTGAGGAAAAAGACCGTGCCTACATCGAGCGGCTGGTGATGTTGCAGGATCGCCATACCCTGAACCTGCGTCGTGCCGGCTAACGTTAACGCGCCCGCCTCATGCGGAGGGTGAGCGCGGGCGATAGGACTGCAGCCAATGCTCCAGCTGTTCCGGGAGCATTGGCCGCGCGAACAGAAAGCCCTGTTTTTCGTCCACGCCGACTTCGTCGAGGAAGTGGTTTTCGCTCTCGGTCTCCACTCCTTCGGCGATCACGCGGAAGGCCAACGCCTCCGCCGCCGCGACAATAGCGCGTACCAGCGATTGCGATACCGGATTGAAATTCACCCCGCGCACGAAGCTTTTATCCAGCTTGATGGCGTCCAGAGGAATGCGTGCCAGCTGCGCCAGCGACGAATAGCCGGTGCCAAAGTCGTCGAGATGCACCTGCGCGCCCAGTTCGCGCAGCCGGGTGATCAGCGCGCGCGCGCGATTCTCGTCTTCAATCAGGCTGCTTTCGGTCAACTCGAAGTCCAGCAGACAGGGGGCCATGCGGTGACGGTGCAGCACCCCGAGCAGGTCGTTGACGATGCTGTCATCGGCCAGCTGACGGGCAGAGAGGTTGACCGCCACCCGCAGATTCAATCCCTGCTCTTGCCACTGCGCCGCCTGCCCGGCGGCGGTTTGCAGCACCCATTGGCCCAGCGGGCCGATCAGGCCGGACTCCTCGGCGTAGGAGATGAACTGCAGCGGTGGGATCAGGCCGCGCTCCGGCGAATCCCAGCGCACCAGCGCTTCCACGCTGTGCACTTCACCGCTGTGCGCGTCGATTTTAGGCTGGTAATACAGCACCAGCTGATTTTGCTCCAACCCTTTGCGCAGATTGGTGTCCAGCCACATGTACTCGGCGACGCGTTTGTTCATCTCCGGCGAGAAGACGGTATAGGTGCGTTTTCCGTGCTCCTTGGCGACGTACATGGCGGTATCGGCGCTGCGGATCAGGCTGTCGAGATCGTTGCCGTGCTCCGGACACAGCGCGATGCCGATCGAACAGCCGGTATACACCTCAATCAGGCCGATGCGAAAAGGGGTCTTCAGCCTGTCGATAATGCGCTGCGCCAGCGTTTGCAGGCGCTCGCGATCGCTTTGTGGCGCCAGCACCAAGAATTCGTCGCCGCCGAGGCGGGCGAGCACTTGATCCGGGCTCAGGCAGCCGAGGATCGCCAGCGCGACCTCGACCAGCAGCCGATCGCCGAACATATGGCCGTAGGCGTCGTTGACCTTTTTGAAGTTGTCGAGATCGAGGTACACCAGGCCGAAACTCTCTTCGCCGCGCGTGGCGATGGCGTGATTGATCTTGTCCTGTATGGCGTTACGGTTCGGCAGGCCGGTGATGAGATCGGTGTTGGCCAGCACCCGTAGCCGCTCTTGCGCGCGGCGTTCTTCGGTGATGTCGGTACCGGAGCAGATCAGAAAGACTTCGTTTTTTCCGCTGCCGCTGTGCACGAATTTGTTGCGAAACAGGAACAGCCGTTCACCCTTGACCGTCTTTACCCAGCGTTCCACCTCATAGGACGAACCGTTGCGGAAGAAGCCGGCGATGTTGCGCCGCGAAGCGGCGGCTTCTTCCGGGCTCATAAACAGTTGGAAAACGTTTTTGCCGATCACCTCGTGTTCGTGCAGCCCGGTGTACTCCTCGCTCAGCCGGTTGAAGCGCTGGATGCGGCCGTGCTGATCGACGATCACGATCACCGAGTTGGCTTCGGACACCACCTGCTCGGCGAAGGAGAGGCCGTGCACCAGGTCGCGCGCCACGGATTGGGTGTCGCTGAAGGCGGAAGCGGTGCCCGCCCATTCGAGGTTGTTGACGCGGCGCCCGACCAGATGCAGATGCAGCGGTTCACCGGCTAGCGTAATGGTCAGCTCAAGGCTGGCGGTCACGCCGGTCAGACGGCGGATTTTCGCCGCTTCCATGGCGCTGAGCGCCACCGCGACATGAGCTTTGCCCTTAATAGCGGACAGCTCCAGGGCATTGCTGTCAAACGCCAGCCGCCAGTGGGGGCTTTGGGTGCCGAAGTGAGCGCTAAGAAGCTCAGGGCCTTGGTCTGCGGGCATGACGATTCCTCAAAAGAGCACGGGCGGGCGGCCGGCACAGCGCCGGGCAGCCTGTTGGCCCGAAAGCGATCGCCGTACGCATCTGTGCATCATATAACAGGTTTTCACAGGCGGGGCGGGTGATGGAAACTATTATATAAGCAATGATTAGTTTTGCGGTGTAAACGTCGCCCGGCGGCCGCTTGCCTTAAAGTGTAGGAGAACATCGGATCGTGTGATGCTTAGTGATTTCCCCTGCTATCGGAAAACGGTTGATACAAGGTTGCCGTGCAGGTGAGTAAATTATAGCGGTGAGGGGAAAGCGGAAAAATAACTCCACCGGGGGGATTTTTGCCGAGAAATTAAAATTTCCATCAAATAAACGCCATCTTCATAGTTTTCTCATAATTGGTGAATAAATCCGATCCGGGTTTTAAAAAGTTTACACACCCTCGCATTACTTGAAATTTATCAGCCTATTATTATCTCCGACAACGAATGAGCCTGTTAACGTACAGCGCTCCTGATGAAGAAAATTTTTAAGGAAATGATTATGCGTAAATTGACGGCTTTATTTATTGCTTCCACGCTGGCCCTGGGTTCTGCTTCCGCGGCGTTCGCCGCCGATACGGCTACGGCCCCGGCGGCGGATGCGGCGCCGATGAAAATGATGCATCACAAGGGTGAAGGCAAAGGCGGCCCGTTCGCCGGGCTGAACCTGA
This sequence comes from Serratia sp. CY71090, assembly GCF_052166845.1. Classification (NCBI taxonomy): domain Bacteria; kingdom Pseudomonadati; phylum Pseudomonadota; class Gammaproteobacteria; order Enterobacterales; family Yersiniaceae; genus Serratia; species Serratia sp. CY71090. Next base: position 4,243 of record NZ_JBJNOA010000019.1, on the reverse strand, counting down.
CCGAGCAGCAGCGCCAGCAGATGCGCGATATCATGAAAGAGTCGCACCAGAAGCGCGGGCCGGGCATGAAAGAGGAGCGCCAGGCGTTGCACAATCTGGTCGCTTCCGACAGCTTTGACGAAGCGAAGGCGAAGGCGCAAATTGACGCGATCGGCAAAGCGCAATCCGAACGCATGCTGGCACGCGCCAAAGCGGAAAATAAAATGTATAACCTGCTGACGCCTGAGCAGAAAAAACAATACAATGAGAATTATCAGAAACGCGAGCAAAAGATGATGGACCACATGAATAAAATGAAGGAGCAGATGCCCGCCGGTCAGTAATATCCGCTCGCGGTGAATAATAAAGGGCCAGGCTATTTGTCTGGCCCTTTTTATTTGGCGTTATCACCGGCAGGTTCTGCAGTGAGTGATAATCATTCCCCGCCGACAATGCGCCGGAACTGTTCGGCAACGGCCTGTGCAAAGCGCGGGTCGTTAATATGATAAGGCGTTTTTATCAGCCGGCGTTTGTCGGTGGCGTATACCGTTTCTTCCAGCGCTTGCGTAAAGGCGGCCAGCGCCGCCGGATCCCAGAACGGTTGGCCGGGCGCATCCAAAGCCGATACGCCGCCCGCCGGGATAACGAAACGCACTTCGCCCGCGCAGGCGTTGATCTTTTCGCCCATCCAGCGCCCCATTAACGCATTCTCCCGAGCGCTGGTGCGCACCAGCGTCACTTGCGGGTTGTGATGGTGACGCAGACGGTTGGCATAGCGAGCCGGCACCGTATTCGGCGCGCCGAAGTTGATCATGTCTATCGCGCCGCAGGAGAGCACGCACGGGATGCCGGTACGCGCGATGGCACCGAAACGATCCGTATTGCAGGGCAGCACACCGCCAAACAGGTAATCGGCCACTTCGGTAGTGGTTAAATCGATGGCACCGTGCAGTTGGCGGTTATCGATCAGTTTTTCCAACGATCTGCCGCCGCTGCCGGTCGCATGAAACGTCAGACAATCCCATTGTGTTCCCAGTTCGGCAATCAACGCCTGAACGCAGGGCGTGGTGACGCCAAACGTCGTCAGGCCGATCGCGGGTTTGTTGTCGTGATAGTCGACGGCGGCGAAGTGCACTGCGCCGGCTATCTGGCGCGCTGCGTTGCTCAGCACCCGTCGCGAGATGCGGTTCAGGCCGGCGAGATCGGTGACCGAATACAGCATGTTGATATCGCTGGCGCCGACATAGGCGGAAACGTCTCCCGCCGCCATGCTCGAGATCATCACTTTCGGCAGGCCGATCGGCAGCTGCTGCATGGCCGGCGTGATGATGGCGGTGCCGCCGGAGCCGCCCAGGCCAAGCAAGGCGGCGATATCGCGGCGCGTCAGGATAAAACGTTCGAAAGCGGTCGCCATGGCGGCGATCGCCTGGCCGCGACTGGCGCAGAAGACCGCGTCGGCGCCCGCCGGATGGTGGCGTGCGACGTCCTCTGGACCGATATCGGCCGGGGAGTCAAACGGCAAGCGACGAGTGGAAAGATCGACGGTTCGCGTGGGTAAATTCAGGGCAGCGATCAGCCGCCGTACATACTCCAGCTCTTGTCCTTTCGTATCTGCTGTGGTAGCAATATAGACAAAATTTGAAGTGTCTTTCATGTATCTTCCTGGGGTTTTTCTAATTTTTATTTATAAATCATTTTGTTATATTTTTTAGAGTGCCCTGGTGTTGGCGTTTAAATTAAATTGATTAATGTATTTATATAATGAGACGGCAGTATCATTTTTGCAAGGGCAGCTCAGTGCAAAATGGGACTCCTGTCTCATTTTTGAGCTTTTCAACGTGGCCGGCGTTTTGCCGGCAGCCAGTCGACAGAGGCGCATCCTCTGTTGCGCAAGCGTGTGCAGATGCATGAGGTTTATGTGCCGATAGATGCCTTTCCCACCCCGTTTGATCCTTCACTGACTTCCACCCGGGCAAAAACCTACCGTTTGTTGCTGGCCAGCGCGATGACGCTGTATGACGAAGGGGCGTTTCCTTCGATCACCGAACTGGCGGCGCATGCGCAGGTATCGCGTGCGACGGCCTACCGCTATTTCCCGACCCAGAGTGCGCTGATTAGCGCCGTGGTGGCGGAAAGCCTGGGGCCTATTCTGGAATGGCGCCCGCAAGACGATGACGCCCTGAAACGCATCCGGCAGTTGCTGACTTTCGCCTATCCTCAGATGGAGCGGCACGAGGGAGCATTGCGCGCGGCGCTGCAACTCTCTTTGCAACAGTGGGCGCACGCGACGCCGGGCGAGAAATTCGTGCGCGGCAACCGCAAGCGTCTGTTGGCGCTGGCGGTGGAACCGCTGCAGGGCAAACTGCCGCCGGACTCTCTGCAGAGAGTGATTCATGCTTTCTCGCTGATTTACGGCTCGGAGGTGTTCCTGGTGCTGAAAGATATCTGGGGGCTGGAGCTTGAGAGCATTCAGGACGTCACGCAATGGATGGCCAAAGCCATTCTGCGTCAGGCGGAAGATGACGCGACGAACTGCAAAAAAACATCAGCAGGATAATCCAATTTTTGCCGATGGCCGAGTGAAAAACCAGCATAATTCACTGAGTGAATATTGGCAAAATTTATAATTAAAAGTGATAAAAGACGCCTGTTAAGCACTTTTCAGTCGGCCGCACTCTTCATGTCTCCATGAATTATATTTTTATTTATCAGTAAATTATAATTTATCTCTTCACTTATTATCGCCGTTTTGATACCGGCAAACGTCATTGTCATTTCTTATCGGCACTGGCCTGATTCACCCCTGAAACATTCTCTCCTCCCGTCGAACTGCCGGATGACACATTAAGCGCACTTGAGATTGTTGTGCTTTATTTATTTGGTGTTACCAAACTGTTACACAAAAAATCTTATAAAACATTTGCAAACAACAACGGACGGTATCTGGGATGGAGAAGAAACGTAGAGGAGTCAAATCCGCTCGGGCGGCCTTCGGCTGGCCTGAAATCGGAGTTCATCGCGCACAATGGAGCGCGATGCTGATCTGCCTGACGGCGATTGGCGGGGCGCAGGCCTCCAGCTATATAGAGAACGGCCAGGCGGGCGATCCGGCCAGCTGGCGCAGCAGTGAGTTCAATGCGGAATGGGGGCTGGGGGCGATCCACGCCGACCAGGCCTACGCCGCCGGTTATACCGGAAAAGGCATCAAACTTGGCATTTTCGATCAGCCGGTTTACGCCAAGCACCCGGAGTTCGCCGGTGAGAATAAGGTGATCAATCTGGTTACCGAAGGCATCCGTGAATACACCGATCCCTATATTCCGGTGAAAAAAGGCGACGCTTTCCGCTATGACGGCACGCCGAGCGTGGATTCCGATGGCACGCTCGGTTCGCACGGCACCCACGTGGGCGGCATCGCCGCCGGCAGCCGAGACGGCGGCGCCATGCACGGCGTGGCGTTCAACGCGCAGATCATCAGCGCGGAGAACGGCGATCCCGGCCCGGAGGACGGCATCATCCTCGGCAACGACGGCGCGGTGTATAAGGCCGGTTGGGATGCGCTGGTGGCCAGCGGCGCGCGCATCATCAACAACAGCTGGGGCATCGGCATTACAGATAAATTCGCCAAGGGCGGTAAGAACCCGGCTTATCCGCATTTCACCGTTGACGATGCGCAAAAGCAGTTCGATCAGATTAAACAGATCCTCGGCACCAACCCCGGGGGCGCCTATCAGGGCGCGATCGACGCGGCCCGCAGCGGCATGGTCACCATCTTCGCCGCCGGTAACGATTACAACCTGAACAATCCGGACGCCATGGCCGGCCTGGCCTATTTTGTGCCGGAGATTGCGCCGAACTGGCTGTCGGTCGCCAGCTTGCAGGATCCGACCAATACCGGCGATTACAGCATCAGCACCTTCTCTTCTCGCTGCGGTTATACCGCCAGCTTCTGCGTCTCGGCGCCGGGCACCCGGGTATACAGCTCGGTAATCGAAGGCACCAGCCTAGAGAATCTGACAACCGGCTACGCCAAATACAGCGGCACCTCGATGGCGGCGCCGCACGTGGCCGGCAGCGTCGCGGTGCTGATGGAGCGTTTCCCGTATCTGAGTGGCGCGCAGGTGGCGGAAGTGCTGAAAACCACCGCCACCGATATGGGCGCGCCGGGCATCGACGCGCTCTACGGTTGGGGGATGATCAACCTGGGCAAGGCCATCAACGGCCCGGGCATGTTGGTGACTGCCGAAGATATTCCTGCGGAGTT
>NZ_JBJNOA010000018.1:0-11507 GCF_052166845.1 Serratia sp. CY71090 | reverse complement strand
AGGATAAGAAGGACCAAGAGATCGAACAGCAGATGGAGCTGTTGCAGGATTAACTCGAAAATGGCCCCCTTTTAGGGGGCGTCGTGTAAAGCCACCTCCTCAGGAGGTGGTCTTTTACTTACGCTCAATCCGCCGGCGGTCAGCGAGCCGCAGTGGCTTCCTGCGATTTCTGATTGGCGTCTTCGGTGGTGTCCAGCGTCATGCGGTACAGCTTCGGCGCGGTCAGCATCATCAGGATAGCGATGACGGCGGTGACGATGCCGATCTGCATAAACACATGGCTGTAGATGGCCAGCGAAGCGTGCGCGTCGTTGATGTCGCTTGGCACGGCGGTCAGACCGGCAACCTTACCGGCGATCAGCGCGGCGGCGGCGGTAGTCAGGAACCAGGAGCCCATGATGAAGCCCATCAGACGCTGTGGCACCAGCTGTGCCACCATCGCCAGACCCAGGCCGGAAATCATCAGCTCGCCGATGCTCTGCAGCGCGTAGCTCAGGATCAGCCAGTTGACCGACACGATGCCCTGTTCGTTGGCGAAGCTGGCGCCCCATGGCAGCACCAGGAAGGCGCAGGAGCAGAGGATCATGCCGAAAGCGAACTTGTGCGGCATCGGCAGGCGATCGCCCATTTTGTTATACAGCGCGGCCAGAATCGGGCTGGCGAGCATGATCCAGAACGGGTTCAGCGCCTGATACTGCTCCGGCTCGAAGGCGACGCCGAAGATGCTGTGTTCCACGTTATGGATGGCGAAGAAGTTCAGCGAGGTTGGCATCTGGCTGTACAGCACGAAGAACACCACCGCTTCCAGCATCAGCAGGAAGGCGACGATCATCTTGCGGCGTGCGGCGCCGTGCAGGGCGAAGGTTTCCTTGGCGAACACCAGAACGATACCGGCGGAAACGAGGGCCAACGCCCAGCGCGCGATCACCTGGTTGTGCAGCAGCCAGCTGGACACGGCGATCAACGCCACGATGCCGACCAGCACCATCAGCAGCTTCGGCAGATGCAGCGGCTTGAAGTCAGGTCTGGAGCCGTTTTCCTTCACCCACTTGTGGCACATCATAAAGTTGACCAGGGTGATCAGCATGCCGACCACGCTCAGGGAGAACGCCACGCTCCAGCCATATTTCGCCGCCAGCCACGGGGTGGCCAGCATGGAGAAGAAGGAACCGATGTTCACCGACATGTAGTACATGGTGAAAGCGCCGTCGATGCGCGGGTCATCTTTCTCATAGCAGGTGGACAACAGGGAGGACGGATTAGCCTTGAACAGGCCGCTGCCCACGGCGATGGTCGCCATGCCCATGTAAACCCAGAAGATGTCGTGGCCGGAGTAGGCCACCATGGCGTAACCGGCGGCCAGCACAAGTGCGCCGAGCACGATCACGCGTTTGGCGCCCAGCACCTTGTCGCCCAGCCAGCCGCCGATGGCGACGAAGCCGTATACCAGGGCGCTGAAAGAAGAGAACAGGGTGATGGAATCGGCTTCGCTCATGCCGAGCATCTTGACCAGATAAACCGCCATGATGCCCTGCAGGCCGTAATAGCCGAAACGCTCCCACAGTTCGATCGAGAAGATCAGGTAGAACGCTTTCGGTTGTTTGAACGCGTTAAGGCTAACGCTCTCCGGGTGTTGGTTGTTTGCTGTTGACACTGGTACCTCTGTTTTTTCGCAGCCCGTCTTTGGAGGACGGGAAAGTACAAAAGTTGATGCGGAACGGCATCCTTTTGCGTTGTTATAGGATGGGGACGGCGGTTAATGTTCACTATCTTTGTCAACGTGGCAAGCAGTTTGTCATATTCGGTTACATTTAACGCTCGCAGGATTATGCTGCGATGTTGCAAATGTTATGCAGTATTAACTTTCGGGTTTTAATGGTTTGCCGATTTTTTGTTTTGATTAAAAGCTATACGGATTTTAAACAGGGATATATTCTGCTGAATTGCTATTTTTTAGCACATCAGTGTATGTGTGGTTGTTAATCCATTGGAATGTTGTGCATATGCAGCGTTTTGTAAAATTATAGAAATTTAGGAAAACGGGGCTGGCATTTGTGAACGCCTTGTGATCCTGAAAGCGTGACGTTCACCGCAATTTTTGACTAATTTTTCGCTTGAAAATAACGCGGCACTGAGTTTTTCACTGAAAACCGCGATAACGCCGGGGTTACTGCTGCGCGATATCACATTTCCGATAAAAAAGAGGCGCTGGCGGGGGGAGTGGCGGCGACGGGTGCGGTTTGCCGCACCCGTCAGACTCAGGATTCTGGATAAACCTTCTCTTTATACTCGCATAGGTCCTCGATGATGCAGGAGCCGCAGCGCGGTTTGCGCGCGATGCAGGTGTAGCGCCCGTGCAGGATCAGCCAGTGGTGGCAATCGACCTTGAATTCGGCGGGCACCACCTTCAACAGCTTCTCTTCCACCTGATCGACGCTCTTGCCCGGCGCGAAGTGGGTGCGGTTGCACACCCGGAAGATGTGGGTGTCCACGGCGATGGTCGCCCAGCCGAAGGCGGTATTGAGCACCACGTTGGCGGTCTTGCGGCCGACGCCCGGCAGCGCTTCCAGCGCGGCGCGATCTTCCGGCACTTCGCCGCCGTGCAGCTCCAGCAGCATACGGCAGGTTTTGATCACGTTTTCGGCCTTGCTGTTGAACAGGCCGATGGTCTTGATGTACTCCTTGACGCCATCAACCCCCAGCGCCAGCATGGCGGCGGGGGTGTTGGCGACCGGGTAAAGTCTGGCGGTCGCCTTGTTGACGCTCACGTCGGTGGCCTGCGCAGACAGCAGCACGGCAATCAGCAGTTCAAACGGGGTGGTGTACACCAGCTCGGTGGTCGGGTGCGGGTTGTTGTCGCGCAGCCGGGTCAGGATTTCCAGTCGCTTCTGCTTGTTCATCAGGCCTTCTCAGCACGTCCTTGTTCCAGCAGCGGTTCCGCCGCCACGGCGCGGGCTTTGCGCGCCTTCATTTTTTCGTCGATCAGATATTTGACCGCCAGCAGCAGCCCCAGGCCGATAAAGGCGCCCGGCGGCAGCATCGCCAGCAGGAATGGGCTGTCGAAATGCACCACTTCGATGCGCAGCGACTTGGCCCAGCCGCCCAGCAGTTGGTCGGCGCCGTCGAACAGCGTACCGTTGCCCAACAGTTCGCGCATCGAGCCCAGCGTCACCATCACGCCGGTGGCGCCAAGGCCAATGGCCATGCCGTCCAGCGCCGAGAGGCCGACCGGCTTCTTGGCGGCCACCGCTTCGGCGCGGCCGACCACGATGCAGTTGGTCACGATCAATGGAATAAAGATGCCGAGCGACTGATACAGGCCGAAGGCATAGGCGTTGATCAGCATCTGCACGATGCTCACCACCGCGGCGATGATCATCACGTAGATCGGAATACGCACTTCGCTCGGCACCCAGCGGCGCACCGCGGAGATGGAGGCGTTGGTCAGCGTCAGCACCAGCGTGGTGGCCAGCCCCAGGCCCAGCGCGTTGGTGACGGTGGAGGTCACCGCCAGCAACGGACACATGCCCAGCAACTGCACCAGGGCGGAGTTGTTTTTCCACAACCCCTGAACGATCAATTCTTTGGCTTCACTCATTCAGCGGCTCCACACGCAGGTAAGCTTTCAAGTTTAGGCGGCAGCGTTTCCATATACAACGCCGTGCGGCGCACCGCATTGACCACCGCCCGCGGGGTGATGGTCGCGCCGGTGAATTGGTCGAACATGCCGCCGTCTTTCTTCACCGCCCAGCGCTTATCGTCCGGGCCTTCGATTTTCTTGCCGCTGAAGAAGGAAATCCAGTCGGAAATGCGCAGTTCAATTTTGTCACCCAGCCCAGGCGTTTCGTGGTGTTCAATCACCCGGGTGCCGAGCACCGTGCCGTTGAAATCGGCGCCGACCAGCAGCTTGATGGCGCCGGAGTAGCCGTCCGGCGCGGTGGTTTCCAGCGCGGCGGCCGTCGGCTGCCCGTTTTTGCGCGCCAGGTACAAGCGATGCGGCGCGCCGTCGCCCAGCGCCGGATCGCTGACCAGCAGGCATTCGTTCTGCATGATGTTGTCGTAGTTTTCCGGCGGCACCACCTGATCGAGCAGCGCTTTTTGCTGCAGCGCCGCCTGATGGGCGATGGTGGTTTTCGTCAGGGCGTAAACCACGGCGGTCAGGCCGGTGGTGACCGCCGCAAACACCGCCAGCGTGGTGCCGTGCTTTCTCATGGAATTCAGCATGGCGGCTCCTTAGCGATGGCCGTACACGCGCGGCTGCGTGTAGTGGTCGATTAACGGGACGGTGATGTTGGCGAGCAGCACGGCGAAGGCCACGCCATCAGGGTAGCCGCCATAGACGCGGATTAGCCAGACCAGCACGCCGATCAGCGCGCCGTAGATTAAGCGGCCCTTCGGCGTGGTGGAGGCGCTGACCGGATCGGTGGCGATAAAGAACGCACCCAGCATGCTGGCGCCGGAGAACAGGTGGATCAGCGGCGAAGCCTGATGCGCCGGATCGATCCACCAGACCAGACCGGAACAGAAGGCGATGGCGGCCAACATGCTGAAAGGAATTTGCCAATGGATCAGGCGGCGCGCCAGCATAAACAGGCCGCCGGCCAGGAAACCGAGGTTGACCCACTGCCAGCCGATACCGGCCAGCGCGCCGCCGAACAGCGGCTGCTGCAACACCTGTTCCACGCTGTGGCCGCTGCGCAGGCCGGTTTTGAAGCCGTCGAGCGGCGTGGCCTGGCTGATGCCGTCCACGCCCATCTGCAGTTCGTGCAGCGTCGCGCCCTGTGCGGTATGGCCGCTGAAAATCGCCAGCAGCGTGTCGTGGAGCGACAGCGCGGTGGCGCGCAGTTCATCCGGCGGCAGCCAGCTGGTCATCTGCACCGGGAAGGAGATCAGCAGCACTACGTAACCGACCATCGCCGGGTTGAACGGGTTCTGCCCGAGGCCGCCATACAGCTGTTTGGCGATAACGATGGCGAAGAAGGTGCCGATGACGATCATCCACCACGGCGCCAGCGGCGGCAGGCTGATGCCAAGCAGCAGCGCGGTCAGCAGGGCGGAGTTATCCGCCAGCCGGCTGCGCACCGGCAGCTTGCGCAGCCTGAGGATCGCGCCTTCTGCGGCCAGCGCGACGATCGCCGCCAGCGCCACCTGAATCAGCACGCCGTAGCCGAAAAACCAAATCTGCGCCGCAATGCCGGGAATGCACGCCAACATGACCCACAGCATAATGCGGCTGGTGCTTTGCTGGTTGTGGGTGAAAGGCGAGCTGGCGATGTGTAAGCCTTTGGCGGCTGTGGGTGATACCGGCCTGAACTTCATAGAGTAACGATACCTTCTGCGCCGCGCCTGCGGCAGTTTCGATGCGCCATACTGCGGGCGCGGCAAAAATGATAGCCGAGCATTCTACCTGATTCGATGCGAGGGTAATACGCCTTAATGATAAGGGTATTCGGCTTTCCGCACATCTGGCGATCGGGGTGGCGCGATTTGATTTTTTTTTGGCCGGGAAATGGGCTAACGTGAGGAATTGTCAGTGGAACTTGTGCCGCCATCGACCGCGGGAAATGGGGTAAATGTCTGAATGAGATATCATTTTTCTCCAGATTTCCGCACAAAATAACAACTTTCACATAATCCGTGTAGGTTACTATCGCGAACATTATTGAGTCAGTGAATCCATAATAATGACAAATGAAGACATTTTTTTTATTGAAGAGCTAATTGAGTGGGTGGAGATACATCTGGAGAAACGGCCAAACCTGGATGAAGTCGCGCGTATTTCGGGCTATTCCAAGTGGCATCTGCAGCGTAAATTCAAGCGTATTACCGGCATTCAACTCGCCACCTATATCCGTTCGCGCATCCTGACGCGCGCCGCGGTGGCGTTGCGCATTACTCGTCGCTCGATCATCGACATCTCCGATGAGCTGGGCTTCGACTCTCAGCAGACCTTTACCCGCATGTTCAAGCAGCGCTTCGGCACCACCCCCAATCGCTACCGCTCGATGGAGCACTGGGACGTGAAAAACCTGATGCCGCGCTTTAACTTCGAAGCCAGCTACGGCGCCGGTTATTACCCGGAAGTGAAGCGGCTGACGCTGCCCGACATGCAGCTGGTCGGCTTCACGCGCCGGCTGGATTTCGCCTCCGAACAGGAGCTGGAGTACTCTTCCTGCATGGCGATGAAGGATGAGATTTTCAACGACTTCTTCAAGGGGCTGCACGTCGACTGTCGGCGGATTTACAGCATCTACTCCCCTCATGCCGGGAAGGGCGACGAGCTCTCATCCACGCTGGTGATGGCGGTCGATCCTGAACACAGAAAGGATATTCTTTCCAACCATCAGATAGACACCTTCCATTTGCCGAGCCGCGAGTTTATCTCTATCAACCATAAGGGGTCGGCGAAAGAGTGTTTGCAGTTTTTCGGCTACCTGATGTCGCATGTGATGCCGGGGTTGAAGGATAAAGTGCGTGGCAGTATGGAAATGGAGATCATTCAAACCAAAGAGTGGAATCCTGAATCCAAACTGCGTCAGATTGAAGTGGATTACACCTACCTGATTTCTATCGATTAAATGGCGCCAGGCGTCAGCCAGGCGCCGCTATCATTATTTGTCTTCCGTTTCCGCCGCCAGCGATTCTCTGGCGGCTTTTTTGGCCTTGGCGCGGGCGATAGCCGCCGCGACCGCCGCCTTGCGCGGATCTTCTTCGGCTGCAGCCGGCGCCGGTTCCGCCGGCGCAGGGGCATCCGCCTGCTGCGCCGCTTTCTTGGCTTTGGCGCGGGCGATAGCCGCCGCGACCGCCGCCTTGCGCGGATCTTCTTCGGCTGCAGCTGGCGCCGGTTCCGCCGATGCAGGGGCATCCGCCTGCTGTGCCGCTTTCTTGGCTTTTACGCGCGCCAGTGCCGCCGCGACCGCCGCCTTGCGCGGATCTTCTTCGGCTGCAGCCGGCGCCGGTTCCGCCGGCGCAGGGGCATCCGCCTGCTGTGCCGCTTTCTTGGCTTTTACGCGCGCCAGTGCCGCCGCGACCGCCGCTTTGCGCGGATCTTCTTCGGCGGCAGCCGGCGTCGTTTCCGCCGGCGCAGGGGCATCAGCCTGCTGCTCTGCCTTTTTGGCCTTCACGCGCGCCAGTGCCGCCGCGACCGCCGCCTTGCGCGGATCTTCTTCGGCGGCAGCCGGCGACGGTTCCGCCGATGCAGGAGCATCCGCCTGCTGCGCCGCTTTCTTGGCTTTTACGCGCGCCAGTGCCGCCGCGACTGCCGCTTTACGCGGATCGTCCTCTGTTGCCGCCGGGGCGGAGCTGTCTGCGGCCGGCGCCTCTTTGCGCGCTTTCACGCGGGCCAGCGCCGCGGCCACGGCGGCTTTACGCGCGTCGTCGCCGGCGGTCGCCGGTGGCGCTTCCGTTTCCACCTCGGCAGCCAGCTGGGCACGACGTTCGCGCGCCTGCGCTTTACGCGCTTCGCGGGCGGCGATCATCTCGCTGTTGTCCGGCTGCTGGCCGTTGACCGGCGTAACCGCCGCTTCGGCATTCTTGCTGCGCACGCGCGCCAGCGCGGCCTGCACTGCGCCCTGATCGTCGTCGGTCAGTTTGACGGCGGCCTTTTTATGTCGCTCTTCACGCGCCAGTTTTTCACGCTCCAGACGCGCCAGCTTGGCCTCGTAACGCGCCTTGGCCTCGGCGGTGCGCGCCGCTTCCAGATCGATAGCCTTGATTTCGGCCTTTTCCTGCCGGTAGTACTGTACCAGCGGGATATTGCTGGGGCAGACGAACGCGCAGGCACCGCATTCGATGCAGTCGAACAGGTTATGGTTGCGCGCCTTGTCGTGCTCCTGCCCGCGGCTGAACCAATACAGCTGTTGCGGCAGCAGCCCGGCAGGGCAAGCGTCTACGCACAGGCCGCAGCGGATGCAGGACTGCTCCGGTTCCTGCGGCGTCATTTCATCCACCGTCGGTGCCAGAATGCAGTTGCTGATCTTGACGATCGGCACGTTCAGCGCGGGCAGGGTGAAGCCCATCAGCGGGCCGCCCATGACCACCATCTGCTGCGCCTGCGGGCGGAAACCGACGAAGTCGAGCAGGTGCTGCACCGGCGTGCCGATGCGAGCCCACAGATTGCCGGGGCGCTCGATCGCCTCGCCGGTCAGGGTCACTACGCGCTCAATCAGCGGTTCGCCGTCGACGATCGCTCGCTTGATGGCGAAAGCGGTGCCGACGTTTTGCATCAATACGCCGATAGCGGAGGAGTGCTTACCGTGCGGCACTTCCTTGCCGGTCAAAATTTTGGTCAGCTGCTTGGCGCCGCCGGATGGGTATTTGGTCGGGATGACGCGCAGCGCAATGCCGGGCTGGCCGCGCAACGCCTGTTTCAGCGCCGCGATTGCCTCCGGTTTATTGTCTTCGATGCCGATCAGCGTGAGCTTGGGTTGCAGAATGTGTTGCAGGATCTGCGTGCCTTCAATGATCTGAGCGGCATGTTCCTGCATCAGACGGTCGTCGGCGGTAATGTAAGGCTCACACTCGGCGGCGTTGAGGATCAGCGTTTCCACGCCGCTCATGCCGCCTTGCAGTTTGCTGGCGGTCGGGAAACCTGCGCCGCCCAGGCCGGCGATGCCGGCCTGATGAATACGTTGAATCAGTTCCGCGGCGGGCGATTGGCGATAGTCCGCCACCGGATCGCGCTCGCACCAGCGGTCTTCCCCGTCTGCCTCGATAATCACGCACAGCTCCGTCAGCCCGGACGGGTGCGCGGTGATGTGCGGCGTAATGGCGCTGACGGTGCCCGAGGTCGGGGCGTGCACCGGCACGGTGCGGCCGCGGCCGACGGTCAGCGGCTGGCCTTTCAACACCCGATCGCCGGCGCTGACGCACAGCTCGCCTTCCGGCCCCAGATGCTGTTGCAGCGGAATGATAAAGGTCTTGGGCAGGGGCGCGACACGCAGCGGCGCACCGCTGGACTGCGTTTTCATTTCCGGTGGATGGATCCCGCCGTCGAAATCCCAGATCCGGTCTTTTTTAAAGGCGGCGAACAGATTAAGCATGTTGCTCCACGTGGATCACTTGCACCGGGATCGTCTTCATGTCCCACTTCCAGTTGGCGGTGGTGGTAGCGACCGCTCTCATTTCAATACAGTCGGTAGGGCAAGGGGCGACGCACAGATCGCAGCCGGTACAGAGGTCGGTGATGACGGTGTGCATGGCGCGGGTGGCGCCGACGATGGCATCCACCGGGCAGGCCTGAATGCACTTGGTGCAGCCGATGCAGTTGGCCTCGTCGATATAGGCCACTTTACGCTCCGGCTCGGCGGCGGCTTCGCTGCCCAGCGGCTGCGGTTCTACGTTGAGCAGCTCCGCCAGTTTCAGCATCACCTGTTCGCCGCCCGGCGCGCATTTGTTGATCATCTCGCCGTTGGCCACCGCCTCGGCATAGGGGCGACAGCCGGGGTAGCCGCACTGGCCGCACTGGCTCTGCGGCAGGATCGCATCGACCTGCTCGGCGACCGGATCCTCTTCCACCTCAAAACGGCGCGCAGCGTAGCCCAGCACCAGTCCGAACAGCAGCCCGAGCGCGCTTAGAGCCGCGATAGCTATCCACAACGCAGTCATTAGAATTTCACCAGCCCGGTAAAGCCCATAAAGGCCAGCGACATCAGCCCGGCGGTGATCAGCGCGATCGAGGAGCCGCGGAACGGCGCCGGCACGTCGGCGACCGCCAGACGTTCGCGAATGGCGGCGAACAGCACCATCACCAGCGAGAAACCGGCGGCGGCGCTAAAGCCGTAAACGGCGGACTGCAGGAAGTTGTAGCCGAGGTTGACGTTAAGCAGCGCCACGCCCAGCACCGCACAGTTGGTGGTGATCAGCGGCAGGAAGATGCCCAGCAGGCGGTAGAGCGCCGGGCTGGTTTTGCGCACTACCATCTCGGTGAACTGCACGACGACGGCGATCACCAGAATGAAGGAGAGCGTGCGCAGATACACCAGATCCAGCGGAACCAGAATAAAGGTGTTGATCACCCAGGCGCTGACGGAGGCCAGCGTCATGACGAAGGTGGTGGCCATTCCCATGCCGATGGCGCTTTCCAGCTTCTTGGAAACGCCGAGGAACGGGCACAGGCCAAGAAACTTCACCAGAACGAAGTTGTTCACCAGTACGGTGCCGACAAACAGGAGCAGGTATTCGGTCATTGCGATGCCTAAAAAAATAAAAGCCGCTTATTATCGGGAATCGGCGGCCGGACGACAACATATGAATCGCAGGGGTATTGCCTTTTTTGGCGAAAATTTACACAAAATACCCGATAAAACGTGCTGCAACCGCCTTTAACGTTCGGTAAAGGTGCCTTTGACCCGCTGCGAACGCTTGATGTAAGGCACCAGCAACGCCGCCATCAGCAGCGGCCAGCCGAGGCTGCGCACCGCCACTTCGTCCGGCACCGGCGCGAAGGCGAAGGCTTTCACCGCCAGGATCACCGTGATCAGCAGCCACAGCAGGAACAGTTTAGGGAAGCGCTGCGATCGCTGGCAGAACAGAAACACCAGCCACAGGGTAAAGCCCCACATCAAGAGCGTGGTCAGCACCGAAAAGTACCATTGCAGGGTAAACGCCTGGGCGTTGGTCAACAGATAGTCGCGCGACTCGGGCATGAAGATCGCCATGGCGTACAGGAGCAGCATCAGGCTGGCGCTGAGCAGGGTAACGATCAGATAGGCCAGCGGGGCCAGCAACCAACCGCCGATACGAGAGTATTCAGCTTGAGACATAAAACGGCTTCCTGATTGAATCGGGGATCACAGGCGGCATAGCTTAGCGGGTAATATAGGCTTCGTCATCTCTATCAAGCGGATAGCTCGGCATCGCGACGCCAGGCCGCACGTTTGGCTACTCCGGCCTCGCTTCAAATTAACATCTCATTTACTTCTTGTTCCATCCGGCCGCATGGTGTCAAATCGAAAGGGTCTGTCGTGAGCCTGCAAGAGGAAATCCCATGGCTGAAAAAATTCGTGTCGGGCTGGTCGGTTACGGCTACGCCGGTAAAACCTTTCATGCGCCGCTAATCGCCGGTACGCCGGGGCTGGAACTGGCCGCCGTTTCCAGCAGCGATGCCGGCAAAGTGCACGCCGACTGGCCGTCGATGACGGTCGTGGGGGATGCGCAAGCGCTGTTCGCCGATCCGGCCCTCGATCTGATCGTAATTCCCACCCCCAACGATACCCATTTCCCGCTGGCGCAACAGGCGCTGGCCGCCGGCAAGCACGTGGTGGTGGATAAACCATTTACCGTGACGCTGTCACAAGCACAGGCGCTGCAACAGCAGGCGCAGCAGAGCGGTTTACTGCTGTCGGTGTTCCACAACCGTCGCTGGGACAGCGATTTCCTTACCCTTAAGGCGCTGCTGAACGACGGTTCGTTGGGCGAGGTGGTGTATTTCGAGTCGCATTTCGATCGCTACCGGCCGCAGGTGGGGGGGGGGGGGGGGGGGGGGGGGGGGGGGGGGGGGGGGGGGG
>NZ_JBJNOA010000017.1:0-41785 GCF_052166845.1 Serratia sp. CY71090 | reverse complement strand
GGCCGCGGGTGCGCCAGCGCTGGCGCGAACAGGGCGGCGCCGGCAGCGGCATCTGGTTCGATTTGGGGCCGCATCTGCTCGATCAGGCGCTGCAACTCTTCGGCAAACCCGAGCGGCTGTTCGTCGATCTGGGTGAGCTGCGGCCGGGGGCGCAGGCGGTGGACTATTTTCACGCGCTGCTGAGCTATGGCGATCGCCGCGTGGTGCTGCACGCCAGCATGCTGGCGGCGGCGGAGAGCCCGCGCTACGTCGTGCACGGCACCCGCGGCAGCTATGTCAAATACGGCCTCGATCCGCAGGAGGACCGGCTGAAGGCCGGCGAGCGTTTGCCGCAGGCCGATTGGGGCTATGACATGCGCGACGGCGTGGTGACGCTGTCACGTGACGATCTGCTGGCGGAGCAACCGCTGCTCAACATTCCCGGCAATTATCCGGCTTATTACGCGGCGGTGCGCGACGCGATCACCGGCATAGGCGAAAACCCGGTGCCGGCCGCCGACGCCATCGCGGTGATGGCATTGATTGAACTGGGGCTGGAATCGGCCCGGCTGCAGCAGGCGCTGCCGGTGGTTTGATACCGCCCATTTCTCTGTGCCCGGCGAAGCGTCGGGCCTTTTTACGACTTTACGTGCAAGGAAATTCGTTTCATGTCCTGGTTGCAGCGTTTGCGCATTGATAAATTTTTGCTGGTTCTGATTTTGGTGGTGATCGTCGCCTCGCTGTTCCCCTGCGAAGGCATCTGGAAAACCTTCTTTGAACACCTGACCACCGCCGCCATCGCGCTGCTGTTCTTTATGCACGGCGCCAAGCTGTCGCGCGAGGCGATCGTCGCCGGCATGAGCCACTGGAAGCTGCATCTGCTGGTGTTCCTCAGCACCTTTGCGCTGTTCCCGCTGCTCGGGCTGGCGATGAATCTGCTGGTGCCGGGCATCATGACGCCGACGGTCTATCTCGGCTTCCTCTATCTGTGCGCGCTGCCGGCCACGGTGCAGTCGGCCATCGCCTTTACCTCGGCGGCGGGCGGCAACGTGGCGGCGGCGATCTGCAGCGCCTCGGCGTCCAGCATTCTTGGCGTGTTCCTGTCGCCGCTGCTGGTGGGAGCGTTGATGCATACCCAGGGCGGCAATACCGACGTGCTGCACGCCATTGGCTCAATCATTCTGCAACTGATGGTGCCGTTCGTGATCGGCCATCTGGCGCGGCCGCTGATCGGCAAGTGGATCGACCGCCATCGCAAACTGATTAACCTGACCGACCGTTCGTCGATCCTGCTGGTGGTGTATACCGCGTTCAGTGCGGCGGTGGTGGAAGGGATTTGGCACCGTATCGACGGCTGGTCGCTGCTGACCATCCTGGTGATGTCGCTGGTGCTGCTGACGGTAGTGCTGGTGATCAACACCTACGCGGCGCGCTGGCTGGGCTTCAACACCGCCGATGAAATCACCATTGTGTTCTGCGGCTCGAAAAAGAGCCTGGCGAACGGCATCCCGATGGCCAACGTGCTGTTCCCGGCCGCGGCGGTGGGCGCCATGGTGCTGCCGCTGATGATTTTCCACCAGGTGCAACTGATGGTGTGCGCGGTGCTGGCGCAGCGCTATGCGCGTAAAACCGCCAAACAGCGGGCCGAGGCGGAGGCGCTGGCGGCCAAATAGGCCGCAGGCCGCTAACGGTGGCTCAGCGCGTCGAGCAGAAAGTCGGCGCGCTCATCGGGTGAGGCGCGCGGCAGCTCTTGCAGCCGATAGCCATAACGGCGATAGATGGCCACCATCGCCCGATAGGTTTGCTCGGCTTCGGCGAAAGACTGTTTTCTCTCGCTGTCCTGCGCATAAATCGCTCGCCACGGCGGGGCGATGAACACCGTATCGGCATAGCGAAAGGCGTCGATCGCCGCCGTTAAGGGGGCGGGGATCGATAATCCGCACAGCGTCAGGTAACCGGCGATATCCGGCAGGCCGCGATCGAAGAACCAGCATGTTGCGCCCGTCACTTCGCGCCATGAACGCAGTTCCCAATCGAGCATCCGCTCGGCGAAAGCCTGGCGATCGCCCCACGGCAGCGCATTGCCGCCAATACTCACCTGATCCTGAATAATCGCCCGGCCCGCCTCCTGCGAATGCGGGTAACCGCGGCGATGAAGAACGTCGATGAGCGTGCTTTTGCCCGAACCCGGGCCGCCGGTCAGCACGATACGGCGTAGTTTGTCAGACATACGGATCTCCTCTCTTGCAACAGAGTGATGGGGTGAAAACAGCGATAAAGACGAGCAGGCGGAAGAAAACGGGGGATGAGAAGAAGGCGCCGTTTGGCGCCTGGGGAGATTAGCCCTGAACTTTGGCGCGCAGCGCCTGTTTTTCCTGCTCGCTGAGGAAGGCCAGCTTCAGGCCGTTTTCCTGCGCGGTGCGGATTTCTGCCGGCGTCAGCCCGGCCTGCGGCGCGGCGACGCGGTATTCATGCTCGATCTCGATGCCCTGAACCGCCGGATCGTCGGTGTTGATCGACGCCAGCACGCCATGGCGCAGGAAGGTGGCCAGCGGATGCTGCGCCAGTGACGGCACGGTGCTGGTCTGGATGTTGGAGGTCAGGCAGGATTCGATGCCGATGCCGTGTTCCGCCAGGAAGTCCATCAGCGCCGGATCTTCAACCGCTTTTACCCCGTGGCCGATACGTTCGGCACCCAGCTCGCGGATCGCCTGCCAGATGCTTTCCGGGCCGGCGGCTTCGCCCGCGTGCACGGTGATGCGCAGGCCGGCGTCGCGCGCGCGGTTGAAGTGGTTGAGGAACAGGCTGCCGGGGAAGCCCAGCTCATCGCCCGCCAAATCCAATGCGGTAATGCCGTCGCGGTGCGCCAGCAATCCTTCCAGCTCCTGCAAACAGGCGGCCTCGCCAAAGGTGCGGCTCATGATGCCGATCAGGCGAATGTCGATGTCGCGATCGCGGCAGCCCGAGCGGATCCCGTCGATCACCGCTTCCACCACGCCGGCGACCGGCAGCTGATGCTTCATCGCCATGTAGTAAGGGGAAAAACGCAGCTCGGCGTAGTGCAGGCCGGCGTTGGCGGCGTCCTCGACGTTTTCGTAGGCCACCCGGCGGCAGGCGTCCAGATCGCCCAGCACCGCTACGCCCCAGTCCAGTTTCTGCAGGAAGCTGACCAGATCCGGTTCGGCGTGGGTGATCTGCACGTGCGGGCGCAGGCTCTCCAAATCGTTGGCCGGCAGGGTGAGGTTGAACTGGCGACCGAGGTCGAGAATGGTCTGCGCGCGGATGTTGCCGTCGAGATGGCGGTGAATGTCGGTAAGCGGTAGGCGGGGATCGATCATGCTGGGCACTCGCTAATTTATCGTAGGTAAAGTGCAGAACAGTATAAAAACAAATGAATGAAACTTGCCATCTCGTTGCATAAAAAAGTGATGTGAATCACAAATAATGCGCGATATATCGCATTATCGTCGCGAATCAGGCTTTCAACACGCTGACCCCCGCCTGCTGCAACGGCGCGATCAATGCGTCGTCGGTGGCGCGTTCAACGATGATGGTATGCGCCAGCGTAATGTCACCGATCGCATACTGCGAGGCGGCGTTAAGCTTGGCGGCGGAGGCCAGCACTACGGTTTCCGCCGCGCGGGCCGCCAGCGCGCGCTTGATGTAGGCCTCTTCCAGATCGCCGGTGCTCAGCCCCGCAGTGGGGTGCACGCCGGTCACGCCCATAAAATAGATATCGGCGCGAATATGCGACATCGCTTCCACCGCGGCGGCGCCGACGCTGACGATCGAATGCTTGTACAACCGGCCGCCGATCAGGATCACCTCCACCGTGGGATGATCGGCCAGGCCCACGGCGACGCTGGGGCTGTGGGTGACGATGGTGGCGTTCAGGCTGAGCGGCAGCTGCCTGACCAGCTCGGCGGAGGTGGTGCCGCCGTCGATGATCACCACCTGGCCGGGGGCGATCAGCGCCGCCGCCGCTTTGGCGATCGCGCGTTTGGCGCCGGATTCCAACTGATTGCGTTCGGCGAAGCTGGCGATGGCGGATGAAACCGGCAGGGCGCCGCCGTGCACCCG
This sequence comes from Serratia sp. CY71090, assembly GCF_052166845.1. Classification (NCBI taxonomy): domain Bacteria; kingdom Pseudomonadati; phylum Pseudomonadota; class Gammaproteobacteria; order Enterobacterales; family Yersiniaceae; genus Serratia; species Serratia sp. CY71090. The sequence continues at coordinate 37,726 of NZ_JBJNOA010000017.1, read as the reverse complement.
CTGCAGCAACCCCTCGGCGTCCAGTTCGCGCAGATCGCGCCGGACAGTGTCTTCCGACAGCCCGAACAGCTCGCTGAGCTGCTTGGCCAACACCTGGCCGTCCTGAGCCAGTTTCTCCAGGATGATTTTCTTGCGCTGGCTGGTCAACATGGCCATTTTTCCCTCAAATTTGCATTGCACGAAATATCTTGATCATACACGAAACTGCACGATAGTATCAATTTCCTTCCTCTGGCGGAGTAAACCGATGATAGCCACCAAAGACCGAGTTCGCATTGTCGAAACCCGGGTGTTGTCCGATGACTGGTACCTGCTGAAAAAAACCACCTTTGATTTTCTGCGGCGCGACGGCGTCTGGCAGCGGCAAAGCCGTGAGACTTACGATCGCGGTGACGGCGCGGTGATTTTGCTGTTCAACCGGCAGGCGCAGACGGTGATCCTGACGCGCCAGTTCCGCTTTCCGGTGTTCGTCAACGGTCATGACGGCATGCTGATTGAGGCCGCCGCCGGGCTGCTGGACAACGCGTCGCCGGAGGCGCGCATCAGAGCCGAAGCGGAAGAGGAAACCGGCTATTTCGTGCAGAACGTGGAGAAAGTGTTTGAAGCCTACATGAGCCCAGGTTCGGTCACCGAGAAGCTGCACTTTTTCGTCGGTGAATATCAGGCGGGCGATCGCGTCAACGAGGGCGGCGGGGTGGCGGCGGAGGGCGAGGATCTGGAGGTGATCGAGCTGCCGCTGGCGCAGGCCCTGCAGGCGATTCGTCAGGGCGCGATTGTTGACGCCAAGACCATCATGCTGCTGCAGTTTGTCGCCTTGAACCGGACGTTGGAGGAAGAACGATGAAAGCACAACAAATCCTGATCGCCGGCCCCTATCGCAGCGGCACCGATGGCGATCCGCAGCGTATCGCCGCCAATCTGGCGCGCCTGGAACAGGCGGCGCTGGCGGTCTACCTGCGTGGGCACGTGCCGGTGATCGGCGAGTGGCTGGCGCTGCCTTTGGCGGCGGCGGCAGGCTCCACTCAGGTTGGCGATGCGGTGAGCGAGGCGTTTCTTTACCCGGTGGCCCATCGGCTGATTGCGCAGTGTCAGGCGGTGTATCGCATCGAAGGGGCATCTGCGGGGGCCGATAACGACGTGCGGTTGGCTAACGAATGGGGATTGACGGTCTATCGTCATCTGGAGGAAATTCCGTCTGTTCAGGCGTAACCGAGGGGCGGGCAGAGGCTCGCCCCCTCGCGTTATTGCTCGTCCAGCACCACCCTCAACCCGGCGATCAGCTTGTCCATGCCGGCCTCCAGCTTGCCGCGCGGGCAGCCGACGTTAAGGCGCAGGAACCCGCGGCCTTCCTCGCCGTAGGTAAAGCCCGGCATGATCGCCACCTTTTCGCGCTCAATCAGCGCCTGCTGCAGCGCCCGATCGTCTACGGCCAGCGGCCGCAGATCGATCCAGGCCAGGTAGGTGGCCTGCGGCGGGCGCCAGCCCAGCGCGGGAAACGCCTGCTCCAGCCGTTCGGCGACGTAGCTCAGATTATCCTGCAGATAGTCGCGCAGGGCGTCCAGCCAGGGTTCGCCGTGGCGATAGGCAGCCACGTGCGCCGCCACCGCCAGCACAGCCGGCGAGGAGAGGCCGTCGCGGGCTTTGAGCTGCTGGAAATAGGCTTCGCGGCTGGCGTCATCGCTGATAAAGCCGTAGGCGCCGGTCAGTGCCGGAATGTTGAAACTCTTGGAGCCGGAGGTCAGCAAGGCCCAGGCGCCGGTCGCCACCTGGCTCCACGGCGTATGGCGGTGTTCACCCCATGCCATATCCATGTGGATTTCGTCGCTGATGACGCGCACGTCGTGGCGCTCGCACAGTTCGGCCATCTGCTGCAGCTCGTTGCGGCGCCACACTTTGCCGGTGGGATTATGCGGGCTGCACAGCAGCAGGATCTTGGTTTGCGGCCGCGCCAGCAACGCCTCAAGGTGCGCCATGTCGCAGCGCCAGTCGTCGCCGACCTTGTGCAGCGGGCAGGCCAACAGCTGGCGTTGGTTGGCGAGGATCACCTTGTAGAAGGCGTCGTAGGCCGGGGTATGGGTCACCACATAATCGCCCGGTACGGACCATTGGCGGATCAGCTGCGCTGCCATGTAGATAACGGAGGGGCCGTACACCGCCGTTGCGGTGTCGATGGCGACGTTGAAACGTTGCTGATACCAGTGGCGCAGCGCGCCGAGAAAATCCTCGTGCTGCCAGCGGCTGTAGCCCAGCACGCCGTGCTGCAGGCGTTGCTGCAACGCCTCGAGAATGCACGGCGCGGTGGCGAAATCCATATCGGAGATGGTGAACGGCAGCAGGTCGTCGCTGCCGAAACGATCGGCGATATAGTCCCACTGGGTGCACCAGGTGCCGTGGCGGTCGATCGGGGTGGAGAAATCAAACATGGGTGGCTCCCTGCAGCGCCGCGGCAGGTTGCGCCGTGGCTATCAGTGAGTCTAATTCATCTTTCACCGATTGCACCTGCGGGCCGATCACCACCTGCAGATTATGGTCGTTGAGATGCACTACGCCGATGGCGCGGTTGGCCTTCAGCGCCGCATCGTCCACCCGGCTCATGTCGTTGACCGACAGGCGCAGGCGGGTGATGCAGTTGTCCAGCGTGATAACGTTGCCCGGGCCGCCGAGGGCCGCCAGAATCGCCGGCACGTTGTAGCCGGATTTGCCCACCGCGCCGCTCGATGCGCTTTGGCTGACGGCGCTGTCGCTCTCACGGCCCGGCGTTTTGATGTTAAAGCGCTGGATGGCGAAGCGGAAAATGGCGTAATAGCCGACGAACCAGACGGCGGCCACCACCGGCACCAGATACCACTTGGTGGCGGTGCCGTGCAGAATGCCGAACACCACGAAGTCGATAATGTTGCCGTCGGTGTTGCCGATGGTCACGCCCAGCAGCGCCATCACGGTAAAGCCCAACCCGGTGAGCAGCGCGTGGATCAGATACAGGAACGGCGCGACGAACAGGAACAAAAATTCGATCGGTTCGGTGGTGCCGCCGACCACGCAGGCCACCACGCCAGAAATCAACAGCCCTTTGATTTTGTGACGATTCTCCGGTTTAGCGCAGTGGTACATCGCCAGCGCCGCGCCCGGCAGGCCGCCGAGGAACGCCGGCATTTTACCCTGTGACAAGAAGCGGGTGGCGCTCTCGGCGAAGCCGGTGGTGGTCGGGCAGGAGAGCTGCGCCTGGAAGATGGTCAGGGCGCCGCTGACGCTGTGGCCGCACACCTCCATCGTGCCGCCCGCCTCGGTAAAGCGGATCAGCGCCACCAGAATGTGCTGCAGGCCGAACGGCAGCAGCAAGCGTTCGCCGGTGCCGAACAGCATCGGGCCAAAGGCGCCGGCGCTGTTGATCACCCAGCCCAGCCCGGTGATGCCGGCGGCAAACCACGGCCAGATCAGCGGGATCACCAGGCCGCACAGGCCCAGCACTACGGTGGTGACGATTGGCACGAAGCGCGTGCCGCCGAAAAACGCCAGCGCGTCCGGCAAGCGGATGGTGTGGAAGCGTTCATGCAGGCGATAGACGATGATGCCGACGATCACCGCGCCGAGGATGCCGGTATCGATCGACTGAATGCCGAGGATGTTCTGGATATTGTTGGCTTTCAGCACCAGCGGATCGCTGGTGGGCAGCACGCCGGCGGCGGTCAGGTAGAAGTTGGTGCCCAGATTCAGCACGGCGAAGCCGACGAAACCGGAGAATGCGGCGACGCCTTTGTTTTCGCGCGCCATGCCCAGCGGAATGGCGATGGCGAACATCACCGGCAGGAAGCTGAAGGCGAAGGAGCCAACCTTGCTCATCCAGGTGAAGATCAGCTGGAAGATCGGGTGGCCGATAAACGGCATCAGGGTGATCACGTCGCGGCTGCTCAGCGAGCTGCCGATCCCCAGCATGATGCCGCAGAAAGAGAGCAAGGCGACGGGCAACATGAACGTTTTGCCCAGGCTCTGGAAGAACTCCCAGAGGGTGATTTTGGGTTTGTTGGCTGCTGACATAACCGACTTCTCCTGGCGAAAAGACGAGCAAAAAGGGGACTGTTGATTAGGTAAAAAGAAGATAAAACGTTTTACCTAGCAAAAATGCGCCACCAATCACAAATCTGCCGCCCGGTTTTTGGCGACAATGCGGCAGGCAGTAAAACGTTTTACTGAGCTAACGGATTCGGTATACCCTTGATCATTACGGCGCGGGTTGCCCAGGAACGGGTTCGCAGAGACTATGAGCATCAAAAAAATCACCATCACCGATGTGGCGCAGCAGGCGGGCGTGTCGGTCACCACGGTTTCCCTGGTGTTGAGCGGCAAGGGGCGGATTTCGCCGACCACCGTCGAGAAGGTCAATCAGGCGATAGAGCAGCTGGGCTACGTGCGCAATCGTCAGGCGGCGACGCTGCGCGGCGGTGAATCCGGGGTGATCGGCCTCGTTCTGCGCGACATTTGCGAACCCTTCTATGCCGAAATGACCGCCGGGCTGAGCGAAGCGCTGGAGGCGCACGACAAACTGCTGTTTTTAACCCAGAGCGGGCGCGACGGCCAGGGCTTGCAGCGGGCGTTTGACGCGCTGCTGGCGCAGGGCGTCGACGGTATCGTGCTGGCCGGCGGCATTCGCGCGGCGGCTGGGTTGAAGGAGAAGGCGGCCGAGCAGGGCGTACCGCTGGTGTGCGTGGCGCGCTCCAGCGGTCTCGATGGGGTGGACGTGGTGCGGCCGGACAACATGCAGGCCGCCAAACTGGCCACCGAATTTTTGATCAAACGCGGCCACAGCCAAATCGCCTACCTTGGCGGCCAGAGCGACTCATTGACGCGTGCCGAGCGGTTGGGCGGCTTTTGCGCCACGCTGGTGCAGTACGGCCTGCCGTTTCGCAGCGAATGGATCGTCGAGTGCGATTGCCGGCAGCGTGAGGCGGCGCAAGCGGCGGAACAGCTGCTGCGCCACTACCCGAACATTACCGCTGTCGTCTGCCACAAGGCTTCGGTGGCGCTTGGCGCCTATTTTGGCCTGACGCGCAGCGGCCGCAGCATCGGCTCGGACGGGGTCGACGCCTACTACGGCCGGCAGGTGGCGCTGATCGGCTTCGGCGACGTGCCGGAGGCCGAGCTGACCGAGCCGCCGCTGACCTTCGTCTCCAGCTCGGCGCGGGAAGTGGGGCGCAGCGCCGCCGCGCGCCTGCTGCAGCGCATCGGTGACGCCGACCTGCCGGCGCAGAACGTCATTCTGCCGCCGACGCTGATCCGGCGTGGCTCCGCCTAATCCCGCCGCTGTTCCTCTTCCGCCTCCCGGCGGATCCAGCCGATAAAGGTTTTCATCGCCGGCGTCAGGTCCCGCGACTTCAAATGGGTCAGCCAATAGGCGCCAAGCGCGGCCTCGGCGGCGAACGGCCGCTGCAGCACGCCGGCGGCCAGTTCGCGGCGGAACATGCTGACCGGCGCCAGCGCCACACCGTCGCACTGGATCGCGCCTTCCACCATCAGTCTTGACGAGTCGAACACCGGGCCGTTGATCCGCCACGGCGTCACCTGCGCAGCCGTGAACCAGCGCTCCCATTCATCTTTGCGGTAGGTGCGCATCAGCTGCTCGTGCTGCAGATCCTGCGGCGTGCGCAGGCGCGCGGCGACCGCCGGCGGGCAGAGCACCGTCAGCGGCGCGTCGAACAGCTTGATATTGCAGGTGGCGGGCCAGAGGCCTTCGCCGAAGCGGATGGCGAAATCCATGCCGTCGGCCGACAGATTGACCAGGTTGTTGTGGGTCAGCACCCGTAGATCGATAAACGGGTGCGCCGTGCGGAACGCCGCCAGCCTCGGCATCAGCCAGCCGACGGCGAAGGTGCCGACCACTGCCACCGTCAGCACCTCGTGGAAATGCCCGCCTTCGAACTGTTGCAGCACCGCCTCGATGCGGTCGAAGGCGTCGTTCAACACCGGCAGCAGCGCCTGGCCTTCTTCGGTCAGATCCAGCCCGCGCGGCAGGCGGCGGAACAGCTGAATGCCCAGCTGTTCTTCCAGCATGCGCACCTGCTGGCTGACGGCGGCCTGGGTGACGCGCAGCTCCAGGCCGGCGCGGGTGAAGTTCAGGTGGCGGGCGGAGGATTCGAACGCCCGCAGGGCGTTGAGGGGAAGTCGATTGCGCATTGTCGATAGCCATAAGTTTTTCTTTATGCTGGCTGAAATTATTATCGCTTGTCAACCCGGCGGCAAAATCCGATATTTGGCGCGGCTGCTGAGAGCGTCGCGGCAGCCGTAAAGGAATGACATCATCAACCAGGGAAAGCGCCGTGCATAACGCCAATAAAAACTTTTGGCCGCGGCCGATGCCCTGCAACCTGAGAGCTTCTATCATGACGAAAATGAACCGCCTGGCGGCCGCGTTGATCGCCGCGCTGATCCTGCCGACCGCACAGGCCGCGCAGCAGCAGGATATCGACGCCGTTATTCAGCCGCTGATGAAAAAATATGGCGTGCCGGGCATGGCGATCGCCGTGTCGGTCGACGGCAAACAGCAGATTTACCCGTATGGCGTGGCCTCGAAGCAGACCGGCAAACCGATCACCGAGCAGACGCTGTTCGAAGTGGGCTCACTGAGCAAAACCTTCACTGCGACGCTGGCGGTCTATGCGCAGCAGCAGGGCAAGCTGTCGTTCAACGATCCGGCCAGCCGCTACCTGCCCGAGCTGCGCGGCAGCGCCTTCGACGGCGTCAGCCTGCTGAATCTGGCGACGCATACCTCAGGCCTGCCGCTGTTCGTGCCGGACGACGTCACCGACAACGCGCAATTGATGGCCTACTACCGGGCCTGGCAGCCGAAACATCCGGCGGGCAGCTACCGGGTCTATTCCAATCTCGGTATCGGCATGCTGGGCATGATCGCCGCCAAAAGCCTCGACCAGCCGTTTATCCAGGCGATGGAACAGGGGATGTTGCCGGCGCTGGGCATGAGCCACACCTACGTTCAGGTGCCGGCGGCGCAGATGGCCAACTATGCGCAGGGTTACAACAAGGACGATAAGCCGGTGCGGGTCAATCCCGGCCCGCTGGACGCCGAGTCTTACGGCATCAAGTCCAACGCTCGCGATCTGATTCGCTATCTGGACGCCAACCTGCAGCAGGTGAAGGTCGCACAGCCGTGGCGCGACGCGCTGGCCGGGACGCACGTCGGCTATTATAAGGCGGGCGCGTTCACGCAGGATCTGATGTGGGAGAACTACCCGTATCCGGTGAAACTGTCGCGTTTGATCGAGGGCAACAACGCCGGGATGATCATGAACGGCACGCCGGCTACCGCCATCACGCCGCCGCAGCCGGAATTGCGCGCCGGCTGGTATAACAAAACCGGCTCTACCGGCGGTTTCTCCACCTACGCGGTGTTCATCCCGGCGAAGAATATCGCCGTGGTGATGCTGGCCAACAAATGGTTCCCGAACGACGATCGGGTCGAGGCGACTTATCGCATCATCCAGGCGCTGGAGAAGCGCTGACAATCAGGGGCGCCGGCGGGGCGCCCCTACCACCGATGCTGCCGTTCACGTTGCTCGCGCATGAAATCGATAAAGGCGCGCAGTTTGAGCGGCAGATGTCTGCCGGCGGGGAAGTAGATGAAAAATCCCGATGCTTCGCTGGCGTAACCCGGCAGCACTTCCACCAGTTGCCCCTGTGCCAGCTCCTGCAACACCGTGCCCTGAAAACGCTGTGCGATACCCAGCCCCGCCAACGCCGCATCCTTGATCAGCCTGTCTTCGTTAAAAATCAAACTGCCGCTGACGTCCAGCGCGCGTTCATCGTCGCCCAGGCTGAAATACCAGGGTTCCAGTTTGCCGCTGCCGGGAAAACGGTAGCGCAGGCAATGGTGCGCGAGCAGATCGTCCGGCGTGGCCGGTGCGCCGCAGCGCGCCAGATAGTCAGGCGAAGCGACCAGCACCCGGCGCTGGCCGTTATCGATCGGCACGGCGATCATGTCCTTTTGCAGCATGGCGTGCATGCGAATGCCGGCATCGAAACTGCCCAGCACCAGATCGGAAAAGCGGTCTTCGGTAAACAGCTCCAGCTGCACCTCGGGATAGCGCCGCTGAAACGCCGCCAGATGCGGCATCACCAGCAGCGAAGCGGCCAACTGCGGCAGCGTAATGCGCAGCAGGCCTGCCGGCTGTGCGCCCAGGGCGCGCACATCGTCCGCCGCCACATCGATCTGGCCCATGGCCGGCGATACCTTCTGATAGAACAACCGGCCTTCGTCGCTGAGGCGCACCGAGCGGCTGGTGCGGTGAAATAACCGCACTCCCAGCTGATTCTCCAGCGCCTGAATGTTTTGCGACACCGCCGGCGGCGTGACGCCCAGTTGGCTGGCCGCGCGGGTAAAGTTGCCCAGGCGTGCCACGGCTTCGAAATAGGGCAGCAGTTGCAGGAGTGAACTCATCTATCAATAACCTGTGCTTAATGATTCATTAAATTATGCCTTATTTTAATTTATGAAGAACGTTTTAGACTGATTTTTACTTTCCCTCAGAGAGATTAAAATCATGTCGGCAATACAACAGGCGTTAACAGAAAGGATCGCGGCGATCGATCAACAGGCGATGGCCGAAGGGCGCATCGTGGGCAGCGTGGTGCTGGTGGCGCGGCGGGGTGAAATTTGCTACGCCGGGGCGGCCGGTCATGCCGATCGCGAAGCGCGGCAACCGATGCGGCGGGAAACGCAGTTTCGGCTGTCGTCGGTTTCCAAACCCTATACCACGCTGGCGGCGTTGCGTTTGATTGAGCAAGGCAAGCTGAGCCTGGACGATGCGGTCAGCGACTGGCTGCCGTGGTTTACCCCGGCACTGGCGGACGGCCGGCGCCCGACGATCAAGATCCGTCATTTGCTGAGCCATACCGCCGGGCTGGACTATCGGCTGAACCAACCGCCGGCGGGCGTTTACCATCAGTTGGGGATCCAGGACGGCGTGGAGCTGTCGACGCTGACGCTGGAGCAAAACCTGCGGCTGTTGGCGCAGGCGCCGTTGCTGTCGGCGCCGGGGGAGCGCTTCAATTATTCGCTGGCGATCGATGTGCTTGGCGCGGTGCTGGAGCGGGTGACGGGCATGTCGCTGCCGCAACTGTTTGTCGAATGGGTGGCGCAGCCGCTGGGGCTTGGCAACACCGCATTCCATGCGACGGACGCCGCGAACCTGGCGACGCCGTATTACAACACCCCGCAAGGGCCACTGCGCATGTATGAAGACCTGCGGGTGGCGCTGCCGGAGGAGATGGCGGGGGGCGAGGTGCTGTTTTCACCCGCGCGGGCGCTTAACGCGGAGGCTTATCCTTCCGGCGGCGCGGGCATGGTCGGCGATGCCGACGACGTGCTGAAGCTGGTGGAAGCGATGCGCAGCGGCGGGCAGGGCATGTTGCAGCCGGACACGGTGGCGTTGCTGCGCAGCCCGCACGTGGGCGCGCAGGCGCAAACGCAAGGGCCGGGCTGGGGCTTCGGCTTTGGCGGCGCGCTGCTGGTGGATCCAGACGCCGCGCAGACGCCGCAGCATGCCGGCACGCTGACTTGGGGCGGCGTTTACGGCCACAGCTGGTTCTTTGATCCACAGGCGCAGCTGAGCGTGGTTGTCTTGACCAATACCGCATTTGAGGGCATGTGCGGCCGCTACCCGCAGCAGATCCGCGATGCGGTTTATGCGGCGTAAATAAAAAGGGCCCCGCAGGGGGCCCTTGTTAGGTTTTCAGGCGATTACTGCGCCGGTACCGGAGCGGGTTCCGCTTCCTGAGCCGGTTCAGCGTCTTCCGCCGGGGCGCCCAGCATGGCGAACTGGCCGATGAACTCCTGCAGCGACATCTTGTTGCCGTTCAGGTCAACCTGATTGTCAGCGTAGTGGAACTTGCTCGCGATCACGCCGTCTTTCTGGGTGGTCAGCTTGAACATCTGACCCATGGCCGCCAGGCCCTGCACTTGCTGCTGCGCCAGTTTCTGCGCGTCTTCCGCATTATAGCCCTGCAACAAGGCGGTCTTCGCGGTCACTTCGGTAGCCATCGCTTCCGGAATGGTCAGGTTGATATCCAGCTTTTTAACCGCCTGAGCGATCAGCTGATCCGGCGACTGTGCCGGGGAGGCGGCCTTGCTCGGATCGGTCATCGCCAGATCCAGCGTGAAGACGCTCTCACCCTTGCTGTTTTTCCAGCTCAGCGGGGCGATGCTGAGGCTCGGGTTGCCTTTCAGCAGCATCGGCAGGTTCTTTTGCAGCATCTCGGAGGTCTGCTGTTCGTAGACGTCCGGATCCAGGTTCTCGCCCTGCTGCAGCAGCGCCATGGTTTGGCGGTTGTAGCTGTCGGAGAAGTCTTTCAGCGCCTTGCCGTCGACGTTGTCGATTTTCAGCGTCAGTTTACCGGCACCGAAGTCGTTGCCCTGCACCTTGAGCGCGTCCATGGTGTAGTCGATCTGGCCGCCGATATTGCTGCTGCCTTGCTCGCCAAACTTGCTCACCAGATTGAAACCGTCCAACGCCACGGTATCTTTACCGTCGATCGTCAGTTTGAACTGCTTCAGCGTCATCGTCTGATCGCCGAGCTTCACGCCGAACTTGCTTTCGTTGCTGTTGCCTTTCAGGTTGAAGCCCTGGAAGGTGATCTGCTCGTTTTGGCCGAATTCGTTCGGGCTGGCGAACACGATAGTGTCGCTATTGGCGTCCAGCGCGAATTTTTTCAGATCGCGGGACACATCGGCGTCAATGGTGGCGCCGCTGAATTTCAGCGAAGATTTATCCTTCTGGTAGTCCAGTGGGATAAAGTCGATGGTGGACGCGGTATCGCCGCTGTACGAGATGCGCGAATCGGCGGTAAACAGCGATTTGCCTTTGGTGGTTTCAAACAGGCCTTTCACCGCCGGGGTGTTTTCCAGCTCGGTATGCACTGACGCCATGCTCGGCAGCAGGTTGAATTTTTTCAGCTGCGCGAACGGGAACGGACCGTGATCGATGGTTTCCAGGAACGCCACTTCTTCACCGGCTTTCAGCGCCGCGTTTTCGCTGGTATCCGTGCCGTCGGAACGCAGCACATAACGCACTTTACTGCTGAACAGGCCGCGCTGGTAATTTTCATAGCTCAGCTTGACGCCGGCTTTCGGCAGGTAGGCTTTCAGTTGGCCATTGGCGTTGTCGACGACTTCGCCCATGTGCTGCTCGATCTGTTTCCCGGTGTACCAGGATGCCCCGGTCCATGCTGCGCCAAGAACGACAATGACGCTGACAGCGACTAACGATTTTTTCATAGCTCTGTTTCATCCTTTTTTCTTATCACCCTCCGTTGCATGGGAGGGGCAAATAGGGGCCGATAAAAAACGCCCGCAGGCGTTTAATTGTGGGGGTAGCTCTCGCTTTCAGCAAGCAATTTGCTGAAATTTATCAACGGTTAGGCCAGCTGGTTATAAACACGGGCGATGCGGCCGCTGCCGCTGACGTTGACCGGGGATTCGAACGCCCCGATAAAGCAGGATTCGCCCGGTTTGAGCGTCAGGCGTTGCCCGGATTTCTCCAGCGTCGCTTCGCCGGCGACGCAGAACACGATGGCGGCGCTTCGCTGTGCCAGCGCCTGTGGTGCGGCGGTCAAATCGTGCAGTGAGAAGGCGAAATCCTCCACCGGGATCGGGAAGAACAGCTCGTTGCCGCGTTGCTCCGGTTGGGTCAGCAGGCCGGAAGCCGGTTGCGGGCGGAACTGCAGGTTGGCCAGCAGCTCGGGCACGTCGATGAATTTCGGCGTCAGGCCCGCGCGCAGCACGTTATCCGAGTTGGCCATCACCTCCAGCGCTACGCCTTTCAGGTAGGCGTGCGGCGTTTCGGCATACAGGAACATCGCCTCGCCCGGCGCGAGCTGCACCACGTTCAGCAGCAGCGGTGAGAACAGACCGCTGTCGTCCGGATAGAAGCCGGCGATAAAGCGCACGGTATCCCAGGGTTCCCCCTGCTGGTTGTTGAGCGCGGCTTTCAGCACGCCGAGCGCCAGCGCTTTTTGTTCGCCACTCATCGTCAACAGGCTGGCGAACAGGGTCGCGAGGTGCGCGGTGTCCGGCTGTTGCAGGAAGGCGGCGATGTCGTGGTGCGCGCCCGCGATCGGTTGCAACAGGGAAACGATATCGGCCAGTTCGCGGAAGCCGTTCATCGCCAGGAACGGCGTCAGGGCGAACACCAGCTCGGGTTTGTGGTTGGGATCTTTATAGTTGCGTTCGGCGGCGCTCAGCGGGATGCCGGCGGCATTCTCTTTCGCGAAGCCGACCTCGGCCGCCGCTTTACTTGGGTGAACCTGGATCGACAGCGGCTGATCGGCGCAGAGCACTTTAAACAGGAACGGCAGCTCGCCAAAACGGCTGGCGACGTTGGCGCCCAACTGCTTTGGCTGGTCTTCATCGATAAGAAAGCGCAGCGAACGCAGTTCGCCGTCGGCGCCCGGCACGCGGGAAGGGCTTTTGGGATGGGCGCCCATCCACAGTTCGGCCATCGGCTGATTATCCGGGTTGGCGATGCCGTAAAGACGGGTCAGCGCATCGTGGCTGCCCCAGGCGTAATTCTGTACCGCGTTGGTCATTTTTTGCATGTCGATAAACGTCCTTAACGTCATTGTCGCACTGGATGACAATAACTTACTAATTTTATACGGTTAACTAAATCTGTGCCGACAGCTATCCTACGCCCGCGTCGGCAGGAAAAATCATGGGCGCGATCAAAAAAACGCCGGATAACGTCGCGCCCGGCAATGGGGCCAAAGTATAACGTGATAACGATCGGGGTCTCAATTGGCGCGCAGGTCTCAAGGCGGCCCGGAAAACCCGCCGATCGATTATTATTTGGCCCAACGGGGATTATTGCCGTTAGCCTGGTCATTCTACGTCATTATTTATTTTTTCAGCATGTCAAACTATGTCGGCTGAATTTATTTTTTACCGTCTGAGCCATTCCCTTATTATTATTCTCGCGTTGCACCGGGCTATCACACGCTGAGCTTAAACCTGGGCGTCAGACCCATTTACCGTAACGGCTAACACGTCGATTTAACGAAACAAGAGGTCTGTTGCATGAAAACACTGTTGTTGCTGTTGGGGTTTTGCACCGGCGCAGCACAGGCGGCGGTGATTGTCGCCTATCCCTACGTGGCGCCGCGCGCCGTGGTGATCGCGCCGGCGCCGATCGTCGTCACACCCGCCCCGGTCGCGGTTCCCGCCGCGATCGCGCCTGTGGCGCATCCGCTGGCACTCACCGCCGGTGCGGCGGCGACCGGGGCATATCGGCATCATGAACGGCAGGACGCCTACAACGAGATCAATCATCTGCAGCAGCAACGGATCGATGAACTCAATCATTTACAGGCGCAGCGCATCAATAATTTTAATGCGCGTCATCCGCGTTAATGGTTATCCAGATTTTTATTCTCCAGGCTCATTCCCGGCCGTTTATTTCACCGCGGGTTAACCGGCGGAAAATAACCGCGTCGTTAATGGGTAAAAGAGATGAAACGTGCTGTGAGATAACTCTCTTAATGCGAATAGTTATTATGTCACTATACTGGGAGTGCATGCCGGCGGGGGGTAGCGCGTCGGCCTAACCCTACAATTTTAGGAATTATGCTAAGGAGATCGTGATGGCAGGCGTTCGTATCGAAAAAGACTCTATGGGCCCCATCGAAGTACCGGCCGACAAGCTGTGGGGCGCGCAAACCCAGCGTTCGTTGGCGCATTTCCGTATTTCCTCCGAAAAAATGCCGACCGCGCTGATCCACGCGCTGGCGTTGACCAAGCGCGCCGCCGCGCAGGTCAACGTGGATCTGGGGCTGCTGCCGGCCGAACGGGGCGCCGCCATCATCAACGCCGCCGACGAAGTGCTGGCGGACAGCCATGCCGACCAGTTCCCGTTGTCAATCTGGCAAACCGGCTCCGGCACCCAGACCAACATGAACATGAACGAAGTGTTGGCCAACCGCGCCAGCGAGCTGCTGGGCGGCGTGCGCGGTGAAGAGCGCAAGGTGCACCCGAACGACGACGTCAATAAAAGCCAGAGCTCCAACGATGTGTTTCCCACCGCGATGCACGTGGCGGCGGTGATTGCGCTGCGCGAACACCTGATCCCCGAGCTGAAAGTGTTGCACAAGACGCTGAGCGACAAGGCCGAAGCCTACCGCGACATCGTCAAAATCGGCCGCACCCATCTGCAGGACGCCACGCCGCTGACCCTGGGGCAGGAGATATCCGGTTGGGCGGCGATGCTGGCGCACAATCTGAAACACATCGAGGACAGTATTCCGCACATTGCCGAGCTGGCGCTGGGCGGCACGGCGGTCGGCACCGGCCTGAACACCCATCCGGAGTACGCGGTGCGCGTCGCTAAAGCGCTGGCGGAATTGACCCATCAGCCGTTCGTCACGGCGCCGAACAAGTTCGAAGCGCTGGCGACCTGCGATGCGCTGGTGCAAGGGCATGGCGCGCTGAAAGGGCTGGCGGCTTCGCTGATGAAGATCGCCAACGACGTGCGTTGGCTGGCGTCCGGCCCGCGCTGCGGCATTGGTGAGATTTCGATCCCGGAGAACGAGCCGGGCAGCTCCATCATGCCGGGCAAGGTCAACCCGACCCAGTGCGAAGCGATGACCATGCTGTGCGCTCAGGTGCTGGGTAACGACGTGGCGGTGAACATTGGCGGCGCTTCCGGCAACTTCGAGTTGAACGTGTTCCGCCCGATGGTGATCCACAACTACCTGCAGTCGATTCGCCTGCTGGCCGACGGCATGCAGGGCTTTAACGAGCACTGCGCGGTGGGAATTGAACCGAACCGCGATCGCATCTCCCAATTGCTGAACGAATCGCTGATGCTGGTGACGGCGCTCAATACCCATATCGGTTATGACAAGGCGGCGGAAATCGCCAAGAAAGCGCACAAGGAAGGGCTGACGCTGAAAGCCGCGGCGCTGAAGCTCGGCTACCTGACCGAAGCGCAGTTCGACGAGTGGGTGCGGCCGGAAGCGATGGTCGGCAGCATGCAGAAATAATGACGTCATGCCTAAATGGGGCGCGGTTGCGCCCCGTCTTTTCAAGCCAACATCTCTAGCACCGATAACAGCGCCTGCGGCTCCGGCCGCTGGGTGTAATCGGCGTGCGCTTCGGCGTAGACAATACGGCCATCGCGGGCGATGACGAATCGCGCCGGCAGCGGCAGCGTCCAGCTGTCATCCTGGTTGAACTGCGCCAGATCGAGGCCGAGCCGCTGTTGATACAGGGCGATCAGCGTGTCCGGCAGGCGGTAACGCAGGCCGAACTGGGCCGCCAGACGGTTGCCTGTATCGCTGAGCAACGGGAAGGTGAGATCGTGATCGCGCGCGGCCTTGCGGTTATGCACCGCGCTCTGCGGCGAAACGGCCAACAGCTGCGCGCCGTACTGCGTGATGGCGGGGAGTGCGGCCTGCAGCGCCTGCAGATCGAGCGTACAGTAAGGGCACCAGATCCCGCGATAGAAACTGACGACCAGCGGCCCTTTTGCCAACAGCGCCGTGGAAGAGCATGGTCGGTTTTCGCTGTCCGACAGAGTAAAGCCGGGCGCGGCGTCGCCGACCTTCAGGGCGCGTTCGGCCATGCCCGACGCGATCTGCGCCTGGATCGCCTCACGCATCAGCGCGTGATCTTGCGCCGCGAGTTTGAACGGCAGTTGGTCGGCTTCGAATGCCGCTTTGAAGGCATCGAGTTTGTCTTGCAGTGTCATGCGTTCTCCTGACAGGAATGAGGGGGAGCGCTCATCTTGCCCATTCCGAAATAGCGCGTGTAGACTGCAATAAATGCTAACCGTTATTCCAGTAAGGAATGTCATGGGTAAATTTGCCGATTACGAAACCTATGCCTGCGTTTACGAGAGCGGCTCCTTTACCGCGGCGGCGCGGCGGCTGCACGTGGGGCAGCCGGCGGTCTCAAAAGCGGTGGCGCGGCTGGAACAGCAGCTCGGCACGCGCCTGATGCTGCGCTCGACCCACGGCCTGCAGCCGACGGATGCGGGACAGCAGCTGTATCAACGCACCCGGCGCATCCTGAACGAGCTGGCGGAGACGGAAGCGCTGGTGCAGAGCGCTGGCGAGACCCTGAGCGGCCGGTTGCGGGTCGCTTCGGCGGCGGTGTTCGCCCGCATCGTTCCCTTGCCTGATTTGACGGCGTTTATGCGCGCCAATCCACGGTTGCATGTTGATCTGCTGCTGGATGACGGCAATCTGTCGCTGATTGAAGAAGGCATCGATATTGCCCTGTGTGTTGGCGAGTTGGAGGATTCCGGTTTTACCGCCCGCAAGCTGGGTGAGGTAAAGCAATGCGTGATCGGCACGCCCGGCTATTTTGCCGCTGCCGGTATGCCGCAGCGGCCGGAAGATCTGTTGCAGCACGAGATGGTGATTTACCATCGCCGTGGCGGCGGCTGTGAACTGTGGCGCTTCAGCCGCGAAGGGGAACAGCGCGCGCTGCGGCTGCCGGGGCGCATGCGGGTTAACGCGGCGGAGTGCGTACGCGAGCTGGTGCTGGCGGGCTTTGGCGCCACCGTCGCCAGCGAAGGCCTGTTTCGCAGCGAGCTGCAAAGCGGGGCGGCGATCGCGGTATTAGCGGACTGGCAACTGCCGCCGCTGGCGCTGTGGGCGGTGTTCCCCGGCGGCCATTTCGTTTCGGCCAAGGCGCGGGCCTTTGCCGATTTTGTCCAAACCGCGCTATGCAGGGAGCCGTGATATGTCGCGCGCACAACGTTTACTCGATTTGATGCAGCTGCTGCGCAACCACCGTTATCCGGTGGCGGGTCATGCGCTGGCGCAGACGCTGGGCATCAGCATGCGCACCCTGTACCGCGATATCGCCACGCTGCAGCAGCAGGGGGCGGAAATCGCCGGTGAGGCGGGCGTCGGCTATGTGCTGCGCCCCGGCTTTACGCTGCCGCCGCTGATGTTCTCGCCGGCGGAGACAGAAGCGCTGGTGCTGGGGATGCGCTGGGTCAGCCGCCGCGGCGACAGCCAACTGGCGAGCGCGGCGGGTCAGGCACTGGCCAAGATCGCCGCGGTGTTGCCGCCGGCGCTGCGGGAGGAGCTGGAGGCCAATACGCTGCTTATCGCGCCGGTTCAGGCGCCGCCGGTGGCGGATGAGATGCGGGTGCTGATCCGAGACACCATCCGCTGCGAGCGCAAACTGCATATCGACTACCTCGATCTGGCGGGGCAGCGCAGCGAACGCCTGCTGTGGCCCTTTGCGCTGGGTTTTTTCGATCAGTTTCAGATGTTGGTCGCCTGGTGCGAGCTGCGTCAGGCCTTTCGCCATTTTCGTCTCGATCGCATTCAGGCCGCTACGCCGTTTGAACAGCGCTATCCGCGTGGCCGGCGGCGGCTGCTGCAAGAGTGGCGCCTCAGCGAGGGCATTGCGGAGCAATAGCGGCACGCTGCTGCCATAAACTGTCAGTCGCGCGCCTTAGTCTGTGCCTATCGGGAACCGGCCGGTTCCCATCACCCAAAGGACAGACCAATGACTCTTCCCAGCATGACCCTGCTTTATGTCGACAACCCGCTCAACAGCGCCGCCTTTTATCAACGCCTGCTGGGGCAGGCGCCGGTGGAGCTTTCACCCGGCTTTGCCCTGTTCGTGCTCAACAACGGCTTCAAGCTGGGGATGTGGGCCAAACAGGGGGTAAAACCCGCCGCCACGCTGACCGGCGGCGGCGGTGAACTGGGCTTTTTATGCCAGGATCCGCAAGAGGTGGAGGCGCGCTATAACCAGTGGCGTGAGCTTGGGCTGACTATCGAGCAAACGCCGACCGAGATGGAGTTCGGTTACACCTTCGTGGCGCGAGATCCGGACGGCCATCGCCTGCGGGTGTATGCTCTCAGCGAGTAGCGTCGTCGGTGTACAGGTGCAGACGCGGCACCAGCAGCCGCAGCGGCCTGGCGTCGGGTTTGTAACGGTGTTTCACCGCCTCGGCGTCGTAGTTGAGCAGTTCGCCGATCTTCGGCACCGCGGCGCCGCTTTCAACCTGACACAGGGCGATCAGCGGCAGCGGGCAGGGGTGCTGCACCTGTTTTTGCTGCTGCTGATACCACACCCGGGCGATCGGCTGCACTTTTACCGGCCGTTTGATCTTCAGCGTCGCCTGCTGCGGCAGCCGGCTGACGTCGTCTATTTCGCGGCTGACCAGGGCGGCCCACTGTTCACGGCTGTGCGGCGGCACCGCGCGGCCGGCTTTCAGGCTTTTCTCCAGCTGCGCCAGAATGTCGTCCCGCTTGACGTTTTTGATGATGTGCTTGTTGGCCCAGCCGAAGCGCACCGAGTCGGGATTGGTCAGGGCGGTGAGGGTGCGATAGGCGCTGAGGGTAATCAGCCCGTGCAGATGGGTGTGCACGAACTCGAAACGCTGCTCCGGCGCCAGGCCGGAATCGACGGTGATAATCTGTTCCAGTTCACCCTTCAGGCGGTTGATCAGCGCCAGCTGCATTTGCAACGTCTGATATTCCGGTTGCTCCACTGCCAGACAGATGACGCCGGGCAGGCGCACGGCGGCCTTGCTGCTGACATTCTCCCGGTTATGGTGGATGAACAACCGTTGATAATGCTCCAGCGCCAGATCGCGCGCCGCTTGCCCCACATGCTGCTCGACCGCGATATGCGAAATGGCCTGATGTTCCTGGCCTTTTTCAACCTCCGGCAGGCTGAACACCCGCGCCGCCAGCAACCGCAGCGGGGCGATCTGCTGCTGCAATGCGCCGAGCGCCTGCTCCAGCTCGGCAAAGCAGGCGTTCATTCGGCCAATCACATCGTATCTGCTCATCGCACACTCCCATATTAGTTACAACATACTATAGAAGAGTGACCGACTGGGGGCAACATCGGCAAACGAAGAGGGAGCGGCTTCACTGGCCACCCGGCTTACCAGCAGGAAATACGCCATAACGGCTTTTGGCAGCAGGGCACACAATACACCCGCTATACATAGTGTTTTGATTCATTGATGGATTTTCTCCTGTTCGTTTGTCTTCTGTTTAATCCATTTTCCGTTTGCCGTTGTCCAATTGCTGGAACAAACAGAATGGCAGGACGCTATGAGCCCCTCGGGTTATCTTTTCTTCTGTCATTAACGGGTGCTTTAAACGGAGGTTTACTGTGGATATTAAACAGAAAGTCAAAAACATGACGCTGGAAGAGAAGATCGGGCAAAAAATCATGCTGGATTTTCGCTACTGGGATCAGAACGGTAGCAGCAATCAGGATATGACCGTTCCCGATGCAGCCATTGGCAAGCTGATCACCGATAACCACATCGGTGGGGTGATCCTGTTTGCCAATAATCTGAAAGACAAGCAGCAGATCAAAACGTTGACGGCCTGGTATGCCGCGCTGAAAACCCACGCGGGCGTTCGTTTGTTTATTGGTACGGATAACGAAGGCGGTAACGTTTTCCGGCTGCCGCGCGGCGACTACGCCTCATTCCCCGGCAATATGGCGCTGGCGGCGGCGATCGAGGGCGGTGCGGATAAACAGCTCGCCGTTGAACAGGGCAAACTGATGGCCCAGGATATGCGCGCGTTGCATATCAATACCAACTTTGCCCCGGTCGTGGACGTCAACACCAACCCGTTCAACCCGGTGATTAACGTTCGCGCCTTCAGCGATGATAAGAGCGCCGTTTCCCGCCTGGCCGAGAAAATGGTGGCGGGCATGAAACAGCAGGGGCTGATCACCGCGTACAAACACTTCCCCGGCCATGGCAGCACCTCCACCGACTCGCATACCGGTTTGCCGCGCGTCGATCGTACGCGGGAAGAAGCTTTTGCCATTGATATCGCCGCTTATAAACAGGCCATCGATCGCTGCGCGGCGCCGGACATGGTCATGACTGCGCATATTCAGTACCCTGCACTGGATAACAGCCAGATCGACACCCGCAACGGTGAAAAAATCACGGTGCCGGCCACCATGTCGCGCGAAATCCAGACCCAGATCCTGCGCAATGAGCTGGGTTATGCCGGCGTAACGATTTCAGATGCGCTGGATATGGGCGCGATTGCCGAGCATTTCAGCCAGCAAGCGGCGGCTGAAAACGTCTTTACCGCCGGGGTGGATATTGCTCTGATGCCTGTCAGCATCGCTTCGCCGGCGCAGGCGAGCCTGCTGCCCGAGCTTATCCGCTACATTGCGCAGCGGGTGAAAACCGGGCATCTCAGCGAGGCCGATATTGATGCCTCTGTCGAGCGCATTTTGCGCCTCAAATTGCGCCATCACCTGATGGGCCATAGCGATAAACCCTGTTCCCACGACGTATCGTCCTCCGCGCATCAGCTGGAGAAACGGATTGCCGATCGTTCCATTACCGTGGTTATCAACCGTCAATGCCTGCTGCCGTTAAAGGACAAAGCGCTGCGCTACTTTATTCTGACTCCGTGGGGCGAGCAGGCCAAAGGCATTGCGAACGTGATGGCGCAGGAGGGCTATCAGAACGTTGTGGCCGCGAAGGAAACGGAACTGAGCGACGCCCAGGTCAGGGAACATATTGCCGGCTGCGACGTGTTCTTGCTTGGAACCCTCTCAACCCGCTTTACGCCTGCCGAGCAGGATGGCGTCGTGACCGCCGCCACCGGATCGGGTAATGACAGCAGCCCTTACCCGGGCTGGCTGAAATACGCCGCCGAGCAGGGGAAAAAACGCGTTCACCTCTCATTGCGCGCGCCTTACGATATCGTGAACTATGCCGCAGACGTGGATGCGGCTGTCGCCACCTATTCTTACTACGGGTATGACAGCGGCGTATGGCGTGGCCCTTCGATGATATCGCTGGCGCAGGTGCTGACGGGGAAAATCAAACCGCACGGAAAACTGCCGGTTAATACCTGGCATGACTACGATGAGCAAACCAATACCGGCAAGGTGGCGTTCCCTCGCGGGACGGGGCTGAGCTGGTGATGGGATAAGGAGAGGCGTCGCCAGAAAGGGCGGCGCCGGTCGCTGGATGGCGTTGATAAAGCGGGCGGTTTCTTGCTCCGCACGCCGCGAGATGGGATAACCGTCACTCACGGAAGGAGAACATTTATGCCGACAGGCGCAACAAAACTAGGCGGATGGCTGTTGATGGCCGCCATGCTGGGCGTGAGCGGATGCGCCAAACCCCCTGAGCCGGAAAAGCCTCCGCAGCCTGTACCGCCGGCAACGCCGATGCGGGGCATCTGGCTGGCTACGGTCATTGGCTTGGACTGGCCGCCGGCGGCCTCGCTGAAAGCGGAATCCACGCAAGAGCGGGTGCGTCTGCAGCAGCAGGGGCTGACGGACGCGCTGGACGACATGGTGAAAACCGGGATTAACACGGTGTATTTTCAGGTTAAACCGGACGGCACGGCCCTGTGGCGTTCTGACATCTTGCCCTGGTCGGAGGTATTGACCGGCACCGTGGGCCAGGATCCGGGTTATGATCCGCTGGCCTTTATGCTGACAGAAGCGCACCGACGCGGCATCAAAGTGCATGCCTGGCTGAACCCTTATCGGGTTTCCATGAATACCCGACAGCAAACGATTGATGCACTCAATCATACGCTGCAGTCGCCGCCGGCCAGCGTCTATGCGCTGCATCCCGACTGGATACGCACCGCCAGCGATCGCTTCGTGCTCGACCCCGGCCTGCCCGAGGTGCGCAACTGGATCACCGGCGTGGTGGCTGAAGTCGTCAAAAACTACGATGTCGACGGCATTCAGTTTGACGATTATTTCTATTACGAAACGCCGCAATCGCCGCTGGATGATGAAAAGACGTATCGCGCATACGGCAAAGGGTTTGCAGACAAGGCCGACTGGCGAAGAGACAACACGCTGCAATTGATAAAACAGGTTTCCGCCACCGTCAAAGCACTGAAGCCCGCGGTCGCGTTTGGCGTCAGCCCGGCGGGCGTATGGCGAAACAAAGCGGACGATCCTGCCGGCTCGGCGACGCGAGCCGGCGCGCCGTCGTACGATACGGCCTATGCCGATACGCGCCAGTGGGTCAAACTGGGGCTGCTCGACTATATCGCGCCGCAGCTGTACTGGCCTTTCGATCGTGAAATTGTTCGCTACGACGTGCTGGCCAACTGGTGGGCCGAGGTGGTGAAAGACACGCCGGTTCGGCTCTATGCCGGGGTGGCGCTGTATAAAGTGGGCACGCCATCGGCCAGCGAGCCGGCCTGGACCGTCGACGGCGGCGTCCCCGAGCTGAAAAGGCAGTTGGATCTCAACGAGAGCCTGCCGGGGATGGGGGGAACCATCCTGTTCCGGCAACGTTATCTGACCGAGCCGCAAACGGACAAGGCGGTGGAGTACCTGCAAACTCGCTGGAAACCCGGTCAATAATCACGGGCTCTGGCATGACGAGCCGCGGCTAACCTCCGCGGCTTTTTCCATTCACAGGCGCGCCGCTTCCGGCAGCCGTTTCAGGTAATGCACCACCAGCAGCGCCAGCAATAGCATCAGGCTGATAAACGCCGCCACGCCATTCCAGCCGAAGCTGTGCCAGAACACGCCGCCCAGGGTGCCGGCCACGCTGGAGCCGACGTAATAGCAGAACAGATACAGCGACGACGCCTGGCCTTTGGCGCGGCGCGCACGGCGGCCGATCCAGCTGCTGGCCACCGAGTGGGCGGCGAAAAAACCGGCGGTGAACAGCATCATGCCGATAAAGATCGCCGGCACCTGCGGCAGCGCGGTAATCAGGATCCCGATCAGCATAATCACGATCGACGCCAGCAGCACCGGGCCGCGCCCGAAGCGTGAGGTGAGCGCACCGGCCTTGGGCGAACTGTAGGAGCCGGTGAGGTACACCACCGACAGCAGGCCGACGATCGCCTGGCTCAGGTGATAAGGATCCGCCAGCAGGCGATAACCGATGTAGTTGAACAGGGTGACGAAACTGCCCATCAGCAGGAAACCTTCCGCGAACAGCAGCGGCAACCCTTTATCGTGCCAATGCAGTTTAAAGTTGATCAGCAGGGTGCGCGGGCGCAGCGAGCTGGCGCGAAAATGCCGCGAAGCGGGCAGGATGCGCCAAAACATGCAGGCGGCGGCGAGGGCGAACAGGCCGATGACGCCAAGCGATACGCGCCAGGAGAAGAAGTCGGTCAACACCCCGGTCACCAGGCGGCCGCTCATGCCGCCGATCGAGTTGCCGCTGATATACAGCCCCATCGAGAAGGCGACGAAGCTTGGGTGGATCTCTTCGCTGAGGTAGGTCATGCCGACCGCTGCGACGCCGCTCAGCGACAGGCCGATCAATGCGCGCATCAGTAAAATGCCGTGCCAGCTGGTCATAAAGGCGCAAATCAGCGTGCAAACCGCCGCCAGCAGCAGCGCCACCACCATCACCGACTTGCGGCCGATGGCGTCGGACAACGGCCCGGTAAACATCAGGCCGATCGCCAGCAGGCCGGTAGAGACCGAAAGCGACAGGCTGCTTTCCGCCGGCGAGACGCCGAAGTCTTGCGACAGCACCGGCAGGATCGGCTGCACGCAGTAGAGCAGCGCGAAGGTCGCCAACCCGGCGGAAAACAGCGCCAGCGTAACGCGCATAAACTGCGGCGTGCCGCGTTCGATATAGGGGAGTTTGTTGTTGAGGGTGGAGCGTTTTACTTTAGGCGCAGCGGCCGCGTCATCGTTGGCGGCCAGCGTCGACGGCATCACGGCCGCAGAACGCACAGGGGTTGTCACAGCGTTTCCTTACCGAACTTCGGGGAGATAAACAGACATTTTGCAGATAACAAAATGATAGGGAGCGGCGAATTTTTTGTCTAATATATTAATAATTACAATTAAGACTTTTTAAATATGAATATCGAATTGAGACACCTGCGTTACTTTATCGCCGTGGCCGAAGAGCTGCATTTTGGCCGCGCCGCCGAGCGGTTGCGCATCTCCCAGCCGCCGCTCAGCCAGCAAATTCAGGCGCTGGAAGAGATGGTCGGCGCGCGGCTGCTGGCGCGCAACAACCGCAACGTCAGTTTGACCCAGGCCGGGGAGATGTTTCTTAAAGAAGCCTATCAGGTGCTCGATCAGGTCGGGCGCGCGGCGGAAAAGGCGGCGCGTCTGGATCGCGGTGAACTGGGGGAAATGACCATCGGGTTTACCTCCTCCGCGCCCTTTATCGGCGTGGTGGCGCGCAGCCTGCGCGCCTTTCGCCAGCAGTCCCCGCAGGTGCACATCAAGATGCGCGAAATCAACACCAAACAGCAGATCGAACCGCTGCTGAACGGTGAGCTGGATCTGGGGGTGATGCGCAATACGCGGCTGCCGGAGGCGCTGCACTATCAGCTGCTGCTGCGTGAACCGCTGGTGGCGGTGGTGCCGGAAGGGCATCCGCTGGCGGAAACGCCCGGCGGCGCGCTGCGGTTTCAACATTTGGCGCGGGAGCCGTTCGTGTTCTTCTCGCGCGAAGTGGGCACCGCGCTGTACGACGAAATTCTGCTGCTGCTCGGCAAGGCCGGCATCACCCCGTATATCACCCAGGAAGTGGGGGAAGCGATGACTATCATCGGGCTGGTCTCCGCCGGGTTGGGAGTCTCGATTCTGCCGGCGTCTTTCGCCCGGGTGCGGGTGGACGGCGTGCGCTATTTGCCGCTGGCGGAGCCGGACGCCACCACCGAAGTGTGGCTGGTGCACCACCGCCGGCGGCCGTTGACCGCGGCGGCGCAGTCGCTGATGGCGTTGATGCTGAAATGACGTTGAGCTTGGGCAAATAAAAATCAATTCACGCTGAAATTGCGAGGAATTTGTGCAGCAAATCACATAACGAATCAAATAGTTGACGCTGTATGACAAAAGCCCCACCATAACCCCTAGTCTTTATTTAGAAGCGCGAAAAATAGTAGGAGCCGGTTTGTGATTGCGGTTGGGCAGCCTGGGCATATCGATCAAATCAAACAGACCAATGCGGGGGCGGTTTATCGGCTAATCGATCAACTGGGTCCGATTTCGCGCATCGAACTGTCAAAACGCGCGCAGCTGGCGCCCGCCAGCATCACCAAGATCGTGCGCGAACTGCTGGAAGCCCATCTGGTCAAGGAAACCGAGTACCAGGAGATCGGCAGCCGGGGGCGCCCGGCGGTGGGGCTGGTGTTGGACACCGAAGCCTGGCACTACCTGTCCGCCCGCATCAGCCGCGGCAGCATCACGCTGGCGCTGCGCGATCTCAGCAGCAAGCTGGTGGTGGAGGAGCAGCTGCCGCTGGCGGCCGAACATCCCGAACCGTTGCTGAAGCGCATCCTGACCGAAGTCGATCAATTCTTTATCCGCCACCAAAGCAAGCTGGAACGGCTGACGGCGATCGCTATTACGCTGCCGGGCATGATCGACGTCCAGTCCGGCGTGGTGCACCGCATGCCGTTTTACGACGTGCTGGAGATGCCGCTCGGCCCGGCGCTGGAAACCCGCACCGGTCTGCCGGTTTACCTGCAGCACGACATCAGCGCCTGGACCATGGCCGAGGCGCTGTACGGCGCCTCGCGCGGCAGCCAGAACGTGATTCAGGTGGTGATCGACCACAACGTCGGCGCCGGGGTGATCACCGGCGGCCATGTGTTGCACGCCGGCAGCCACAGCGTGGTGGAGATCGGCCACACCCAGGTCGATCCCTACGGCAAACGCTGCTACTGCGGCAACCACGGCTGTCTCGAAACCGTGGCCAGCATTGAGAACATGCTGGAGATCGCCCAGCAGCGGCTGAGCGGCTCGATGAGTTCCAGCCTGCACGGTGCGCCGCTGACCGTCGAATCGCTGTGCGACGCCGCGCTGGCGGGCGATCAACTGGCGCGAGACATCATTCTCGGTGTCGGCCACAGCGTGGGGCGCATTCTGGCTATCATGGTCAACCTGTTCAATCCCGAGAAGATCCTGGTGGGCTCGCCGCTCAACCGCGCGGCGGAGATCTTGCACCCGGCCATCGCCTCCTGCATTCGCCAACAGGCGCTGCCGGCCTACAGCGAGCAGGTCAAGGTCGAATCCACGCAGTTCTTCAATCAGGGCACCATGCCCGGCGCGGCGCTGGTGAAAGAGGCGCTGTATAATGGTTCATTGTTGGTGCAGCTGCTGCAAGGCTAACATCAGAACCTCTTATTAATCCCGCAAAAGATTGAGCTACCTCAAGCCCCTACGCGGCAGCATCCCCTAGAATTTTTCCGAAAGACTTCTTCGCCGCCGGTGCGGCGATACATTGTTAACGGGGCATTCTGGGGCATTTTATTCATGTTGAAGCGTTTATTTGTGACAGGCACGGATACCGACGTCGGTAAAACCGTGGTTTCCCGCGGGTTGATGCAGGCGCTGGCCGCCGAAGGCCGTTCGGTGGCCGGCTACAAGCCGATCGCCGCGCGCTGCCAGGAAACCAGCGAGGGCATCCGCAATAAAGACGCTTTGGTATTGCAGGCATCTTCAACCCTGCCGCTGTCCTACGAGGAGATCAATCCCATCACCTGCCTGGATGAGGTGTTTCACGCGCATGCGACCGAGGACATCAACTATGGCGTGATGAGCACCGGTCTGCGGGATCTTTCGGCCAAAGCCGATACGGTGGTGGTGGAAGGCAGCGGCGGTTGGCGGGTGTTGATGAACGATCTGCGGCCTTACGCCGAGTGGGTGGTGCAGGAACAGCTGCCGGTGGTGTTGGTGGTGGGCATCAAGCTGGGCTGCGTCAGCCACGCGTTGCTGACGGCACAGTCGATTATCAACGACGGCCTGCCGTTGCTGGGCTGGGTCGCCAACCGCATCAACCCGGGGTTGGCGCACTATGCCGAAACCATCGCGGCGCTGCAGCAGCGCATTTCCGCGCCGCTGCTGGGTGAAATTCCGTATCTGCCGCGCGCGGAGCAGCGCGAACTGGCGCACTATCTCGACATCTCCACGCTGCTGCGCTAGCGCGCTCAGGCCAGCAAAGGGGCCAACAAACGGGCGGAGACAAACAGCCCCAGGCCGTACACCGTATGCACCAGCAGGCTGATGATGCGGCTACGCGTCGGATTGGGGGTGTTCGCCGCCGCCACGCCAAAGCCCAACGCCGGCTGCATCACGAAGAAGGGCGCCGCCAGGCTCAGCCAGCCGCTCAACAGCGCGACGAGCGGCGTCGGCGCGGCGTACCACGCGATGCCCGCCAGGCCGAGCGGGATAAAGGCGAAGGCGACGCCGATCGCGTAGTGCAGCAGCCATCCCATCGCTTTTTCTCCCCGCCGCACCGGCGCCGCCATGATCGGTGCGTGATAAAACCGGCCGTCGAAAAGGCCGATAAACCAGCGGCCGACCAGCGCGTAGTTAAGGGGCGGGATGCCCAGCACGCGCTTTTGCAGGATGGCCCACAGATCGGTGCACAGCGTGGCGCCCACCCCGGTCAGCATAATCATCAGTAAAATTTCTGTCGTCATTTTCGTGCCCTTAAAGTCACTCATGGTGTAATGTGCGCACAGTGTGCAACTTAAAGTCGACTTCAAGTCAATGGGAAAAGAACTGGATATTGGCGAGGTGGCGCGTTTGAGCGGCATCGCGCCCTCGGCGCTGCGGCATTACGAGAAAAAAGGGCTAATCGCCTCGATAGGCCGCAACGGTTTACGTCGCCAATACGCCGCCGGCGTGCTGGATCAACTGAAGCTGATCGCCCTCGGGCGGCTGGCGGGGTTTACGCTGGATGAGATCGCCTCGCTGTTTGACGAGCGGGGGCGCATCGCCCTCGATCGCAGGCTGCTGGCGGCGCGGATTGAAGAACTGGATCGCACCCTGCGGCGTCTGGGGCAGGTGCGCGCCGGTTTGCAGCACATGGTCGATTGCCCTGAACCGGAGCACCTGCAGTGCCCGCAGTTCAGGAAGTTGCTGCAGCAGGGCGAGTTTTAAGCCTCGCGTTTGGGCGGCGGCGCGGTGTGGTAGACCGATACCGGCCGCAGGCCGCGCGACACGGTGGTGGCGATCACGCAGGCCAGCAGAATGCCGGGCAGCAGCGCGTATTCGCCGGTCATTTCAAACACCATCAGCGCCGCCATGATCGGCGCATGGGTGGTGGCGGCCAGCAGGGTGGCCATGCCGGTCAGCGCCAGCAGCAGCGGCACCGCCGCATCCATGCCCGGCCACAGGCCAAACAGCTGGCCTATCATCGAACCGAGCGCGGCGCCGACGAACAGCGTCGGGGTGAAGACCCCGCCGGGCGCGCCCGACCCGCTGCTGGCGAGGATCGCCAGCAGCTTGCATACCAGGATCGCCCCCAGCAGCAATACCCCCGGCGGCGCGATCAGCAGCGCCTGCACCACGCTGTAGCCATTGCCCCATACCTGCGGGAACAACAGCGAAAGCAGCCCGACGATCAGGCCGCCCAGCGCCAGCTGCAGCGGCGGCTTCAGGCGCAGCGATCGGAACGCGCGGCCGGTGGCGGTCATCAACCATAAAAACAGCGGCCCGCCGGCGCCGGCCACCACGCCGACCAGCGCCATCAGCAGGTATTGCGTCGGCAAAGGGGCGGCGAGCGGCGTCACCAGGTAGAGCGGCGCCTGGCCGCCGTTGAGCAGGTTGGTCATCAGCAGGGCGCTGACCGCGGCGATCACCACCGGGCCGAGCGAGGCCAGCATCAGGGTGCCGAACAGGATCTCGGCGATAAACAGGCTGCCCGCCAGCGGCGCATGGTAGGCGCTGGCCATCCCGGCTGCGGCGGCGCAGGCCACCCACAGTTTCCATTCTTTCTCGTGCGTAAAGCGCTGGGCAAACAGCGAGCCCACCAGCGCCGCCAGCAGGATCATCGCGCCTTCACGGCCGATGGCGCTGCCGCTCGACACCACCAGCAGCGACGCCAGACACTTCACCAGGCTGGCGCCGGTATCCAGCTTGCCGTTGCCGGTCTCGATCGCTTCCATATAGTCGGTGGGCGCCGCCGGGCGCTGGTGGCGGTAGCGCTGGTGAACATACAGCAGCAGGCCCGCCGCCAGCCCGCCCAACGCAGGCGTCAGGGCGCGCCGCCAGCCGGGCAGCGCGGCGGCGGCGGCCACCAGACTGCCGTCGGCATTGCCGAGCAACAGCCACTCAAGGCCAATCATCGAACGGTGGAACAGCCACACCGCCAGGGCGGCGGCGACGCCGATGAACACGGCGATAAACAGGCTGCGCAGCAGGGCGCGATAGTGGTGCAGGTGGACCAATCTTTTCATGCGTGGGCGGCGTCGTGAGAAAAATCAAAGGGTCATCAGCGCATTGTGCTTGGCGCTCCGGCCGATGACCAGTGAATCTTTATCAAACTGCGGCATGGGCGGGGCGGTCGGCGCCCCGGCGGAGGTTATTGCGGCGTCAGCACCCGGCGCGTGCGGCCGGAGCTGAGGTAGTCGGCGATATAATCCTGCGAGATTTCGCCGCTGTAGCGGCCGTCTTCATCGACGATCGGCATCCAGGACGTATTGTGCTCATACAGCTTCGACAGCACCACGCGCAGGTTCTCTTCCGCGCGGGCGGTGACGCGAAAGCGGTGCAGGCTGTCGGCGCATACCCCCGGCGCACCGCGCGCCTCGCGGCGTTTGACGTAACCCAGCGGTTTGCCGTCGGCGTCCACTACCGTCACCGAACGGGCGTCGATATCGTCCATCAACCCGAATGCCTCTGTCAGCGGCGTTTCCCGGCGCACCGTCACCGTCTCTTGTTGGTCTGCCACGTCGCCGGCCTGCACCAGCAGCAGGCGCTTCAGCGTGCGATCCTGGCCGACAAAGGAGGCGACGAAGTCGTTCGCCGGGCGCGCCAGCAGCTCATCGGCGCTGGCGTTCTGCACGATCTTGCCCTGGCGGAACACCGCGATGCGATCGCCGAGCTTCAGCGCTTCGTCGATGTCGTGGCTGACCAGCATCACGGTCTTCTTCAGCTGACGCTGCATGTCGAGAAACTCGTTTTGGATGGTTTCGCGGTTGATCGGATCCACCGCGCCGAAGGGTTCATCCATCAGCAGCACCGGCGGATCGGCCGCCAGCGCGCGGATCACGCCGATGCGCTGCTGCTGCCCGCCGGACATCTCTTTCGGGTAGCGGTGCAAAAAGCGCTTGGGATCCAGCGCCACCATGCTCATCAGCTCCTCGGCGCGATCGTGGCAGCGTTTTTTGTCCCAGCCCAGCATGCGCGGCACCACGGTGATGTTCTCCTCGATGGTCATGTTGGGGAACAGACCGATCTGCTGGATGACGTAGCCGATTTTGCGGCGCAGGCTGACGGTATCCAGCGCGCTGGTGTCTTCGCCGTTGATCAGAATGGTGCCGCCGGTGGGTTCGATCAAGCGGTTGATCATCTTCAGCGTGGTGGTTTTGCCGCAGCCGGATGGGCCGAGCAGCACGCAAATTTCGCCTTCCGGCACGTCCAGATTGATGTTGTCGACGGCGTTGAACGGCGTGCCGTTCTTTTGCATGAACTGTTTGGTCAGATTTTCCAATTTAATCATGAGCGGATCCCCTTGGGCGTGAGCGCAATTTGCAAGCGGTGCAATAACCAATCGAGGACGATCGCCAGCAGGCTGATCATCACGGCGCCGGTAATCAACTGGCGGATGTCGCTGCTGCTGATGCCGTTGAGCAGCAGCAGGCCGAGGCCGCCGGCGCCGATCACCGCGGCGATCGCCATCACGCCGATATTCATCACCACGGCGGTGCGAATGCCGCCGAAAATGACCGGCAGCGCTACCGGGATCTCCACCCAGCGCAGGCGTTGCCAGAACGTCATGCCGATGCCGCGGCCGGCTTCGCGCAGCCCGCCGGGCAGGTTGTCGAGCGCGGTGTGGGTGTTGCGCACGATCGGCAGCAGCGAATAGAGGAACACCGCGGTGATCGCCGGCACGTAGCCGATGCCGTGGCCGATTAAGGAAAACAGCGGGATCATCAGCCCGAACAGGGCGATGGAGGGCACGGTCAGCACCAGCGTGGCCAGGCTCAGCACCGGCGTCGCCAGCCATTTGTGGCGGACGATCAGCACGCCGAGCGGCACGCCGATCAGGATCGCCAGGCCGACGGCGATGCCGACCAGCAGCAGGTGTTCCAGCGTCAATCCGGCGATATAGGCCCAGTTTTGCCAGGCGTAAAGTAAGGTATTCATCATGCCTCCTAAATCAGGCCGCGCTGCTTGAGGAACGCGTCGGCGACCTGTTGCGGCGTCTGGTAGTCGATATCCACCTTGGCGTTAAGCTCGGTGATCACCTGATTGTTGAACTGTTTCGACAGCGTGTTCAGCGCCGCTTCCAGCCCCGGCGTGTTTTGCAACACGTCGGCGCGCACCACCGGCGTGACCGCATAGCTCGGGAAATAGCCTTTGTCGTCTTCCAGCACATGCAGATCGAAGCCTTTCACCCGGCCGTCGGTGGTGTACACCAGCCCGGCGTCGACGAAGCCATCGCGGATGGCGTTGTAGACCAGGCCGGGATCCATCTGGCGGATTTGCGGGCGATCCAGCGGCATGTCGTACAGCGCCTGCATCGGCTTCAGGCCGTCCGAGCGGCCGGCGAACTCCAGATCCAGCCCCAGCAGCCAGTTGTGTTTCGGGTCGGTTTTACGCACCTGTTCCACTTTGGCCACCAGTTGCGACATCGTGCGGATCTGCTCTTTTTCCGCTCGCCGGCGCTGCATGGCGAAGGCGTAGGTGTTGTTCATGTCCGCCGGCTGCAGCCACACCAGGCCGAGTTTGGCATCGAGCTTTTTCACCGTTTCGTAGGTTTCCTGCGGCGACATGCGCTTATTGATGTGGTTAAAGATGATCAGCGAGGTGCCGGTGTATTCCCAGGTCATGTCGATCTGCTTGTTGATCATCGCGTTGCGGGTGATCACCGTAGCCAGATTGGTTTTGGGTTCGACCTGAAAACCTTTGGCCCGCAGGTATTGCACGGTGATCGCCGACAGAATGCGCTGTTCGGTAAAGTTCTTGCTCGCCAGCGTCAGCGGGGCGGCCCAGGCGGCCGCGCCGGTCATCAGCAAGGAGAACAGCAGCGCGTGGCGGAGTCGTTGTAACCATCGAGTCATCGCGTTTCTCCCATCAGGATGCGGTGTGCGGGCTGAGCCGGCGGCCGAGACCGGCCAGCGCCAGATCGAGCAGCAGGGCGATCAGCGCGGTGGCGGCGGCGCCGAGGATCAGCGTCGGGAAGTCGTTCAGGTAGATGCCGGGGAAGATCAGCTCGCCATAGCTGCTGGCGCCGATCAAAAACGCCAGCGGCGCGGTGCCGACGTTAATCGCCATCGCGATGCGCACCCCGGCGAAGATCACCGGCAGGGCGTTAGGCAGTTCGACCTGGCGCAGCCGCTGTCCGGCGGTCATGCCAATACCGTTGGCGGCCTCGACCAGCGCCGGCGGCACCGAACGCAGGCCGGCATAGGTATTGCGCACGATAGGCAGCAGCGAGGCGAGGAACAACGCCACCACCGCCGGCCGGTCGCCGATGCCGATGATCACCATCGCCAATGCCAACACTGCCAGCGGCGGCAGGGTGTTGCCGACGTTAAAGATCTGCATCACGTGCTCCGCCCAGCGGCGGGCGAAAGGGCGGCTCAGCAGGATACCGCTGGGAATGCCGACCAGCAGCGACAGCAGCATCGAACACACCACCAGGAACATGTGCTGCTGACCGAGGTAAATCAAATCTTCCCGGCGCGACTTGAGGGTTTCCCAACCGATGCCGTAAACCAGCAGCGCGATGACGGCGATAAACAGCAGGCTCCCGAGGAGCAGGCGCCGGTATGGCGCTGACTTGTGCATGATGTTGCGTCCTCCGTTGCGCGGAGCGGCCGACGAGACGGCGCATTCCGCTCTGATTGTTACCCACGGCCCGGCGGGCGTGGCGGTACAAAACGGGCGTTTCGCATGAGGTTAGCGACATTGAGCGAAGGGTGCGTTCGGCACAGCGTGCTGAACGTAGGCTCAATACGTGAGTAAATCAGCATAAGATACTGATATTTAAACCCAAGAAAGCACGAAGCCCAAAGGCGCCGGCTAGGGAAGGTATAGCACCCTGTCGTTGACCGTGCCAAGTTTTATGAACAAAATCAGCTGATTGAGTTTGCCCGTATTGGCGCCGCAGCCCGCGTCAGCGCTGGGATGCGGGTAAAATGAAAAAAATCCACGGCAAAACGTTACGCCGTAACAGTTAGTCCAAATGGTGCGATTCGCCGCCGGCAAAGGCAGGATGTGAGGGCGGATAGACTTGGCACAGGCGCTTGCTGATATACTCAGGGAAAATAAAAACGCCAGGAAACCTGCATAACGCCATGACAAATAACGTTTCACCCGCACCCATTGCCCACCGCCCGCTGATCCTGATCGCCTGCATGCTGGCGATGTTCATGTCGGCGATCGAAGCCACCATCGTCGCCACCGCCATGCCGACCATCATCGGCGATCTCGGCGGCTTCTCGCTGCTGGGCTGGGTGTTCGCGGTCTATTTGCTGGCGCAGGCGATCACCATTCCCATCTACGGCCGGCTGGCGGATCTCTACGGCCGCAAGCGGGTGTTTTTCTTCGGCGCGACGCTGTTCCTGCTGGGATCGGTGCTGTGCGGCTACGCCCCCGACATGTATTGGCTGATCGGCTTCCGCTTATTGCAGGGATTGGGCGCCGGCGCCATCATGCCGATCGCGTCCACCATCATCGGCGACATCTACAGCGCCACCGAGCGGCCGAAGGTGATGGGCTACCTGTCGAGCGTGTGGGGCGTATCGGCGATCATCGGCCCGCTGCTGGGCGCGTTTATCGTGCAACACCTGCCGTGGGCGCTGGTGTTCTGGGTCAACCTGCCGATCGGCCTGTTGGCGATGTTCTTCCTCTGGCGCTATCTGCCGGCGCATCAGCAACTGCGGCGGCACGCGCTGGATCTGGCGGGCACCGCCTGGCTGACGCTGTTCGTTTCGGCGCTGCTGCTGGCGCTGTTGCAGATGGAAAGTCTCGGATGGTGGGTGGCGCCGTTGCTGGCGCTGGCGGCGGCGTCGCTGGCGCTGCTGATCCGTCAGGAGCGGCGCGCGGTCGAGCCGCTGTTCCCGCTGGCGCTGTGGCAAAGCCGGGTGATCGTCGCCGGCAACATCGGCGGGCTGGTGATCGGCGCGGCGATGATGGGCATCAGCGCCTTTCTGCCCACCTTCATTCAGGGCGTGATGGGCGGCTCACCGCTGGAGGCGGGCACCACGCTGGCCTTGATGTCGATCGGCTGGCCGCTGGCCAGCACGCTGAGCGGCCGTTTGATGCTGATGACTTCGTATCGCGCCACGGCGTTGCTGGGCGCACTGCTGTTGGTGGCGGGCGGCCTGATCCTGCTGATGCTGCAGCCGAACGGCGGTCTGCTGTGGGGCCGGGTGGCGGCGTTTATGGTCGGCGCCGGCATGGGATTGTGCAACACGACGTTTTTAGTGTCGGTGCAGAACGCGGCGCATTACAGCATTCGCGGCATTGCCACCGCCTGTACGGTGTTTACCCGCATGGTGGGCTCGGCCATCGGCACCGCGATTTTGGGCGCCACGCTGAACCTCAACCTGCAGTGGCGTTTGCCGGAGATTGACGATCCGGTGCAGCGGCTGATGGAGCCGGCGGTGCGGCAGAGCATGGGGAGCGAAGCGCTGGCGCAGCTTATCCAGCAGGTGGCGGCTTCGCTGCATTGGGTGTTCCTGGTATCGGCGTTGGTGTCGTTGCTGGCGCTGGCGGCGGCGATGCTGATCCCGGCGCGTTGTCGGCCGCAAGGCGAAGAGGAAGAGGCGGAGCAGACGTAAAGGAAAAGGAAAGGGCGCGGCTGTTGCGCGCCCTGGGTAGCCGATGCGGCTTACTGCGCGTTGGAGGTGTCCTGGCTGGTGCCGGTCTGCGCCGCGTCACCACTATCGTCGCCGTTGTTCAGGCGGGTATAAACGATCTTCTGGGTGTCGTTTTCGCAGTGGCCGACCACCTGGCCGCCCGCTTGATCGGCCTGATCGTTAGGCACGATCTCCAGTTTGAAGCCGGACTCCGGAACGCCGTTATTGACGATTTTTTGCGAAATGTCCGCTTTCACGCTTTCACAGGAGGCCAGAGCCGCCAATGGGGCGCCGGCCAGCAATACAGCGGTTAATATCAGCGTTTTCTTCATCACGTCATCCTTTTAGACAATGAACTTCCTGTAACAGGATAGCAGCAACGGCGGCCGGGTTTCACGCTTGCCCGCCCGCCGCAGGCGGATTAAGGATTAATCCGACGCCCGGTCTGGCGATCCAGACATTTACGGGTGTCCGGTTCCCAGTACGCGTTGACGTTGTTGCTGTCGTTGCAGCGGTCTTCGTCATCCGCCGCGCGATCGGCCTTGTCGAACTCTTTCTCGACGCGAGTGTTGATCTTGTGGCGCAGGGATTTGGTATCATTCCACTGCTCTTTGCTTTGGCGCGCTTCTTCGGTGCTCATCGCGCCGCTGCCTTTGCCATCGACGGTGACGCAGGTGCTGCCCTGCGTGCAGGTGGCGGCCAGCGCCGGCGCCTGCCAGGCGCCCATAAAGGCCAGCATGGCGACCGGCAGCATCCCGCGCAGCAGTCGTTGGGTCGAAAATGTTTTCATCGTTTCATCCTTATGAGTGAGTGCGCCTGATGATGGCGACACTGGCGTTACCTCGCCCGCAGGCGTGGTGATAAATATACCACCGCGCTCCTGGAATTCACCAGCCAAGCGCCGATTCGTTTACTTTACCGAGAGAAAACTGCGACCGATGTTAAAAACCACGCTGTTGTTTTTCGCCACCGCCCTGGCTGAAATTATCGGCTGTTTCCTGCCTTACCTATGGCTGAAGAAGCAGGGCAGCGCCTGGCTGCTGCTGCCGGCGGCATTAAGCCTGATGCTGTTTGTCTGGCTGTTGACGCTGCATCCGGCGGCCAGCGGGAGGGTCTATGCGGCCTACGGCGGTGTGTATGTGGCGACGGCGCTGCTGTGGCTGCGGGTGGTGGACGGGGTGAAGCTGTCTGCGCTGGATTGGGTCGGCGCCGGCGTGGCGCTGGCGGGCATGCTGATTATCGTTTCCGGCTGGCGCGCGGCCTGAGGAAACGCGGCGGGAGTCGCCTCCCGCCGTCGCGGCTCAGGCGCCGCGGTGGATGTTCAGCCCGGCGAAGGACTGGCTGACCGGCATCATTTCCAGCGTGTTGATGTTGACGCGCGCCGGCAACGTCGCGACCCAGAACACCGACTCGGCGATGTCTTCCGGCGTCAGCGCATCGGCGCCTTCGTAGGTTTTGTTGACCTTGCCGTCATCACCCTTGAAGCGCACGTTGGAGAACTCGGTGCCGCCCACCAGGCCCGGCTCGATATCGGTCACGCGGATGCGCGTGCCGTGCAGATCGGCGCGCAGGCCCAGGCTGAACTGCTTGACGAACGCCTTGGTGGCGCCGTACACGTTGCCGCCGGCGTAAGGCCAGTTGGCGGCGGTGGAACCGATGTTGATCACGTGGCCGACGTTGCGCTCGACCATGGCCGGCAACAGCGCGCGCGTCATGTTCACCAGCCCCTTGGCGTTGGTGTCGATCATGGTTTCCCAGTCATCGGCGTTGGCCTTGTGCGCCGGCTCCAGCCCCAGCGCCAGCCCGGCGTTGTTCACCAGTACGTCGATCTGGCGCAGCTCGGCCGGCAGTGCTTCGATCGCCTGTTGAATGGCGGCGCGGTTGCGCACGTCGAGCCGAACGATGTGCAGCGCTTGGCCGAGTTCTTCCTGCAGCGCTTCAAGACGCTCAAGGCGGCGCCCGGCGGCGATCACCCGATGGCCTTCACGGATAAAACGGCGCGCGATCGCCTCGCCGAAACCGGAGGTGGCGCCGGTAACAAAAATAATCATGTTGCTGTTCCTCAACTGTTTTTACCCTACATGCCTCTATCATTAGCACAAACCCGCAGGCAGTGGCAGGGGTTATCACGGCGGAAAGCAAAAAAGATGACACCGGGCCGGCGGCCCGATGCTGACTAGCGCTGAGGCGGCAGGTGATACACCACGGCGTCATACTTGATGCGCTCGCAACGGCCGGCCAGCACGCCGCCCAGCGACTCGACGAGGCGGCGGCTGGCGGTATTCTGCTCGGCCACCGGGTAGAGAAAGTGCGGCGGCTGAAAGCGCTCGCTGGCCCAGCGCGCGATACCCTGTACGATTTCGCGGCCGTAGCCCTGGCCATGCAGGCTCTCTTTCACCCAGATGCCCAGCTCCGGGGTGGGGCTGCGTAGGTTGTGCGCGCCGCCGACGCCGACGAACTGCCGGTCTTCGCGCCGGCGGGCGACGAAGATCACTTCTTCGCCTTCGCGCATCAGCGGCAGCCAGCTTTGCCAGACGTTGGCGAAGTCTTCCGGCGACGCTTCCGGTTCAAAAGTCATAAAGCGCGTCAGAGTGGGGGTGATCGCCTGGTAAACATCGTCGGCGTCTGCTGCGGTAAAGGGGGCAATCAACAAACGGTCGGTGTCAACGCGGCACTGAGAAAGGTCATTGTGATTCATGTTATTTTCCCTCGCTTTTCAGGCCAGAACGGCAAAAAATCCGCGCAATAAATCGGGGCGGATCGTCGATACTACGCGCATTGGCGGCAGAAGCGACTTATTTTTCACCGCTGCGGCGGTGTGCAGGCGCGGCATTTCGTGACGTCGTCACGTTGGTGGGGAAAGCGGCGGGCGGCGCTCGATTTCTTCATCGCTGGAGCCGGTTTTGCCGTAACCGATGTTATAACGCAACGTATCGTTGAACAGCACCGTATCCTGCGGCACGATGCCGATCGCCTGCCG
>NZ_JBJNOA010000016.1:0-116545 GCF_052166845.1 Serratia sp. CY71090 | reverse complement strand
TTTCCTTCTTACTTGTGGTGAGTAAGCTGGAATATTCCGGCATGGGTTTCCTTCAGGCTAGAGCCTCACAGGTTCAATCACCACCTCCTTAGGAGGTGGTTTAAGGCTTACAATAAAAACACCGGGGTTAACGCCCCGGTGTTTTTTTATGCCGCAAGAAAAAGGTTTACGCTGACTTGGGTTTGCCGCTCAGGTTGGCCCACATGAATTCGCTTACCAGTGCGCTGTGGAACGCCGCCTGCTGCTTGTCGGCGGCGGCGCTGTGCCCGCCTTCGGTATTTTCATAGAAATAGGCCTGCTGATACCCCATCGCCTGCATGCGCGCCGCCATTTTGCGGGCATGGGCCGGGTTGACCCGATCGTCGCTGGTCGCGGTATAGAACAGCACCGACGGGTAGGCCGTCTGCGCCTGAATGTTGTGGTATGGCGAGAAGGTCTTGATGTAGGCCCACTCCTCCGGCTTGCTCGGATCGCCGTATTCGGCGATCCACGACGCGCCGGCGGAAAGCTGGGTATAGCGCTGCATGTCCAGCAGCGGCACTTCGCAGACGATGCAGCCGAACAGCTGCGGATACAGCGTCAGCATATTGCCCACCAGCAGGCCGCCGTTGCTGCCGCCGCGCGCCCCCAGATGCGGCGCCGAGGTCACCTTGCGTGCGATGAGATCTTCGGCCACGGCGGCGAAATCCTCATAGGCGCGATGGCGGTTCTGCTTGAGCGCCGCCTGATGCCAGGCCGGGCCATATTCGCCGCCGCCGCGGATGTTGGCCACCACGTACACCCCGCCGCGCTCCAGCCAGGCCGGCGCCTTGCCGCCGAGATAGCCCGGCAACAGCGGCACTTCAAACCCGCCGTAGCCATACAGCAGCGTCGGCGTGCTGCCGTCCAGCTTGAGATCTTTGGCGGCGATCTGGAAATACGGCACGCGGGTGCCGTCCTTGGAGCGCGCGAAATGCTGGCTGACCTGATAGCCGGCGGCGTCAAAGTCCTGCGGCGCCTGTTTCAACAGCGTCGCCTCACCGCCGTCGAGATTGCCCATATACAGCGAGGTCGGCTGCAGGAACCCGCTGACGGTCAGGAAATAGGCGTTGCTCTCTTCGTCGATGCCGCCGGCGGAAAGGGTGCTGATGGCGCCGGGGTTGCCCAGCGGGCGACGTTGCCAGCTGCCGCCCTGCGGCGTCAGCACCTCCAGCCGGTTGACCACGTTATCCATGATGCTGAGGATCAGATGATCGCGGGTGCCGCTGTAGCCGCTCAGCGCCTGCTCGGCGGTCGGGGTAAACAGCAGCTGCAGCTCGCGCTTGCCCGCCAGATAGTCATCGAAGTTGGCCGCCAGCAGCGCGCCGGACGGATAACGCTTGCCGCCCACTTCCCAGTCGCTGCTCGGTTTGATCAGCAGCCATTCCCGATGCGTGTCCAGCTCGGCGTCGGCCGGGATGTCGATTTTTTTCTGCCGACCATCCTGAGCCAGCAAGAAATAGTCACGGCGATAGAAGTCCAGGCTGCGGCCGACGAAATCGCGCTCAAAGCCCGGCGTGCGATCGTGATAGGCGAAGACCGCCATATCCTCGGGCTGCGCTTCGTACAGCGTTTCGGCGGCGCTCAGCGGCGTGCCGCGCCGCCAGCGTTTGGCGATGCGCGCATAGCCGGACTGGGTCATCGAGCCGGGGCCGAAATCGGTGGCGATGAACAGCGTGTCCCGATCGACCCAGGAAACCCGGCTTTTCGCCACCGGCACGTTGAAACCGTCTTTGACGAAACGTTTGGCAACCAGATCGAATTCGCGGATTTCGGTGGCGTCACCGCCGTCCGGCGACAGCTGCATCAGGCAATAACGGTATTCCGGCGCCAGCGGTTGCGAGCCCTGATAAACCCAATCCTTGCCCTCCGCTTTGCCCAACGCATCGATATCCAGCACCGTCTCCCAGGCCGGTTTGGCCTTGCGGTACTCGTCCAGCGTGGTGCGCCGCAGCAGGCCTCGCGGGTTGGCCTGATCCTGCCAGAAGTTGTAATAGTACTCGCCGCGTTTGCTCACCCACGGGATCTGGGTGTCTTTATTGAGGATATCCAGGACTTCGCGCTCAATGCGCTGAAAGTCTTCGCCCTGACCGAAACGTGCCACGGTGCGCTGATTTTCCTGCTGCACCCATTGCAGCGCTTTTTTACCCTGCAGCTCTTCCAGCCACAGGAATTCATCGCCGGCGGCCGCGCCGCCCTCCGCCGCCATCGCCAGGCGGATACTGTTGGGTAATGAAGTCATCGCGAATACGGCTCCTGCGGTTTGCGCACTGAGTTTAATGAACTGACGTCGATTGGTGACCGGCAAAATCAAGCTCCTTTTGAGTCGGCTACAACGCCGCCCCGTCATGGGCGACAGCCTGTGAAATAAGAGTCATTTTCAACAAGGTAGGCGTTTGGCAGCGCGGAGTCAAAGCCCACGGCCGCCGCGTTGAGTCAGGATTGAGGATAGTGGATCAGATCGTGGATACGCACCGTTTGTGAACCGGCGTTGCGGTAGGCATGCGGCCGATCGGCCTGAAAGCGCATCGCCTCGCCGGCCGCCAGGCTGTGCCACGCGCCGTCTATCGCCAATTCCAACCGGCCGCTGATCACGATCACATGCTCGATCACGCCCGGCTCATGCGGCGACGATTCGCTGAGCGCACCCGGCGCGAGATCGATGACGAACATATCGAAACCCAGCTGGCGATCGTAGGGAAACAGCGGCACCACGCGCATGTCGGCGTTGTCCTGATCGTACACCGGCAGATCGCCATAGCGGTGCAGCGTCGCCTGCTGCTGGGCGGGTGAGGCCTCAAGAAAGGCGGAAAACGCCACGTTGAAACCGGTGGCGATCTTCCACAGCGTCGCCACCGTCGGGCTGGACTCGCCGCGTTCAATCTGCCCGAGCATCGCCTTGCTGACGCCGGTGAATTCCGCCGCCTGCGTCAGGCTCCAGCCGCGCTGTGCGCGCAGCGTGCGAAGGGTGTGCGCCAAATGGCCGGCAAGTTCCTGCATCCAGTTCTCCTCTGCGTGTCGAGCCAGATTATACCCGCTTGTGCGCTATAGCGCACGATGCTATGCTGATTTCTTGCCGTGCGTTATAACGCACAACCACCGATTGGAGCTGCTCATGCGCCCTGCCGTCACCCTGCGTCATCTGACCCTGCCCGCCGTCATGGCCGGCTTTGTCGCCGTTCTGGTCGGTTACACCAGCTCTGCCGCCATCATTTTCCAGGCCGCCGCCGCCGCGGGCGCTACGCCGGCGCAGATCGGCGGCTGGCTGAGCACGCTTGGGATCGCAATGGGCGTCACTTCCCTCGGGCTGTCGCTTTACTATCGCACCCCGATCCTCACCGCCTGGTCGACGCCCGGCGCGGCGCTGCTGGTCACCAGCCTGCCCGGCACGCCGATCAACGAGGCGATCGGGGTGTTTATCTTCGCTTCCGGTCTGATCCTGCTCTGCGGCGTCACCGGGCTGTTCGCTCGCCTGATGGATTATATTCCGCAGGCGATTTCCGCCGCGATGCTGGCGGGGATCCTGCTGCGTTTCGGGCTGGACGCCTTCGCTTCGCTGCAGCTCAATTTCCTCCTCAGCGCCGGTATGGGGCTGACCTATCTGCTCAGCCGCCGTTACCTGCCGCGCTACGCCATCGTATTGACGCTGGCGATTGGGCTGGCGATCGCCGCGCTGCAGGGCGATATCCAGCTAACGCAACAGACGC
Organism: Serratia sp. CY71090; assembly: GCF_052166845.1. NCBI lineage: Bacteria > Pseudomonadati > Pseudomonadota > Gammaproteobacteria > Enterobacterales > Yersiniaceae > Serratia > Serratia sp. CY71090. Next base: position 112,820 of record NZ_JBJNOA010000016.1, on the reverse strand, counting down.
CGGCGTTCGCCGTGCCGGAATTTATCGCGCCGCATTTCAGCTGGCCGACGCTGCTCGGCATCGGCGTGCCTTTCTTCGTGGTGACCATGGCTTCACAGAACGCTCCCGGGATCGCTACGCTGCAGGCGGCGGGTTACCGTGTCCCCACCTCACCGCTGATCGCCTGGACGGCGCTGACCGCGCTGCTGCTGGCGCCATTCGGCGGTTTCTCGGTGTGCATCGCCGCCATTACCGCCGCCATTTGCATGGGGCCGGACGTGCATCCCGATCCGCAGCGGCGCTATATGGGCGCGGTGGCCGCCGGCGGCTTTTACCTGCTGGCCGGGTTGTTCGGCGGCGCCATCGGCCTGCTGTTCAGCGCGTTGCCGGTCGCCTTGATCCACACCATCGCCGGGCTGGCGTTGCTCGGCACCATCGGCGGCAGCCTGCAGCGCGCGCTGCATGATGAAAAACAGCGCGACGCGGCGCTGATCGCCTTCCTCATCACCGCCTCCGGCGTCACGCTGCTCGGCATCGGTTCTGCATTCTGGGGCATTGTCGGCGGCGCCATCGCTCATCTGCTGCTGTCGCTGCCGCGGCGAACCTCCGAGGCGTAACGGGCGGTCTACATTGACAAGCGACGCCGTGGCGCCTTCACTTTCTCTGTCGTTTGACTGTCAATTCACCTAATAAGTGACGCCGTCACCAAGGAAGCTTATGACTGAGAAAGCCGCGCTGTTGGCTCAGCGCCTGATACGCAATGTCGAACAGGTAGAGATGAAACATGACCGGCGGCCGCCGTTGTATGACAGCGTCGGCGCCCGTCTCGGCACCGGCACCGCCGCCGACAAGCTGGGCGCCTCTTTCGATTGTGTGGCGCCGGGCATGCGTTCCTGCCCCTACCATTTTCACTACGCTCAGGAGGAAATGTTCATCATTCTGGAAGGCAGCGGTACGCTGCGGGTGGCAGGAGAAATGCTGCCGATCGTCAGCGGGGATGTCATTTTCATTCCGCCGGGCCCGGAATACCCGCACCAGATCATCAACACTTCCGATGCGCCGCTGAAGTACCTGTCCGTCAGCACGCGCGAACAGCCGGAACTGGTGATGTACCCGGATTCCGGCAAATACCAGGCGATGGCGCGCAGCGCAGACGGCGAGCAGGTGCGCTACCTGCAGCGCCCTTCAACCTCGCTCGATTACTGGCAGGATGAACCCTGAATCGCCGTCCGGCAACGGGATATCCAACGCGCGCGCCGCCAGTTCGGCCACGCGAAAGTCAATGTCAGCCGCCTGCCCGTCTTCCATGAACCAGGCGGCGGAGAGCCCCGACCAGGCCAGGATCCATTGCAGCAAGCGCCGGCGATCCAACCCGGCCAACCGGCACACCTGTTCCACGCGGCGCTGGAAAATGGCTGGATCGGTGGCGATACCATAGTTGGGATTGCAGAAGATATTGGCGTAATCGAAACCCCGTTCACCGTACAAACGCTTGGGGTCGATCGCCAGCCAGCCGCGTTCGCCAAAGTCGAGCACATTGTCATGGTGGATGTCGCCGTGCAGCACGCTTTCTTCTCGCGGGCTGCTGAGCAATTCCGCCGCCGTTGTGGCGCTGAGACGCAGCATGCCGCCGTGCGCCTGCGCCGCCGGCCACAGCGAGCTGAACCACTCCTGCAGCGGGATCAATTCGGGCAGCGGTGCCTCTCGCGGCGCATGCAAGGCGGCGATCGCCCGGCACAGGATCTGCGTGGCCTGCTCATCGTCGCCATCACGCACCAGCTGCGCCAACGAACCTTCGCCCTGCGCGCGCTCCAGCAGAATGCCGTCGTCGTGCCACGCCAGCACCAGCGCGGCGCCTTCCCCGCGCCACCAGCACATGAGCCGGCCACCGAAGCGCTCCTCCTGCTCGCGGGCGATCTTCAACATGGCGGCCTCGCCCCGGTAACGCACCGGCATCAGCAGACTGCTGTGGGTTTCGAAGGCTTTGCCATCCTGTTCCAGTTGCCAGCGTTGCAGGTAGGGAGTAAAAATCGGGTTCATCGTCTCATGCGTCCTTGTGGCCGAGCTGCGCCGCACTGTCACATTCGGGTGAAGACGACGTATAAAATAAAGAGGGATGATACTCTCAAATATCATCGGTGCGCGGCGCCTGGCCGCCGTTTCTTCAGTATCCTAACCAAGTTTGTCGATTTTATTAACCGGTCTTGCGCGGGGTTTGACCATGACATCATTAAAACGCACGAATTATCCGCAGTTGCCGACGCCGGGCGGCCCCTATGTGCATGCGGTGCGCCACGGCGATCGCTTATACGTTTCCGGATTGACGGCCTTCGCCACCGACGCTCAGGGGTTGAGCGCGCCGGAGCAAACGCAGGAGATCCTCGAACAGCTGGCCACCATTGCCGCCAGCGAAGGCGTCAACCTCAAGGCATTGATTAAAATCAGCGTGTTCCTGACCGACATCGCCGATCTGGCGGGCGTGCGCCCGGTGCTGTTTGACTATTTCGATGGCGCGCTGCCGGCCTGTTCACTGATGGCGGTCAGCGCGTTGTTCTCACCCGCGGTGTGTGTGGAAATAGAGGCGGTGATGGCGTTGCAGTAATGCGCGGCTAGAGCGCGCCCTCATCCGGCACGCAGGGGCCGATCTTGAACCAGGCTTTGGCGATCCGCCCCTGTTCCACTTCATAGATGGCGATGACATCCATTTTGCCGCGCCCCTGCGGGAAATTGCGCGTCACCACTTCCTGATCGACCACCATATTGCCTACCGCCATGCGTTTTATCCGTTCGCCATACAGACTCGGCTCCTGGAAACGCACCAGATGCCGTTCACGGATCGCCGCCTTGCCGCTGGCCAGCAGCGTGTCTGGATGCTCGTAATACTGGGCGTCGTCCGCCCAGCAGGCCATAAAGGCCTCGATGTCGCGGGCGTTATAGGCGTCAAGCTGTTGTTGAACCACATCCTGCGGGCGTGCCGTTTTATCGTTCATCACATCCTCCTGCCGAAATTAACCGCCGCATGCGTCGAACCCATCACGTTAACCGCCCAGTGCTGCAGCTTGATGACACGGCGAGATCTGAATAAAAACCCAAAAATAGCGAATAAATAACCTATCACGCCCAATGAACAATTCAAGCGCCCACGCATAAATTTTCTGCGCCGCGCCAGGGGCGGTGAAAACCGCATGACGCCGCGCGTTAATCTTTGCGACGGTGAGGGAAATTCTGCTAATTTAGCGTGAACAGCCTGACGATAACGAAACGCTATGCAGCAAAAACCGGTGTTGGACGAAGCCAGACAGTTAAAACGACTCAACGCCGCCACGCGGCGCCAATCCCATATGTACAAATGGATCGCGCTGATTGCGGCGCTGGATGCGCTGTTGGTGTTTTGGTATGACCGGGATATGCGCAACGTCACCTTCTCGGGAGCGGTTGCGCTGGTGTGCGGCTATTTGTGGATCCGCGATCGCAACAAGGCCCGGGGTTACCGGCGCGAGTTTGATCGCAAATTCGGCAAGCGCAGCGGCGATTAAGGCTGCATCGCCTCCAGCACTTTAGCACTGTCGACGATCTGCACGAACTTCACGATTTTGCCGGCGCGCAGCGTATAAATATGCGCAAAAGAGGCGCTGAAGGATTTGCCGGTGGCCCGGTAAGTGCCGTGATAAAAACCCTGAGCGATCACATTGTCGCCGGCGTCGTAAAAGTGATCGACGTCGGCGCGGTAACCTTGCCATTCGCTGCCCAGGCGCTGATGCACGTTCTTGATGATGTTCTCCGGGCCGATATAGGTACCGGCGTAAGGGAAACCGGCGGCTTCGGTCCACTCGGCATCGGGGGCCAGCGCCGCCAGCAGATTACGGCCGTTTTCTTCGGAGCTGCCTTCATAGGTTGCGCGCACTATTTCAAGAGGGGTTGGCATGTCTCTTCTCCCATGGCTGATGAGGATATTCCGGCCATCCCCGCGGACACAGGCTCTCACCAAGCGGAGACGGCGGAATTCGGCTATTCTAGGTTGCTTGTTTCGCTGCAAAAACCGCAGTTATGACAATAGTGGGTTGCACTTTAGTAAACAATAGCCGTTTTACTGTCATCCTCCCGGCATCCGGCACGGCTATGCTGATTGACCGATTTCCCCCAACAGGAGCTGAACGTGTCTTTACCCTCGCTGACGCAAGAGCTGTTACAACCTTTCTCCCCTTACCAGGCGCTGGCACAAACGTTGCTGCCGCTCACCCTCGAGTCGGACGACGGTTCGCATGACGTCGCGCACCTGCACCGGGTCTGGAAGAACTGCCGTCGGATCAGTAAGCTGGAAGGCGGCGACCGGCGCATTCTCTGCGCGGCGGTGCTGCTGCACGACGCCGTCGCGGTGGAAAAGAATTCGCCGCAGCGCCATCTGGCCTCGCGCATGGCGGCGGAGCAAGCCACGCTGACGCTGGCCCGGCTGGAATGGGCGCCGGCGGACATCGCGGCGGTGGCTCACGCCATTGAAGCGCACAGTTTTTCCGCCGGCATCCCGCCACAAACGCTGGAGGCGAAGATCCTGCAGGATGCCGATCGCCTCGACGCTATCGGCCTTATCGGCGTGGCGCGCTGCTTCTATATCGGCGGCCGCATGCGCAGCGCGCTGTATGACGCCGCCGATCCGCGGGCTGAACATCGCCAATACGACGACAAGCGTTTCTGCCTCGACCACTTCGAAACCAAACTGTTCAAGCTGCAAGACGGCTTCCAGACCGCCGCCGGGCGGCAGATGGCCGAACAGCGCACCGAACGCATGCGGCGCTTTGTCGACGATCTGCTGGAAGAGGTGTAATGCCGGCCTACGGGGCATTTTCGTTATGCCCATAACATTTTCGGTCATATAACGCCGCTAAACTGTAAGTCAACTTCACCGAACGGGCGGCACAGATGAAAAAGTTGACGTTGAAAGAGATGACGGAAAGCGAACAGCGGGAAGTGAAAACCGAATTGGACAAGGCGCGTAAAAGCCATGGCAGGCCGCTGACCAACGCCGAACAGCACAAGGTCAAGGATGAGGCGGTGGCGCGCATCATGGCCGCCAGAGCGAAGCTCGCCAAGGCGGAGCGTGCAGAACGCAAAGCCAACCGCTACCGGCCAAGTGGCGACACTTTCAGTTGGTCTGCCACCATCGGCTCCCGCCCGCCGCGCTGAGCCAACCCTCCCCGCCGCGGCGGGGATTTTTATTTATTAGCCAAACTCATCCTCACCGGCGAATCATGAATAACAATGTTATCAATCTGTTGTAAATTGACAGCCTGATGAAGAATATTCATTATCACCCCACTTCCCCTTTTCGCGAGACTGCCATGGCCTACCCACGCAACGCTGATATTCTGATGACGCCTGCGTTGCCCCTTGGCGGTTTGGCGGCGGTTACATCGAAGAAACAGACGCTCATTTGACCGGGGCGCGCTGTCCCGTCAGATGAGCTGACTGGATGGCACGCAACGCCCCGCCTTCAATTTTCTCATCTGGCTTCTCTGTCGGTCACACAGAAGGAATATTTTATGGCCTCATTTTCGGGTATTTGGGTGGCGATGGTTACCCCTTTCAATCACGATGCCGTCGATCTGCCGGCGGTGCAACGCCTGGCGCGGCACCTGCTCGACGCCGGCATCGATGGTCTGGTGGTCTGCGGCTCCACCGGTGAAGCCGCCGCGCTGAGCAAAGAAGAACAGCTGGCGGTGCTCGACGCCGTATTGGAAGTGGCGCCTGCACGCCAGGTGGTAATGGGCCTTTCCGGCAATAACATGGCCGCCACGCTGCAAATGCAGCAGGCCATTCAGCTGCGCGACATCGCCGGCGTGCTGATCCCGGCGCCTTACTATATCCGCCCTTCGCAATGCGGCCTGATCGACTATTTTACCCAGTTGGCCGACGCCTCCACCGTGCCGGTGATCCTGTATAACATTCCGCAGCGCACCGGCATCGTCATGGAGCTGGCCACGCTGCGCCGGCTCGCACGCCATCCGCGCATCACCGCCATCAAGGACTGCGGCGGCAACCCTGACACCACCATGGCGCTGATCGCCGATGGCGAAATCGATGTGATGACCGGAGAAGACAATCTGATCCTCACCACGCTGTGCCTCGGCGGCACCGGCGCCATCTCCGCCGCCGCGCATGTTCACCCGGAACGTTTCGTCCAGCTGGTGCAGCAGGTCGCCGCCGGCGATCTGGCTGCGGCGCGCAGCAACTTCTATGAGCTGCTGCCGATGATCCACCAGATGTTCAGCTTCCCGAATCCGGCGCCGGTCAAGACGGTGCTGACCCAGCAGGGGCTGATCGCCAACGAGTTGCGTTCGCCGATGCAGGTGGCGCCGCCGGCGCTGCAGCAGCAGATCGCCGCGACGCTGGCGCAGCTGCAGCCCGCCGAGGCGATCGTCGGTTAAATTTGTTAGCTAAGCCGCTGTAATTTTGGTGCTATGGGACTACGATGAGAGGTTAAGCATGCCCGTCATTCGTCATCAACAAGGAGCTTCCGATGAAACTGTTCTATAAAGCCGGCGCCTGTTCGCTGTCCCCGCATATCGTGCTGCGTGAGGCAGGGCTGGATTTTACGGCGGAGAAGGTCGATCTGGCGCAGAAGAAAACCGAGAGCGGCGCCGATTACCTCGCCATCAACCCCAAGGGACAGGTCCCGGCGCTGCTGCTGGATGACGGCAGCCTGCTGACCGAAGGCGTGGCGATCGTGCAATATCTGGCGGACCGTGTGCCGGATCGCAACCTAATCCCGGCAGCGGGCACCCTGTCGCGCTATCACGCGATCGAATGGCTGAACTACATTGCCACCGAGCTGCACAAAGGATTCAGCCCGCTGTTCAACCCGAAAACGCCCGAGGAATATAAAACCATCGCGCGCGCCAGGCTGGAGCAGCAGTTCAGCTATCTGGATTCGGTACTGGCGAAGCAGCACTTCCTGTTGGGAAGCCGTTTCAGCGTGGCCGACGCCTACCTGTTCACCGTGCTGCGCTGGGCATTCGCCCTGCAGTTCGATGTGCGCAAGCACGCCCATCTGGCGGCCTGGTTCGATCGCGTTGCGGCACGCCCGGCGGTAGATGCAGCGCTGAACGCCGAAGGATTGAAGTAAGGTTCAGCCCCGGCGGCTCTCGCCGGGGCCCGATGCCGCTTACAGTTTTACCGCTTTGAATTCGCTGCGCGGTTGCACGATCCGATCCTGCGCCGCCACTACTTGCAGCTCGTATTCTCCCATCGCCTGCGTGGTCAGCATCACCTCATACACGGCGGCGGTCACGTGCTCCAGCGCTTTATCCAGCGCCTCGCCCTTCAGCAGATCCACCAGCAGCAGACCACTGGTCAAATCGCCGACGCCGACCGGCTGACGCGCCCCGAAGTCCACCAGCGGCCGGCTGATGTGCCAGGCTTCGTCCGCCGTCACCAGCAGCATTTCAAAACAGTCGGCGTGATAGCCGGCCCGGGCCAAATGCTTGACCAGCACCAGCCGCGGCCCTTTGGCGATCAGCGCGCGGGCGGCCTGCACCGCATCGGCCACGTTGGCGACGGCCATCTGGCTCAGCATCTCCAACTCCAGCAGGTTCGGCGCCATCATGTCGCTGCACGGCAACGCCTGGCGGCAGTGAAACTCGGCCACGCCCGGCGCCACGATGCAGCCTTTTTCCGGATGTCCCATCACCGGATCGCAGAAATACCAGGCATTCGGGTTCGCCTGCTTAACCTGGCGCACGATCTCCAGAATATGGTCGCCCTGCTCCGGCGAACCGATATAGCCACTCAACACCGCATCACAGCGCTTCAGTTGATCGATATTGGCGATGCCCTGCGCGATCTCGGTCAGGTGATTGGCCGGCATGACGCAGCCGGTCCACCGGCCGTATTGCGTATGGTTGGAGAACTGTACCGTGTTCAGCGGCCAGACGTTGACGCCCATGCGGCGCATCGGAAATTCAGCCGCACTGTTGCCGGCGTGACCAAACACCACGTGCGACTGGATAGAAAGAATGTTTTTCATCGGAACAACTGACCTCGCCATGCCGTGTGCATCAGCCCGCGGCGAAATGATAATGGGTGCACAACGCGAAAACGTCATGCCGGCGCTGTTAAAAACAAGAAATAAGAGGAATTTTTATGCTTTCGACGGCGGCATATTGTAGCGAAAACACATCGGCAAAAAAAGCGCATATCCTACAGGTAACCGTACCAACGGCGTATGTGCACTCAAAACAACCGATTTGCTTTTTTGTCATTCTTGGCTGTACTTAAAGTTAACTGAGTCTTGCATTTGGGGAGGAAAAATGAATTTCATTTCATTACAACAAGATACAGCCATTATTTTCTATGCAATCATGGGCCGATATGCAGACAACCAAGAATTGACATACTTTACAAGGCAAATCGAGAAAGCGTTATACGACAATGTATATTTGGCTAACCAGCTTATTGACTCTCCCAGTGGCCATCTTCGCTATAACGGCTTAACTACTGTGCAAAAAGTAGAATATATCTATCATAATGCGACCGGCCAATCTCCTTCACCGACCAAGTTGGACTTGTTAGTCAATCAAGTCAACGCGGGACTCTCTTTAGGTCAGTTAGTCAGTAACTTAATCAACGACACTCGTCATTACATCGGCAACGACCCCACTACAACAGCTCAGCAAAAACACATGTTCGGGACTATTAACGCTACGCTATATCCAACACCAGCGACCTCGGCTACTAGTGCTGCAGCTGACGTACAAGGGATTTATTATACTATTGGCAGTCTATTTAATGCTGATGGCGTCAATTATTGGAGCAAGGCTATTGCGGATGGACGGGTTAGTGTTAATTATGTCGCTAATAACTTTGTAGAATCACGAGCATGGTTGCTTTCATTGAATAATGACGAATTCGTCAAGAGAATATACAAGTGCATTTACGACTTAACCCCCGATACTACAATCGTAGCTAAATACACCTCAGGTCTAAATAACAATAGCGAAACACGAGGCGACGTCATCATCCGTTTAATGACCGACGTTCGCAATGATGTAGATAACAGTATTGCCAAACAAAACTTTCTAAAAGCCACGCACGTCTATGGCTCTGGAGAATTCACGCCATTAAAGATGCAAGAAAATGTAGCGGTATTATTCCAATTACTGACGACAACTACCGGATTAGATGCCAGAGGACTTGACAGTTTTAGTAGAATGTTAGACAGTGGAAAATCTGAACTAGCATTATTGACACTTCTTACGCAGTCTACCTCACATTTTAGTTCCGCCTCAGATTTTAGTTCACTTTATATCAAACTATATGGCCAAGCTTTAACTAATGAGCAAAAAAACGTTATATTGCAACAAGCGGAGAACAACGCCTTACAGGCGACATTAAATATTATAGAGGCATATCGCAATGGGAAATCACCATTGAATGATGGCCCTCTCCCGCTAACCAAAGACATTGCCACACTTGAACAACAGATAGGCGAAAAATTAGGTTACCAGGAGAATGGAAAAATCACACTGGATCGAGACGGCGCATTGATTGGCGATATTAACTCAGGGAGCATTCATAGATTATCACATGCCGAAATTGGCGTCCTTAACTCTGCTTCTCTGGATGTTAATTATGCCAGCGCAATCGATCTTAGATTTGCAAAATCATTAAAAAACTTAACATTACAAGGCGATTACGCCGCCAATGCCATTGTTATTAACTCATTGAGTGGAAGATCGATAACTCTTTACCTCAACAAAAACAATCTGTTAAATGCAGACAATATCATTGAGCTCACCGAACTTGCCAGTAGCCGATTGATAGCCGATCAACTCAATATTGCCGACTCGAAAATAAATATGAGTCTCAGTGGAAACGAACTCACTCGATTGCTATGGAATGGCAATAGTATTGCAGGGGGAGCAAACGCTATCGATAAAGAGTTTCTGGCAACGTTTTTAGCCAAGTCTTCTTCTTCGCAGAGCAGTATTTCTGCTAATTTTATCAGCAAAAACGTATACTTGACATCTAACGGCGGCAATGGATATGACGCCGAAATTATAAGTAATATAAATCAGTTTTTGTATTTTGGCGGTATAGAACTTGGTGGTTATCGTGGTACAGGAAACATCTATCTTAACGGTGAGTTAATCTCAACCGAGGGGAAAAATATTTTTGATTTCGGTCTATTAAACCAAACTGCCAAGGTCTATGGCACTTATCCTCAGCCAATAAAGATTCTGGCTCAAGGTGAACTACCGAAAACACCTACCGATGGAGGTAAAGCCACTGGCTCTTCGGGATTAATCTTGTCCGGTATGGCTGATGATGTAAAGGTAATTAATACCAGTTGGTCCAGTATGCTTACGATAAATGGGGATGCCTCTGCTAGCAGTAAATTGACGCTTGAAATGGCAAAACACCTCGTCGATGATGCTTTCAAAATCAACATAGGCGCTAATAATGGCGGATGGATTAATGCAGGAGAAATAAATATAATTAGTCAAGATAAAACGACACAAGAAATCCTGAAATTAGAGTCAAGTGGAAACACAATAAATACAATTTCACTCGGGGGAAGCGATAACAATATATCAAATATCACAGTTACCGCCAGTACACGACTATACCTAACCATTAAAGAGGATTTTAGTGATACGCTGCAATCCATAGAATTACCTGAAAATGATCCACGCCACAATGCCGTCATTGATCTTTTCCTCGAGAAAGGTGGTAGTGGTGGTGGCGCTTTCTATTCGCTTCTGTCTTCTCTAAACAACATATCCCCTTACGAGCATGTCATTAGCAGTCTTTTTGGTAACTTATTGGATATAGAAACCTTCAACGGCGGTAACTTTACGGTACATGGCAATACAATCATTGGAAACTCAACAACTGGCGTGCGAAACGTATCCTTCGAAAATAGTAATATAGAGGATTTGGTCACCTTAAATAGATACAGTTACGATCAAATACATGCTGGGTCAGCTGATAGAAAGTGGAATTTTGGGCCGAATGAAAAAGGTAACATTGAAATTTATGGTAACATTAGTCAACCTAATCAAATTAATACGTTATTTAATTCATTGGCAATAAATAACACTGATCGTGCGTTTGATGTTTTAGCCAAGGCAATGTCAAAAATCACCAAAGGTGCCAGTGAAAATAGTTTAGCTGAGGTGGGCGCAGTGGGAATGGGTGACAACATCTATGTTATTATCGACAAAAACCACAATCAGAAATTCGACGAAAATGATACTGTTTTTTCTATCGCAAATGAAAATATCTATTCATTAGCAAATACTCTTCATTATCAAGCTCCTACAATTGATCTTAACGGTTTTGCGCCGGACTATTTTGCTTAAAAAAATGGCCCGGAAATATTTCGGGCCATTCATATGGGACTATTTTATTTACTGCCAATCCACCAGGCAGTAATGCTTTTTGCCGCGACGCAACAGCGTGTAGCGGCCGAACAGACGGTCTGAATCGCTGAAGCGGTATTCGGCATCGGACTGCTTCTCGCCGTTGATGGTTACCGCGTTGGAGCCGATCATGGTGCGCGCCTGGCCGCGTGACGGCACCAGTTCGGCATTCACCAGCGCTTGCTGCAGATCGGCGTCGCGGTCCAGTTTGATGGTCGGCATGCCGTCCTGCGCCAGCTGGGCGAAGTCCGCCTCGGTCATGTCGTGCAGCGCACCGGAGAACAGACTCTGGGTGATGCGCTTGGCGGCCGCCAGGCCTTCCGCACCGTGCACCATGCCGGTCACTTCTTCCGCCAGCACGTATTGGGCGCGCGGCGCCTTACCGCTGTTCTTGTCTTCTTCTTCCAGCGCGTTGATGTCTTCCAGGCTCATGAAGGTGAAGAACTTCAGGAAGCGGTAGACGTCGGCGTCGGCGGTGTTGATCCAGAACTGGTAGAACTTGTACGGGCTGGTTTTTTCCGGCGCCAGCCAGACCGCGCCGCCCTCGGTTTTACCGAACTTGGTGCCGTCGGCTTTGGTGATCAACGGCACGGTCAGGCCGAACACCTGCTTCTGATGCTGACGGCGCGTCAGATCGATACCCGAGGTGATGTTGCCCCACTGATCGGAACCGCCGATCTGCAGCTCCACCTGGTGGCGGTTATACAGCTCGGAGAAATCGTAGCCCTGCAGCAGGTTATAAGAGAACTCGGTGAAGGAGATGCCGGAGTCGTCGCGATTCAGACGCTGCTTAACCGCTTCCTTGTTAATCATCTGGTTGACGGAGAAGTGCTTGCCGATATCACGCAGGAAGGTCAGCACGTTCATGCCGCCGAACCAGTCGTAGTTGTTGGCCGCGATAGCGCTGTTGCTGCCGCAGTCGAAATCGAGGAACGGGGAAACCTGTTTGCGGATCTTCTCGACCCACTCGTTCACCGTATCGGTGGTGTTCAGCTTGCGCTCCGCCGCTTTGAAGCTCGGATCGCCGATGAGGCCGGTGGCGCCGCCCACCAACGCTACCGGCTTGTGGCCGGCCAGCTGGAAGCGCTTCAGGCACAACAGAGGAACCAGATGGCCCAAATGCAAGCTGTCAGCGGTCGGATCGAAACCGCAATACAGTGCAATTGGCCCTTGCGCCAGTCGCTCCGCTAACGCTTCCTCATCCGTAACCTGGGCAACGAGGCCCCGCTCTTGCAGTTGTTTAATCAAGTTGCTGCTTGCCATCAATGACTCCATGTATAAACGAATGCACCTTTGCCGGTACACGGCCTTTCGCCCAGTGGCGAAATAAAAATTCAGGGTAACGCATAGAATAAAGCGCCGGCGGCATCAGCACCAGCGCTTAGAGAGGATTTTCCGCCTTCAGGGTGCCAGTCGGTCAATTTTCCAGTCATTCCCGTCCCGCTGATACAGGAAACGGTCATGCAGGCGATGGGCGCCCCCCTGCCAGAACTCGACGGAGTCGAATTTCACGCGGAATCCGCCCCAGAAACTCGGCAACGGCACCTCGCCCTGCTGGAACTTCTGCTTCAGCTCGAGGAATTTGCTCTCCAGCACGCCGCGCGCGGAAATGCGCGACGATTGCTGCGAGACCCAGGCGCCGATCTGGCTGTCCTTCGGCCGGCTGTTGAAATACTTCAGCACGTCGAGCGTCGACAGACGCTCCGCCTGGCCGAGGAAAATCACCTGGCGATCGAGCATGTGCCAGGGGAACAGCAGGCTGATATGCGGGTTGTGCGCCAGCTGTTGCGCCTTGCGGCTGCCGAGGTTGGTGTAAAACACCAGCCCCTGCTCATCGAAATGCTTCAGCAGCACGATGCGTTGATAAGGCTGGCCGTGTTCGTCGACGGTCGCGACGCACATGGCGGTGGGATCCGCCAGGCGCGCGTCGCAGGCCTGTTTCAACCAACGCTCGAACAGTTCGAGCGGGCTGGCGGTCAGATCGTTGCGGCGCAGGCCGCCCCGGGTGTATTCACGGCGCAGGTCCGCAACATCAAACTCATTCTTTTCAATCATCTGGGTTATCGACCAACTGAAAAAATCCGTCGTTACATTCTGCGCCTGCGGCGTCAGGAACTCAATCGCTCCGACGCCGCCGTCAACCCTCACTCCGTCAACACGCAGTCGCTCATGACTACCTTACCGTTGCGCTCAAGATAGGCGTTACGGTCTTTCGACCAAAAAGTGTATTTACCGTCGCTGTATTTGGCGCCGGTCAGCGCCAGCACCTGCTTAAGATGCAGCTGCTCGCCATCCATCAGCAGGCTGACTTCACTCGCCTTGCCGTCGAGCGCCACCGTCAGCGGCGTGGTGCCACACTGATAGTGCATCGTCTGGCTGCTCTGCGGCAGGATGTAACTGCAGCCGGACAGCGCCAGCGCGCCGGCGACGAAAATGACTTTTTTCATGCTGTTGCTCCTTAGAAAAATCCTTCACCGGCTATCCTAACAGAGCTAACGGCCCCCCAATGGCAAAACCGGATAAATCCCACCCAGCACCGTTTCACGGCTGGCGCCGGTTACCGAAGGCAGGTTGCCGGCCTGGCCGGACAGCGTACGGAAGGCCAGCCAGGCAAAGGCCAACGCCTCCATGTCGTCACCGCTGACGCCGAAATCGTCGGTCAGCCCAACTTCCGTGCCCGGCAGCAGCGCCGACAAACGCGCCATCAGCAGCGTGTTGCGCGCCCCGCCGCCGCACACCAACAGACGTTCGCACCCGCCGGCCAGCTGCACCTGTTCGCTGATGCTGACGGCGGTCAGTTCCGTGAGCGTGGCCTGAACGTCGACCGGCGCCATCGCCGGCAATCCGGCCAGCTGCCGCTCCAGCCAAGCGATATTGAAATACTCGCGGCCGGTGCTTTTCGGCGCCGGCTGCGCGAAGTACGGATCCGCCAGCATCTGCTGCAACAACGGCAAGCAGACTCGCCCCTGCATCGCCCAGCCGCCGTCCTGATCATAAGGCTGCGCGCGGTGGCGCCACACCCAGGCGTCCATCAGCATGTTGCCCGGCCCGGTATCGAAACCGCGTACCGCCGTACCGGGCAACAGCAGAGAAAGGTTGGCGATGCCGCCGACGTTTAGCACCATGCGCCGCTCGACGGGATGCCCCAGCAGCGCCTGATGAAACGCCGGCACCAGCGGGGCGCCCTGCCCGCCGTACGCCATGTCGCGCCGGCGGAAATCGCCGACGGTGGTGATATTGGTCAGCGCGGCGATGCGGTTGTTATCGCCGAGCTGCATCGAGAAACGCGCGTCGCCTTCCGGCTCGTGCCACACCGTCTGCCCGTGGCAACCGATGGCGGTGACCTGCTCCGCGTCGATGCCGGTTTGCTTTAGCAGGCCGAGCACCGCCTCACCGAACAGCGTACCCAACTGCGCGTCCAGCCGGCCGACGGCGGCCAACGTAGTTTGCTGCCCCTGGCACATCCCCAGGATCTCTTTTTTCAACGCCATCGGCATCGGATGGCTATAGCTGGCCTGCTGCGCCACCATGCGATCGTCGATCGCGGCCAATACCACATCGATTCCGTCCAGACTGGTGCCGGACATGACGCCTATATAGCGGCCTGACTTCATAGCAACATCCTCTAACCCGCGCAGTAAGCAAAATTTATCCTGACAAATAAACCAGAATTGCCGGATTAACGCCATGAATTATGATGCTTTTTTTACGCATCGTGAGCCAGATGCCTTCTGGCGCCGCTGTGGCACGGGCTATGTGTTAAACCGTGCCATAACAGGCGACGGAATGTCGCCAAGGCTGTCATAAAGGTAAACCGCGGTTTATTATTGGTTGAACAGAGAAAAGTTAAGCTGCATGCAGCGATGAAGCATGGCGGTGTGTCAACTTTCAGCCATACTTTGTCTATCATTTTCACTGAATCTTGCCTGGTGAGCATTGCCAGGCTATGGACTACTACCATCAGGAGTTTTATATGATCAAGCGTCTTCTCGTCGTCGCCGTCGCCGCCGTTACGCTGGCCGGCTGTGCCAATGAATCCATGTCCGGCGATGTCTACTCGTCCTCGCAGGCCAAACAGGTACAGACCGTCACCTACGGGACGCTGGTTTCCGTACGTCCGGTTAAAATTCAGGGCGGCGAAGGCTCCAACGCCATGGGGATGATCGGCGGCGCGGTGATTGGCGGGCTGTTGGGCAACACCGTTGGCGGCGGCACCGGTCGTACGCTGGCTACCGCGGCGGGCGCTATTGCCGGCGGCGCGGCAGGTAACAGCATCGGTGAAGTGGCCGGTCGTACCTCCGGCTACGAGCTGGAAATCAAGACCGACCAGAAAGAGAACATCGTGGTGGTACAGAAAGCGGGCGACAGCAAGTTCAGCCCTGGCCAGCGTGTGCGCATGGCGCGCATGGGCGACACCATCACCGTTTCCCCGCTGTAAGTCAGTCGGCGACAAACGGCAAACCGGAGGCAATCGCCTCCGGTTTTATTTCTGATGCTGTGAAACTGTAATCGTAGAAAATAAGAATATTATTATTTGTTCTGCAGTTCGGTGATATTTTGTTCTAACTTGCCAATCAGCCCTACCAACAGATGCACTTCGTCGGCGGTAATGCCGCTTAAAATCTCACTGCGTGTAGACGTGATCACACTGTCCACTTCCCTGATGATCGGATCGGCCGCTTCGGTCAGCTTGATGCGCTTCGCGCGGCGATCGTTGGCACAGGTGTGACGCGTGATCAGCCCCTTCTCCTCCAATTGGTCCAGCGTGCGAACCAGTGACGGTTGCTCGATACCGATCGCCTTGGCCAACTGGATTTGCGACTGCTCCGGCGGCAAACGATTGATATTGTGCAAAGTGACCCAGTGCGTTTGGGTCAGCTCCAACGGCTTGAGCCGATGATCGATGAGCGCGCGCCAAACACGAACTAATCGTGCTAAATCTGAACCTAATGTTGACTCCACTTCTCCCTCCTTATAATTAGCATGCTAACATTACCTCCCAGAGTTTAGACTATTTTGGGTAACTCACATTAAAAACACAAATGTATATAATGTATATTGTGGAAATAGCCACTATTTTCGGCCGTTATCGTTTAATCGTTATGCAAATATTCAACATATTCACCCTTAGGGATTGTTAATGTGAATACATCATGGTTACACACCTCATCCCCCTTACCCGATTTGGTCCTGGGGGCATCGCTTTATTTTCCACCTATATTTAAAGCTTTTTTACTAGGACTGGTCTTATGGCTGCTGATTCATCAACTGCTGAGAGACTGGATGTATTCCGGTGAAATCTGGCATCCCATGTTGATGGACCTGTCCATTTTCGTTCTGACCGTCAGCGGTTCCTTATGGATTTTAGCGAGTTGGTAACCCATGCAGCATAAAACATTAAAATACTTCTCTACGGTGATCGTCTGCGCCATTGCCGTCTGCGCCGGTTGGTGGCTCTGGAATTATTATATGCAATCCCCATGGACCCGTGATGGAAAAGTGCGCGCCGAACTCGTCAATATCACCCCTGAAGTCTCTGGAAGATTAGAGAAAATAAGCGCGAATGACAATCAGTTCGTACCTGCGGGAAGTCTGATTTTTACCCTCGACCCGGTGCCCTACCAGATCGCGCTGGACAATGCCGAGGCCGCGGTGGCAAAAGCGCAATCGGATCTGGCCAAAGCAGACCACGAGGCTGCCCGCCGCCGCGGCTTGCCGCGCAACGTTATTTCCGCTGAAGATTTGGATGAGTCCAATTTAGCCGCTCAGGCAATGAAGGCCGCCTATAAAGCCGCCCTGGCCAACCTGGAACAGGCCAAATGGAATTTGAGCAAAACCAAAATTTACGCGCCGACCGACGGTTATATCACCAATCTGCAGGCGCGGGTCGGGAACTACGCCAACGCCGGCACGCCTTTGGTCGCGCTGGTGGATGTCCATTCGTTTTATGTACTCGGTTATTTCGAAGAAACCAAGCTGAAACATATAAAAGAAGGCAATAAAGCCGATATTGTCTTATATAACGGCAACACCCCGCTGCAGGGGGAAGTAGAGAGTATCGGCCGTGCCATTTACGATCAGAGCGTTGACAGCAACAACGATCTATTAATGGACGTTAAGCCTAATGTTCCCTGGGTGCGTTTGGCTCAGCGCGTGCCGGTGCGGATAAAATTGCTCAACGTGCCCGCCGATTTGACGCTGGTTGCCGGCACCACCTGCACCATTTCGATTCATCAGCGGAACTAAAGTGTGAACCTGCCCTTTCTGGAGTGGAGCCGTACCCCCTGGGGTAAGGCGACCGGCGGCCAATGGCGCTATGCGCTGCGCAACTCGCTGGCGATGTGTCTGGCGCTGTGGGTCGCGTTCGTGCTCGAGCTCGACGAACCCTATTGGGCGCTCACCTCCGCCGCGGTGGTGAGCTTCCCCACCATCGGCGGCGTGATCAGCAAAAGCATCGGCCGCATCTTCGGCAGCCTGGTGGGCGCCGCCGCCTCGGTGGCGATCGCCGGGCACTGCCTGAACGATCCCTGGCTGTTTACGCTGTTCATCGCCGCCTGGATCGGGCTATGCACCTACGTCTCCAACCATTACCAAAACAACGTCTCTTATGCCTTCGCGCTGGCGGGCTATACCGCCGCCATCATCGCCTTCGGCACGGTCAACGTCACCGATACCCAGCAGATCTTCGACATCGCCCAGGCGCGGGTTTGCGAAGTGATCACCGGCATTCTGTGCGGCGGGTTGATGATGATGATCCTGCCCAGCACCTCCGACGGCGAAGCCCTGCTGACCTCGCTGCGGCGCATGCAACTGCGCCTGCTGGAGCACGCCGCCATGCTGTGGCAGCCGGAGGTCACCGCGCAGATGCGCACATCGCACGAAGGGGTCATCGGCCAGATCCTGACCATGAACCTGCTGCGCATTCAGGCATTCTGGAGCCACTACCGGCTGCGGCGGCAAAATAACCTGCTCAACTATCTGCTGCACCAGCAGCTGCGCATTACCAGCGTCATCTCCAGCCTGCGCCGCATGCTGCTGAACTGGCCGGATCGCCCCGTCAATCTGATGCCGGTGCTGACGCAACTGCTGGACGAGCTGCGCGATCCCGCCACCGATAAATATCGCTTGGCGCGCCTGCTCCAGCAGATCGCGCCGCACGATCCCGCGGACTATCGCCATCGCGCCTTCTGGCTGCGGTTGCGCGATTTCTGTTGGCTTTACCTGCGCTGCAGCCGCTGGCTGCGGCGGTTGGAAAGCGCCACGGCGGTCAGCGATCTCCAACCGCCGCGCGCCACTTCGCTGGCGCGCCATACCGACAGCTATGAAGCCGCCTACAACGGCCTGCGCACCTTTTTGTGCATCGTGATCGGCTGCGCCTACTGGATCAACACGCAATGGGACGCCGGCAGCGCGGCGCTGACGCTCACCGCCATCAGCTGCGTGCTCTACTCCTCCACGCCTTCGCCGATCAACAGCGTCAGCACCTTGCTCAAGGCGGTGCTGCTGCTCTCGGTCGCCTGCTTCGTGGTGAAATTCGGTTTGATGATCCAGATTGACGATTTCTGGGTGTTCTGCGCCTTCCTGTTCCCGATCCTGGTGACCATGCAGATGCTCAAGCTGCAGAACCCGCCTTATGCCGCGCTTTGGGGGCAGCTGATCGTCTTTATGGGCTCGTTTCTGACCGTCAGCAATCCGCCGAGCTATGACTACCAGTCCTTTATCAATGACAACATCGCTAAAGTCGTCGGCGTGCTGCTGGCCGGGCTGGCGTTTCAGATCCTGCGTCCCAGCTCGGACAAACGCAAAAGCCGCCGCATTATCCGCGCGCTGCGGCGCGACTTTATCGATCAGTTGAGCAAACGGCCGCAGCAGAACGAAAGCCAGTTCGAATCGCTGATCTACCATCGCATCAGCCAGCTCAATCAAAGTCAGGATCAGGAGGCGCGCACCTGGTTGCTGCGCTGGGGCGTGGTGCTGCTCAACTGCAGCCATATCGTCTGGCAACTGCGCGACTGGCAAACCCGCTCAGATCCGCTGTCGGCGGTGCGCAACGTCTGTATCCACTGCCTGCGCGGCATCATGACGGAGAAAGGCGTGCAGCACAGTTCGCTGGACGCCACGCTGCAGGAATTGCTGCGCATGAGCAACGCCCTGGCGCACCACCCGGAACAGGCGGCGCGCGATCTGGCCGGCCTGATTTGGCGGCTCTACTGCTCGCTGCAGCAGTTGCAACAGGCGATGGGCCAGCCCGCCGCCGCACCGGCCGTTAGCGGCGGGTGATCACTTGATCACGCCGCAGGCGAAGCGCGCACCGCCGCCGCCGAGCGGCTGTGGATGATCCGAGTGGTTATCGCCGCCGGCGTGCACCATCAGCGCCTTGCCCTCAATTTCGCTGATTTTTTTCAGCCGCGGCGCCAACACCGGATCGTTCGCCATGCCGTCGGCGGTTACATAGATGGCCGGCAAATCGCCCAGATGCCCGTCGGCATAGGGTCCGAGGTGTTTCCCGGTTTTTTGCGGATCAAAATGCCCGCCAGCCGCCAGCGCCGCCACCGCCTTGCCGTCCTTCATGCCCGGCTCGCAGCTGCCTTTCTCATGCACATGGAAACCGTGCACCCCGACCGGCAAGGCTTTCAGGCTCGGCGTGAACAGTAAGCCGTAAGGCGTTTCGCTGATGGCCACTTTGCCGATATCCTGACCGATACCCTGCCCGGTCACCAAATTCATCTCAACGTCGACCGTCGCCGCCTGAGCGACCCCGCAGGCCATCAGGCCAAGCGCCGCATACCAATAACGTTTCATCAATCAGTCTCCTTAATGACTATATCGAGTTATCAGTATAGGAGAGCCAACGCCAGCACTGTTAACCAACGCACAATCTCGCCAATTTGATTCGCGGGCCTAATATTTAGCACCAATAATAATTCTACCGATGTTGGTCCTCTGACCAGCTGTCGTTCGGCTAACGTTGTTTCCCTGTTTCCACCGCCGACGCGCGAGAGTTCACTTCCCGGCCAGGCGGCATACTTCATAAGGAACTGATATGGGCATCTTTAGCTATAAGGATCTGGACGAAAACGCGTCAAAGGTGCTGTTTTCCGACGCCTTGGCCATCTCTACCTACGCTTACCACAATATCGATAACGGCTTCGATGAAGGCTATCACCAGACCGGTTTCGGGCTCGGTCTGCCGCTGACGCTGATCACGGCGCTCATCGGTAGCACCCAGTCGCAGGGCGGCCTGCCCGGTCTCCCCTGGAACCCCGACTCCGAACAGGCCGCGCAGGACGCAGTGAACAATGCCGGCTGGTCAGTGATCAGCGCCGCGCAGCTGGGTTACGCCGGCAAAACCGATGCGCGCGGCACCTACTACGGCGAGACCGCCGGTTACACCACCGCGCAGGCCGAAGTGCTGGGCAAATATGACAGCGAAGGCAATATCACCGCCATTGGCATCTCATTTCGCGGCACCAGCGGCCCGCGCGAGTCGTTGATCGGCGATACCATCGGCGATGTGATTAACGATCTGCTGGCCGGGTTCGGGCCGAAAGGCTACGCCGACGGCTATACGCTGAAGGCGTTCGGCAACTTGCTGGGCGACGTGGCGAAATTCGCGCAGGCCCACGGGCTGAGCGGCGAGGACGTGGTGGTCAGCGGCCACAGCCTCGGCGGGCTGGCGGTCAACAGCATGGCGGCGCAGAGCGACGCCAACTGGGGCGGCTTCTACGCGCAGTCCAACTATGTCGCCTTCGCCTCGCCGACCCAGTACGAAAACGGCGGCAAGGTGATCAACATCGGCTACGAGAACGATCCGGTGTTCCGCGCGCTCGACGGCACCTCGCTGACCCTGCCGTCATTGGGCGTTCACGATGCGCCGCATACCTCCGCCACCAACAATATCGTCAACTTCAACGATCACTACGCGTCGGACGCCTGGAATCTGTTGCCGTTCTCCATTCTCAACATTCCGACCTGGCTATCCCACCTGCCGTTCTTCTATCAGGATGGCCTGATGCGGGTGCTGAACTCCGAGTTTTATTCGCTGACCGACAAAGACTCGACCATTATCGTCTCCAACCTGTCGAACGTGACGCGCGGCAATACCTGGGTGGAAGACCTGAACCGCAACGCGGAAACGCACAGCGGGCCGACGTTTATCATCGGCAGCGACGGCAATGATTTGATCAAGGGCGGCAAAGGCAACGATTATCTCGAGGGCCGCGACGGCGACGATATCTTCCGCGACGCCGGCGGCTATAACCTGATCGCCGGCGGCAAAGGCCACAATATCTTCGATACCCAGCAGGCGTTGAAGAATACCGAGGTCGCCTACGACGGCAACACGCTTTACCTGCGCGACGCCAAGGGCGGCATTACGCTGGCGGACGACATCAGCACCCTGCGCAGCAAAGAAACCTCCTGGCTTATCTTCAACAAAGAAGTGGATCATCAGGTAACCGCCGCCGGATTGAAATCGGACTCAGGCCTCAAAGCCTATGCCGCCGCCGCCACCGGCGGTGACGGCGATGACGTCCTGCAGGCTCGCAGCCACGACGCCTGGCTGTTCGGCAACGCCGGCAACGACACGCTGATCGGCCACGCCGGCGGCAACCTGACCTTCGTCGGCGGCAGCGGCGATGACATCCTGAAGGGCGTCGGCAACGGCAACACCTTCCTGTTCAGCGGCGATTTCGGCCGCGACCAGCTGTATGGCTTCAACGCCAGCGATAAACTGGTATTTATCGGCACCGAAGGCGCCAGCGGCAATATCCGCGACTACGCCACGCAGCAAAACGACGATCTGGTGCTGGCCTTCGGCCACAGCCAGGTCACGCTGATCGGCGTCTCGCTCGATCACATCAGCACCGATCAGGTGGTGTTGGCCTAAAAATCGGCATAAAAAAAGCCGGGCGCTTTCGCCGCCCGGCTTTCCTCTTTCTGCCCGCCTTAAGGCACGTCATACCCCAGCGCCGCCTTGCGAATGCGGAACCACTGCTGGCGGCTCAGCACCAGTTTCTGCGCCTTCAGCGCCGAACGCACCCGCTCAATCTTGCCGGAACCGATGATTGGCAACGGCGACGACGGCAGGCGCATCACCCAGGCGTACACCACCTGCTCGATGGTCTCCGCGCCGATCTCTTGCGCCACCCGCTGCAACTCGTCGCGCAGCGGCTGAAACTCGGCGTCGTTGAACAGGCGCCCGCCGCCCAGGCAGGACCAGGCCATCGGTTTGATGCGCAGCTGCTGGCACTGGTCGAGCGTGCCGTCGAGAATGGCCGGTTGGTGAATCGGCGAGATCTCCACCTGGTTGGTCGCCAGCGTGAACGGCAGACGCGACTGCAGCAGTTGGAACTGCGCGGGCGTAAAGTTGGATACGCCGAAATGGCGCACCTTGCCGCTTTTGTGCAACGCAACGAAGGCTTCGGCTACGTCGTCAGCGTCCATCAACGGATCCGGGCGGTGGATCAGCAGCAGATCGAGGTAATCGGTATGCAGATGGCGCAGTGACTGTTCCGCACTCTGCACGATATGATCGCGGTCGGTGATGTAATGCCCAATCGGGTTACCGGGCTTGGCGGTGGTGGCGATGCCGCACTTGGTCACCAATTCCAGCGACTGGCGTAGCGCCGGCTTCAGACGCAGCGCGTCGCCGAACGCCTGTTCGCAGGCATAGCCACCGTAGATATCGGCGTGATCGGCGGTGGTGACGCCCAGTTCGACATGCTGTTCGATGAACGTCAGCAGCTGCTGCGGTGACATGCCCCACTCCATCAACCGCCAGTAACCGCAAATCATGCGGGAAAATTCAGGCCCCTGCGGCGCGAGACGAATACGTTCTACCATTGCGAAAACCTCATGACATTAGTTGTCAGCCATCATACACAAGCCGGTGAGGCACAGGGAAGCGGTAAGCCACACGAACGTGCGGCAGATCAGGAAAGGTTAAAACAACGACGGCTGCTCCGGCAACGGCTCGTCGGGCGCTTTATTGGCGCGCTGCAGCCGCAGGAAGCGTTGACGGCACAGGCGCAGCACCTCGCGCTTTTGCGCATCGCTCATGTTCATCCAGCCGAAACGCTCCTCGCGGCTGCGCAGGCAGCCACGGCAGAACCCACGATCGTCGGCCTGACAAATGCCGCGACACGGGCTGGGGATGTCGAAAAACTCAAGCTGCTGCGCCACGGGGCTCCTCCTGCGTTCTCTTGCTAATTGAAGACGCCATCGCCGCCGCTGGCAAGTCCCTTTTCGCCATTGCGGCGAAAATAGTCGCGCAAATAGCGCAGCGCCTGGCGGCTTTTTTCCGGCACATTGCGTTCGAGCGTCAGCGCGTGCAGTCGCAGCGCCGCCGGCCGCCACTCCGGCAACAGCAGCAACAGTTCGCCGCGCTGCAGTTCGTCGCCAATTTCATACAGCGGCTGAACAGAAATGCCCAGCCCGGCGCGGGTAAAGGCGCGCATCACGTTCATGCTCTCGCTGACGATCTGTCCTTCCGCCAGCCGCAGCTTGACCTGCTGGCCGGACTGGTGCTGCAAATCCAGATGCGCCCCGCTGTAGCCGCTGGAGATCCAGCGGTGCTGTACCAAATCCTGCGGTTTTTCCGGCACCCCATGCTGGCTGAGGTAACGCGGTGCGGCGCACAGCACCATCGGCCACGCGGTCAGCGGATGCGCAATCATATTGGCGTCCGCCAGCTGCCGGTTGGCCCGCAGCGCAATGTCGACCCGCTGTTCTATCATATCGACGATGCGATCGTCCGCCAGCACTCGCAGCGTCAGCTTGGGATGCGCCTGCAACAGCGGCGACAACGCCTCCGCAAGCGATCGGCCGCCGATGCCGACCGGGGTGGCGATGCGCAGCTCCCCCACCAGCGTATCCCGCAGCTCCGCCAACCGCTGCTCCGCCTGCAGCGCCTGTTGCAACATCGCCTCGCAGCCGGGATAGAACGCCGCTCCCGCCTCGGTCAGCGCCAGACGGCGGGTGGAACGATGCAGCAACGGCACCCCAAGCGCCTTCTCCAGCGAGCGCATGTGCTGGCTGACCGCCGACGGCGTCATGCCCAGTCGCCGTGCCGCACCGGCCAGCGAGCCCTCCGCCACCACGGTGGCGAATACCGCCATTCGATTGAGTTTATCCACGATTATGAAGTTTTACTTAATCAAGAAAGCATGAATATGGCACTAATCACGGCTATTGTTAAGGACTAGAGTAGAAACCACGCGGCAGGCACCTCGGCCTGCCTCACGATACTGAACCTATCCCCGAAGGAGCACACAGATGAAAGTAGCCATTATTGGAGCAACCGGTTTTGTTGGCCGCCGCGTGGTGGATGAAGCGCTGGCTCGCGGTATTCAGGTGACGGCAATCGCGCGCCAGAAAAAAGAGTTGCCGGAGCACGCCAATCTGACCGTCGCACTGGGCGACGTCGCCGATACGGCTTGGCTGGCGGGACAATTGCGCGGCCAGGATGCGGTGATCAGCGCCTACAACCCCGGCTGGGGCGAAGACAACCTGTATGAGAAAACCACCCGCGGCGCCCAGCAGATCCTCACCGCGGTCGAGCAGGCCGGCGTCAAACGCCTGTTGGTGGTCGGCGGAGCCGGCAGCCTGGAAGTGGCGCCGGGCGTTGAACTGGTGGATACGCCGCAGTTCCCGGAAAATATCCGCCCCGGCGCGCAGGCGGTGCGCGATCTGCGCAACAAACTGCGTAACGAGTCGGCACTCGACTGGACCTATCTTTCGCCGGCCGCCCTGCTGGAGCCGGGCAAACGCACCGGCCAGTTCCGCCTCGGCACCACGCAACTGCTGATGAACGGCGAAGCGCCGGCCAGCATTTCGGTGGAAGACCTGGCGGTCGCTATCGTTGATGAGATTGAAAAGCCTCAGTTTATTCGCGCGCAATTCACCGCCGCCTACTAAACCGCTCCGCCGCCAGGCCGCTCGGCCTGGCGTTTTCCGCGTATTCTCCGCCGCCAGTAATCTGAGTTTCTAAGGTTTTCTTAAGTTTCATCCGGTAGATTTCAAGGCATTATCTACTTTCAGGATCCCGATTTGGCAATGTGGTTACGTCAACGCTTACGGTGCAACAGCCTCGGTTTTACCCTCGCCGCCGCCCTGTTCTTCACTTTATTTCAGAACGCCTTATTCCTGCAGCGCGCCTGGTCGTATATCACCTTCGATAGCGCCCACAGCGTGATTTTCGCCGCCAGCATGCCGGTGGTGATCTTCTGTGCGTTGAATATCATCTTCAGCGTATTGACCGTGCCCTACCTGCGCAAGCCGCTGATCATCTTTTTCTTGCTCGGCAGCGCCGCAGCCAACTATTTCATGTTCAGCTATGGTGTGGTGATCGACGGCAACATGATGCAAAACGCCTTCGAAACCAACCCTCAGGAGGCGACCGCGCTGCTGACGCCGCGCATGGGATTGTGGCTGACGCTGCTCGGCATTCTGCCGGCGGTGGCGGTCTGCTTCACCCAAATTCGCCAAACTCGCCCCTGGTGGTACATGGTCGGACTGCGCGCCGCCAACGTCATGCTGTCGTTGGTGGTGATCCTGATCGTCGCCGCGCTGTTCTACAAAGACTACGCTTCGCTGATCCGCAACAATAAAAGCGTGGTGAAGATGTTGACGCCGTCCAACTTCGTGGCCGGCACCATCAAGTTTACCGAACAGCGTTACTTCACCCGCAATCTGCCGCTGGTCAAGATCGGCGAAGATGCGCGTAAAGGGCCGCTGATCGCCAGGCAGGCCAAGAAAACGTTGGTGATCCTGGTCGTGGGCGAAACCGCCCGCGCCGAAAACTTCTCCCTCGGCGGCTATGAACGCGAAACCAACCCGCGCCTGAAGCAGGACGACGTGGTCTACTTCAAAAACGCCAGCTCCTGCGGCACCGAAACGGCGATCTCCGTGCCCTGCATGTTCTCCAACATGCCACGCAAGGAGTACGACGCGACTCAGGCGACGCACCAGGAAGGCATGCTCGACGTGCTGGCGCATGCTGGCGTCAATGTGCTGTGGCGCGATAACGACGGCGGCTGCAAAGGCGCCTGCGACCGGGTGCCGCACATCGACATGACCAAGCTGAAACCGCAGCAGGACTGCGACGGCGAGGTTTGCATGGACAACGTGCTGTTGTACAAGCTGAACGACTACATCAATAGCCTGAAAGACGACGGCGTGATCGTGCTGCACCAGATGGGCAGCCACGGCCCGGCTTACTACCGCCGCAGCACGCCAGAATTCCAGGCGTTTTCGCCGACCTGCAACAGTAATCAGATCCAGGATTGCAGCCATGAACAATTGGTGAACACCTACGACAACTCAATCCTGTATACCGACGCGATGCTCGATGCCACCATCAAGCTGCTGCGGCAGTATGACGACCGTTTCAATACCGCGCTGGTCTATTTGTCCGATCATGGCGAATCGCTGGGGGAAAACGGCATGTATCTGCACGGCACGCCTTATGTC
This sequence comes from Serratia sp. CY71090, assembly GCF_052166845.1. Lineage (NCBI taxonomy): Bacteria > Pseudomonadati > Pseudomonadota > Gammaproteobacteria > Enterobacterales > Yersiniaceae > Serratia > Serratia sp. CY71090. The sequence continues at coordinate 85,953 of NZ_JBJNOA010000016.1, read as the reverse complement.
TTCGCGCCGAGCCAGCAAACGCACGTGCCTTTCCTGATGTGGATGTCGGCCGACTATCAGCGCAATTTCGGCATCGATCGCCAGTGTCTGAATACGCTGGCGGAAAAGGACGAGGTTTCGCAGGACAACCTGTTCCACACCCTGTTGGGCATGCTGAACGTACAAACCCGCGAATATCAATCCCAGTTGGATATCCTGCAACGCTGCCGCAACGCGGCGTAGCGCTTAACTTTCGCGTGCCGCTGGGGCACAATAGTTCACAGACAACCGGCGTTTTGTGCGCCGGTTTTTTTATTCCCATTGACCTAGACCAATCGGTCTATTATGCTCGGCACCATGATGACCAAATCAACGCATTGCAACGTGGATACACGTGAACATCTGCTCGCCACCGGCGAAACCCTCAGCCTGCGCCTGGGCTTTACCGGCATGGGGCTGAGCGAACTGCTGGCCACCGCGGGCGTGCCGAAAGGCTCGTTCTACCACTATTTTCGCTCGAAGGAAGCCTTCGGCGAAGCGATGCTGCAGCGCTATTTCGCGCATTATGATGCAGAAATGCAGGCGCTGTTTGCCGACAGACGCGGTGATGCCCGCCACCAGCTGCTCGGCTATTACGCCCAGGCTATCAGCTACCACTGCCGCAGCGAATGCCACAACGCCTGCCTGGCGGTGAAGCTTTCCGCCGAGGTGAGCGATCTGTCGGAACCGATGCGCCATGCGCTGGAAACGGGCACCGCTCGCGTGATCGGCCACCTTCAGGAGGCCATCGAGCGCGGTATCGCCGAGGGCTCGCTGTCGGTAGCCATGAGCCCGGCGGCAACCGCAGAAACGCTGTATTCACTGTGGCTCGGCGCCACGCTGCGCGCCAAGATCCGTCACTCGCTGGCGCCGTTGACCAGCGCGCTGGAAAGCATCGAGTTGCTGCTGCGCCCGCCGCAACCGTAACTGTAACAACTTATTTTTATTGAAAAAATGCAGTTCATGGTTTTTTATCGCCCATTACTAGACGACCAGTCTATTAAATACAGGATGCACTATGAAGACTGAAAAATTGCTCTCTCCGCTGAAGGTTGGCGCCATCACCCTGCCCAACCGCGTGTTTATGGCTCCGCTGACGCGTTTGCGCAGCATCGAGCCGGGCGATATTCCTACGCCGCTGATGGCGGAATATTACGCACAGCGCGCCAGCGCCGGCCTGATCGTGACCGAAGCGACGCAGATCTCCTTCCAGGCGAAAGGCTACGCCGGCGCGCCGGGCCTGCATACCCCGGAGCAGATCGCCGCCTGGAAAAACATCACGCAGGCAGTGCATGACAACAACGGCCACATCGCCGTACAGCTGTGGCACGTAGGCCGCATTTCCCACGCCAGCCTGCAGCCAGGCGGGCAAGCACCGGTCGCGCCTTCGGCCATCAACGCCGAAACCCGCACCACCGTGCGTGATGAAACCGGCGCCTGGGTGCGCGTGCCGACCTCCACACCGCGCGCGCTGGAAACCAGCGAGATCCCGGGCATCATCAACGATTTCCGCCAGGCAACCGCCAACGCGCGCGAAGCCGGCTTCGATTTCATCGAACTGCATGCTGCCCACGGCTATCTGCTGCACCAGTTCATGTCACCGGCTTCCAACCAACGTACCGATCAATACGGTGGCAACATTGAGAATCGCACCCGCCTGACGCTGGAAGTGGTCGACGCCACCATAGCCGAATGGGGCGCCGAACACATCGGTATCCGCATCTCGCCGCTGGGGCCGTTCAACGGGCTGGACAACGGCGAAGATCAGGAAGAAGCGGCGTTGTATCTGGTGGAAGAGCTGAATAAGCGCAATATCGCTTACCTGCACATCTCCGAACCTGACTGGGCCGGCGGCAAACCGTATTCCGACGCCTTCCGCGACTCGGTGCGCGCCCACTTTAAAGGGGTAATCGTCGGTGCCGGCGCCTACACCGCCGAAAAAGCCGAAGCCTTGATCGAAAAAGGTTTCATCGACGCGGTGGCCTTCGGCCGCAGCTACATCGCCAACCCGGATCTGGTCGAGCGTTTCCGTCAGCACGCCCCGCTGAACGAACCTAAGCCGGAAACCTTCTACGGCGGCGGCGCCGAAGGCTATACCGACTATCCGTTTCTGGCGAAGTAACCTGTCCTGACCCCAACGGCCACGCAATCGCATGGCCGTTTTTTATGCGTCGCGCGCAAAGCAAAAAGGCCCGCACGAGGCGGGCCGGTGTTCCCTGGTGTTGATCTTTATTGCCGTTCGATTTTTACACGATCGCCGCTGGAATAGATAATTGATTGTGCAGATCAATTACTCTGTATCGATCGGTACACTCGATCAATATTTAGACACCCTCGACGCGAGACCACAAAGTGACATTGTCACCAGTTCGTCACGTTGAATTCCCTTGCGGGACAAGGCTATACTCGCTTGTGCTTCAATCCACCCGCCGTCTGCCACGGCACAGTCAATTCAGAGGAATTATGCGCTTACTCCATACCATGATCCGCGTCGGTGACCTGCAACGCGCCATCGACTTCTACACCAAGGTATTAGGCATGCGCCTGCTGCGCACCAGCGAAAACCCGGAGTACAAATACTCCCTGGCTTTCGTCGGCTATACGGAAGAGAGCGAAGGCGCAGTTATCGAACTGACCTATAACTGGGGCACCGACAGCTACGATATGGGCACCGCCTTCGGCCACCTGGCGCTGGGCGTGGATGACGTCGCCGCCACCTGCGACAGCATCCGTCGCGCCGGCGGCAAGGTCACCCGCGAAGCCGGCCCGGTGAAAGGCGGTACCACGGTTATCGCCTTCGTCGAAGATCCGGACGGCTACAAAATCGAGCTGATCGAAAACAAACACGCCGGTCAGGGTCTCGGCCACTAAGCCTCCCCTTCAGGGCGCGTTGGCGCCCTGCTGATTCTCCGCGCGATAGCGCCTGCAACCGGGCGCAAAATTTGCCATAATGCGCGCTGCATTCGATGAAGATAAGAAACTGATGGCCGAGAAAAGTGATCTTAACGCCCTGAGTGGTCGTTTTCGTGGGTTTTACCCCGTAGTAATAGATGTTGAAACCGCCGGCTTCAACGCCAATACCGATGCGTTGCTGGAGATCGCCGCCGTCACGCTGAAAATGGATGAGGACGGCTGGCTGCAGCGGGACGAAACCCTGCACTTCCACGTGGAGCCTTTCGAGGGCGCCAACCTGCAGCCGGAAGCGCTGGCGTTTAACGGCATCGATCCGCACAATCCGCTGCGCGGCGCGGTCAGCGAATATGACGCGCTGCACGCCATTTTCAAAGCGGTGCGCAAAGGGCTCAAGGATCGCGGTTGCAATCGCGCCATTATCGTGGCGCACAACGCCAACTTCGATCACAGCTTTTTGATGGCCGCGGCCGAACGCGCCGGCCTGAAGCGCAACCCGTTCCATCCGTTCGCCACCTTCGACACCGCCGCGCTGAGCGGCCTGGTGCTGGGGCAAACGGTGCTGGCCAAAGCCTGCATCGCCGCCGGCATGCCGTTCGACAGCAGCCAGGCGCACTCCGCGCTGTACGACACCGAGCAAACCGCCCTGCTGTTTTGCGAGCTGGTTAACCGCTGGAAACGTCTCGGCGGCTGGCCGCTGCCCGCCGGCGATCTCGCCGAATAAAACCAACAAAAAAGGCGGCCCAGTTTGCACTGGCGCCGCCCGTTACGCGATAATCGCAAGCCCGTCGATTAAGACTGCTGGTCTTCCTGCGCTTTATACTTTTCTGCCGTTTCTTTGATCAGTTGCTGCAGTTCGCCGCGCTGATACATCTCGATGATGATATCGCAACCGCCGACCAGCTCACCATCTACCCACAGCTGCGGGAACGTCGGCCAGTTGGCGTATTTTGGCAGCTCGGCGCGGATGTCCGGGTTCTGCAAAATGTCCACATAGGCGAAACGCTCGCCGCAGGCGGACAGCGCTTGTACAGCCTGCGCGGAAAAGCCGCAGCTCGGCAGCTTTGGCGAACCTTTCATGTACAGCAGAATCGGGTTTTCAGCGATCTGGTGCTGAATTTTTTCAAGTGTCGTCGTCATTTATTGCTTCCTCAAGCCACATTTCATGGCTACAACATGCATCACGCGGGCTATTGTAGCGGCTGGAACAGTCGCAAGAAAACGCCATCTTTTGCAAGGATATTCGCCCGCCGCCGATCGCGTTTCACCGGCCACGTCATTCCGGTCAAAACATACGTTGAGAATAACATTTTTAATCCGACCATTTCACTAATATATTGCGCCGCGATGCCGGCGCGGCTTAATTATATCCGCCACCGTCGCCTGGCGCTTTTTTATACATCAACGGGCTGATTTTAAACCAAAAAAAATGTCATTAACGTTTTCTCACAATATGGATTATTATTTATGAGTTCTTCGCTGTTTTATATGGTGAAGTTCGGGAATACTGTAACTCTTTCGATATCCGTTTCGGGGCCAAGGTTGGTGACGTCGACATGCGTTTAATTCTTACGCTCTTTGCGCTGCTGTTTACGCAGCTCTTCTTCAATTTGGCGCACGCTGCGCCACAGGCGCGCGTTGCCGCCGAGCAGCGTAAAAGCCATGCTAATGAAGCGCGGCCCGATGACCGCAGAAAAAAGAAAGCGGATAAAGCCGCCAAAAAAGCCAAAGTGACGGCCCCCGAGAAAAAAACCAAGACCGCCAAGGCCAAAAGCGAGAAAAGCGCGAAAAAGATCGTCAGCGCCAAACCCAAGGCCAAAGCGCAAAAAACCGCCAAGATTAAAGTCACCCCGCCGAAAAAGGGCTATAAAAAAGGCTATGGCCGCCACCGCGACGCCGGTATGGCCACCGCCAAACTGGCGCGTGAAGAAAAGCCGTTAAAACTCAGCCCGGCGCACAAAAAACGTTACCAGCATGCCAAACAGACCGCGATGGCCAAGCTGATGGATCAGATGGGCAAGCCTTACCGCTGGGGCGGCAGCTCGCCGCGCACCGGCTTCGACTGCAGCGGCCTTATCTATTACGCCTATAAGGACGTGGTGAAAATCAAGATGCCGCGCACCGCCAACGAAATGTATCACCTGCGCGACGCGGCGCCGATCAAGAAAAGCGAACTGGAAAGCGGCGATTTGGTGTTCTTCCGCATCAACAACCGCGGCGTGGCGGACCATGTCGGCGTCTATCTCGGCAACGGCAAATTCATCCAGTCGCCGCGCACCGGCGAAGAGATCCGCATCAGCCAGCTCGACAACGATTATTGGCAAAACCATTACATCGGCGCACGCCGCGTAGTGACGCCGAAAACCATTCGTTAATTCCCTGTTCTGCGCGGTTGCGGCCCCGGTCGCAACCGCCTGCTCAAGCTATCGCCCATCGCACTCCCCCACGCGCATTTCTCGCTTTTCCTCCTGTTTTTTATGATGAAAATTGTTAAGATTGAATGACCACAATAAAAAACGGCCCATCTGGCTCCCGCCTGGGCGGGAAGAAAGTGGCGCTGTAAAGGAGGAAGCAATGTCGTTTGAATTACCTGCATTACCGTATGAGAAAAACGCGCTCGAGCCGCACATCTCCGCCGAGACCCTGGAATACCACTACGGCAAACACCACAATACCTACGTGGTTAACCTGAACAACCTGGTGAAAGGCAGCGAGTTCGAGGGCAAATCGCTCGAAGAGATCATCAAGACCTCCAACGGCGGCGTGTTCAACAACGCCGCGCAGGTGTGGAACCACACCTTCTACTGGCACTGCCTGTCGCCACAGGGCGGCGGTGAACCGCAGGGCGAACTGGCGGCGGCGATCGTCAAATCCTTCGGCTCTTTCGCTGCGTTCAAAGAGCAGTTCACCGATGCCGCCGTGAAAAACTTCGGCGCCGGCTGGACCTGGCTGGTGAAAAAACCGGACGGCGCGCTGGCGATCGTCAACACCTCCAACGCGGCAACTCCGCTGACCGGTGAAGATAAACCGCTGCTGACCGTTGACGTGTGGGAACACGCGTATTACATCGATTACCGCAATGCGCGTCCAAAATACCTGGAAAACTTCTGGGCGTTGGTCAACTGGAAATTTGCGGCGGAAAACCTGGCGTAAACGCAGGCCTTGCCTAAGTGATGAGGCGCAGCCAGGCTGCGCCTTTTTTATAACTGGCGGGAGATCAGTTCAACGCGGCGACAAAGCTGAAAGCGATAATCATCGCCAACGCGCCGATGGTAGTGAACAGAGACATCTTCAGATCGGTATCCATGACAACTCCTTTAAAATGGGCTTTCCTAAGGATAAAAGGCGCACAATTAGTACGTCAAATCATTTTCCCACAGTTCGCCGATAAAATCTTGTTATCATTTCCCGGTTTATAATCTCGATTACCTCTTCCACTTTTGTTCAATATGCGACAAAATTCGCAGTTCACAACTGCGTACCGGCATCCATGCCCCTCCTGATTAAGCGCTGAAGACTTCAACACACTAAAAACTCAGTTTTCGCTTCTCTGGAGAAGGATCTACGTAGGCAAACGATTAACATCACACTTACATGCTGTAAACATGTGAGTTCAGGAGTCATTCCTTACATGGCAACGATTAAAGATGTGGCCAAACGCGCGGGCGTTTCCACCACCACCGTTTCGCACGTCATCAATAAGACTCGTTTCGTCGCCGAAGAGACCAAAGCGGCCGTGTGGGCCGCGATCAAAGAGCTGCACTACTCGCCGAGCGCCGTGGCGCGCAGCCTGAAAGTCAATCACACCAAGTCTATCGGTCTGCTGGCCACCTCGAGCGAAGCGCCCTATTTTGCCGAAGTGATCGAGGCGGTGGAAAACAGCTGCTACAGCAAAGGTTACACCCTGATCCTGTGCAACTCTCACAACAATCTGGACAAGCAGCGCGCCTACCTGGCGATGCTGGCGCAAAAGCGCGTCGACGGCCTGCTGGTCATGTGTTCCGAATACCCGGATCAACTGCTGGGCATGCTGGAGGACTACCGTAATATCCCGATGGTGGTGATGGACTGGGGCGCCGCGCGCGGCGACTTCACCGACACCATCATCGATAACGCGTTCGAAGGCGGCTATCTGGCCGGCCGTTACCTGATCGAGCGCGGTCACCGCGATATCGGCGCCATCCCGGGTCAGCTGTCGCGCAACACCGGCGGCGGCCGTCATCAGGGCTTTATGAAGGCGCTGCAGGAAGCGCATATCGACATTCGCGAAGAGTGGATCGTCCAGGGTGACTTCGAGCCGGAGTCCGGCTACAAGGCGATGCACCAAATCCTGTCGCAAAAACAGCGGCCGACCGCGGTATTTTGCGGCGGCGACATCATGGCGATGGGCGCCATCTGCGCCGCTGATGAGCTGGGGCTGCGAGTGCCGCAGGATATTTCCGTGATCGGCTATGACAACGTGCGCAACGCCCGCTACTTCACCCCGGCGCTGACCACCATTCACCAGCCTAAAGAGCGCCTGGGAGAAATGGCCTTCACCATGCTGCTGGATCGCATCATCAGCAAGCGCGAAGAATCGCAGGTGATCGAGGTGCATCCGAAGCTGGTGGAACGCCGTTCGGTCGCCGACGGTCCGTTCATCGACTACCGCCGCTAATCCCCTGAGCCGGAAGCCTGCACGGCTTCCGGCGCCGCCTCGCTCAGCCACTCCTGATTCAGCGTCTCCCCATCGCCCAGATACGCCAGCAGCCAACTCATCGCCGGCGACGGTTTATCCTGCTGCCAGGTCAGGCAGCAAGGGCTGGCGGGAAACGGCTGCTGCAGCTGCAACGCCTTCAGCTCACCGCGCTGCACCAGCGGCAGCGCCCGATGCGCCGGCATCATGCCGACGCACAGTCCGGCGCACAAACAGTCGAGCGCCGACGTCCAGTCCGGCACCACCAGCCGCCGCTGGTTATCCAGCGTCCAGGTGACGCGCTTGGGCAAATTGCGCGAGGTGTCCTCCAGGCAGAGCGAGGGGTACGGCCGCAGTTGATCGTCGTGCAGCGGCCCCGCCAGTTGCGCCAGCGGATGCTGTGGGCTGACTACGCACAGCCAGTTCATGTAGCCCATGTCGCGGAAGGCAAAGCCGCCGCCGACCGGCACCGCGCGCGTGGCGCCGATCGCCATGTCCACCCTGCCGTCCACCAACGCATCCCAAACGCCGTTGAACACTTCGGGTTGCAGCATCAGTTCAACATCGGGGAAATGGCGGTAGAAATCCAGCACCAGCTGGCGGCTGCGCTGGGGTTTGACGATGATGTCGACTGCGATATTCAGCTGGCCGCGCCACCCGTTGGCCACCTGCTGACAGTGGCGACGGGTGTCGAGCATTTTTTTGATAACAACTCGCGCATCCTTGATAAACAGCGCGCCGGCCGGCGTCAACTCCACATCACGGTGACGCCGCTCAAACAGCGGCACCGCCAGCCATTGTTCCAGTTGCCGCACGGTATAGCTCACCGCCGACGGCACCCGGTGCAGCTCCTGAGCCGCCGCGCTGAAACTACCGGTGCGCGCCACCGCGTCAACAACTTCAAGAGAATATTCAGACCACATCGCTTTGCCTTCAATTTTTTTAACAGCACTTTGCAAATATTACCGTTTCACAAGCAGAGATCCAGCCGGATACACTGGCCGGCGCTAAAAACCTGCAACACTAAAATATTAACGAGAAATACCATGCGAAATTCTTTTGGCTTTATGTTCTACCTCGCCGGCCTGAGCATGCTGGGTTATCTGGCGACCGATATGTACCTGCCCGCCTTCGGCGCCATGCGGGAGGAACTGCAAATTTCCGCCGGCGCGGTCAGCGCCAGCCTGAGCATCTTTCTGGCCGGCTTCGCTTTCGCGCAACTGCTGTGGGGGCCGCTCTCCGACCGGCTGGGCCGCAAACCGGTATTATTGATTGGCCTGACGCTGTTCGCGCTCGGCTGCCTGGGCATGCTGTGGGTAGAAAATGCCGTGCAGCTCTGGATACTGCGTTTTATTCAGGCCGTCGGCGTCTGTTCCGCCACCGCCATCTGGCAAGCGCTGGTGGTCGACCGTTATCGCGAAGGCCAGGCCAACCGCGTGTTCGCCACCATCATGCCGCTGGTGGCGCTGTCACCGGCGCTGGCGCCGCTGCTTGGCGCCTGGCTGCTGAACCACGCCAGCTGGCGTGCGATCTTCGCCGCGCTGTTGGTGATCACCGCGCTGCTGCTGCTGCCGACGTTACTGCTCAAAGAGCGCGCCAAAACGCAACCCGCCGCCGACGCGCCGAAAAACGGCGTCAGCTTCTGGCAACTGTTGAAATCTCCGGTGTTCAGCGGCAACGTCGCTATGTACGCCGCCTGCTCGGCCGGTTTCTTCGCCTGGCTGACCGGTTCGCCGTTCATCCTCGGCGATATGGGCTATAGCCCGAGCGACATCGGTCTGAGCTATGTGCCGCAAACGCTGGCCTTCCTGCTGGGCGGCTACGGCTGCCGCGCCGCGCTTAAGCGCATCAATGGCAAAACCCTGCTGCCGTGGCTGCTGGTAGCTTATGGTGTCAGCATGGTGGCGCTGTATCTGGTGGCGACCCTGACCTCCCCGACGCTCACCACGCTGCTGATCCCGTTCTGCGCGATGGCGCTGGTCAACGGCGCCGGCTACCCGATCATGGTGGCGAATGCGCTGATGCCGTTCCCGGAAAGCAGCGGCAAAGCCGCCGCGCTGCAAAATACGCTGCAATTGGGGCTGTGTTTTGTGGCAAGCATGCTGGTGTCGGCGTTTATTGCCCAGCCGCTGTTGGCGACGGTGACGGTGATGGTATCTACGGTAGTCCTGGCCGCGCTGGGTTATTTCCTGCAGCGGGGAAAAGCGGCCGATGCGCAGCAAAAGGCACAGCGGGAACATGCTAACTCAGCGTCATAATTGCCAAGATTAATAATCACTTAAAGAATATGCGTGCCGAGTGCGATTTACAGTTGAGTCAACGCCTCGGCACGCCTATACTCAAAAACAACCTTGTAAAGTAACACCTTATAATCTCTATATCTCAATCAGCTATTGTGTACGCGCCTTGCGTCACACTCTTTTTTTAAAGGGGCGTTTATCCTGCGCCGTTTGCGTCGGGCCGTTTCTTTAAATTTCCTCTGTTCATAGTCGGATATCAGACGCCGCGGGCTTATTTCCCGTTGGTATAGGTATGCACCCGCAGAAATTGTCTAAGCTGTTTCCTAACGGGTCATCAGTCAGAAGAAGGTGATGGAGAAGCTATGAGTTCATCGTGTATAGAAGATCTGAGCATCCAGGATAACCAGTGGTACCGTATCGCGCACGAAATGCTCGGTCTGGCCGGTATCGAAATCAACGGATCGCGCCCTTTCGATATTCAGGTTAAAAATCCCGAATTCTTTAAACGCGTTTTGCAGCAAGGGTCACTGGGCCTGGGCGAAAGCTATATGGACGGTTGGTGGGAGTGCGAGCGGCTGGATATGTTCTTCCAGCGCGTGGTCAGCGCCGGGTTGGAGAAGAAACTCCCCCACCACCTGAAAGATACCCTGCGTATCGCCGCCGCGCGCCTGACCAATCTGCAATCGAAAAAGCGCGCCTGGATCGTCGGCAAAGAACATTACGATCTCGGCAACGATCTGTTTACCCTGATGCTCGATCCCTACATGCAGTATTCCTGCGGCTACTGGAAAGACGCCACCACGCTGGAGGAAGCGCAGGAAGCCAAGCTGCGGATGATCTGCGAGAAACTGCAGCTGCAGCCGGGCATGCGTTTGCTGGACATCGGCTGCGGCTGGGGCGGCCTTTCCGCCTATGCGGCGAAAAATTACGGCGTGTCGGTGGTCGGCGTGACCATTTCCGCCGAACAGCAGAAGCTGGCTCAGGCGCGCTGCGCCGGGCTGGATGTGCAGATCCTGTTGCAGGATTACCGCGATCTGCACCAGCAGTTCGATCGCATTGTCTCGGTCGGCATGTTCGAGCACGTCGGGCCGAAAAACTACCGCACCTATTTCGACGTGGTGGAGCGCAATCTGGCGCCGCACGGCCTGTTCCTGCTGCACACCATCGGCTCCAACAAGACCGACATGAACGTCGATCCCTGGATCAACAAATATATCTTCCCGAACGGTTGCCTGCCCTCCGTGAGACATATCGCCGAGGCCAGCGAAGGCCATTTCGTGATGGAAGACTGGCACAACATCGGCGCCGACTACGATCGCACGCTGATGGCCTGGTTCGAACGCTTCAAACAGGCGTGGCCGCAGCTCGCCGAGCGCTATTCCGAACGCTTCGAACGGATGTTCAGCTATTACCTGAACGCCTGCGCCGGCGCGTTCCGGGCGCGCGATCTGCAGTTATGGCAGGTGGTGTTCAGCCCGAAAGGCGTTGAAGGCGGCATTCGCGTCGCCCGCTGAACGCTTTCCCGATAAAAAAGCCCCGGCAACATCTTCGCCGGGGCTTTTTTTTTGCTCTTTCGAACCCTGCGGGTTAACCGCAATAAACGCGAATAATTTTATCGTCGCTGTCGCCAAGGAAGTTCAGACGGCGCAGGTTGAAATCCATGGTGACGGCAGAGTTGTACGGAATGGCTCGCACCTTGCCGTCGATCCGCACGCCTTCCAGCGAGGTCATCGGTTTGCCGACAAAATTTTGATACTGCGAAGCGCCGCAGGTATCGTCCGCATCGGCCATTTGCGCGCCCGCGCCCTGCTCAGGCGAACTGCTGCAAGCGCTCAGCGTCAGCAACGCGGTTAACAACAACGTTTTCCCATAAAACTTCACGCGTTTCTCCTCTCTGCTTATGATTCGATGCCGGCGGTCACGCCAGAATCGCTGTCAGTCTTTGTGCGCCGGCGCCATCGCCGCGGCCAACGTCGCTTCCCGATTGGCCAGCACGCGCTCGACGGTGTCCACCACCGCCTGCGTTTGCGGATCGATCTCGATGTTCACCTTGTCGCCGAGGCGTTTTTTACCCAGCGTGGTGCGATCCAGCGTTTCCGGGATCAGGTGCACGCAGAAACGGTTATTCACCACTTCGCCGATGGTCAGGCTAATGCCGTCGATGCCGATGAAACCTTTGTGCAGCACATATTTCATCAATTCCGCATCCGGCATGCGCAGCCATACCTGGCGGTTATTTTCCGAGGTATAAATCTTGGCCACTTCCGCCGTGCAGATAATATGGCCGGACATCAAATGGCCGCCAATTTCGTCATTGAACTTCGCCGCGCGCTCGATATTGACGATGTCGCCCAGCGCCAGATCGCCGAGGTTGGTCAGGCGCAACGTTTCTTTGATCAAATCGAAGCTGACGCGGTTGCCTTCCACCGCGGTGACGGTCAGGCAGCAGCCGTTATGGGCCACCGACGCGCCCAGCTCCAGCCCCGGCAGCAGCTCGTCAGGCATTTCGATCACGTGGGTGCGGAAATTGGGTTTCTCATCAATGGCGACCAGCGGCGCGGTGCCTTGTACGATACCGGTGAACATATGTGCCTCTTCTTGCTAAATAGGTTAAAACGCTACCGGCAGTTTGCCCCAGTTGGCGCTGAAAACCAAATCCGCGACGGCAAAAAAAGAATGGCTGCGCATTTAATAACTATTTATCTGCGGCGTTTGCTTAACGACGCCGAGCAGGTACAATCTTTTTGACAAAATTCCGCTATTTTAATTGTTGTCCTCTCGCGGCAGCCCTCCCTCCCACATATATAAATAGAAAAGGTGTATGCGTGCAGAAGTACTTAATTGAAGCGCGTAGTTTATTGGCTCTCGCTATCCCGGTCATCATCGCGCAAATATCACAAACCGCCATGGGCGTGGTGGATACCATCATGGCCGGCGCTTACAGCGCCACCGACATGGCGGCGGTGGCGGTCGGCACCTCGATCTGGTTGCCGGCCATTTTGTTCGGCCACGGCCTGCTGCTGGCGCTGACCCCGGTTATCGCCCAGCTCAACGGTGCCGGCCGTCGCGATCGCATCGCCCATCAGGTGCGTCAGGGCTTCTGGCTGGCCTCCGGCGTCTCCGTGCTGCTGATCGTCGTGCTGTATAACTGCAAGTTTGTCATCGACATGATGCACAACATCGATCCGCAGTTGGCGGATAAGGCCGTCGGCTATCTGCACGCCATCATGTGGGGGGCGCCGGGTTACCTGTTCTTCCAGGTGATGCGCAACCAGTGCGAGGGGCTGTCCAAAACCAAACCCGGCATGGTGATCGGCTTCCTCGGCCTGCTGGTGAACATCCCGATCAACTACATCTTTATCTACGGCAAGTTCGGCATGCCGGAACTCGGCGGCGTCGGCTGCGGCGTCGCCACCGGCAGCGTCTACTGGATCATGTTCCTGATGATGCGCTGGTACGTGAAGCGCGCGCCGTCGCAGCGCGACATCAAACGCCAGGCCGGCGATCTCGGCGGCCCGGACTGGGCGGCGCTAAGGCGCCTGATCGGCATCGGCATGCCGGTGGCGCTGGCGCTGTTCTTCGAAGTCACGCTGTTCGCGGTGGTGGCGCTGCTGGTTTCGCCGCTGGGGATCGTCGCGGTCGCCGGCCACCAGATCGCGCTTAACTTCAGCGCGCTGATGTTCGTGCTGCCGCTGTCGCTGGGCGTCGGCGCCACCATCCGCGTCGGTTATCGTCTGGGGGAAGGTTCTGTCGAAGGCGCGCGCGTCGCCGCTTACTCCGCCATCGGCGTCGGCATCACCATGGCCGTCTGCACCGCGCTGTTTACCGCCACTTTCCGCGAACCGATCGCCCTGCTGTACAACGACAGCCCGGCGGTGGTGGCGATGGCCTCGCAGTTGATGCTACTTGCGGCGCTGTACCAGATCTCGGATTCGGTCCAGGTGATCGGCAGCGGCGTGCTGCGCGGTTATAAAGATACCCGCGCGATCTTCTTCATCACCTTTATCGCTTATTGGGTATTGGGCCTGCCGAGCGGCTATCTGCTGGCGTTAACCGATGCGCTGGTGCCGGCGATGGGGCCAAGCGGTTTCTGGATCGGCTTTATCATCGGCCTGACCTTCGCCGCCATCATGATGGCGCTGCGCATGCGCTGGCTGCAGAAACAGCCGACTGCCGTTATCCTGCAGCGATCCACGCGCTGAATCCGCTCCCGGCCGGTTTCCTCCCCGGCCGGGTTGCGGTTTGCGGAAAAAAACGCCGGACTGCGCACAACCTCAGCAATCGCGTGAAATACCGAATAAAATTGCGCTTTTCCCCTTGCCAGCACGCAGGTAGCTCGTTAATATTCGTCCCCGCTGTCAGCCATGACAGGCAGGAAAAGATGCGTCCGTAGCTCAGTTGGTTAGAGCACCACCTTGACATGGTGGGGGTCGGTGGTTCGAGTCCACTCGGACGCACCAAATTCCTGAAGCAGTACAGTGCGTCCGTAGCTCAGTTGGTTAGAGCACCACCTTGACATGGTGGGGGTCGGTGGTTCGAGTCCACTCGGACGCACCAAATTTCAGAAGCAGCGCAGTGCGTCCGTAGCTCAGTTGGTTAGAGCACCACCTTGACATGGTGGGGGTCGGTGGTTCGAGTCCACTCGGACGCACCATATTGCTGATTCATCTCTCCCTGTCACGTTATACTTCCCGTTGTATCGTCTCTGCCCGACCGTTCGATTTTTCATGTCGATTGCGCCGAACTACCGCCATCAGCCATCAGGAACGCCACATGACCACCTTCACCGCCAAAACCGCCTTTTTGCCGCTCGACAATGGCCTTGCACGCCGTGAAGGCGTGATGAGCGACGGTTCGCCGGCGGCGGAAGTGCGTTTCGAGGCCGGCGCCTTCGGCCAGCTGCAAAAGCCCGCGCACGCGCTGCAAACCCGGGTGATATCCGGCGAATTCGAGTTCACCCTCGGCGGCGACACCCGGATAGTACGTGCTGGCGAGAGCCTGACCCTGCCGGCCAACGTCGCCAGCGGCTGCTTCTGCCTGAGCGCCGGTGTGCTGCTGGAAATCCCGCAAACGCGCTAAGCCGCATTTGCAGCAAGGTTATTTGCGCAACAAGCTGTACGCAACGCGTTGCATTTGCGCCACATTTGCCCTCGTTTTGACATATCCGCCGCACCGCCGCGGTTTTTTATTTTGTTTCCCGCCGCTTAGCCTTTATAATGCGCAACGTCTATCAGTTGAATGGTTTCAGCCCTTGATCTGCGAAAACGCAATAATAACACGATGTGATCTTACCCCGTTGCGCAGCATCCCCGCGCCCCCGCGCGGGCTGAATTTTTCCGCCCCACTTCAACTGTCGTCACCTATCCTTAACTATGTTTTTCACCACCAGGCACGGCCCAAATTCCCTACCGGCGTAAACCGCGCCGGTCAAATTCGTTTTTTTATCCATCACAACTTGTAGAAAACTCCGCCATGAAAAAGACCAAAATTGTTTGTACCATCGGTCCAAAAACCGAATCGGAAGAAATGCTGACCAACCTGCTCAATGCGGGCATGAACGTGATGCGTCTCAACTTCTCTCACGGCGACTATGAAGAGCACGGCAACCGCATCAAGAACATGCGCGCCGTGATGGCGAAAACCGGTATCAACGCCGGCATCCTGCTGGATACCAAAGGCCCGGAAATTCGCACCATGAAACTGGAAGGCGGCAAAGACGCCTCGCTGGTCGCCGGCCAAACCTTCACCTTCACCACTGACCAGAGCGTGATCGGCAACAGCGAGCGCGTGGCGGTCACCTACGCCGGCTTCGCCGCCGATCTGAAGATCGGCAACACCGTGCTGGTTGACGACGGCCTGATCGGCATGGAAGTCACCAACGTGACCGAGAACGAAGTCATCTGTAAGGTGCTGAACAACGGCGACCTGGGCGAGAACAAAGGCGTTAACCTGCCGGGCGTGTCCATCCAGCTGCCTGCGCTGGCCGAGAAAGACAAACGCGACCTGATCTTCGGCTGCGAGCAAGGCGTCGACTTCGTGGCGGCGTCCTTCATCCGTAAACGCTCCGACGTGCTGGAGATCCGCGAGCACCTGAAAGCCCACGGCGGCGAGCAGATCCAGATCATCTCCAAGATTGAAAACCAGGAAGGCCTGAACAACTTCGACGAAATCCTCGAAGCGTCCGACGGCATCATGGTTGCCCGTGGCGATCTGGGCGTCGAGATCCCGGTAGAAGAAGTGATCTTCGCCCAGAAGATGATGATCGAGAAATGCAACCGCGCGCGTAAAGTGGTCATCACCGCCACCCAGATGCTCGATTCCATGATCAAAAACCCACGCCCTACCCGTGCGGAAGCCGGCGACGTTGCCAACGCCATCCTGGACGGCACCGATGCCGTCATGCTGTCCGGCGAGAGCGCCAAGGGCAAATACCCGCTGGAAGCGGTCAACATCATGGCGACCATCTGCGAGCGTACCGATCGCGTGATGCCAAGCCGTATCGACACCCTGAACGATCGTCGCAAGCTGCGCATCACCGAAGCGGTGTGCCGCGGCGCGGTTGAAACCGCCGAGAAACTGGACGCGCCGCTGATCGTGGTCGCCACCAGCGGCGGCAAGTCGGCGAAATCCGTGCGTAAATACTTCCCGAACGCGGTGATCCTGGCGCTGACCACCAATGAGACTACCGCGCATCAGCTGGTGCTGAGCAAGGGCGTCATCCCGCAGATGGTCAAGGAAATCGCCTCCACCGACGACTTCTACCGCATCGGTAAAGAAGCCGCCCTGGCCAGCGGCCTGGCGCAGAAAGGCGACGTCGTGGTGATGGTTTCCGGCGCGCTGGTGCCGAGCGGCACCACCAACACCGCCTCGGTACACGTGCTGTAATATAAAACGTGACATAATTGTCTTGATCAAAACGCCGCTTTGCGGCGTTTTTTTTATCAGCAGTAAACTATTTTTCTCAAAACGCAACCGCGATCCGCTCATTATTTAGCTAATAAAGAATCGGAGTAGTCCCATGGAAGCCGGCTGTTTTCCCTCGTTTTTTTAACTAATTTGTAAAACCAGATGCAAGTTTGAGCGAACGATCAAAATAAAGCACCTCAACACTAAAAAATTATTCTCTTTCGAAAAAAGTTTGTGT
Source organism: Serratia sp. CY71090 (assembly GCF_052166845.1). Lineage (NCBI taxonomy): Bacteria > Pseudomonadati > Pseudomonadota > Gammaproteobacteria > Enterobacterales > Yersiniaceae > Serratia > Serratia sp. CY71090. The sequence goes on along the minus strand of NZ_JBJNOA010000016.1, from coordinate 68,966 downwards.
AATACTTGTAACGCTACATGGAGATTAACTCAATCTAGAGGGTGTTATAATGAATCGTACTAAACTGGTACTGGGCGCGGTAATCCTGGGTTCCACTCTGCTGGCTGGCTGCTCTAGCAACGCTAAAATCGATCAACTGTCTTCTGACGTTCAGACTCTGAACGCTAAAGTTGATCAGCTGAGCAACGACGTGAACGCAATGCGTTCTGACGTTCAAGCTGCTAAAGACGACGCAGCACGCGCTAACCAGCGTCTGGACAACCAAGCTCACGCTTACAAAAAGTAAGATAGCTTTGGTTATTGAAAACGGCGCACATTGTGCGCCGTTTTTTTTTGTCTGTCCGTCACCCTGGGTGTTTCCTGCACGGCAGGCAAAAAAAAGAGGTTCAGCACGCTGAACCCCTCTTCGACCGCTCAATCCTGCAAACCTAGTTCACCGAACTGATTGGCGCTGCCTTGAATGGGCTCTTATTCGCCGCAGGAGCCGCTGCAGGCGTCAAACTCACCGCAGACGGACTCTCGCCTACGTTGACCAGCACCGGCATGCCAGAACGGCGTACAACCGCGCTATCGAACACGGCGCGATCGGTCTGACCATCGGCCGCAAAGGCTTTCTCCGCTTTAGACAACGCGATCGGCATGGTCTGTGGATCGTCGCTTTCCACCCGCGACAGCGGTTGGTGCACTTCCACATAACGTTTGCCGTCCGGCTCGACCGAAATCTTCACCGGATCGTTGATCACTTGCACCCGCGTACCGCGCGGCACCATGTTGAACAGCGCCTCGATATCCGTCGGACGCAGACGAATGCAGCCGGAGCTGACGCGCATGCCGATACCGAAGTTGGCGTTGGTGCCGTGGATCAGGTATTCACCGCGCCCCATCGCCAGACGCAGGGCGAACAGCCCCATCGGGTTCTCAGGGCCGGCCGGTACCACCGCAGGCAGCGTCACGCCCTGGGCTTGATAGCGCTTGCGGATGTTGGCGGTGGGCGTCCAGGTCGGATTAGGGATCTTCTGGCTAATGGAGGTCACCTCCAGCGGCGTGTGCATCCCGGTCTGGCCGATGCCGATCGGATAGACGATCACTTTGTTCTCGCCTTTCGGGTAGTAATAAAGGCGCAGCTCGGCCAGGTTGACGATGATCCCTTCACGCTTAGTGTCAGGCAGCAGCATTTGGGTCGGAATGGTCAGCACCGTACCCGGCTTGGGCAGGAACGGATCGGTGCCGGGGTTGGCTTCCAGCATGCCCAGCAGGCCGATCTTGTAGTCAGCGGCGATGGCTTCCAGCGGGCGGCCGTCGTTTGGCACGGTATAAGTGGTGTTTTCGCCGATCAGACGGCTGTCCGGCGGCGGCAGCGGGTACTCGGTCGCACTGGCGGCCTGCGTGCCGGCCAATACGGTGGCGAAGACCATGCCCATTAAACTCAACGCACGTTTCATTATCATCCCTATATTTTTATGACGGTTCGCCCACAAGGCTAACGAGCGCCAGGTGGTGGGTAAATCAGACAATACCTGATTAATACTAGCAACGCTGGTATCAAAGGCAATAAGTCCTCTAAAAATCAACACGTTATAACGTAATCGCCGTCATTGATTGTCAACGAAACGTCAACAGTTAAGCTGCTGAAATATCACTGAATTGGGCGCGTTGCCCGGAGGAAAATCGTGAATTGTAAAGACTCATTGACAAAGCAAAGGTATCAATGAGTCTTGAGGATGAAGGCGTTATGGTTCAGGCCAGCTGCGCCGCTTTACTGCGAATGGCGCGGATCATCGCCTCCAGCCCCTGCGAGCGCGAAGGCGTCAGATGTTGGCTGAGCGCCAGCTCGGTGAAAAACGGCCGCACATCAAGATCGACGATCTGCTGCGGCGTCAATTGGCGATACAGAATGAACACCACCGCCAGCAACCCTTTGACGATCGCCGCGTCGCTGTCGCCGTGAAACTCGACCTGCCCCTGCTCATCGCGGCGCATCACGATCCACACCTGGCTCTGACAACCGGAGATCAGGTTGCCGGCCTGCCGCTCCGCCTCGTCCAGCGGCGGCAATTTAGCGCCGAGTTCAATCACGTACAGGTATTTTTCCTCCCAGTTCAGACAGCGGGAGAAATTACGCACCAATTTATCTTTGTCCGGCAAATTCGCCATGGGGATCCTTTTGTACCGCCGGGGACGCGCCCCGGCCTAACCTAATAACTGATGAATGCGTTGCAGCCCGGCCACCAGCCGGTCCACCTCTTCGCGGGTATTATATAACGCCAGCGAAGCGCGGCACATGCTCGGCACCTGATAAAACGCCATCAGCGGCATCGCGCAGTGATGGCCGGTGCGAATGGCGATACCGTACTGATCGAGGAAGCTGCCGACGTCATAGGCGTGGTGCTCTCCCAGATTGAAGGCGATCACCCCGGCGCGATGCGCCGGACCATAGATTTTCAGCGTCGGCACCTGCTTGAGCGCCTCGAGCGCGTAATGCATCAGCGACTGTTCATAATTGTGGATCGCATTCAGGCTCAAGGCTTCGACGTAATCAAACGCCGCGCCCAGCCCCATGATGCCGGCGGTGTTCGGCGAACCGGCCTCGAAGCGCCACGGCGGATCGGCGAAGGTGGTGCCCGCCGTCAGGCTGACCTGCCGGATCATCGAGCCGCCCCCTTCCCACGGCGGCATCTGCTGCAACAACGCCTGGCGGCCATACAGCATGCCGATGCCGGAAGGGCCATACAGCTTATGGCCGGAAAACACGTAGAAATCGCAGTCCAGCGCCTGGACATCGACGCGCTGGTGCATCACCGCCTGCGCGCCGTCCACCAGCACCGTCAGATCCGGTGACAGGGTTCTGGCACGGGCGATGATCTCACGCACCGGGTTGACGGTGCCCAGCACGTTGGAGACCTCGGTCAGCGCCAGCAGTTTACAGGACGCGTCGACCAGTTCCGGCAACCGCGCCAGATCCAGCGTACCGTCCGGCTGCAGCGGCCACACCCGCAGCTGCAACCCGCGCTCCTGCGCCAGCATCTGCCACGGCACGATGTTGGCGTGGTGCTCCATCTCGGTGATGAGAATCGCATCGCCCGGCTGCAGCTGGTGGCGGCCAAAGCTGTTGGCCACCAGATTGATGCCTTCGGTGGTGCCCTTGACGAACACCATCTCTTCCGCCGAGGCAGCATTGATAAAGCGCGCCGCCTGTTCCCGCACCGCTTCCATCTGCTGAGTCGCCTCGGCGCTCAGGGTGTGGATACCGCGATGCACCGCCGCATACCCGTGGCGGTAGAACTCCAGCTCGCGGTCGATCACCGCCTGCGGTTTCTGCGCGCTGGCGGCGGTGTCGAGATAGGCCAGCGGTTGGCCGTTCACCTCACGCGCCAACAGCGGGAAATCGCCGCGCACGCGTTCAATCGGATAACTCATGCAGCCTCCCCCGGCAGGCGCTGGGCGATGCGCGCCAGCACCCGTTCCCGGATGGTGTCGTTGGCGATGCTTTCGGTCAGCTCGGCGGCGAAGGCGAAGATGATCATCTGCTGCGCCGCGTGCTTGTCGATGCCGCGCGACTGCAGATAGAACAGCTGCTCTTCATCGATGCGCCCCACGGTAGCGCCGTGGCTGCACTTGACGTCATCGGCGTAGATCTCCAGCTGCGGCTTGGTATCCACTTCCGCCACCTTGCCCAACAGCAGGTTATGGTTGGTCATCTGGCCGTCGGTTTTGATCGCGTGCTTAGCCACTTTGATCATGCCGTTGAACACCGCCTTGCCGCGATCGCTGACCACGGTTTTATGCAGCTGGCGGCTTTCGCAATAGCCCTTGTTGTGCTCCAGATAGGTGCGGGTGTCGCAAATCTCTTTGCCCACCGGCAGCACCAGGCTGTTGATCGCCAGATTCGCGCCTTCGCCGTTCAACTGCGCGCTGGTGTTGTGGCGCGTCAGGCCGGCGCCCAGCAGGAAGCTGTCGCTTTTCACCCGCGCGTCGCGGCCGATCACCAGATCGTTGTGGGCAAAGTGGTAGCTTGGCTGGCTCTCAAACGCCAGCTTGCAGTGCAACAGCCCGGCGTTGTCCGCCACATTGGCGGTCAGGCGCGCGCCGGTGAAGTGTGCGGCCTCGCCCAGGCTGACATAGTGTTCAATCACGTCCGCCTCAGCCCCGCGCCCGATCTCCAGATGATGGCGGTGATGCACGGTGTTCACTTCCCCGGCTGCGCCGCGTCCGCTGCTGATGTGCAGCAGATACAGCGGGCGTGCAGGGATCTTGCCGGCCGCCAAGCGAATCAGGCTGGTTTCCTGCGCCAGGCTTTCGGTCAGGTGCAGAAAAATCTCCGGCTGGATCGGCTCCGGCAACGCCTGCGGCGTGCCATAGGCGGTCAACTCGAACTGGTAGTCGCCCAGGTCGCCATCGCTCAGCGCGGCGCTGTAGCGGCCGTCGATAAACACCAGCCGACAGGCATCGATGCCGAGCGCCAGCGCATCGAGCTGCTCTGCGCTCACCGGGGCGGGCTGCGGCTCGAGGAATTGCTGCTCCAGCAGGCTCTCCAGCGGCGTGTATTTCCAGTTTTCATGCTTGCGCGTCGGCCAGCCGAGGCGCAGCGCCTGCTGCCAGTGCGCCAGCGCATGCGGCGAACGCTCGCCGCCGCGGCCTTCGAACAGGCGATACAGCTGCTGCAGCGCGTTTGAATTACTGTTGGTCGGTAAGCCAGCCATAGCCCTGCTCCTCCAACTGTTTCACCAGCGAGAAATCGCCGGATTTGACGATGCGCCCCTGGGACAGCACGTGTACGTAATCCGGTTTGATGTAGTCCAGAATGCGCTGATAGTGGGTCACGATGATAAAGGCGCGCTTGCCGTCCCGCAGCGAGTTGACGCCGTTGGCGACGATCTTGAGCGCATCGATGTCCAGGCCGGAGTCGGTTTCATCGAGAATGCACAGATCCGGCTCCAGCGCCGCCATCTGCAGAATGTCGTTGCGCTTTTTCTCACCGCCGGAGAAGCCGACGTTGACCGAACGGGTCAGCAGATCGGCCGGCATATCCAGCAGCGCGATTTTCTCTTCGATGAAATCGGCGAAGTCAAAGCGATCCAGCGGCTCCTGCTCGCGGTATTTACGCACCGCGTTGACCGACGTCTGCAGGAAGAAGTGGTTGCTGACGCCGGGGATCTCCACCGGGTACTGGAAGGCCAGGAACACGCCCTCGCCCGCGCGATCTTCCGGATCCAGCTCCAGCAGATCCTTGCCCTTGAAGGTGACTTCCCCTTCGGTCACTTCGTACTCTTCACGCCCGGCCAGCGTGGCGGACAGCGTGCTCTTGCCCGAGCCGTTCGGCCCCATGATGGCGTGCACTTCGCCCGGTTTGATCTCCAGATCCAATCCCTTGAGGATCTCGTTGCCTTCCACGCTGACTTTCAAATTCTTGATGCTTAACATGCTGTGTCCTCAGATAGCGCCGACGGCGCTAAAAATGCGGCGATTAACCCACGCTGTGTTCCAGGCTGATGGCCAGGAGTTTTTGCGCCTCGACGGCGAACTCCAGCGGCAGCTCGGAGAAAACGTCCTTGCAGAAACCGTTGACGATCATCGAAATGGCGTCATCCTCGCTGATGCCGCGCTGCAGGCAGTAGAACAGCTGGTCATCGCCGATCTTCGAGGTAGTGGCTTCGTGCTCCAGCTGAGCGCTGTTGTTGCGCGCTTCAACGTAAGGGAACGTGTGGGCGCCGCTGTCCGGCCCGATCAGCATCGAGTCGCACTGGGTAAAATTACGGGCGTTTTCCGCCCCCGGCAGGATTTTCACCAGGCCGCGATAGGTGTTCTCGCTGTGGCCGGCGGAGATGCCTTTGGCGATGATGGTCGACCTGGTGTTTTTGCCGATGTGGATCATCTTGGTGCCGGTATCCGCCTGCTGATGACCGCTGGTCAGCGCCACCGAGAAGAATTCGCCGATCGAGTTGTCGCCCTGCAAAATCACGCTCGGGTATTTCCAGGTGATGGCCGAGCCGGTTTCCGACTGGGTCCAGGACATTTTCGAACCGGCGCCTTCGCACAGCGCGCGTTTGGTGACGAAGTTGAGGATACCGCCCTTGCTCTCGCCGCCGGAGAACCAGTTCTGCACCGTCGAGTATTTCACTTCGGCGTCTTTATGCAGGATCACTTCCACCACCGCCGCATGCAGTTGGTAGCTGTCGCGCACCGGGGCGGAACAGCCTTCGATATAGCTGACGTAGCTGCCTTCGTCGGCGATCAGGATGGTGCGCTCGAACTGGCCGGTTTTGGCGGCGTTGATGCGGAAGTAGGTCGACAGCTCCATCGGGCAGCGCACGCCTTTCGGCACATAGACGAAGGTGCCGTCGGAGGCCACCGCGGCGTTCAGCGCAGCGAAGAAGTTATCGTTGGACGGCACCACGCGCCCCAGGTATTGACGCACCAGATCCGGGTATTCCTGGATCGCTTCGCCGAACGAACAGAAGATCACCCCGCTCTCCGCCAGTTTTTCACGGTAGGTGGTGGCGACCGAGACCGAGTCGAAGATGGCGTCCACCGCCACCTCGCTGCCCTCGCGCACCGGCACGCCGAGCTGGTTGAACGCCAGCTCCACTTCGCTGGTCAGGTAATCTTTTTCCGTCGCCGCGCCCGGTTGCTGCTCGGCGCCGGGTTGCGAACCGCATGCATCGTCGCAGCTGCCGCAGGACGGCGCCGAATAGTAACTGTAGTCCTGGTAGTTCAGGCGTTCGTAATTGGCCTTCAGCCAGTGCGGCTCTTCCATCTGCAGCCAGGCGCGATAAGCCTCAAGGCGGAATTCCAGCATCCACTCGGGTTCGTTGCGCTTGGCCGAGATGGCGCGCACCACCTCTTCGTTGATGCCCTTGGCCAACTCATCGGTTGCCAGCTGGGTGAAGAAACCTTCTTTGTAGCGACCTTCGCTGACCCAAGCCTGCACTTCATTAGGCATTTCTACATTGCTTCGTGTCATGTTGATTGCATCGCTCAAACGCCAAAGCTCTCGCCGCACCCGCAGGCATGCTGAGCTTTAGGGTTGTTGAATTTGAATATCTGATTCAGCCCTTCGCGGACGTAATCTACCGTGGTGCCATCAATGAACGGCATGGCCTTCAGCGGCACATAGAGTTTGGCGCCGTCGCGCTCAAACAGCAGATCGTCATCGGCGGGTTCGCGGGTCAGATCCAGCACATAGGCAAAGCCGGCGCAGCCGGATTGTTTCACCCCTAGCTGCAGCCCTTTCACCTGCGGATCCTGCTGCATCAGTTTGGTTATTTGTCGTACGGCGCTGTCGCTGAGCGAAATGCCTTGCCAGACATTTTCATCCAGAGAAAAAGTGCCGACATTTTCCGTTTGCATAGGGTCTACCTCACACTCGTGTTTGGCCACAGCCAATCTGGGTTGCTTATATGTTAGTGATAACGATTATCACTTCAACCGTTTGTTTTGCGGGGGTATCCGCCGCGAGCGCGGTTTTTCGCTGCGGCGTGCGGCAAGCCAGCGGGACATCCGTGGCGGCTTGCGGCGTCTGGCGGCAAGGTGTGCATGCTATCCCTATGAATTTGTTCTTTATCCTGCATCACCGTACCGCACTCCCCGGTGGCCCGTCAGCGTTACAGCGCCGCGGTACGTTGCCGATCTAAACATTCATAGAAAATACCTATTTCTGCATTCTGTCTGTCGTAAATGTGCGTTTATCGGCATTTCGTGGCGCAGCGCAAGCGCGCGCCCTCAGGTTAAAGTTTAGTCGCTCAGCATCAAGTTGGGTCGTCGGCGGCGTTTTACACCCCGCGCGATGAAAAAACGCCACGCCGGGGATTGATCGGCAACGCGGCAGTTTATATGATAATGATTATCATTCAATTTGAATTTGAGCGCGAAGCCAATGACTCTTTCGATCAACGCATGGTTGCTGGGCAAGATTGATGACTACAAATTCAGCGTGCGCGACGCCACGGTGGACTTTTACATGGCCGAAGCGGCGCTACGGCGCCCGGAATGCAATATCGACCACCTGAAGCGGTACAACAGCGTCAGCCTTACCATGGCCAATTTGTGTCTGGAGAACGGCGACGACGACAGCTACCTGCACGCGCTCAGCAAGCTGCACAACCGGCTGATCGTCGAGATCAACAACCCACAGCGTTGCCAGCTGTTTCGGGTGCAAAGCTACCACTTCGCCCGCCATACGCTGACGCTGATCTGCCAAAAATATGCAATGGAAGGCACCTGGGAGAAGGCGAACGCGTTTCAGAAGGACTTCGTCAAACGCGTGCCGTTTCAGCTGTAAAGCGAAAGGCTCCGCAGGCCGCTCGCCTGCGGAAAGCGGCGGGGATCAGTCGATGACCGCCGTGGTCAGACGCGAGGTGCAGCACAACCGATCGCGCGCGTCGAAGATCTCGATTTGCCACACCTGATGGCGACGGCCGACGTGCAGTGCGCGGCACACCCCGCGCACCTGGCCATCGAACACCGCGCGCAGGTGGTTGGCGTTGATCTCCAGCCCCACCACTTTCTGCTCGCCCTCACTGCACAGGTAGCCGGCCATCGATCCCATCGATTCCGCCAGCACCACCGACGCCCCGCCGTGCAACAGCCCGAACGGCTGCCGGGTGCGGCCATCGACCGGCATGGTGGCCTCGAGGAAATCCTCGCCCAATTGGGTAAACTCGATGCCCACATGGCTGACCATGCAGCCGTCGCCGGCGCGGTTCAGCTGCTCCAGCGATGTTTCACGTTTCCACAATTTCACTCAATCATCTCCAGAAGTGCCTGTAATGGGTGGCGCACGCCATTGCCCTCGATGCGTTTCACCTGGCTGCGGCAGGAATAGCCGGTCGCCAGGCAGCGCTGCCGCGGCAAACGCTGTAACGTCGGATGCCATGATAGCTCATAAATGCCGAGCGAGTTTTGCAGGTTCCTGGCTTCATGGCCGTAAGTGCCCGCCATGCCGCAGCAGCCGACGCTGACGTTCTCCAGTTTGGCGCCGAAACGGGCGAAGATCGCCGCCCACTGTTGGCCGCTGGCCGGCAGCGCGGTGGTTTCGGTGCAGTGGCCGAACAGATACCACGGCTCGCCGGTCGCCGGCTGTTCGGCGCGATCCGCGATCCGCTGCTGCAGCCATTCATGCACCAGCTGCACCTGGAAATCGCCGCGCTCGGCGCCGAGGATCTCGCGGTATTCGTCGCGGTAACACAGCACCAGCGCCGGATCGACGCCCACCAGCGGCATGCCCAGCTGCGCCACGCGGTTGAGGAAATCGGCGGTTTTGCGCGCGGTGCGGGCGAAGCGCGTCAGGAAACCTTTCACATGTTGCGCCTTGCCGTTCGGCGAGAACGGCAGCAGCACCGGTTTATAGCCGAGCTTCTCCACCAGCCGGACAAAGTCCGCCACCACTTTGGCGTCGTAATAGCTGGTGAACGGATCCTGGACGATCAACACGTGTTCTGCGCGCTGCTCGGCGCTCAGCCCTTCCAACTGCTCCAGCGTCAGCGTGGTCGCGCGGTGGCCGGACAGCTGCTGACGCAGCGTCGGGCTGGACAACAGCGGCAGATCGACCATGCCGATGGCGTTGCGGCTCATCTCCCGCAGCCACGGCTGGCGGAAGAAGAAGTTGAACACCTTCGGCGCGCGGGCCATCAACGGGGTATAGCTCTCCACGCCGGCGACCATGTAGTCGCTTACCGGGCGCAGATAGCGAGTGTGGTAGAGCTGCAGGAAGCGCGAACGGAATCCCGGCACGTCAATCTTGATGGGACACTGGGTTGAACAGGCCTTACAGGCCAGGCAGCCGGACATCGCCTCTTTCACTTCGTGCGAGAAGTCGTACTCGCCCTTGCCGGCGTGCCAGCTGTTGCGGGTTTTCTCGATCAGGCCGCGCAAGCTGAGGCGCTGCTGCGGCAGCTGTTTCTCCAGCGCCAGCGGATCGACCCCCTGCTCGGCCAACAGACGCAGCCACTCGCGCACCAGCGTCGCCCGCCCTTTCGGCGAATGAATGCGGTTGCCGCTGATCTTCATCGACGGGCACATCGGGCTGCGCACGTCGAAGTTGAAGCACAGACCGTTGCCGTTACACTCCAGCGCGCCACGGAACGAGGTGCGCACCTCGACCGGGATCTGGCGATCGAAGGTGCCGCGTTTGACCGCATCCACCTGCATCATCGGCGCATCCACCGCCAGCGGCGAACAGATCTTGCCTGGGTTCAGGCGGTTATCCGGATCGAACGCCGCCTTGATGCGGCGCAGCTCTTCATACAGCGTTTCTCCGAAGAATTCAGGGCTGTATTCCGCGCGGAACCCCTTGCCGTGTTCCCCCCACAGCAGGCCGCCGTATTTGGCGGTCAGCGCCACCACCCGATCGGAGATCTGCTTCATCAGCACTTCCTGCTGCGGGTCGCACATGTCGAGCGCCGGGCGCACGTGCAGCACCCCGGCGTCGACGTGGCCAAACATGCCATAGCTCAGATTGTGGTCATCGAGCAGTTGCCGAAATTCGACGATATAGTCCGCCAGATGTTGCGGCGGCACACAGGTGTCCTCGGCGAACGGAATCGGCTTGGCGCGCCCTTTGGCGTTGCCCAGCAGCCCGACCGCCTTCTTGCGCATGTTGTAAATGCGCTCGATGCCAGCCAGATCGCCGCAGATCTGGTACCCGATCACGCCGCCCTGCCGCTGCGCGATCAATTCGTCCAGCCGTTGGCACAGGGCCTCCATCTGGCCGTCGATCAGCGCCCGATCGTCGCCGGCGAACTCGACGATGTTCAGCCCGAGCATCTCTTTATCCGGCACGTCGGCGATCAGTTCGTTCACCGAGTGCCAAACGATGTCTTCACGCGCCAGGTTCAGCACCTTGGAATCGATGGTTTCCACCGACAGCGCCTTGGCCTCGACCATAAAGGGCGCATTGCGCAGCGCCGAGTCGAAGGAGTCGTACTTCACGTTAACCAGGCGGCGCACTTTCGGCAGCGGCGTGATGTCCAGCCGCGCCTCGGTGATAAACGCCAGCGTGCCCTCGGCGCCGGTCAGAATACGCGTCAAATCGAAGGTTTGCAGATCGTCGCTCAGCACGTGGCGCAGATCGTAACCGGTGAGGAAGCGGTTGAGCTTGGGGAATTTCTCCAGGATCAGCGCGCGCTGCTCGCGGCAGCGGTTGAGCACCGTGCGGTAGATGCGCCCTTCGGCGGTCTCTTCCAGAGCAATCGTTTCCGCCAGCGCCGTCGGCATGGCGCGGGTATCGATCATCTCACCGCCCAGCAGCACCGCCCGCAGGCCCAACACGTGATCGGAGGTTTTGCCGTACACCAGCGAGCCCTGGCCGGAGGCATCGGTGTTGATCATTCCCCCCAGCGTGGCGCGGTTGCTGGTGGACAGTTCCGGCGAGAAGAAGTAGCCGAACGGCCGCAGGTATTGATTCAACTGGTCCTTGATCACCCCGGCTTCGACTTTCACCCAGCCTTGTTCGACGTTGATCTCCAGAATGCGGTTCATATGGCGCGACATATCGACCACGATGCCGGTATTGAGCGACTGGCCGTTGGTGCCGGTGCCGCCGCCGCGCGGGCTGAAGGTCAGCGTGTTGAAGCGCTCTTCTCCGGCCAGACGGGCGATCAGCGCCACGTCGGCGGTGGAACGGGGGAACACCACCGCATCGGGCAGCAGCTGATAGATACTGTTGTCGGTGGCCATCGTCAGCCGGTCGGCATAGCTGGTGGCGGTATCGCCGTTGAATCCGTTTTGCTTCAGTGCTTCCAAAAAGTCGAGCACCCGTTGAACCAGGCCGGGCGCCTGAGAAATCTGTGGGATCATTCGCTTTTTTGACCCTGTCCGTCTATTTTTTATGCGCTGATGTACGCTGAATCGGGCCTTTAATTCAGACCCACCCTATTTTTTAGTGACACTAAAAACTAACATACTCGTTTAGTGAAGGCATTCACATTATTACCGCCCTGCGAGCGCCGCCACAGGCGGCCGCCTAGCGGTGAGAAACCGACCGACAGGCACCCCGATTCGCCGGTGCCAGGGATTTAATTGACCAGGATGAGAACCCACTGATGCCACTCCCGCAATCGCGTTACGACTTACCGCGAATTATTTTCGGCGTGCTGTTTATCGCCATCATGATCGTCGCCTGTTTTTGGGTGATCCAACCGTTTATTCTCGGCTTCGCCTGGGCGGGCATGGTGGTGATCGCCACCTGGCCGCTGCTGCTCAAACTGCAAAAGCTGCTGTGGGGCCGCCGTTCGCTGGCGGTGTTGGTCATGACCCTGCTGCTGATCCTGCTGTTCATTCTGCCTATCTCACTGCTGATCAGCAGCGTGGTGGATAACAGCGCGCCGCTGATCGCCTGGGCCAGTTCGCCGGGCAAACTGCATATTCCCGATCTCGCCTGGCTGCAGTCCGTGCCGATGATCGGCGACAAACTCTATACCAGCTACCACACGCTGGTTAACGCCGGCGGCGCTGCGCTGCTGGCGAAGGTGCAGCCGTACTTTGGCCAAACCGCCACCTGGTTCGTGGCGCAGGCGGCGCATATCGGCCGCCTGCTGCTGCACTGCGCGCTGATGCTGCTGTTCAGCGCCTTGTTGTATGCGCGCGGTGAGCAGGTGGCGCTGGGTATCCGCCACTTTGCGGTGCGCCTCGGTTCCGCGCGCGGCGATGCGGCGGTGCTGCTGGGCGGCCAGGCGATCCGCGCCGTCGCGCTGGGCGTGGTGGTGACGGCGTTGGTGCAGTCGGTGCTGGGCGGCATCGGTCTGGCGGTAAGCGGCATTCCTGCCGCCACCCTGCTGACGATGCTGATCTTCATCTGCTGTGTGGCGCAATTGGGGCCGCTGTTGGTGCTGGTGCCGGCCATCATCTGGCTGTACTGGCACGGCGACACCACCTGGGGCACCGTGCTGCTGGTCTGGAGCTGCGTGGTGGCCACGCTGGATAACGTGCTGCGCCCGGTGCTGATCCGCATGGGCGCCGATCTGCCGCTGCTGCTGATCCTGTCCGGCGTTATCGGCGGTTTGCTGGCCTTCGGCATGATTGGCCTGTTCATCGGCCCGGTGGTGTTGGCGGTATCTTATCGCCTGCTGACCGCCTGGATGGATGAAGCGCCGGAGCCGACCTCCGCGCCGGAGCAAGTCATCGACGATCTGGAAAAACGCTAATTCCCCCTTCCGCCCGCAGCGTCGGGCGGAGCTTTTCACGCCCGTCATTATTTCTACCTCATTCGAGTAATATTTCCGCCCAATATAATGCCGCCCTATATTGATTACGGTACGGCGAATGAAAGATGCAATGTAAATCCCTGTTTGTTGCAAACGGAAAAAAGAGATAACTCCCGCAAATAAAATGTGATGCCGCTATCGATTAGGATGATTCTTAATGACTAGTCGCGTTCAAAAATCTAGTATTATGGCCATCTATTGCTTCAAATCACTGATTTTAAAGCAACCTTTCTGAACAATGTAATGCCATACATGTGAATTGCTGTGTGTAGTCTTTGCCCATCTCCTACGGTGGGCTTTTTTTTATTCTTTTTTCGTCGAATTGATTATTTTACGCGCCGTTATTTACATTCGGAAATAAAAAGGCCGCAGCGTTAACTGCGGCCCGACGTTAATGCCTCAGTGAGGCCGAGACATTATTTCTTTTTCGACAAATTGATCCAGGTCTGCACCACAGTGTCCGGGTTGAGCGACAGGCTGTCGATGCCCTGCTCCATCAGCCACTCGGCGAAGTCTTCATGGTCAGACGGGCCCTGGCCGCAGATGCCGACGTATTTGCCGTGGCGCTTGGCCGCCTGAATCGCCATCGACAACAGCGCTTTCACCGCCTCGTTGCGCTCGTCGAACAGTTCCGACACTACGCCGGAATCGCGATCCAGCCCCAGCGCCAGCTGAGTCATGTCGTTGGAGCCGATGGAGAAGCCGTCGAAGTGCTCGAGGAACTGATCCGCCAACAGCGCATTGGACGGGATTTCGCACATCATGATCACTTTCAACCCGTTTTCGCCGCGTTTCAGCCCCTGACGCGCCAACTCGGCCACCACCGCTTCCGCCTGCGCCACGGTGCGCACGAACGGCACCATGATTTCGACGTTGGTCAGCCCCATATCGTTACGCACGCGTTTCACCGCCTCGCACTCCAGCGCGAAGCAATCGCGGAAACTGTCGGCCACGTAACGGCCGGCGCCGCGGAAGCCCAACATCGGGTTCTCTTCGTGCGGTTCATACTTGTCGCCGCCCACCAGGTTGGCGTACTCGTTGGATTTGAAGTCGGACAGACGCACGATCACGCGCTTCGGCCAGAAGGCGGCGCCCAGCGTCGCGATGCCTTCGGTCAGGCGACCGACGTAGAACTCGACCGGGTGATCGTAACCCTGCATCAGCGCGCGAATTTCATTTTGCAGCGCCGGCGTCTGCTGGTCGAACTCCAGCAGCGCGCGCGGGTGCACGCCGATCATGCGGTTGATGATAAATTCCAGCCGAGCCAGGCCCACGCCTTCGTTCGGCAAACGCGCGAAGTCGAAAGCGCGATCCGGGTTGCCGACGTTCATCATGATCTTCAGCGGCAGATCCGGCAGCTCGGTCACTTCGGAGCTCTGCACGCTGAAGTCCAGCATGTCGCTGTAAACGAAGCCGGTGTCGCCTTCCGCGCAGGAGACGGTGACTTTCTGGCCGTCTTTCAGCACGTCGGTGGCGTGGCCACAGCCCACCACCGCCGGAATGCCCAGCTCACGGGCGATGATCGCCGCGTGACAGGTGCGCCCGCCGCGGTTGGTGACGATCGCGGCGGCCTTCTTCATGATCGGCTCCCAGTCCGGGTCGGTCATGTCGGTCACCAGCACGTCGCCCGGCTGGATGCGATCCATTTCGCTGATGTCGTGGATCACTTTCACCGGTCCGGCGCCGATGCGGTGGCCGATGGCGCGGCCTTCCACCAGCACCGGGCTGGTGCCGTTCAGCTGGTAGCGTTCCATGGTCTGCTCGTTGGAGCGTACGGTCTCCGGGCGCGCCTGCACGATCAGCAGCTTGCCGGTATGGCCGTCTTTCGCCCACTCGATATCCATCGGGCGGCCGTAATGTTTTTCGATCAGGATCGCCTGCTGCGCCAGCGCCTGCACTTCTTCATCCGTCAGCGAGAAACGGCTGCGCTGCGCTTCCGGCACGTCTTCGATGCGCACCTGCTTGCCGTGATCCTGCGACGGCGCGTATACCATGCGGATCTTTTTCGAACCCAGGTTGCGGCGCACGATCGCCGGCTTGCCGTTTTGCAGCGTCGGTTTGTGCACGTAGAACTCATCCGGGTTCACCGCGCCCTGCACCACCATTTCACCCAAGCCGAAAGCGGAGGTGATGAAGACCACCTGATCAAAGCCGGACTCGGTGTCGATGGTGAACATGACGCCCGAGGAGGCCAGATCCGAGCGCACCATGCGCTGTACGCCGGCCGACAACGCCACGCCGCGGTGATCGTAGCCCTGGTGCACGCGATAAGAGATGGCGCGATCGTTGAACAGCGACGCGAACACGTGCTTGATCGCCACCATTACGGCGTCGATGCCCTGCACGTTGAGGAAGGTTTCCTGCTGACCGGCAAAGGAGGCGTCCGGCATGTCTTCCGCCGTGGCGGAGGAGCGCACCGCAAAGGAAGCTTCCGGTTCGCCGTCGGCGAGCTGTTGGTAAGCCTGATGAATTTCACGCTCGAACTCGGCGTGGAACGGCGTGTCGATCACCCATTGGCGGATCTGGGCGCCGGCCTTGGCCAGTTGGGCAACGTCGTCAACGTCAGTCTGATCCAGTAACTGATAGATGCGCTGGTTAACACCGCTTTGTTCGAGGAAATCGTTAAACGCCTGTGCGGTGGTGGCAAAACCGTTAGGCACGGCCACGCCCAAATCGGAAAGATTGGTGATCATTTCACCGAGGGAGGCATTTTTGCCGCCGACACGGTCAACGTCGTGCATGCCAAGCTGGTTGTACCAAAGCACATTACGCAAGTCTGGGCCATTGTTGGACATCGAGACAATCCTTATTGCTATCAGTAGGGTAAAGACGGATTTAATTCGCTTGCTTTACGGCACCGCTAACACGGAGCCGAATCAGACTAGCACACTGATCCGGGGAAAATGGAAAGGTGAATCGATCAACCCACTGAAGAAAGTGGTTTTTAAGAGAATGTCCTAACCGGCTGATTTGCCTGGGAACCGTTCCCAATCGCACGAAAAGCTTAGTTCTCAACAAATTACGCTCTTTTTAAAATTCTGTTTTAATGACCACGCAAACGCTATCGTTTTTGGTGAAAATAGCGGCAAATTTACGTTTCGGCTCGAACAGCGTCGCTGCGCCGCGATTTCTACCGCCGCCAAAGCGCGCTTTTCTTCGTGCGCCGCCGCAAGACGCTTTACCGCCCCGCCGTCACAATTTTTTCCCTCGCCCCTTTACCCGCGGATCGTCTGCGGCTCATGATATTGGCAGTGATGACAGCAGGAACACCGTTTTCAGGTAAGGAGCCTCGGGTGGAAAGAAGCGTTTTTTATATTTCGGATGGTACGGCGATCACCGCGGAAGTGCTGGGGCACGCGGTGCTGTCGCAGTTCCCGGTCACGGCGACCACGTACACCTTGCCGTTTGTCGAAACCGAGGCGCGCGCACGCGCAGTTCGCCAACAAATCGATGATATCTATAATGAAACCGGTGTACGGCCGCTGGTGTTTTACTCCATCATCTCGCCGGAAGTGCGCGACGTGATCGTTCAGAGCCAAGGCTTCTGTCAGGATATCGTGCAGGCGCTGGTCGGCCCGCTGCAGGGTGAGCTGGAGGTGGAGCCGACGCCGGTGCCGAACCGCACCCACGGCCTGACCGCCAGCAACCTCGGCAAATACGACGCGCGCATTGCCGCCATCGACTATACCCTGGCGCATGACGACGGCATTTCGCTGCGCAACCTCGATCAGGCGCAGGTGATCCTGCTCGGCGTGTCGCGCTGCGGCAAAACCCCCACCAGCCTTTATCTGGCGATGCAGTTCGGCATCCGCGCCGCCAACTACCCGTTTATCGCCGACGATATGGACAATTTGCACCTGCCGGCCTCGCTGAAACCGTTTCAGCATAAATTATTCGGCCTGACCATCGATCCGGAGCGCCTGGCGGCGATCCGCGAAGAACGGCGTGAAAATAGCCGCTACGCTTCATTGCGTCAGTGCCGCATGGAGATCGCCGAGGTCGAAGCGCTGTTCCGCAAAAATCAGATCCGCTACCTCAATACCACCAACTATTCGGTCGAAGAGATCTCCACCAAAATCCTCGACATCCTTGGCATGAGCCGCCGCATGTTTTGATCTTTTCCTCGCGGGGCCGCTGTGCCCCGCCGCCTGCCGTTTATTTCAGCAGCAGCTGATTTTTTTGTGCTTTTTTTCGCGGCTTTGATCAACAGAACGCAATCTCTACGGTTGAATTCAGCGCTTTTTGCGTTATTGTGATCGCCATCACTTCCCGGCACTCCTGCCGCAGAGAAGAACAGTTTCCAGGGAACAACATGCACAAAACAGATGAACTGCGGACCGCGCGCATCGACAGCCTCGTCACGCCGCAAGCGTTGGCGGACAAGCTGCCGATCTCGGCGGCCGTCGCCGATAACGTGACAGCGTCACGCAAACGCATTGAAAAAATCCTCACCGGCGAAGACCGCCGCCTGCTGGTGGTGATCGGCCCCTGCTCCATTCACGATCTCGACGCCGCCGTCGATTACGCCGGCCGGTTGAACGCCCTGCGCGAACGTTACCAGGACCGCCTGGAGATCGTGATGCGCACCTATTTCGAAAAACCGCGCACCGTCGTCGGCTGGAAAGGCCTGATCTCCGATCCGGCGCTGGACGGCACCTTCCAGGTGAACCGCGGCATCGAAATGGCGCGCCGCCTGCTGCTGGAAGTGAACCAGCTCGGCCTGCCGACCGCCACCGAATTCCTGGACATGGTGGTTGGCCAATATATCGCCGACCTGATCAGCTGGGGCGCCATCGGCGCGCGCACCACCGAAAGCCAGATCCACCGTGAAATGGCCTCGGCGCTTTCCTGCCCGGTCGGCTTCAAAAACGGCACCGACGGCAACACCCGCATCGCCATCGACGCCATTCGCGCGGCGCGCGCCGGGCACATGTTCCTGTCGCCGGACAAACATGGCCAGATGACCATCTACCAGACCAGCGGCAACCCATATGGCCACATCATCATGCGCGGTGGCAAAACGCCGAATTACCACGCCAGCGACATCGCCGCCGCCTGTGACAGCCTGCGCGAGTTCGATCTGCCTGAACACCTGGTGATCGACTTCAGCCACGGCAACTGCCAGAAAATGCACCGTCGCCAGTTGGAAGTGGCCGACAACGTCTGCCAGCAGATCCGCGCCGGCTCCGCCGCCATCACCGGCGTGATGGCGGAAAGCTTCCTGGTGGAAGGCACGCAGAAGATCGTCGCCGGCCAACCGCTGACCTATGGCCAGTCGATCACCGATCCTTGCCTGAGCTGGTCCGACAGCGAACAGCTGCTGGCGATGCTGGCGGATGCGGTCGATAGCCGTTTCTGACGCAACACAGGCCGGGGCCTCGCCCCGGCTTTCTCCCTTCTGTCCCGCTCATCTATACTGATTGCAACGCTTTAGCACCCGCCGAAACGCACTGGGAGCCCCGGCATGATTCACTCTCTGTTATCCATCCCCTGCGTCACGCTGCAGGGCGAGCAAAAAACGCTGGGCGATTTCCCGGCGCGCGCTTACCTGGTGGTCAACACCGCCAGCAAATGCGGCTTCACCCCGCAATACCGCGGGCTGGAAAATCTGTGGCGATACTATCGCGAGCGCGGCCTGATGGTGCTCGGCTTCCCCTGTAACCAGTTTGGTTCTCAGGAACCGGGCAGCCCGCTGGAGATCGCCAATTTTTGCAGCCTTAACTACGGCGTCAGTTTCCCGCTGTTCAGCAAGATCGACGTTAACGGCCCCGGCGCGCACCCGCTGTTCAATGAGCTGAAACGCCTGGCGCCCGGCATTCTCGGCAGCCACCGCATCAAATGGAACTTCACCAAGTTCCTGCTCACCGCCGACGGCCAGCGCGTGACGCGCTTTGCGCCGATCACCAAACCCGAACGCCTGTTTGACCGCATCGAAACCCTGCTGAAATAACGCCCCTTTTTTACGGGCCGAGTGCGCTCGGCCCGCCGCCGGATGCCCGTTCGACAAAAAGGTTCCATCGGTAAGAAAATTTTCCTTGATGTCACCTTTCCTTCACATGATAATGATTCTCAGTTTGATATTAATTACCATTTAATGGTCTGTTTTTTAAGCACAATGATGATGGATACTGCCAACACGCCAACCCCCGCCGCCGCGGCCCCGAACGAGCACAGCGCAAACGCGCCGCCCAGCTACGACAGCGCACAGCTGCTCGGCGCCGACGGCATCGCGTTCATTACCCATCAGGGCCAGCGCTATCAACTGCGGCAGACCAAAGCCGGGAAATTGATCCTGACCAAATAACCACAGAATCCTCAAACGCCAGCCACCCCGATCGTTTGATCCAGGCAGCCAGCAAATCTATTGATATGTTTTATTACATACGGAGAGTTGCACCATGCCTCTGACATTTTCCACCCGGCTGCGTTTTTCCGCTTTGAGTCTGGCGATTGCCTGCGCTCTGCCTACGGTGGCCTTGGCACAAAACACCAGCACAACATCCCCTTCCAACGCGGCAGCGGCTAAAAAAACCAAAGCCGCCGACGAGACCATGACCGTGGTCGCCACCGGCAACCAACGCAGCAGCTTTGAAGCGCCGATGATGGTCACGGTCATCGAAGGCAATTCGCCGGAAAGCCAGACCGCCACCTCCGCCGCCGATATGCTGCGGCGCGTGCCGGGCATCACCGTCAACGGCACCGGGCGCAGCAACGGCCAGGATGTGACGATGCGCGGCTATGGCAAGAACGGCGTGCTGACGCTGGTCGACGGCATTCGCCAGGGGACCGATACCGGCCACATCGGCGGCACCTTCCTCGATCCGGCGCTGGTCAAACGCATTGAAATCGTGCGCGGCCCTTCTGCGCTGCTGTATGGCAGCGGCGCGCTGGGCGGCGTTATCGCTTACGAGACCGTCGATGCCGCCGATCTGCTGCTGCCGGGCCGCGATAGCGGGTTCCGCGTCTACGGCACCGCCGGCACCGGCGATCACAGTTTGGGCATGGGCGCCAGCGCCTACGGCAAGACCGATAACCTCGACGGCCTGCTGTCGTTCGGCACCCGCGATGTCGGCAACCTGCGTCAGGGCAACGGTTTCGATGCGCCTAACGACGAAACCATCAGCAACGTGCTGGCCAAAGGCACCTGGAAGATCGACGACAATCAGTCGCTGAGCGGCGATCTGCGTTATTACAACAACGACGCCCAAGAGCCGAAAAACCCGCAGACGCCGGGCAGCTCAAGCGGCAACCCGATGACCAACCGTTCCACCATTCAGCGCGACGCCGCTCTGAGCTATAAGCTCAAGCCGGTCGGCCAGGATTGGCTGGACGCCACCGTCAAGCTGTACACCTCGGAAGTCAAAATCAATGCGCACAACGCCGGCGCGACCGACGAATTCCGCAAGCAGACCACCAACGGCGGCAAGCTGGAAAATCGCACGCGCCTGTTCGCCGACAGCTTTGCGTCACACTTGCTTACCTACGGCTCCGAGGTCTATGAACAGAAACAGCAGCCGGGAGGCGCCACCACCAGCTTCCCGCAGGCCAAGATCAACTTCGCCTCCGGCTGGCTGCAGGATGAAATTACGCTGCGCGACATTCCGATCACCGTGCTGGCGGGCACGCGCTACGACGATTATAAAGGCAGCAGCCAGGGCCACGAAGACGTCAAGGCTGACAAATGGTCGTCCCGTGGCGCCCTGAGCTACTCGCCGACCGACTGGCTGATGCTGTTCGGCTCCTATTCCCAGGCCTTCCGCGCCCCAACCATGGGCGAGATGTACAACGATTCGCGCCACTTCCCCGGCAACTATTGGGTGCCTAACCCGAATCTGCGGCCGGAAACCACCAGCACCACCGAAGCCGGTTTCGGCTTGCGCTTCGATGATCTGCTGCTGGCGGATGACAGCCTGCAATTCAAGGCCAGTTACTTCGATACCGACGCCAAAGACTACATCTTCATGTATGTCACTCGAACGCAGACCGCCTCAGCGAATATCTCTCGCGCCAAGATTTGGGGTTGGGACACCTCGCTGAACTACCAGACCAAGTGGTTTAACTGGGATCTGGCCTACAACCGCACACGCGGCAAGGACAAGTCTCGCAATGGCGAGCTGAACGCGAAAAGCGGCGATTGGCTGGCCGACATCAGCCCGGATACCGTCACCAGTTCGCTGGACGTGCCGCTGGGCGAAACCGGTCTGTCCGCCGGCTGGGTCGCCACCTTCGCGGAACGCGCCACTCGCGTACAAACGGGGACGCCGGAGCAAGGCGGCTATGGCGTCAACGACTTCTATCTGAGCTACAAGGGCCGCGATCGTCTGCAGGGCATGACCACCACCGTGGTGTTGGGCAACGCCTTCGACAAAGAATACTACTCGCCGCAGGGCGTCCCGCAGGATGGCCGCAACGCCAAACTGCTGGTCAGCTACCAGTGGTGATCATTTGACTATCAGGCGGACACCCGGTGTGTCCGCCATTCGCATTACAGCGCAGGAGAATCCCGCATGAGCAACACCCTATACGAACGCTACCAACAGGCCAAAATCGACCACCCAGGCAAATACGCCCGCGATCTGGCGGCGATCCTCGGCGTCAGCGAAGCGGAACTGACGCACGCCCGCGTTGGCCACGACGCCCGCCGCCTGCAGGCCGACGCCCGCACGTTGCTGACCGAACTCGAGCAAGTGGGCGTCACCAAGTCCATCACCCGCAACAGCTATGCGGTACATGAGCAGATGGGCCGCTACCGCAACCAGCACCTCAACGGCCACGCCGGGCTGATCCTCAACCCGCGCGAGCTGGATCTGCGCCTGTTCCTCAACCACTGGACAAGCGTTTTCGCCATGAGCGAAACCAACAAGCGCGGCGTGCGCCACAGCATTCAGTTCTTCGACCAACAGGGCGATGCACTGCACAAGGTCTATACCACCGAAGAAACCGATCTGCCGGCCTGGATGGCGCTGGTGGAGCGCCATCTGAGCGAAGAAAACCCGGCGCTGGCGCTGCAGCCCGCCGAGGCGAGCACCTCGGATGAAACGACGCAAGATCATGCCAAAATCGACGCTGAATGGCGCGCGATGACCGACGTTCACCAGTTCTTCCAGCTGCTGAGCCGCAATAAGCTCACGCGCCAACAGGCCTTCCGCGCCGTCGGCGACGATCTGGCCTATCAGGTAGACAACAGCGCGCTGTCGCAGCTGCTGGAAGCGGCGCAGCAGCAGCAAAACGAGATCATGATCTTCGTCGGCAACCGCGGCTGCGTGCAGATCTTCACCGGCCAGATCGAACGTTTGATGCCGCAGGAAGGCTGGATCAACGTGTTCAACCGCCGCTTCACGCTGCATCTGATTGAAGGCGCCATCGCCGAAAGCTGGATCACCCGCAAACCGACCAAGGACGGCATCGTCACCAGCCTGGAGCTGTTCGCCGCAGACGGCACGCAGATCGCGCAGCTGTATGGCCAACGCACCGAAGGCCAGCCGGAGCAAACCCAGTGGCGCGAACAGGTTGCTGCGCTCGCCGCCAAGGATATCGCCGCATGAAATCTTCCTTGATCCGCCGCCTGGCGTTGATGATGTCGCTGGCGCTGCCGCTCACCGCCGCGGCGGCACAGCGCATCGTCTCGATCGGCGGCGACGTGACGGAAATCGCCTTTGCGCTCGGCGCCGGCGACGACGTGATCGCCCGCGATAGCACCAGCCTACATCCGGAAGCGGTGAAAAAGCTGCCGGACGTCGGCTATATGCGCCAGCTGAACGCCGAAGGCATTCTGGCGCTGAAGCCGACGCTGGTGCTGACGACCGAGCTGGCACAGCCGGCGCTGGTGCTCAAACAGCTGGCGGACAGCGGCGTCAAAGTGGTCAGCGTGCCGGGTGACACCACCCTGCAGGCGGTGCCGCAGAAGATCGCCGCGATCGCCGCCGCGTTGCAACGCGTTGAGCAAGGCAAACAGCTGAGCGAGCGCTATCAACAGCAGCTGGCGGCGGTCGATACCACTCCGCTGCCGGTGAAGGTGCTGTTCGTGATGAGCCACGGCGGCATTACGCCGATGGCGGCCGGGCAACACACCGCCGCCGACGCGGTGATCGCCGCCGCCGGCCTGAAAAACGCCATGCAGGGCTTTGACCGCTACCGCCCGCTGTCGCAGGAAGGCGTCATCGCCAGCGCGCCGGATCTGTTGCTGGTCACCACCGACGGCGTGCGCACCCTCGGCGGCGAACAGCAGCTGTGGACGCTGCCGGGCCTGGCGTTGACGCCGGCAGGAAAGCAGCGTCGCGTGCTGATCGTCGATGACATGGCGCTGTTGGGCTTCGGTCTGGAAACGCCGGCGGCGCTGGCCAAGCTGCGCCACGCGGCGGAGCAAAAGTAATGCGCTGCCGCACCTCGCCTCAGTGGGCCATCATCGGTCTGCTGGTGCTGCTGACGCTGCTGGCGCTGGTCGCCGCCAACCTGGGCGCGCTGACGCTGTCGTTTCGCACTCTGTGGCACGAACCTTTCAGCGATGCCGCCTGGCACATCTGGCTGAATATCCGCCTGCCGCGCGTGCTGCTGGCGGTGGTGATCGGCTGCGCGCTGGCCGTGTCCGGCGCCGTGATGCAGGGGCTGTTCCGCAACCCACTGGCGGATCCTAGCCTGCTGGGCATCAGCAGCGGCGGCGCGCTGTTTGTCGCGCTGTTCATCGTGATGCCGCTGGCGTTGCCGGTGACGATCGCGCTATACGGCCATATGCTGGCGGCGTTCCTCGGCAGCCTGCTGGTATCGTTATTGATCTACGGCATCAGCCGTAGCGGGCATGGCAATCTGTCGCGACTGCTGCTGGCGGGCATCGCCATCAACGCCCTGTGCATGGCGGCCATCGGCGTGCTCTCCTACGTCAGCAGCGATCAACAGCTGCGCCAGTTCTCGCTGTGGATGATGGGCAGCCTCAGCCAGTCGCAGTGGCCGACGCTGGCGGTTTCCGCCTCGCTGATTTTGCCTACGGCGCTGCTGACGCTGCTGCAGGCGCGCCGGCTGAACCTGTTGCAGCTGGGGGATGAAGAGGCCCACTACCTCGGGGTTAACGTCCAGCGCGCCAAGCTGCAGCTGCTGTTGCTGAGCGCCCTGCTGATCGGCGCGGCGGTGGCGATGAGCGGCGTGATCGGCTTCGTCGGTCTGGTGGTGCCCCATCTGGTGCGCATGCGCCTCGGCGGCGATCACCGCTGGCTGCTGCCCTGCTCCGCGCTGGGCGGCGCCTGCCTGTTGCTGGTCAGCGATACGCTGGCGCGCACGCTGGTGGCGCCGGCCGAAATGCCGGTGGGGTTGATGACCAGCCTGATCGGCGGTCCTTACTTCTTGTGGCTGGTGATGCGCCAGCGGGAGCGAACCGGTGGATAACGCCGCCTGCCTGACGGCCCGAGAGCTGCGTTACAGCCTCGGTGCGCGCCGCCTGATCAACGACGTTTCGCTCAGCCTCGCCGGCGGTGAAATGGTGGCGATTATCGGCCCTAACGGCGCCGGAAAATCGACGCTGCTGCGCTTGCTGACCGGCTATCTGACGCCGGACTGCGGCGAATGCAGGCTGCTTGACCGCCCGCTGGAACACTGGGCGCCGCAACAGTTGGCCAAAGTCCGGGCCGTGATGCGCCAGTACAGCGATCTGGCGTTTTCCTTCAGCGTGGAAGAAGTGGTCAGCATGGGGCGGGCGCCGCACGGCAAACGCGACCAGCATCAGGCGATCCAGCAGGTGATGGAACAAACCGACTGCCTGGCGCTGGCGCAGCGCGACTACCGTCAGCTTTCCGGCGGCGAACAGCAGCGGGTGCAGCTGGCGCGGGTGTTGGCGCAGCTGTGGCAACCGCAACCGTCCCCCGCCTGGCTGTTTCTCGACGAGCCGACCTCGGCGCTGGATCTGTACCACCAGCAGCACACCCTGCGCCTGCTGCGCTCGCTGACGCGCCAACAGCCGTTGGGCGTCTGCTGCGTGCTGCACGATCTTAATCTGGCCGCGCTGTACGCCGATCGGATCCTGCTGTTGCATCAGGGGCGCCTGGTGGCGAGCGGCACGCCGCAGGAGGTGCTGCAGACGGAGATCCTCACCCGCTGGTATCAGGCCGATCTCGGCGTAGTACATCATCCCGAAGTGCCGCTGCCGCAGGTCTACCTGCGTCAATAACGTCAAGGGCGCCATTAAGCGCCCTTTTTCATCTCAGCTGGAGCAGGAAATCTCCAGATGCTTGCCCCAGTCCGGCGGCAGCGCGGCGAGATCGTCATACTCCGGCGCCTCGTCGAACGGCCGCAACAGGGCCTGATGCAACCGCCGCAAACGGCCCACGTCGTCTTTCTCCGCATCCTCAATCGCCTGCTGCGCCAGATAGTTGCGCAGGATCAGGCGCGGGTTCACCGCCTTCATCGATCGTTGCCGATCCGCATCGCTCACCTGCTCCTGTTGCAAACGCTGACGATACTGCTGATACCAGGCATCGAACGCCGTACGGTCAATAAACTCGTCGCGCAGCGGCGACTGCGCCTGCTGCTGTTCGGTCTCGCTCAACAGGCGGAACGTGCGGGTATAGTCCCGCCCTTCCTGCGCCATCAGGCTCAACAGGCCGGTGAGCACGTCATTATCCTGCGCCGTCGGCGTGAAGAAGCCGAGTTTGGCACGCATCTGTTCACCGTAAGCGCGCATCAGCGCCGGTTCATACGCCGCCAGCGCCTGCTGCAGCTGTTCAGTGGTCATCAGCCCAGACAAGGTTTGCGCCAGGCGATGCAGGTTCCACAGCGCCACCGCCGGCTGATTATCAAAGGCATAACGCCCTTGATGGTCGGAATGGTTACAGATATAGCCGGGCTGGTAGTCATCGAGGAAGCCGTAAGGGCCGTAATCGATGGTGATGCCGAGAATCGACATGTTGTCGGTATTCATCACGCCGTGGGCGAAGCCGACGGTTTGCCAATGGGCGATCAGGCGCGCCGTGCGTTCGACCACGTCGGTAAACCACAACAGATAGCGATCGGCCTGATCCTGCAGCTGCGGCCAGTGACGGGCGATGACAAAATCCGCCAGCTGCCGCACCTGCTCCGGCTGTTTGCGGTAGTAAAAGTGTTCGAAGTGGCCGAAGCGCACATGGCTTTCCGCCACCCGCAGCAGCATCGCGCCGCGTTCCGGCTGCTCGCGAAATACCGGTTGTTGACTGGTGACAATAGTTAACGCACGCGTGGTGGGGATCCCCAGATGGTGCAACGCCTCAGAGGCCAGAAACTCGCGGATCACCGAACGCAGCACCGCGCGGCCATCACCCATGCGTGAATACGGCGTCAGCCCGGCGCCCTTCAGGTGCCAGTCGCGGTGGCTGCCGTCCGCCATGACCTGTTCGCCCAGCAAAATGCCGCGGCCATCGCCCAGTTGCCCGGCCCACACGCCGAACTGGTGGCCACTGTACACCTGCGCCAGCGGCTGCATGCCCGGCAGCAGCGTTTCTCCCGCCCAAATCGGGGTTTTATCCTGAGTAAACCAACTTTCATCCAGCCCCAGCTCGCGCGCCAGCGGCTCGCTATGGTACAGCAGGCGCGTATCCTTGAGCGGCGTCGGATTCAGAGCGGTGTAGAAACCAGGTAACTGTTGGTAGTAAGCGTTATCGAACTGCGGCATAGGCCCTCCGTTTCAGCGTAGTGTAGAGCGTGAACGGGCGGATTAACACCGAAGGAATGCAGGGAGAACGCATCCGCCTGCCGTCAGGACGGATGCAGGGAGTTTGGCGCTTCCGCCTGGCGGTGGGAACGCGGTTTAACGCTGGCGGACAAACGCGATTATCAGCCCCAAACGAGGTGAATAACGACGGCGGAATCACGTTAACCTCACCCCGCGCATTATTTACCTCATAGGGTGTAGTTTTTTATATCACTTCTTAATTATTGAACTCGCTGGGCATCGTCAGCAAAGCTTGCAGATTATCCACACCAACGCTGGGCCATAAAAAACCTTGCAGGCCTAAAACACCGGCGTATCTGAGTTTATTAAAATACTCTTTTTTCTCTATTCCTCCGACGATCACGCCGTTACATAACAGGTTGATATTCTTTAACAACGAGTCAATGACCACGTCATACCCCTGATGGGTAAACAGCTGCCAGTAAAAACGTTTGTCTATCTTTACGTAGTCAAACAAACCATCGTACAACGCGGTCAACGTGGCCTTACCAGAACCGAAATCATCGAGCCACAGCGTAAACATTTCGCTTAATCGCCGCACGCTCGGGTTGTTCTTACCGGCCGAAAGATTCGGAAAACTCTCACTCATTTCAAATGCAATAAAAGGATATTGCCCGATCCTTTGGCACAACGCCGAATCGGAAAGAATAAGCTCAACGATGGTTTCTTCGATATTGATGGTCAACTGTACGTTGTTATCGGTAAACCAAGCCGCATGCTGCTCCGCAAGTTTCAGTTGCTCATTAAATAACTCAATCCTTTGTTCAGGCGCCAATAAATTAATCCCAATTTCGGCCGGCATGGCTAAATCACCGTCGAGACTGTTGAAACGGCTCAACATTTCCACCGCCAACAGCCCGCCCTCCATTGAGTAAACAGGTTGAAAAACATAGCTACTAATAAAGTCAGCTTCGAGTTGGATGTTCATTTTAATGCCACAGGATGAATGGCTAGCGTATCATCGTATATCAATACATTTTATCGATCAATCCCTCTGGGATTAATCGGAAATATCAATGTAAATACCCATGAAATATCATTTAATTGATAGATTAAAGCTATACGACAATCGTAAAAGGCGCAAAGAAAAGCAGCCGGACTTATGCCAAGGTAGCCGCCAAACGCGTTATGCGAAAAGGTATTTGACTTAAGTTGAATGGATTTATGGCTAAATTTGACTTATCTCCTTTGTTTTATTTAAGAAAAATCCTAAATAAAGTAAAATAATCTTTCCTTCTTAACGCCAATTTTCCCTGCCGTTAACGACGACTGATTAAATTTAATAACGCATCAATTCCGCCCGTTATTCGCGGCATTGAAAACGAAAAAAAATGCCCACCTTGATTTTCAGAAAATCTGCGCTACCACCCTGCAAAACGTCGATTTCAGCGATAAAAAAAGGGATGAGCACGCTCATCCCTTCATCACCTGGCCTGCGCTAGCGGATCGTTTCGCTCAGCCATTGCCGCAGCTCGGCTAATTCGGCCGCCTGCTGAGGATAGTCCGCCATCAGCCGGTCACAGCAAGCGGCAACGGGCTCGCTTCGATACGCGCAGCCCACCAGCATCTCCGCCAACCGCTGCAGCGGGGCGGGATTCAGGCTGTCGGTGAATACCTGCGCGCGAACGATCGCCCCCTTCTCCACATCAAAGAACAGGTCTACGCCGCCCCAGACAAAGCGTTCGTTGAGCAAGTGGCTGAACGCCGGCGCCTTGCCAAAATTCCATTCCCAACTGCTCTGTTTGGCGAACTGCGCGGCAAAATCGGGCAGATCGGGGAATACATCCGGCGAAATGATCTCCGGCTCGGCCGTTTCGCCATAGTGGGCGAAGAAGGCCTGCACGATAGCGTCGCATACCTGCTCATGGCTGATGCCCGGCAAAAACTCCGCCAGGTTGGCGACGCGCGAACGCACCGAAGTGATACCCTTGGCCTGCAGCTTTTTGGGATCCGGGTTCAGGTAGTCCGCCAGCCGTTCCAGATCGGCATTCAGCAGCAGCGTGCCATGGTGGAAACCGCGATCCTGCGTTTCTCGATAGGCCGAGCCGGATATTTTGCGCGGCCCGTCGGCGGTTTCCATCACCAGATCGTTGCGCCCCGACGCGCCGGCTGTGACGCCCAACTGCCGCAGCGCTTGCAGAATGATGTCGGTCGAGACGCTCTTGTCGTAGCCCGGTTTGCCGGCCATAAAGGTGAAGCAGGTATTGCCCAGATCGTGAAATACCGCCCCGCCGCCGCTGCTGCGCCGCGCCAATCGAATGCCGTCCTGCTCCATACGCCGGGTATTGCACTCTTTCCAGGGGTTCTGCGACTGGCCAATCACCACCGTTTCGGCATTGCGCCACAGGAAGAGAATTTTTTGCGTGGTCATTTCGCGGAAGATGCACTCTTCCACCGCCAGGTTGAACCAGGGATCGTAGGAGTCGGAGATCAATAAACGCAGGCTGTTCATGGCAGGCACCGTTCAAAACACGAGATGCCGCCATGATACACCAAATCAACGGGTTAAGGCTAAATGCGTCGCGCCTGCCAGTACACCCGCTTCCAGTAGACGTTATCGAGCGAGGAGCGGATCACCCCGCGGCTGGTCGACGCGTGGATAAATTGGTCGTTGGTATCGTAAATGCCGACGTGCAGGCCGTTCTCACCGCCGCCGGTCTTGAAAAACACCAGATCGCCCGGCATCAGCTCATCGCGTGAAACCTTGGTGCCCAGTGAGGTCTGTTCTTCGGTCGAACGCGGCAGTTGCATGTCGAAGCGATCGCGGAACGTGCGGTAAACAAAGCCGGAACAGTCTACGCCGCCGCGATCCAGACCGCCGTAACGGTATGGCGTGCCGTACCATTGGCGCAACTGTTCGTTGAGCTGGGCCACCACCACGATAGAGTCCGCGAGGCGGCCGCTGGGCGGCGGCGCATGGCTGCTACACCCGGCGAGGATCAAACTGGCTAATAAAAACCACACACGCATCCGCATAATATCCCTTCATTGAACACGTCGCCGCATTATGCCATCCGGTACACCACCACACCGCCTGCGAGGCAAAGCCGGCATCACGTAAGGAGAGCGCCATTTGGCGTTAATTTATCTCCCGCACGGTGAAAAAGGCAAGCGCCATAAGGGAGATAATGGCGGGATCGCCGGTTTTGGCGCTATTCCGGCGATTTTGTCTCGGGTTTGCTGTTAATCAGCCAGACGCCGAACAGAATAAACAGCGTGCCCAACGTTTTCAGCAGCGTAGCGGATTCGTTAAACCACGGCAGGATCACCGCCGCCAGGTAAACCAACGCATAGCTGACGCTCAGCAGAGGATAAGCGCGGTTTAACGGCAGATGGCGCAGCGCAAAGAACCAACACAGCATCGACAGCGCATAACCGAAGATGCCACCGCTCACCGCCAGCAGCGGCAGCCAGTAGTCGCCGATCAGCGCCAACGAGACGTCGGCGAACGACATCAGCGGGATTTGCACCATGCCCCACTTCATCAGCAACTGCGCCAGCGTCACCAGCAACACGCTGGCGGCGCCCCAGGCATAGCCCCTCATGAATGCACGCTCATCAGCAGGATCCCCAGCATAATCGACGCCACGCCGCACCAGTGGCGAACGGTTGTCGGCTCATGAAACAGCCAGCGCGCCGCCAGCGTCACCATCACGAAGTTCAGGCTGAGCATCGGGTAAGCCAGGCTGAGCGGCAGGCGTTGCAACACATTGAGCCACACCGCCATGCCCAGCCCCAACAGCAACACCGCCAGCGCCAACCAGCGCAGCGTCTGTTTCAGCCGCGCCTCGTCCGCCCGTTCCCAGCAGTGCGCCGCCTGTTTCTGGCACAGCTGCCCACCACAGGTGAGCAGGCTGACCACTATCACCAACAAAAAACCGATCATGGTTGCTGTTTATACCACATCAGCACCAGGCGGTTCATACGATCCACCTTGTCTGCGGCCGGCAGCTCCTGCGGCAGCGCTTCGCCGCGGGACAGCTGCAACACCAGCGACACATTGCCCTGCTTGCGCGCCTGCGCCAGCCACTGCGGGAAGTCGGCATCGCTGATCAGGTGCCCCTTGGCGTCCGGATACTCCAGACCATAGGCCACCTCGCCTTTCTGGCTGTACATCAGCACGTCGCTGCGCTTCAGCTCCCAGGCCAGGCCGGCCGCCAATCCGACGCTGTCGCTCAACACATAGCGGCTGTCGCTCAGTTCGGCCATCGTGGCGCGGACGAAGTTTTGCGGCAGTTTGGAATCGGTCACCTGTTGCGGGATGGCGTAACCGATCACCAGGCACAGCAGCACCGGGCAAGCCGCCGCCCAGCGCCATTGGCGGCCGTTATCGCGCGCAGAAACCAGTGCGAACAGCAGCCAGCCGCCGAAGGCGATCAGGCCGAGCACCACTTTCGGCCACTCCTGGGGAGTAAACAGATGCGCTTTCGGCAGCAGGCCGGAGCTTAACACCACCAGCGCCACGATGCCGATCCCCCCGAACAGGCCGTTCAACCAGGCGTTGGCCTTGAACAGCCTGGCGCGCAGCGTGGCGGCATAGTCTTCCGCATAAGCGGCCATCAGCAGCGCCAGCGGCGCCATGCACGGCAGAATGTAGGTCGGCAGCTTGCCTTTGGCGATGCTGAAGAAGATCAGCGGCATCAGCGCCCAGCTCAGCAGGAAGAACAGCTCCGGACGCTGTACGCGCTCGCGCCAACCTTTGAGCAGCGCGCCGGGCAGCAGCGCCAGCCAAGGCAGCACCGCCGCCAGCAGAACCGGCAGGTAATACCAGAACGGCGCCTTGTGTTGAGCATTATCTTCGGCGAAACGCTGAATATGCTCGACCCAGAAAAAATAATTCCAGAAATCGGGTTCGCGTTGCGCGATCGCCAGCGCCCACGGCAGGCTGAGCAGCGTAGCGGTCACGATCGCCACCGGGCCATAGCACAGCAGATCCTTGATGCGGCGTTGCTGAATGACGATCGGGATCACCGCGATCACCGGCACCGCCAGCGCCAGGAAGCCCTTGGTCATAAAGCCCATGCCGCAGGCCAGGCCCAACAAGGCGTAGGCGCCCAGCTTACCCTTGACCGAAGAGGCCTTCAGCGTCAGGTAATAGCTGACCATCGCCGCCGCCAGCCACAGCGAAATCATCGGATCCAACACGCTGTAAGTGCCGATGCTGAACACCAGCACCATCGACAGGAACATCAGCGCCGCCAGGCTGGCGCGGCGCGCATTGCGCCACATCAGCATCGCCAGCGCGAACACCAGCAAGGCGGTCATGCCGGTGCTGAACACCGAGCCGAAGCGCACCGCAAAGTTGTTTTCGCCGAACAGCCATTGGCTGATGTTATTGAACCAGTAACCCGCTACCGGCTTCTCGAAATAGCGCAGCCCCAGCAGATGCGGCACCACCCAATCGCCGCGCTGCAGCATTTCACGGCTGATCTCGGCATAACGCGTCTCGTCCGGCTGCCACAGCAGGCGGCCATTAAGCGGGATCAGGTAAACCAGAGCAAAAAAAACGGCCAGCAGAATGGCCCAGGATCCTTTTAGCGCCTTCATGTAACGTCCTTCACATCGGTTTGACAACCCAGCCAACCTTCGCGGCCGGGGAAAGGAGCGCGCTTGATGCGGCCCAACGGCAGTGACGCCAAATCTTGCGGTAACAGCGCGCTCAGCGGACAGAATTCGATGCCCTGCCGCTGTGCGCGTTGCAATAACTGTTCGAACATCGCCGTCTGCGACATGCCTTCCACTTCGGTGTGAATGGTGTACACCGGCACGCCGCGATCGTTCTCGATGGCGCGCAGAATATAGTCGTTGAAGTCGGCCATACTGACTTCGCTGCCAATCACTTCATCGAAGGTCGGCAACGTCACCGGGATCTGCACCGTACCGTGACGCCCGTCGCTCAGCACCGGACGGAACGGATGAGTGCCGCGGCAATCGCTGTTGTAATGGAAGCCGAAGCGCTGCTTGACCTCCAGCACGCGCGTATCGGCGCGCCAGCCCGCCACGGCGGAGCATTTCACCGGCTGGCCGATGCAGGCGCTCAGGGCGTCGACGCCCAATTGCACCTGCTCGGTCAATTGCGCCTCGCTCCACTTGCCGACCTTGGCCTGCCAGCCCTGGTGATCCCAGGCGTGCAGCCCGACTTCATGGCCGGCTTCGGCGGTGCGCTTCATCAGCGGCCCCAACGCGCGCGAAATATTGCGCCCCGGCCAGGCGGTGCCGGCCAGCAGAATATCCAGGCCGTACAGCGAGGCGGCGTTCGAACGCAGCATTTTCCACAGAAATTTCGGACGCAAAAGGCGCCAAAGATGGCGCCCCATGTTGTCCGGTCCCACGCTGAAGAAGAAGCTGGCCTGAATGTCGTACTTTTCGAACAGGTCCAGCAACTGCGGCACCCCTTCACGGGTGCCGCTGAAGGTATCTACATCAACCCGCAGACCGACTTTCTTCATGCACCGTTCCCTTCCTGAACGGTTGTGCGCAGGAAGTAGTCCAGCGTATCGGCGACGGTTTGCTTCATCTCGATGGTCGGCTGCCAGCCCAGCAGGCGGTGAGCGTTTTTGATGCTCGGCGTGCGGTGCTCGACGTCCTGGTAACCTTTGCCGTAGTAGCTGCTGCTCTCTACGTCCTTGAAGCCGGCAAACGGCGGGAAGCGATCGCGCAACGGGTGGTTGTTGAAGCTTTCCAGCAGCATTTCCGCCAGCTCGCGAATGCTCGCTTCGTTGGTCGGGTTGCCGATGTTGACGATCTGGCCGTCGCACAGGCCGTCGCGGTTCTCGATGATGCGGAACAGCGCTTCGATGCCGTCGTTGATGTCGGTGAAGCAACGTTTCTGCGCGCCGCCGTCCATCAGTTTGATCGGCGAACCTTCCACCAGGTTGAGGATCAACTGGGTGATGGCGCGGGAAGAGCCGATGCGCGCAGCGTCCAGGTTATCCAGGCGCGGCCCCATCCAGTTGAACGGACGGAACAGCGTGAACTTCAGGCCTTCTTTGGCGCCGTAAGCCCAGATCACCCGATCCAGCAGCTGTTTGGAGACCGAATAGATCCAGCGCTGCTTGTTGATTGGCCCGACGATCAGACGCGAATGGTCTTCGTCGAACTCTTTATCGTCGCACATGCCATACACTTCTGAGGTGGACGGGAAGATGATGCGCTTGTTGTATTTCACGCAGTCGCGAACGATCTTCAGATTCTCTTCGAAGTCCAGCTCGAACACGCGCAGCGGGTTACGGGTGTATTCGATCGGCGTCGCGATCGCCACCAGCGGCAGCACCACGTCGCATTTCTTGATGTGATACTCGATCCACTCGGAGTGGATGCTGATGTCGCCTTCCACAAAGTGGAAACGCGGGTTGTCGAGGAAGCGGCTGATGGCGTCGGAACCGATATCCAGACCGTAGATGTCGTAGCGGTCATCGCGCAGCAGGCGCTCAGTCAGGTGGTTGCCGATGAAGCCGTTAACCCCGAGGATCAGCACGCGGGTGCGGCGTTTCATTACGGCATTCGGCTTGGCGGCCAAACGCACGTCGGTGACGATACCCATTTCCTGCGCCAGGCGGCTGCCCTGCACATACAGACCGCTGTCGTTCTGACCGGCGACGATCTCCAGCGCACCTTCGCCACAGGCGATGACCAGCGGCGAGGTGCTCAGCACGGTGCCCGGCTGTTTATCGTGTTGGGTGTCCAGCACGCGAGAGCGCCAGACGATCAGCTTGCGCTGACCGAGGTAGCTGAAGGCACCCGGGTACGGCTCGGTGACGGCGCGCACCAGGTTGTTGATCTCTTTGGCGGATTTGTGCCACAGGATCTCACCGTCCGCCGGGGTGCGGCGACCGAAGTAGCTGGCCTGAGACTCATCCTGCTTGGTGAAGGTGGCGGTGCCGTTCTTCAGCTTCGGCAGCTGCTCTTTCAACACGATCTGCGCGGCTTCCAGCACTTTTTTGTGCAGCGTCAGCGCAGTGTCGTTGTCTGCGATGGTCACTTTCTGCTGACCGACGATGTCACCGGCGTCCGGGCGTTTCACCATTTTGTGCAGCGTGGCGCCGGTTTCGGTTTCGCCATTCACCAGCGCCCAGTTCACCGGCGCGCGGCCGCGGTAACGCGGCAGCAACGAGCCGTGCAGGTTGAAACTGCCCTGCGGCGCCAGCGACAAGATCTCGTCGCTCAGCATGTGGCGGTAATAGAACGAGAAGATCACGTCCGGCTGCAGTGCGCGAATGCGGTCAACCCACAGCGGGTGATTTACGTCTTCCGGCGCATAGACCGGCAGATCCAATTCGGCGCCCAAACGGGCCACAGAGGAGAAGAAGTTGTTCTCACCAGGGTCGTCGGTGTGCGTGAACACGGCCTGCACGTCATAACCCGCCTCAGTCAGCGCTTTCAGACCTGCGCAGCCAATATCATGGTAAGCAAATACAATAGCTTTCATCATTCTTCTTCCTGAGTATTGTGGTCATGCTGTGCACCGACCACTTTCTGAACAAAATAGCGAGGACGCGCACGCACGTCGGTATAGATACGGCCGATGTATTCACCCAACAGCCCCATGCCGACAAACTGGGCGCCGATAAAGGTGAACAGGACGGCGAAAAGGGTGAACACGCCGCCGGCGGCCCATTCAGGGCCGAGCAGCAGACGCAGCGCAATCAGCACCAGCGCCAGCACAAACCCGGACAGCGCCACGACGCTGCCGACCACGCTGAGCAAACGCAGCGGCGTAGTGGTCAGGCAGGTGATCAGGTCATACATCAGGTTGATCAGCTTCATCAGGCTGTACTTGGAGTCGCCAAACTCGCGCTCAGCGTGGCGCACGTCGATCTCGGTGGTACGGCGGGCGAAGGTGTTCGCCAGAATCGGGATAAAGGTGCTGCGCTCATGACAGTGCAGCATCGCCTCAACGATATGACGACGGTAGGCGCGCAGCATGCAGCCGTAGTCCCCCATCGACTTGCCGGTGGCGCGTTGAATCATCATGTTGATCACGCGCGAGGCGCTTTTGCGGAACCAGGAGTCCTGACGGTTGGCGCGCACGGTGCCCACCACGTCATAGCCCTCTTCCGCCACGCTGACCAAACGAGGGATCTCCTCCGGCGGGTTCTGCAGATCGGCGTCCAGCGTAATCACCAGATCGCCGGTCACCTGGTTGAAACCGGCCATGATCGCCGAGTGCTGGCCGTAGTTGCGGTTCAGCAAAACGGCGATCACGTGGCTGTCCGGCTTTTCCGCCGCCGCGGTCAGCATGTCAGCGGAGTTGTCGCTGCTGCCATCGTCGACAAGGATGATTTCATAAGGTTGAGATAACTGCTTACAGGCGGCAGTAGTACGCTCCAGCAACGCCGGCAGGCTTTCCTGCTCGTTGTATACCGGAATGACTACCGACACTTTTTTAATCGGTTCAACGCGAGACACGTAAAGACTCCACAACAGAAGACAAGGCATTGACCACGCGATCCACGTCGGCGTCGGTCATGTCAGGGAATAGCGGTAAGGTGCACAGCCGCGCCGAGTTCCATTCGGTATTCGGCAAAGAAAGCTGTGGATAACGCTCACGGTAGAATTTCTGGGTGTGCGCGGCGCGGAAATGCAGCCCGGTGCCGACGCCAACCTCTTTCAGGCGCTCCATCAGCTGGTCGCGATCGATGCCGCAACGCGCCGGATCGACGCGGACCATGAACAGGTGCCAGGCGTGGTCATGCGGATAATCCGGCACGCCCAACGGTTGGAACGGCGAGCCTTCCAACGCGCTCAGGTAGCGCTGTGCCAGCGCCTTACGCCGTGCGTTCAGCTCAGCGAAGCGCGACAGCTGCACCACGGCGATCGCCGCGTGAATGTCGGACAGGTTGTACTTGTAACCCGGCTCCACCACTTCGGCCTGCGGTTTGCGGCCTAGCTGCTGGCGATCGAAGGCATCGACGGCCAGACCATGGAACTTCAGACAACGCAGGCGATCCGCCAACGCATCGTCATCGGTGGCGATCAGACCGCCTTCGGCGCAGGTCACGTTTTTAATCGCATGGAAAGAGAAAATCGCCGTGCCGCGTGCGCCGACCCATTCGCCGTTGTAGCGCGTGCCGACCGCGTGGGCAGCGTCTTCGATCAGCGGTAAGCGGTGGCGTTCGGCCACGGCGCGCAGCGCATCCATCTGCAGGGGAGCACCGGCATAATGCACCGGAACAATCGCTTTGGTTTTGGGGGTGATGGCAGCCTCGACATCGGCGGCGCTGACCATCAAGGTCTCACGGTCAACGTCGATCATCACCGGCGTAGCGCCCAGCAGTTCGATCATGTTGAGGGTAGAAACCCAGGTTTGCGAAGGGGTGATGACTTCGTCGCCGGGCCCGATGCCCAGCGCCATCAGCGTGATGTGCATACCCGCCGTGGCGGAACTGACGGCGATGGCGTACTTACAGCCGAAAGTGGAACAGAAGTCATTTTCCAGTTGCTGGTTTTGCGGCCCGGTAGTGATCCAGCCGGAACGCAACACTTTCTCTACCGCGGCGATTTCTTCGTCGCCGATGGCCGGACGAGAGAAAGGCAAAAATTGATCCATAGTTAACCCCAAACGTATCGAACTGCTTTTGATGACACTGTAAATCCCTTTCGTTTAACGAATATTAAACGCCAGAGAAGAATCGTTTCCGTGGATTAACTGCCAATGTAAGGGTGCAAGCTTAACTAAACCTTAAGACGAGGCTTGTCATCAGTAAGAGAACTGATGGATAGGCGCTGTCATCATTAATTTAAATTTATTATGTAAATCAGGTAATTATATTTATTAATAATTATTTAATTATTTTATTTTTGCCGAATCAAGCGTAGCACGTCATTGACGTTTTTCAAGAAAACTCACAAGAAAATGAGAGGCAGCACAATAATAGCCGATGACTACCCGGCTATTTATATTCACTACGTTTAGTTTTCGTTTATATTTATACCCCAGGGCGAATTAAGCCGTGCGGGTCATGATCCAACGCTGGCTCCCCACCCATTGCAGGTGGAAATCCACTTCATAGATCTGCGACAACAGTGCGGGCGCCATCACCTCACGGGTGATGCCCTGCGCGACCAACTGCCCAGCGTGCAGCAACCAAACCCGATCGGCCTGCTGCAGGGTATGATTCAGATCGTGCGCGCACACCAGCGCGCTGCGCCCACTTTGGCAAAATTCGCGCAGCAGGCGATCCAGCGCGACCTTTTGCGCCACATCCAGGCTATTGGTTGGTTCATCCAGCAACAACAATCGGCTGTGCGGGTTAACGCTGGGCCACACCTGCAGCAATACCGCCGCCAGCCGCACCCGTTGCCATTCTCCACCGGAAAGCTGTGTCAGCATGCGTGACAGTTTATCCACCAGCTTCAACCGCTGGCACAGATAGAGGATGGTGTGTTCCACCTCGGTTTGCGCCGCGCCGGCAGGCCGGTGCAACGCCAAATACTGAAACACCGGCATCAGCGACACCGGCGGCTGTTGCTGGCTGAGATAACCGCGTCGGCGCGCCAGCTCGCTCCCCGGATAATCGGAGAGCGCGCGTCCGTCCAGGCAGACTTCGCCCCGCCCCGGCAGCATGCCCGCCACCCGCGCCAGCAGGGTACTCTTCCCTGCGCCATTTGGGCCGATCAGGTGAACCTGCAACCCGCCGTCAATCTGTGCCGAAAAAGGCGCCAGGCGCCCCGCCACCCCAACCTCAACGAGTTGCAGCATCCGTATTATCCTGCCAGCGCTTGTTTCACCGCCGCCACCAGCGCCGGATCCTCAGGTGTGGTGTCAGGCGAGAAGCGCTGGATCACCGTGCCGTCGCGCGCGATAAGGAATTTCTCGAAGTTCCACAGAATATCGCCGGGATGCTTCGGCGCACGCCCTTTGCTGGCCATCCGCGCCAGGAACTCGCTGCCTTCCGGCGCGACGGCCTCCGGCTGTGCGGCAATCAACGCTTGGTACAGCGGATGACGGTGTTCGCCGTTCACCTCAATCTTGGCAAACATTGGGAATTGCACGCCGAAGGTGCCGCGGCAAAACGCCAGGATCTCTTCGTTGCTGCCCGGCTCCTGGCCCAGGAATTCATTGGACGGGAACCCCAGGACTTCCAGCCCCCGATCGCGATAGGTTTCGTACAGCGCTTCCAGCCCTTCGTACTGCTTGGTCAGGCCGCACTCCGAGGCCACGTTGACCACCAGCAGCACCTTGCCCTGATAGGCACCCAGCGTGGTCGTCTGATTTTCGATGGTTTGTAACGGCAGGTTGTCGATTGGCTTGTTCATCGGTTGTCATCCTTTGGTTTTTTAATGGCAGGTGAATGAAGAAAACTACCTTACGCCTTTTGTCCGGGTCAGTAACCAGATAAATAGCGGCGCCCCCAGCGTGGCTGTCACCACGCCGATCGGCAGCTCGGCCGCCAGCAGCGCAACGCGGGCGATCACATCGGCCACCAGCAACACCCCGGCCCCCGCCAGCGCGCAGGCCGGCAGCAGATAGCGCTGGTCTGTCAGGCCGGTGAGCCGCAAAATATGCGGGATCACCAGCCCAACGAAGCCGATCACCCCGGCTAGCGCCACGCTGACGCCAACCAGCCAGCCGATCGCCAGCACCAGCAGGTTACGCCACACATGCAGCGACAGCCCGAGCTGGCGCGCCTGCACCTCGCCCAGCGCCATCAGGTTGAGCGCTCGGCCCTGGCCACACAGCCACAGCAACACCGGCAGCAGCGCCAGCACCAGCCACTTTTGGCGCCAGTCAACGCCGCCGAAACCGCCCATCATCCAGTACATCAGCTGCCGCAGATCGAGGCTGGTGCTGAAATAGACCGCCCAGGTCATCAGCGCGCTGCACACGATGCCCAGCGCCACGCCGACCAGCAACAGCCGTGCATTGGTCAGACGTCGCCGGCGAGCGAAGCCCAGCAGCAAGAAGGTCATCGCCAGCGCACCGGCTATCGCGGCGGCGCTCATCAGCG
Source organism: Serratia sp. CY71090 (assembly GCF_052166845.1). Taxonomy (NCBI): domain Bacteria; kingdom Pseudomonadati; phylum Pseudomonadota; class Gammaproteobacteria; order Enterobacterales; family Yersiniaceae; genus Serratia; species Serratia sp. CY71090. Next base: position 29,127 of record NZ_JBJNOA010000016.1, on the reverse strand, counting down.
CCACCGGCAACAAACCGTGCCCCAACAACACCGTCAGCACCAGCGCTACGCCGGCGCCGTTAGCGACGCCCAGCAGACCGGGCTCCGCCAGAGGATTTTCAAACAGCGCCTGCATCACCGCGCCCGCCACCGCCAAGGCGGCGCCGACCAGCATCACCGCCAGCGCGCGCGGCAAACGCAGTTGCCAAACAAACAGTTGCGCTCGATCGCTGAACCACTCTGACGGCCATATCCATTGGTCGCCGGCGCAAAGGCTGACCAGCAACGCCACCGCCACGCCCAGCGCCAACAGACTGAGCTGGCGTTTATCGCGGTAGCGTTGATGTTGCAACAGTAAGGTGAAGGTACGGCTGGTTGGCATGCGCGGCGGTTCCCTGCCGGCCGCTGTCGTGGCCGGATAATTGACGTTTGAGTCGAATATTAGGGGGTTAACGCCGCAAGGGGAAGTCTTGCGTGGATAGTGGCTCAGGAAAGCAGCAGCTGGCCTTGCCCGTCATCGCAACAATGATGGCAAAACCAGCCGCCGATAAACTCAGGGATTAACGATGCGAGCCGGAGTTGCCCGGTGGATAAGGTTGGCCGCGGCCGCCATCGCGGCGGTCATGGTCACCGCGATCGTCATGACGGCGGTCGTGGTCGCCACTATCGCGATCGCCGTGGAATGGATTGCCGCTGCGTTCCGGCCCACGATGCTCATAGCCACGCGGCGGCGAAGGTTGCCAGCGTCCGCCGTCCCAGTACATACCGCGCGCATTGCGCTCACCCAGGCCGCGACCCTGGTGCGCATGCCACCACTGCGGTGGACGCCAGTCGTAGCCATCCCAGTAGTAGCCGCGACGGTCCTGATCCCCCAGATGCAGAGAAACGCCCGGCACGTTGATATCGACGGAGACATCGGCCTTCGCCGCCAGCGGCAGCAACAGCGGGAAACACACCAGCAACAGGATCTTTTTCATTTCACCTTCTCACTCTATTTTCTTGCTGCAGTGGTTATATCAGCGTGCTTATTTAACGACTATCTCACCGATGCCTATTTTCAGATTGTTTTCGACGGCCTTACACAATCCCTACACTGTTTGCAGCCACCTTTAATTATCATAACCACTGACAAGATTTAACGAATAACTGACGTCTCTCAAGCGGCGCGGCAATTATAGTTAAATGGATTTCCACCGGAGGATTATAAGATGATTAAACGTATCGGTATGCTGCTGACCGTTGTAGCCCTGGCCTCAACCCTGAGCGCCTGCTGCTGGGGCCCGCACGGGGGCGGTGGCCACCGCGGCGATGGCCCTGGCCATTATTACGGCCGTTATTGAAACAACAAATATGGCTGCTCACCACATAAAATAAGATATAAGAATACTCCGTAATTGAGATTAAATAAATTTTCGCCGAGGTGATTTAATGAATAATCTTAATTCATGCATTGCCCATTAGGAATGGGCTGAATTTTGTCTCAGAAAAGAAAAAGGCCGCGCAAGCGGCCTTTTTTGATGTCACGTCACTCACCCTTTCGGGCTGGCGTTTTCTACCCGGCTTTTCAGCTTCTGCCCCGGACGGAAGGTCACCACACGGCGCGCCGTAATCGGAATGTCTTCGCCGGTCTTCGGGTTACGCCCCGGACGTTGGTTCTTGTCACGCAGATCAAAGTTGCCAAAACCCGACAGTTTTACCTGTTCGCCATTCTCAAGAGCCCGACGGACCTCTTCAAAGAACAGTTCCACCAGGTCTTTGGCGTCCCGTTTGCTAAGCCCAAGCTTCTCAAACAGGTGTTCTGACATTTCAGCTTTAGTAAGCGCCATAGGTTCAATCCCTCAAGGATGCTTGGAATCGCTGTTTTAGAGCCTCTACGCATTTTGCAACGGTAGCGGCTATCTCCTCTTCTTCCAGTGTACGAGCGGTATCCTGCAATACCAGACTGATAGCCAGGCTCTTGTCACCTTCTGCCACGCCCTTGCCACGGTACACGTCAAACAAGTTTACGCCAACTACCTGATTTGCGCCAACTTTCTTACACTCGGCCAAAATATCTTCTGCGGGGACGTTTTCAGCCACCACAATGGCGATATCACGGCGGTTTGCCGGGAAGCGCGAAATCTCCCGCGCCTGAGGCACGGCGCGGCTCGCAAGCTTGTTCCACTCCAGTTCAAACACCACGGTGCGGCCGTTAAGATCCAGTTTACGTTCAAGTTCCGGGTGAACCACACCGATGAAACCTACGCGTTCGCCGTGCAAATAAATCGCCGCACTTTGCCCTGGATGCAGGGCCGGATTGGCTTCCGCCCGGAACTGAATTTCGGATAATTTACCGGTCAGCTCGAGGACGGACTCCAGATCCCCTTTTAAATCATAGAAGTCGACGGGCTTGCGCGCCAGATCCCAATGTTCATCGTGCGTATGGCCGGCGATCACGCCCGCCAGCATGACATCCTGACGGATACCCAGATCTGCCGCACTATCAGGCACAAAGCGCAGGCCGCTTTCGAACAGGCGCAGACGCGTCTGCTGGCGGTTCTGGTTATACACCACCGCAGACAGCAGGCCGGTCCACAGCGACAGGCGCATCGCCGACATTTCTACCGAAATCGGGCTTGGCAGGATCAGCGCTTCTTCATTCGGGTGCAGCAGCGCCTGCACCTTCGGATCGACGAAGCTGTAGGTGATCGCTTCCTGATAACCGTGATCGACCAGCATGGTCTTCACGCGCTTCAGCGTCAGATCGGCTTCGCGATGCTGGGTCATCACCAGATCGGCGCGCACCGGCACATCCGGGATGTTGTCGTAGCCGTAAACGCGCGCCACTTCTTCCACCAGATCCTCTTCGATCTCCATATCGAAACGCCAGCTTGGCGCGACCGCTTGCCAGCTGTCGCCCTGCTCGGTCACCTGGCAACCCAGGCGGCGCAGAATGTCACTGACCTGCTCGCTTGGCACCACGTGGCCGATCAGGCGATCCAGTTTCTCGCGGCGCAGCGTGATGGTGGCGCGCTTCGGCAGTTCGTTCTCGTGGGTCACGTCGATAATTGGGCCGGCCTGACCGCCGCAAATATCGAGCAGCAGGCGCGTGGCGCGTTCCATCGCTTTGTACTGCAGCGCCGGATCGACACCGCGCTCATAGCGGTGAGAAGCATCGGTGTGCAGGCCGTGACGACGCGCGCGGCCGGTGATCGACAGCGGGCTGAAGAAGGCGCATTCCAGCAGCACGTCCTGAGTTTCCCCGTTGACGCCAGAATGCTCGCCGCCGAAGATGCCCCCCATCGCCAACGCTTTTTGATGATCGGCGATCACTAAGGTGTCGGCGTTCAGTTTGGCTTCACTGCCGTCCAGCAGCCTCAGTGTTTCGCCTTCTTCCGCCATGCGCACCACGATGCCGCCGTCGATGCGGCTCAGATCGAAAGCGTGCATCGGCTGGCCAAGCTCCAGCAGCACATAGTTGGTGACGTCAACCACCGCATCGATGGAGCGGATGCCGCAGCGACGCAGCTTTTCACGCATCCACAGCGGGCTTGGCGCCTTGACGTCGATGCCTTTCACCACACGGCCCAGATAACGCGGGCAGGCCTGCGGCGCGTCAACGCGGATCGGCAGCGTGGCGTCGATGGTGGCAGCCACCGGGCTCATATCCGGCTCGGTCAGCGCCACCTGGTTCAGTACGCCCACGTCGCGCGCGACGCCGATGATACCCAGGCAGTCGGCGCGGTTCGGGGTAACGCTGATCTCGATGGTGTTGTCATTCAGTTTCAGGTAGTCACGGATGTCGGTGCCGATCGGCGCATCCAGCGGCAACTCGATGATACCGTCATGATCGTCGGAAATGCCCAGCTCGGAGAACGAGCACAGCATGCCTTCCGAAGGCTCGCCGCGCAGCTTGGCGGCTTTGATTTTGAAATCGCCCGGCAGCACCGCGCCCACGGTGGCGACCGCCACTTTCAGGCCGGTACGGCAGTTCGGCGCGCCGCAGACGATGTCGAGCAAACGATCGCCGCCCACGTTAACTTTAGTGACGCGCAGTTTGTCGGCGTTCGGGTGCTGACCGCACTCGACCACTTCCCCCACCACAACGCCGTTAAACGCGCCGGCAACCGGATCCACGCCGTCCACTTCCAGGCCGGCCATGGTGATTTGATCGGATAATGCTTCGCTGCTGATGGCCGGGTTTACCCACTCGCGCAACCAGAGTTCACTGAATTTCATGTGATATTCCCGCCTTACTTAAACTGTTTGAGGAAACGCAGATCGTTTTCGAAGAATGCGCGCAGGTCGGTGACGCCGTAACGCAGCATCGTCAGGCGCTCCATGCCCATGCCAAAGGCGAAGCCGGAGTAAACTTCCGGATCGATGCCGACGTTGCGCAGCACGTTCGGATGTACCATGCCGCAGCCCAGCACTTCCAGCCACTTGCCGTTCTTGCCCATCACGTCCACTTCAGCGGACGGCTCGGTGAATGGGAAGTAGGACGGACGGAAACGAACCTGCAGGTCTTCTTCAAAGAAGTTGTTCAGGAAATCGTGCAGCGTGCCCTTCAGGTTGGTGAAGCTGATGTCTTTATCGACGATCAGCCCTTCCATCTGGTGGAACATCGGGGTGTGAGTCTGATCGTAGTCGTTACGGTAAACGCGGCCCGGCGCAATGATACGGATCGGCGGCTGTTGGTTCTTCATGGTGCGGATCTGCACGCCGGAAGTCTGGGTGCGCAGCAGGCGTGTGGCGTCGAACCAGAAGGTATCGTGGTCGGCGCGCGCCGGGTGATGCCCTGGAATGTTCAGCGCGTCGAAGTTATGGTAATCGTCTTCAATCTCCGGGCCGGTGGCAACGGAAAAGCCCAACTCGCCGAAGAAGGTTTCGATACGGTCGATGGTGCGGGTCACCGGATGCAGGCCGCCGTTCTCCATGCGACGGCCCGGCAGGGAAACGTCGATGGTTTCAGCCGCCAGGCGCGCGTTCAGCGCGGCGCTTTCCAGCGCGTTCTTACGCGCGTTCAGGGCGTCCTGCACCTCTTGCTTGGCCTGGTTGATCACCGCGCCGGCCGCCGGACGGTCTTCCGCCGGTACGTCACGCAGAGACTGCATCTGCAAGGTGAAATGACCTTTCTTGCCAAAATATTCGACGCGTACCAAATCTAACGCGGCAACATCCTGGGCATCTTCTACGGCTGCCTTGGCATTGGCAACCAGCTCTGCGAGATGTGGCATTGCTTTCCTCTTCCTCTGGCCGGGATGGCCCTAAGTAATTGTTATCTATTATTCGAACACGCCTTTGAGCAATCTTCAAAGACTTTTCAATGCGTTGTCGGCCAAGCGACTCACCTGCGCGGCACAGGGCCGACTGAGTGTCTGCCGCCCTCGCCACAACAATGTGCAAGGCAAGGCGATGGCCAAAAACAAAAAAGCCTCCACGAGGGAGGCTTAGGCGCTACTTTTCGTTTCTTTTCTTACGCGCAAAGCCTCCTGAAATCAGGCGCTAAAGTAAAAAAAGAAACGAAAAATAGCTGCGTGCATGATTGCGGTACCTTGTCGATAATTGTCCACCAGTGATATAGCGGCGGGCAATAAAAGTCAATATTTGTCGCTGAAAACAAAGATTAAAAGAGGGAGCAAGCTCCCTCTTCAACTGACTTACGCCAGAGCTGCTTTCGCTTTCTCAACCAGTGCGCCGAAGGCCACTTTGTCGAAGACTGCGATGTCAGCCAGGATCTTACGGTCAATTTCGATCGAGGCTTTTTTCAAGCCGTTGATGAACTTGCTGTAAGACAGACCGTTCTGACGAGCAGCTGCGTTGATACGTGCAATCCACAGCTGACGGAACTGACGCTTACGTTGACGACGGTCACGGTAAGCATACTGACCTGCTTTGATTACTGCCTGGAAGGCAACACGATATACGCGCGAACGGGCACCGTAGTAACCTTTCGCCTGCTTCATGATTTTCTTGTGACGTGCGCGTGCAATTACACCACGTTTTACGCGAGCCATATGCTCTCTCCTAAAGTCTTATTCTAAATTCAAAAAAAATGGCTTATGCGTACGGCAGGCACGCGGTAACCAGGACCAGATCGTTTTTAGACACCATGCCTTTCGGACGCAGGTGACGTTTACGCTTGGTTGCTTTTTTGGTCAGAATATGACGCAGGTTGGCATGTTTACGCTTAAAACCACCGCTGCCGGTTTTTTTGAAGCGCTTGGCTGCACCACGTACAGTTTTAATCTTTGGCATTTTAATTAAATCCACTTCGCATTGTTAAACAACGAATCAGTTGGGCGAATAAAACCCACACAGCGCAAGCGCCGCGCGGGTTCCATTACTTGTAAGCCTTACTGTTTCTTCTTAGGAGCGAGCACCATAATCATCTGGCGGCCTTCGATCTTCGTAGGGAAGGATTCGACCACTGCCAGATCCATATCTTCACACAGGTCTTTACGGACGCGGTTAAGCACTTCCATACCGATCTGCTGGTGCGCCATCTCACGCCCACGGAAACGCAGGGTGATTTTGGCTTTATCGCCATCTTCCAGAAAGCGAATCAGGTTGCGTAGTTTGACCTGATAGTCGCCATCATCGGTGCCAGGACGGAATTTGATTTCCTTGACCTGAATAACTTTTTGCTTCTTCTTCTGTTCTTTCGTCGACTTGCTCTTCTCGTAGAGGAATTTGCCGTAATCCATGATTCGGCAAACTGGCGGTTCGGCATTTGGGCTGATTTCTACTAAATCAACGCCCGCTTCCTCAGCTTTTTCAAGAGCTTCATTCAGACTGACAATACCAATCTGCTCGCCATCGACGCCGGTTAGGCGAACTTCTTGCGCGCGAATTTCTCTGTTAATGCGATTAGGACGCGCCGGTTGAACTCGTTTTCCGCCTTTAATACTTTATTCCTCCAGTTGATGAAGACTACGGCTGCGAATCTCTTTCAGCAGCTTGTCTACGACTTCGTTTACGTCCAGGCTTCCCAAGTCTTTGCCACGGCGGGTACGAACGGCAACTTTGCCGGCTTCGACCTCTTTGTCGCCGCACACCAACATGTAAGGGACTCGACGTAAAGTATGTTCGCGAATTTTAAAGCCAATCTTCTCATTTCTCAAGTCCGCTTTCACGCGAATACCTGCATCCTGCAGTTTTTTGGTCAATTGCTGGACGTAATCAGACTGGCTGTCGGTGATATTCATCACCACCACCTGCACCGGAGCGATCCAGGTCGGGTAGAACCCGGCGTATTCTTCGGTAAGGATACCGATGAAGCGTTCCATGGAGCCCAAAATGGCGCGGTGAATCATTACCGGCACGACGCGATCGTTGTTTTCGCCAACATACGAAGCGCCCAAACGGCCCGGCAAGAAGAAATCGAGCTGCACGGTACCACATTGCCATGCGCGATCCAAACAATCATGCAGGGTAAATTCAATTTTCGGTCCGTAGAAGGCGCCCTCGCCCGGCTGGTACTCGAACGGAATGCCGTTCTCGGTCAGCGCGGCGGCCAGGTCTTCTTCCGCACGGGTCCACATGTCGTCGGTGCCGATGCGCTTTTCCGGGCGAGTCGACAGCTTGACGGCGATCTTGTCGAAACCGAAAGTGCCGTACACGTCATAGACCATGCGAATGCATTCGTTCACTTCGGCGCGCACCTGCTCTTCGGTACAGAAGATGTGGGCGTCATCCTGCGTGAAGCCGCGCACGCGCATAAGGCCGTGCAGGGAGCCCGACGGCTCGTTGCGGTGGCAGCTGCCGAATTCCCCCATGCGCAGCGGCAAATCGCGGTACGACTTCAGGCCCTGGTTGAAGATCTGCACGTGCCCCGGGCAGTTCATCGGCTTGATGCAGTATTCACGGTTCTCCGACGCGGTGGTGAACATGGCGTCTTTGTAGTTTTCCCAGTGGCCGGTTTTTTCCCACAGCACGCGGTCCATCATGAACGGACCTTTCACTTCCTGGTACTGGTACTCTTTGAGCTTCATGCGCACGAAGGCTTCCAGCTCGCGGAAGATAGTCCAACCGTCGTTGTGCCAGAACACCATGCCCGGCGCTTCTTCCTGCATGTGATACAGGTCGAGCTGTTTGCCGATCTTGCGGTGATCGCGTTTGGCCGCCTCTTCCAGGCGTTGCAGGTAGGCGTTCAGCTGCTTCTTGTCTGCCCAGGCGGTACCGTAGATACGCTGCAGCATTTTGTTTTTGCTGTCACCGCGCCAGTAAGCGCCGGAGGTTTTCTGCAGCTTGAAATGGTGGCAGAAACGCATGTTCGGCACGTGCGGGCCGCGGCACATGTCGATGTATTCTTCGTGGTGATACAGGCCAGGACGATCGTCATGGCTGATGTTCTCATCCAGGATCGCCACTTTATAGATTTCGCCGCGCTCAGCGAAGGTGTCGCGGGCTTCTTGCCAGCTGACCTTCTTCTTGATGACGTCGTAATCCTTATCGGCCAACTCGTGCATCCGCTTTTCCAGCAGATCCAGGTCTTCCTGCGTCAGGGTGCGGTCGATATCCACGTCATAATAGAAACCGTTGTCGATAACAGGACCGATCGCCATTTTGGTATCCGGCCACAGCTGCTTGATCGCATGACCCAGCAGGTGCGCGCAGGAGTGGCGCATGATTTCCAGACCGTCTTCGTCTTTGATGGTGATGATGGCCAGCTGCGCATCCGATTCGATCAGATCGCTGGCATCAACCAGTTCGCCATTGACGCGACCGGCGATACAGGCTTTCGCCAGGCCAGGGCCGATATCGCGCGCGACATCCATCGGGGAAACGGGGTGGTCGAAATGACGCTGACTACCGTCAGGAAGAGTAATAACAGGCATTAATAATTCCTTATCTACAGTGGTGACCCACACGACAGATCACATGCAGTACGAAAATTGGATTTTGGGTTTGGTCAGCCAGGTTTCAGATCTCGCCCACAATTGCCAGATTGAAACCTCACTGGGTATACAGAATGGAACGCATACCTTCTCAGCCGCATTCGGCTAAGCGAATAGTATCACTAAAATTGTTCCGGATAAATAAAGCGCCGCCGCCCTCACACTTCCGCCTCATTCGGCGCAAAAACGGTCTTCATGTAGCTGAGGGTGGCCAGCAGGCACAGGCCGTAGCCCAGCAGTTCGCAGCCCTCTTCCACCATGTTTTTCACCACCCGGTTGTAACCGTCCAGCATCAGCGTTTGCCACAGCGCGCTCATGCCGAACAGGCGTGAAAACACCAGAATGCACAGCAGGCCCGCGCACATCATGCCGTAGCCGGGATGCGTCACGAAATCGGCCAGGCCGCGCACCGTCGCCGCAATGTGCCTGGCGGCATGGCACAGACAGACCAAGGTGACCGCCAGCGCGAACCACACCCAGGCGCCGTGCCACAGCGCATCGAAAGCGAAGTCCATCTCGCGGATCAGCATGCAGAGAAAGAAGCCGCCGACCAGCATCCAGGCGGAGCGGCGTTCCGCCTGCCGCCAGGCCGCGGCGAAAAAACCGCCGGCGATGGCGAGCAGCAACAGTTCCTGCGCCGCTTCGGTCAGCGAGGTTTCATGCACGAAGTTATGCAACCAGTGCACATCGATAAACACCAGACCGACCAATGCCGCCATGAAGGCGGCGGAAAGCGCGAATGCGCTGATTTTCCCCAGTAAAAGTTTCAACTCGTCTTGCATAATCAATCTCATTATCGTTTTAAAGCGCGCCTATGGTAGGCAGCTGAGCCTGCGGGGTGTAGCAATTGATGCTGAACGTCGGCCTTTACCGGCCAATTGCGGCGAAAAAGGCCATAAAACACAAAAATTGTGCGTTTTTTTTCTGAGCGCCGCTCGTTTTTCAGCCTGCGCTCATCATGGGGTGCGAGGTATTAACGACGTTATAGGGGCTGATGCATTTTGGTGCGCGTTCGGCGCCGCGGGCGATTGCGGTCAACGACGCCCCGTTGGGATGTGAGGATGAACCTGAACTCGCCGGCGAGTGCAACGGCAATGATGAAACGCCGGCCGACGGTTAATTAACGTTACGAGCTATCCCCATTGCCGCCAGGCACGCGGCAGGCTAGGCTGTTTAGCTCGTAGGCCGCCGCCTGGCGGCCTGAACGTTGCACAGGGAGTCTACTTTATGACGGGTATTTTGCAGTTATTCCAGGCCATCGGACTGGGTTTGGTGCTGCTGTTGCCGCTGGCCAACCCGCTGACCACGGTGGCGTTGCTGCTCGGCTTGTCCGGCAATATGACGCGCGAAGAGCGCAATCAGCAGTCGCTGATGGCCTCGGTTTATGTGTTCTGCATCATGACGGTGGCGTTTTACGCCGGACAGGTGGTGATGAACACTTTCGGTATTTCGATCCCCGGCCTGCGCATCGCCGGCGGTCTGATCGTCGCCTTCATCGGTTTCCGCATGCTGTTCCCGCAACAAAGCGCCGATGAGGCGCCGGAGGTGGAGAGCAAGTCGCACGAGCTGCGCCACAAGACATCGGCCAACATCGCCTTCGTGCCGTTGGCCATGCCGAGCACCGCCGGGCCGGGCACCATCGCGATGATCATCAGCTCGGCGTCGAGCGTCAAAGCGAACACGCTGGGTTTTGAACCCCGGGTGCTGGCCGTGGCGCCGGTCGCCATCTTCCTGACGGTCGCGGTGATCCTGTGGGGCTGCCTGCTCAGCTCCGGCGCCATCATGCGCCTGGTGGGGAAAAGCGGCATCGAGGCGATCTCGCGCCTGATGGGCTTCCTGCTGGTGTGCATGGGGGTACAGTTCATTATCAACGGCGTGCTGGAGATCATCTCCACCTATACGCCGGCCGCCTGATCACACAAAACGGGCGCAATCGTCGCGCCCGTTGCCGTTATTTCCCCGCCGGCGCCTGCGCGCCCAAAATGCCCTTGCCTTCCGGCACTTCGGTAAAGCGACTGAGGATCTCGCTGTAGGTCTTGGCCGGATCCAAATCCGGGAACTGCGCCGGATAGATAAACTTCGCCAGATACTCCAGCCCCACGATGTTGTACGGGTGGTTGTAGAAGTTATGGTAGATGCCGTAGAACCGCCCTTCCTTCACCGCTGACACCGGCGAGAACCCCGGGCGCTGCTTCATGCGGTTGAAGGCCTCATCCACCTGCTGCTGCGTCACGCCATAGCCGAACGGCACCGCGGCGTTGGTCTTGCTGGCCCACTGCGAGCCGGAAACGATGTAAGCATCCGGTTTCATGCTGATCACTTTTTCCAGCGCCACGTCGCCGGTCGCGCCCGGCAGCAGCGCAGAACCGATGTTGCGCGCGCCGACCGCCTCGACCAACGCCCCCCAGCCGACGTGCGCATGGGTGAAGCAGCAGGACTCCAGCCCATTCAGGCCAGCTTTGGCCTCGAAAAACACCCGCGGTTTGGGTTCCACCGCCTGCGTTTTGGCCAGAATGGCCTGATAATGCTGCTGATAATAATCGGTATATTGCTTGGCTTCGCTTTCGCGGTTGAGGGTTTCCCCCAGCAGCGTCACGCTTTTCGGCGTGTTTTCCACCGGCTTGAGCATGGTATCGATGAACAGCACCGGCACGTTCAGCGCCTTCAGCTTATCCAGCACGCCGGTTTGGCTCAGCGAAGGCTTGGAGCGCAGCTGGGCGATCATCAGATCGGGCCGCTTGGCGATCACGCTCTCCAGGTTCACTTCACCCTTATCGCTGAATCCCATATCGATGATGTTTTTCGCCCCCGGCCATTTGCTCTGCAAGATATCCCAGGTCGCCGCATCGCTTTTCTTCAGCAGGTTATTCCAGGCCACCAGCCGGCCGAACGGATTGGCGCGATCGAGCAGCGCCAGCGTGAGAATGTCGCGCCCGTCCTGCACCACGATGCGTTTCGGCTCTTGCTGGAGGGTGATCGTCTGGCCGGACGTGTCGGTCAGCGTCAGCGGATAAGTGGTGGCCATCGCCGGAGAAGCGAGCAAGGCGGCGCAAACCAGCGCCGGCAAAGTGATTCGACGGTGCACGAAAGACTCCTTAGTCATGAATACATTCAGAAAATACTAATGAGAATGGCTTGCATTATCAAAGATAACGCCCGGCATGTCGGCGATTAATTGCAAAGGGATGTGTAAAGGAAGGATAAGAGGCGCGCCGGAAGCGGCGCGCCCAGGGGATCACATCAGGCCGTAGATCAGCGCCGACAGCGCAATCAGCCCCATCACCAGCACGAATACGTTGCTCGCCGCGCGGTACTGGCGCATGGCCGGCACCGCACGCACGGCGTACATCGGCAGAATGAACAGGATGGCGGCAATCAGCGGGCCGCTGATGGTTTCGATGATATGCAGCGCGCTGGGGTTCCACACCGTCGCCGCCCAGGTGAGCAGGAACAGCGACGCCGCCGAGATGCGGTGCGTCATGCGCGAGCTGAGCGGCTTGCCGACCGCGCGCGTGACGCCGTCGATCAGGCTGGTCGCCCCTTCCGTCACCCCCAGCGAGGTGCCGAGATAGGATTTGGCCATCGCCAGCATCGCCATCACCGGGCCAAGGTAGGCGATCAGCGGGTTGGAGAACTTGTTAGCCAGCGTAGTCAGCACCGTGATGTTCTGCTCTTTCGCCTGCAGCATGTCTTCATGAGACAGGCTCAACACGCAGCTGAACACGAAGAACAGCACGGTAACGCAGATCAGCACATAGCTATAGCGCATGATGCGCGCGCAGCGGCGTTCCGCCTTGTCGCCGTACAGGCTCTTCTGGGTCGAGGCGAAGGAAGAGATGATCGGCGCATGGCTGAAGGAGAACACCATCACCGGCACGGCCAGCCACAGCGAATGCCACAACCCCGGCGTGTCGAAGCGGGTGGCGGCCAGGCCGTGAACGAAGTTGGCGGTATTCCAGCTCGGCATCAGATAGAGCGAAATGCCCATCAGGAACACCAGCAGTGGGAACACCAGCATGCCCATCGCCGCCACGATGCTGTCTTTGCCGCGCAGCAGCACCAGATTGAGCACCACCACCACCGCCAGGCTCAGCCAGATGCGCGGCAGCGGGGCCACGTGGAACTGATGGATCAGGAAGCTGTCCAGCGCGTTGGTGATCGAAATGCTGTACACCAGCACGATCGGGAAGAACGCCATCAGATACAGCATCATGATGATTTTGCCGGCCAGCACGCCGAAGTGTTCCACCACCACATCGTGAATGTTGCCGTCGCGGCTGGAGCCGGAAAGCACGAAGCGGCTGAGCGCGCGGTGCGGCAAATAGGTCAGCGGGAAAGCGAACAGCGCCATCAACAGCAACACCAGCGGGCCGTTCAGGCCGGCGTTGATCGGCAAGAACAACGTACCGGCGCCCACCGCAGTCGCATAGAGACCGAACATCCAGACGGTGTCGGTTTTGTTCCATTTGGCAGGCTGAGCGGCCGTCAGCGTGCCTGAATCGGGAGAAATCGTACTCATGAGACAGTCTACCTTAATCTGCGGCGACAACGATTGCGCCTAACGGGATATCCTTCTCCGCGAGTTTTTTAATAATAATCAGTGAATTAAAGCGATATTTCATACTTACGCCTGATGAAAGGACGGCAAAGGATAATGAAAAATCCGCTGCGGGTCTATGTTTTATCGGCTGAATGAACAATTTGCGAACACATTGTGCTGAAAAAAACGGCGCACTCAGTAAAAACTAAGGGCCCCTTGCGGAGCCCTTAAGCGGTTTATTTCTTGGCGTCCGGATGGTCCGGCACCTCGGCGCTGCCCATCTCCTTCTCGTCGCGGATCATCGAGCGGTCTTTGCGCACGTCGGCCACGTCGGAAGCGCTCACCGGTTTGGCGCTGTTGCCCCAGCTCGAGCGGATGAAGTTCACCACGTCCGCCACCTGCTGATCGTTCAGACGCCAGCCAAACGGCGGCATGGTGATGTTGGATACCGCCCCCTGCACCGCCGGCGTAGTGTTGCCGGTCAGCACGATGTGGATCAGCGAAGTCGCGTCCTCGGTCTGCACCACCGGATTGCCCTTCAGCGACGGGAAGGCGCGCTTGTAGCCCACGCCGTCGGTGCGGTGGCAGGCCGCGCAGTTATCGACATACAGCGCCGCGCCGGGCTTGCTGTCGTCGCCGCGCCACAGATCCTTGGCCACGCTGTCTTCGACCGGCGCCGCCTGCTGCTTGCCGTCTTTCGGCGGCAGCGATTTCAGGTAGCGCGCGATGGCGGTCAGATCGTCGTCGCTCAGGTATTGCAGGCTGTGCTCCACAACGTCGCTCATGCCGCCGAACACGATCGCCTTGTCGTTACGGCCGGTTTTCAGGAACTCGGTCAGCTCGGCTTCGCTCCAGCTGCCCAGGCCATCCTTGCGGTCGCCGCGCAGGCTGGAAGCCACCCACCCGTCGATCGGCGCGTTGCTGCCGGACAGGTAGTCGTCGCTTTCGCTGTTGCTCAACGCTTTTTCCTGCATGGTGATGCTGCGCGGGGTATGGCAGGCACCGCAGTGGCCCAGGCCTTCCACCAGGTAGCGTCCGCGTTCAATCACCGGATCGGCCTTGGCGTCGGCAACGAAGTCCGCCGGCGACGGCGCAAACATGCCGCGCCAGATGCTCAGCGGCCAGCGCATCGACAGCGGCCACGGGATGTCGGAGTCCTTGTTGGCCTGTTCCACCGGCTGCACGCCGTGCATGAAATAGGCATACATGGCGCGCATGTCGTCCTCTTTCACCAGCGCGAACGACGGGTACGGCATCGCCGGGTACAGGGTACTGCCGTTTTTGGCTACGCCCTTACGCACCGCGTTGTCGAAATCCTCGAAGCTGTAATCGCCGATGCCGGTTTTCTTGTCCGGCGTGATGTTGGTCGAGTAGATGGTGCCGATCGGCGTCTCCATCGCCAGGCCGCCGGCGAAGGTTTTGCCGTTCTTGCCATCGGTATGACAGGCCACGCAGTCACCGGCGCGCGCCAGGTACTCGCCGCGCTTGATCAGCTCGCTGCTGACGGTGGCGTCCTGCGCCCAAACGGAAAAACTCACTGCACTGAGAACCAGTGCCGGTACAAATGCTTTCATCGTTCGCCGTCCTTATGCCTGCACCAATGGGCCTGGGTTTTTCAGATACTGCTCGCGAATGGCGCGGGCAGACCAGTAAGCCAGCGCCGCCACGGTGCCGGTCGGGTTGTAGCCCAGCCCTTGCGGGAAGGCCGATGCGCCGATCGAGAACACGTTGTGCACGTCCCAGCTCTGCAGATAGCGGTTGACCGCGCTGGTCTTAGGATCTTCCCCCATCACCGCACCGCCGTTCATGTGGGTAGTCTGGTAGCTGGTGGTATCGAAGTGGCTGTTGGCGTTTTTCGGGCTGCCGGCGATCAGTTTCGGGTTCATCGCCTTGGCGATCGGTGCCATCTTGTCGTACATGAACTGCGCCATCTTGATGTCGTTTTCCTGCCAGTCGAACGTCATGCGCAGCAACGGCTGGCCGAACACGTTCTTGTAGTTGGGATCGAGATCCAGATAGTTGTTGCGGTACGACTGGTGCGCGCCGTGGGCGTCCATCGAGACGTGATGGGTGTAGGCATCCGCCACCGCCGCTTTCCACTTGCTGCCCCAGGCCGGGGTGCCCGGCGGGGTCGGCAGGCCGGAGATCGGCTTGGTGCCCGCCTGGTTGACCCAGAATGGCGAACCGCCGACGAAGCCTTCTTTGGCGTGATCGAAGTTGTCGGCGTTGAAGTCGTCCACGCCCACGCCGTTGCCGCCGGCGCCGATGAACGGGTTGGTGAACACGTCTTTATCGAAGAACGCCTTGATGGTGGTCATGTTCTGGTAGGCGAAGTTGCGCCCGACCACCCCTTCGCCGGTTACCGGATCGTAAGGCTTGCCGATGCCGGACAGCAGCATCAGGTGCACGTTGTGGAACTGGAACGCGCCCAGGATCACCAGATCGGCCGGCTGTTCAATCTCGCGGCCCTGCGCATCGACGTAGTTCACGCCGGTGGCGCGGGATTTGTCGTCGGTCAGGTTGACCTTCAGCACGTTGGCGTTGGTGCGCAGCTCGAAGCGTTTCTCCATGCGCAGCGCCGGCAAGATGTTGACGTTCGGCGAGGCCTTGGAATACATGTAGCAGGCGTAGCCGCTGCAGAAACCGCAGAAGTTGCACGGGCCCATCTGCGCGCCGTACGGGTTGGTGTAAGAATCCGAGGTGTTGGCGGACGGCAGGTTGTAAGGGTGGTAACCCACCTCCAGCGCCGCTTTCTCGAACAGCTGAGCGGAGTAGGTATTTTTCTGCGCCGGCAGCGGGAAGTCGTCGGAGCGATCCGGCGCAAAGCGGTTACCGCCCTTCTGCGCCACTTTCTGCCCTTTGATGGTCCAGGCGGTGCCGGAGGTGCCGAACACTTTCTCCGCCTTGTCGAAGAACGGCTCCAGCTCATCGTAAGTCACGCCGAAGTCCTGGATGGTCATGTCCTTCGGAATGAAGTTTTTGCCGTAACGCTCTTCATAATGGCTGCGCATGCGTAGTTCGATCGGATCGACGCGGAAATGCACGCCCGACCAGTGCAGGCCGGCGCCGCCGACGCCGGTGCCCGGCAGGAACGCCGCCAGCTGGCGGTAAGGCACCGCAGTCTGGCTGCTGTTGTGGCGGATGGTGACGGTGCTTTTCGACAGATCCTGGAACAGCTTGCGCCGAATGTTATAGGTCAGCTCGTCGATCACCTGCGGGTAAGAACCGTCCGGATAGGTGTCGCGCATCGGGCCGCGCTCCAGCGCCACCACGTTGAGGCCGGCCTCGGTCAGCTCTTTGGCCATGATCGCGCCCACCCAGCCGAAGCCGACGATCACCGCGTCTACTTTTTTCATTACCGTTGCCATGGTTAGCCCCTCTCCCCACGAATCGAGACCGGCGGGAAGGGATAACGCTCCCCTCGCTCAACCCAGTCCATAAAATCGGCGCGCGCGCCCGGAAAATTAATCAGCTTCCAACCCACCATGTCTTTGTTGCCGCCATGGATAGGATCGCTGAAGAAACCTTCGCGGGTGTTTTGCAGCAGATAGGAGAAGAACAGTTTCGACGGCAGTTGCTGGAACTCCGCCTCGCCGGACTCGAACTTTTGCAGCAGAGCGTCCTGCTGCGCGCCATCCAGTTCGGCGAAGGGCTTGCCGGCGGTTTTCTTGCTGTAGGCGTCGGCGTCTGCGATGCCGAGGTTGTAGATTTGCTTGGGCACCAGCGGCAGCTGATAGCCCATCTCCTTCGGCACATCGGGGTTGAACGGCCCCTGCATGTACCAGATGGAGCCGGTGGCGTACGGGGTGTTCATCTGACGATCAATAAACTCCGGCACGCCGGCTTCCAGCGCGCCGGGGCCGCGATCGTCGGCCGGGATCAGGCGCGCGACGGCGGCCTTGATGAAGGCCCACTCTTCCGGGGTGAAAAAGGTCGGTTGGTAATCGTTCTGCGTTGAGGTGTTCGAGGCTGCGACCGCCGGTGTCGGTGCCGTCAGCGCGCCAACGCCGCTGCCACCAATTACCGCCGCAGGAATTAAGGTCATCGATTTCAACAAGAAATCGCGCCGCGAATTGTTGGTTTTATGATTCGACATGTCACATTCCATCCAAAGATAGTCACAACTATTTAACCGCAACCTTGCGATCGATACGGGTTTTTAAAATAATTTGTTACTTATTTGTATATTTATTGAAGGTCAGAATGCGTACAAAAGCAAAAATGTTACCGGTAACTTATTGAATGAACGTAAAGATTTATCTGCTAACGTAAATTTAACTTTTTGTGCGGTTTTTCCGATAAGCGGTGAGGAAATAACGAAAAATGAGAGGTGGGTCGCGCACTGGAACGGTGCCGAAAACAAAATCGGCCGCGTTCACGGCCGATTCGACAAAAGAGAGGATTACTGCGACATCGCCTGATAGGCGGTGGTCACCTTCCACAAATAGCGCGGCGCCTGCGGTGCCGGGTGCTTTTTCTGGATGTGCTGATAAAACTCATCCGGGCTCATCTGATTGATGCGATTGACCGCCACGCGCTTGTCCGAGGAGAAGGTGCGCAACATGGCGCCCGCCCCGTTCACGTACGAAACGATGGTGGCGTAACGCAAAGTCTGTGGATTGTTGATTCCGGCTAGCTGCTGGCTTTGAAGAATATTGATATAGGCCGTTCCCAGATCAATATTGACCGCCGGATCCTTCAGCTCACGCGAGCTGGGTTGCCCACTTCGTCCCTTCATGCGATA
Source organism: Serratia sp. CY71090 (assembly GCF_052166845.1). Taxonomy (NCBI): domain Bacteria; kingdom Pseudomonadati; phylum Pseudomonadota; class Gammaproteobacteria; order Enterobacterales; family Yersiniaceae; genus Serratia; species Serratia sp. CY71090. Next base: position 10,985 of record NZ_JBJNOA010000016.1, on the reverse strand, counting down.
GGCGTCGCGGCCGGCGGTAGAAGCCTTAAGCTGCATCAATCCCACTGCGTTCGAGGTGCTGACCACGTTCGGGTTAAACCCGGACTCCACCTGAATAATCGCTTTAATCAGCGTTTCGTCAACGCCATAGTTGCTGGCCGCCTGACGAATGTAATCGTTATAAGCAACCGGGGTGCCCGTGCGGTTTACCGGTGCCTGCGGAGGGGGTTTTAACCAACCGCCGCGCGTTGTGCCACTGCCTGAAATATTGCTTGCCGTTTGCGGGTCTTTGGCGCACCCCGACAAAAGTAAAATTGCCGTAAGGCAACCTATTTTTGTTTTCACAGAATCCCTCACTCCTTTCAATGAGTTGCGTAGCATATACAACTTGTAAGGACACCTGCAGTAATTTTTTGGGCTAATCTCAAGCTATCCATATACCAAGAGGTGATTTATGAGTCAATCTGCAACAAGCTGCTTTGTGGTGACTTTTCGCTATCAGGAAGAGGGATTAACCGACCTGGCGAAGCTGACCGGGCAATTGACGCGCGAGGGTTTTGTCACGTCGGTGACAGACGAAAGTGGCGTTCATCATGAGCTCGGCAGCAACAGTTTTGCGTTCATAACCGTGCTGGATCAAGAGGATGTGCTGCGCCTGGCGCAGGGTTTCGGGCAGTTGGCATTGGGAAAACAGCCGGAGGTGGCGATATGCAGCTGTGAGGACTACCTTCAGCGGTTACATACTGATACATAAAATGCTATAACTCCCCGGACGGTATTATTTTTTCAGTTGGAGAAATACCCCGCCGGCGGTGGGCAAGTGGCGCTTGACTTTGCTTCAATTGATATTGATAATCATTTTCATTTGAACCAGGAGACGTCATCATGCCATTGAGAAGTTGCGCTTTTCGTCGCAGTCGCCCTTCCCGCTCTGCCGCATTGTTACGCCCTTTCACGCTCGCCTGCCTGCTGCTCGGCGCCGCCTTGGTCAGCCAAAACGCGCTGGCGGAAAAAAAGCTGCGCGTGGTGACCACCTTCACCATCATTCAGGATATCGCCCAGAACGTGGCCGGTGACGCCGCCGTGGTGGAATCGATCACCAAGCCGGGCGCCGAGATCCACGACTATCAACCGACTCCGCGCGACATCGTCAAGGCACAGCACGCCGACCTGATCCTGTGGAACGGCATGAACCTGGAGCGCTGGTTCCAGCGTTTCTTCGAAAACATCAAGCAGGTGCCGGCGGCGGTAGTCACCGAAGGCATTACCCCGCTGCCGATCCGCGAAGGGCCCTATAACGGCAACCCGAACCCGCATGCCTGGATGTCGCCAAGCAACGCGCTGGTGTATATCGAGAATATCCGCAAGGCGCTGGTGGCGCACGATCCGGCCAATGCGGAAACCTATAACCGCAACGCCAAGGCCTACGCAGAGAAAATCGGCGCGCTGGACGCCCCGCTGCGCGAACGCCTGGCGCGCATTCCGGCCGCACAACGTTGGCTGGTGACCAGTGAAGGTGCCTTCAGCTACCTGGCGCAGGACTATCAGTTGAAAGAGGTTTATCTGTGGCCGATCAACGCCGATGAGCAAGGCTCGCCGCAGCAGGTGCGCCGGGTGATCGACGCCGTGCGCGCCCACCATATTCCGGTGGTGTTCAGCGAGAGCACCATTTCCGACAAGCCGGCCAGGCAGGTGGCGAAAGAAACCGGCGCCAAATACGGCGGCGTGCTGTACGTGGACTCGCTGTCCACCCGCGATGGCCCGGTGCCGACCTACATCGACCTGCTTAACACCACCGTGCAAACCATCGCCAAAGGATTCGATCAATGACCCATGAACCGTTTGCCCGCCCTGAGTTGAACGTGGACGACGTCACCGTAACCTACAACAACGGGCACACCGCCATCCACAACGCCAGCTTTACCCTGAGCGGCGGTTCGATCTGTGCGCTGGTCGGCGTCAACGGCAGCGGCAAATCGACGCTGTTCAAAAGCATCATGGGCCTGGTCAGGCCCACCGCCGGCCAGGTGTCGCTGAGCGACAAGCCGGTGGCGGACGCGCTGAAAAAGAACCTGATCGCCTACGTGCCGCAGACCGAAGACGTCGACTGGAACTTCCCGGTGCTGGTGGAGGACGTGGTAATGATGGGTCGCTACGGCAAGATGAACTTCCTGCGCATTCCGTCACGTGAGGACAGGTTGCGGGTCGACAAGGCGCTGGAGCGCGTCGGCCTGAGCGAGCTGCGCGGCCGGCAGATCGGCGAGCTGTCCGGCGGCCAGAAGAAGCGCGTATTTCTGGCGCGCGCGCTGGCGCAACAGGGCACGGTGCTGCTGCTGGACGAGCCTTTCACCGGCGTGGATGTGAAAACCGAGAATGCGATTATCGAGCTGCTGCGCGCGCTGCGCGACGAGGGCCATCTCATTTTGGTCTCCACCCACAACCTCGGCAGCGTGCCGGAGTTTTGCGATCGGGTGATCCTCATCAACCGCACGGTGCTGGCCGCCGGCCCGACCGAGACCACCTTCACCCAGAGCAACCTGGAGCAGGCGTTCGGCGGCGTGCTGCGCCATATCAACCTTTCCGGCCCGGATCTGCACGACGACAACGATCCGCGCACCGTCACGGTGTTGACCGACGATGAACGCCCGGCGGTGTTCTACGGCCACACCAAAAGCGATCCGCCGGCCAACAGCCAGGCCAGGGAGAAACAATCCTGATGCTGGACCTTCTGCTGCAACCTTTCAGTTACAACTACATGGTGAAGGCCATCTGGGTCAGCGCCATCGTCGGCGCCGCCTGCGCGTTCCTGTCCGCCTACCTGATGCTGAAAGGGTGGTCGCTGATGGGCGATGCGCTGTCGCACTCGGTGGTGCCCGGCGTGGCCGGCGCCTACGCCCTCGGCCTGCCCTATGCCGCCGGCGCCTTCTTCACCGGCATGCTGGCGGCGCTGGCGATGACGCTGGTGCGCCACATCACCCGGCTGCGCGAAGACGCCATCATCGGCTTTATCTTCTCCACCTTCTTCGCCGTCGGCCTGCTTATCGTGTCGCTCAACCCCACCTCGGTCAACGTACAGTCGATCATCTTCGGCAATATCCTCGGCATCGCCGACGAAGACGTGCTGCAGGTGGAAATCATCATCGGCGTTTCGCTGCTGATCCTGTGCCTGGTGTGGAAAGATCTGCTGGCGGTGTTCTTCGACGAAAGCCACGCGGTGTCGATCGGCCTGTCGCCGCTGAAGCTGAAGATCCTGTTCTTCACCCTGCTCAGCGCCTGCACCGTCGCCGCGCTGCAAACCGTCGGCGCCATTCTGGTAATCGCCATGGTGATCACGCCGGGCGCCACCGCCTACCTGCTGACCGACCGCTTCAGCCGGCTGCTGATCATCGCCATCATCATCGGCGCATTGACCAGCGGCATCGGCGCCTACCTGAGTTTCTTCCTCGACGGCGCCACCGGCGGGGTGATCGTCACCCTGCAAACGCTGGTATTCCTGGCGGCGTTCTTCTTCGCGCCGAAACACGGCCTGCTGGCATCCCGGCGCCGCGTGGCGCATTCGCAAACCGGAGGCCGCTGATGGACACCCTGTATCAACTGCTCAGCGAACCCTTCGCCTACCCGTTCATGCAGCGGGCGATCGTCGCCGCCATCGTTACCGGCGTGGTGTGCGCCGTGCTCTCCTGCTATCTGGTGCTCAAGGGCTGGTCGCTGATGGGCGACGCCATCTCGCACGCCGTCTTGCCCGGCATCGTAGTGGCGTTCGTGGTCGGCATCCCGCTGGCGATCGGCGCCTTCCTCTCCGGCATTTTTTGCGCGGTAGCCACCGGCTACCTGAAAGAGAACAGCCGGGTGAAAGAGGACACGGTGATGGGCATCGTCTTTTCCGGCATGTTCGCCTTCGGCCTGGTGCTGTTCTCGCGCATCGATACCGACCAGCACCTGAGCCACATCCTGTTCGGCAACATGCTGGGCATTACCGACGGCGAACTGAAACAAACCTTGCTGATCGCCGGCATCACCCTGGCGGTGGTGCTGCTCAAGCGCAAAGACTTCATGCTGTACTGCTTCGATCCGCACCATGCGCGGGTGATTGGCCTGCCGGTCAAGCTGCTGCACTACGGATTACTGTGCCTGCTGGCGATGACCATCGTTGCCTCGCTGCAGGCCGTGGGGGTGATCCTGGTGATCGCCATGCTGATCGCCCCCGGCATCATCGCCTTTATGCTGTGCCGCCGCTTCGACCGCATGCTGATGGTGGCGACGGTGGTGTCGGTGTTCTCCTGCGTGCTCGGCACCCTGATCAGCTTCCACATCGACGGCGCCACCGGGCCCTGCATCGTCATCGTGCAGGCCGCGCTGTTCGTTATCGCCTTGTTGTACAGTAAATTGCGTCCGTTACAGCGTAACCAAACCGCCCTGAGCGACCGTTAAACGCCCTCCTCTGATGCGGCGGCGCTCTCCGCCGCATCTTATCCTCCCCTCGCTTATCCGTTGTCATCAAGTTGCAACCGGTATTGCGCTTAAATTAATCAATAGGGTATATACTTTGAGCTGGCGAGGCGTTGAAAAAATCGCCGCCTTTGACGCCGGCTGTGCGCCGCGTCGTGTTTTCACCACGGGAAAGACGCTAACCTAATGAATTATCAGGCAGCACAGAGGGGGACATACCATGTGGCAAGCCGTTAGCCGTCTGTTAAGTGAACATCTTGGCAGCGCAGAGATACGCGAAAGGATTGAACTGCCCGGGGGCGACATTCACCCGGCGTGGCGCGTGAGTTACGGTGACAACGAGGTGTTCGTGAAATGCGACGCCCGTGAACAACTGCCGATATTCACCGCCGAGGCCGATCAGCTGGCGTTGCTGGCGCGCAGCAAAAGCGTGCGGGTGCCGGAAGTGTACGGCGTCGGCAGCGATCGCGACTACAGCTTCCTGCTGCTGGAGTATCAGCAGCTGAAACCCCTCGACGCTCACGGCGCCTACTGCCTGGGGCAACAGCTGGCGCATTTGCACCAGTGGAGCGAGCAACCGCAGTTCGGTCTCGACTTCGACAGCGATCTGACCACCACCCCGCAACCCAACGCCTGGCAACGCCGCTGGTCGGAATTCTTCGCCGAGCAGCGCATCGGCTGGCAGCTGCAGCTGGCCGCGGAAAAAGGCATGACCTTCGGCGACATCGACGACATCGTCGATCGGGTGTATCTGCGCTTGCAGCACCACCAGCCGCAGCCTTCCCTGTTGCACGGCAACCTGTGGCCGGGCAACTGCGCGATGACCGCCCACGGGCCGATACTGTTCGATCCGGCCAGCTACTGGGGCGACAGAGAGTGCGATTTGGCGATGCTGCCGCTGTATCCGGAGCTGCCGCCGCAGATCTACGACGGCTATCAGAGCGTATGGCCGCTGGGAACCGGGTTTATCGAGCGCCAACCGCTGTATCAGCTGTACTACCTGCTCAACCGCAGCAACCTGTTCGGCGGCCAGCATTTGGTGGCTGCGCAACGTGCGGTGGAGGCACTGTTGCAGCCGGAAGCGTCATGACGTTCCGGGGCGCCGAGCGGCGCCCCGTTCATGGTTCAGGCCGCGCCGGCCAACTGCCCCAACAGGCGGATCACGAACCAGGCGATCACCGCAATCACGATCGGCAGGATGTACAGCGGAAAGTACTGCAGGAAAATGGTGTGGTGCGGCAGCGTGATGCGTTCCTCCAGTTGCTGACGCGTGTGCCCTTCGCTGCCCTTGGCCTGCTCCAGGATCATCTGATCTTCCAGTCCTTCGCGAATGAACTTGACCTGGCGCGACATGCGCGCGCCGGAAGCCTGCAATGCCAGCCCGACGAAGATCAATATATAGATGATGATGAACATCAAATTGGCGCCGCTGAACAGGCTTTTATCCACGTCCGGCACCGGCGAGTTGTACCAGAAAAGGTTCAGGAACGGCGTATTGAAACGCACCATGTCCACCATCACGTGGACAAAATCCAGCATCACTGCGTTGATGCCTTTGGTTTTTTCACTGTGCTGATAGATAAAGCCCAGCACGGAAATCAGCGTCGACAGCAACGCCGGGATAAAAACCACCCATCCGAGAATGCGTTTCAAAATGGCGATACGCCCGGCCTGTTGATACGTCATGTGTTCCCCTTGTTAGCGACGTAACCGAATCGGCTAAGTCTACCTGCAGTTGGCGAAACTCGCCCACCGTTTTCTTCATTCCCGCTGTGCTACAAGCTTAGCCGAATTCGCCGAAATCAACCGCTTAACGACATCCGGGCACTATCATTGAAGAGATAACGTTATCCGTTTAGCCAGAGGCTGCCATGATTCGACTGATTATCTTATTGCTGGGCGCGCAGGCGCTGCACGGCCAGCGCCGTCTGCTGGTGCTGTTCGGTTGGCTGTGGATAGCCGCAGGGGCGCTGATGCTGTTCGACATACTGCAGGATGGCCGATCGGTGCTGGCGCTGGATGCACTGGCGGTCATCCTGGCGCTGGAGGGGCTGGTGGCGGTATCCGCCGCGCTGGTGATCGGCTCTTCGGCCAGCAGGCCGGTGCTGCTCAAAGGGTTAGGCTTTGTGTTTATGGCCTTTCTGATAGTGGACGTGCCCGCAGACGATAACATCGTCGCCACCGTGGTGTTTGGCAGCGCGCTGCTGCTTGACGGCGCGGTGCGCATCGCCTCCTCCACGGTGATTCAGCACAATCGATGGAAGACCGTGGCGCTGGCGGGCGGCGGCGAGATCCTGCTTTCGTTGATGATTTTTGTCGGCTGGCCGGCGCCGCATCGGATGACGGTGCCCTTTTGCCTCGGCGTGATGATGGTGCTTTCCGGCTGGGCTCTATTGCGTATCGCCCGCAGACTGACAAACTTCTCTCTGAATCAGCACCCCGCGCGGCAGCCATCCTCCCCGGCGGATGAAACCACGCCGCTCACGGTGTATGTCTGGACACCGATTGGGGCGGCTAAAGATCCGCGCCGGCGTTACATCGTCGATCGATACATCGCGGCAGTCGACGGCGGCGGCAATATCTCCACCGGTCACGCCGCCCTGGCGCTCGTGCCGGATGTGTATATCAGCCACTACCCGCTCAACGACATCAGCCATTCCGTTCAGGATTTCCGTCAGTTGCTGCATGCAGGCGAACAGAACAACGTCGACGGGCGTTTCCTGCCCGACCTGGCGGGCGAGATCGCCGCCTGGTGCCCCCCGGACAAGAAAATTCAATTCTACCGCTATAACCCGGCGGCGCTGCGCGCATTCTGGCTGCGTTATCGGCAGGACGCCACCTACAATCTGACCCGGCGCAACTGCTCCACCACGGTCATCGGCGCGCTCGACAGCGCGTTGGAAGGCGTGCTGGGCGATAAACATCTGTGGCGCCGTTTTCTGCTGCTGGTGCTGGATCCCAACCTGTGGATGCTGGCGGTACTGCGCAGCCGCGGCGAAAGCATGACCTGGACGCCGGGGTTGGTGCTGGATTATGCGCGCATGTTGCAACAGGTCACCGAGCGTCAACACCAGCGCTGGTGGCTAAAATTGCGCGAGGTGTGGAATATCCTGCGTTTTGGCAAAAGCCAAACGCGCAGGCAAAGGTTTTAGTCTCGTCACCGGCGATGATAAAGTGTCGGGCACATTCACCCGCGCCGGCAGGAGTTAACCGCTAATGGCTTATTCGCAACGCATTGAAACCGCAATTTTTGATATGGACGGCTTGTTGATCGACTCGGAACCGCTGTGGCTGCAGGCCGAGCTGGATATCTTCGGCGCGCTGGGCTTGGATCTGTCCGACCGTCACAAGCTGCCGGACACACTGGGGCTGCGCATCGATCTGGTGGTGAAAATGTGGTACCAGGCGATGCCGTGGCAAGGGGTTACGCTTGAAGAGGTGTCGGCGCGGATTATCGAGCGCGCCATCGAGCTGGTGCACGAGACGCGCCCACTGCTGCCTGGCGTCCGGCAGGCACTGGAGCTGTGCCGCAGCCAGGGACTGAACATCGGTCTCGCCTCCGCCTCGCCGCTGCACATGCAACGGCAGGTGCTGAAGATGTTCGATCTTGAAGGCTACTTCGATCAATTGGTTTCCGCCGAATACCTGCCGTACAGCAAGCCGCATCCGGAGGTCTACCTGATCGCCGCCGAACGCCTGGGCAGCGATCCGCTGCGCTGCATCACGCTGGAAGACTCCTTTAACGGCATGATCGCCACCAAGGCCGCGCGCATGCGTTCCATCGTGATCCCGGCCGCCGAATACCGCCACGACCCGCGCTGGGCGCTGGCGGATCACCAGTTGGAGACCCTCGAACAGCTCACCCCTGCCCACTTTGCCTGATTCTGCGGCGCCGGCCACCGGCGCTCTGGGTTTGCCGCTCTGCGACATAAAAGGGATCCGCACCGCAAAATAAACGAAACACCGTTTCATTTTATTGAATTGGCGTGACGTTCTCATTATGCTGCATGGCAGGGAAAGCGACGGCCCGCAGCGCGTTGTCACTGCCACGCAGCGCGCTTCAAGGCCGCCGCTTCCTCCCGCCGCACGCCGTAAAACCGCGCTCGTTGCTTTCCGTTTCACTCTCCCCATTGCCCGCTTTTTGTTCTCGCCCGTCAAAATCGATGATTTGTTACCCACTGCCGTAACAAGCCGTTGTAAAACAGGGGAAAATAAACAATTAGTTACAGGGTAACTGCTTCCACTACTGGGAATTTTCCCATATACTGGATAAATTAACAGTTTACCAGCCGGAATCGCAACAGCATGACCGCGGAAGGACACCTTATATTCTCTGTCGCTTGCGCGATCTTCGCCAAGAAGGCGGAAGTGACGCCAGAGCTGGCTACCGGCGACTGGTGGCACATCATACCCGCCGCGCTGCTGACCTCACTGCTGCCGGACATCGATCACCCCAAGTCGGTGCTGGGCCAGCGCCTGCGCTGGATCGCCCTGCCCATCGCCCGCGCCTTCGGCCACCGTGGTTTCACCCACAGCCTGCTGGCGATCGCCGGTGGCATGGCGCTGTTCCAACTGGACGTACCGCGCAGCTGGCCGATCCCGGCCGATGCGCTGCACGCCATGATCATCGGCTACTTCAGCCATCTGTTGGCCGATATGCTCACCCCCGCCGGCGTGCCGCTGTTGTGGCCATGCCGCTGGCGTTTTCGCCTGCCGCTGCTCAACTCGCAAAAAGGCAACCAGCTGGAGCGGGTGCTGTGTCTGTGCCTGGTGGCGTTTGCCATCTGCTGGCAAGGTGATTTCACCCTGCCGGTGCAATCCTATGTCGAGCAAATCAGAAATATCAGACTCTGATCACAAAAAACCGCCTAACCCATCACCTTGAAGTATATAAAACGAACAAAAACACACAAAAAGCTATATCAAATTCCATTTGGATATAAGTAGGCCACTCAGCAAACTGTTACGATATTTACATCGCGACATACGTGATGCGTAGTCGTTTTTATAAGAAAGATTATTGGAGACATTGGGGATGAATCTTCCGCTCGTGATTAACGTGCTGGTGTTTGTCGCGCTCCTTTTGCTGCTGGCGCAAACCCGCCACAAGCAATGGAGCCTGGCGAAAAAAGTGCTGGTCGGCCTGGTGGTCGGCGTGGTGTTCGGTCTGGGCCTGCAGCTGGTGTACGGCGCCGATAACCCGGTACTGAAAGAATCCATCAGCTGGTTCAACATCGTCGGCAACGGCTATGTGCAACTGCTGCAAATGATCGTCATGCCGCTGGTGTTCGCCTCGATCCTGAGCGCGGTGGCCAAGCTGCATAACGCCTCTTCGCTGGGCAAAATCAGCGTCCTCACTATCGGCACGCTGCTGTTCACTACGCTGATCTCGGCGCTGGTGGGCGTGCTGGTCACCAACCTGTTCGGCCTGACCGCCGAAGGCCTGGTGCAGGGCGCGCAGGAAAGCGCGCGCCTGACGGCGATCCAGACCAACTACGTGGGTAAACTGGCCGATCTGACGGTGCCGCAGATGGTGCTGTCGTTCATCCCGAAAAACCCGTTCGCCGATCTGACCGGCGCCAGCCCGACCTCGATCATCAGCGTGGTGATTTTCGCCACCTTCCTCGGCGTGGCGGCGTTGCAGCTGCTGAAAGACGACAAGCCGAAAGGCGAGCGCGTGCTGGTGGCTATCGACACCCTGCAGGCCTGGGTGATGAAGCTGGTGCGTCTGGTCATGAAGCTGACGCCGTACGGCGTGCTGGCGCTGATGACCAAAGTGGTCGCCGGTTCCAACATTCACGATATCGTCAAGCTCGGCAGCTTCGTGGTGGCTTCGTACATCGGCCTGGCCATCATGTTTGTGGTTCACGCTGTCCTGCTGGCCTTCACCGGCGTTAACCCGATGAAGTTCTTCCGCAAGGTGTGGCCGGTGATCACCTTCGCGTTCACCAGCCGCTCCAGCGCCGCCAGCATTCCGCTGAACGTGGAAGCGCAGACCCGTCGCCTGGGCGTGCCGGAATCCATCGCCAGCTTCTCGGCATCGTTCGGCGCCACCATCGGCCAGAACGGCTGTGCGGGCCTCTACCCGGCGATGCTGGCGGTGATGGTGGCGCCGACCGTCGGCATCAACCCGCTGGATCCGGTGTGGATCGCCACCCTGGTCGGCATCGTCACCATCAGCTCCGCCGGCGTGGCGGGCGTGGGCGGTGGCGCCACCTTCGCTGCGCTGATCGTGCTGCCGGCGATGGGCCTGCCGGTGACGCTGGTCGCGCTGCTGATCTCGGTCGAACCGTTGATCGACATGGGCCGTACTGCGCTGAACGTCAACGGTTCCATGGCAGCGGGCACCATCACCAGCCAGCTGATGAAGCAAACCGACAAAGCCGTGATGGACAGCGAAGACGAAGTCGAATTGGCGCATCGCTAACGCCGTCTCATAGTAAAAGACCACCTCCTGAGGAGGTGGCTTTACACGACGCCCCCTAAAAGGGGGCCATTTTCGAGTTAATCCTGCAACAGCTCCATCTGCTGTTCGATCTCTTGGTCCTCCTTATCCT
>NZ_JBJNOA010000015.1:0-117060 GCF_052166845.1 Serratia sp. CY71090 | reverse complement strand
GACTCCGGCCAGCTTTTCTTGCCCGGCGGCGCTGTGCAGCGCCTGCGCGCACAGATCCAGCCTGCGGTTCCTGATGTACTGGGCCACCACCAGCCCCTGGCGGGCGAACAGCCGATACAGACTGCGCAGCGACACCCCCAACTCGGCCGCCACCCACTCAGGGCGCAGCTGCGCCGACTGAATATGCCTGTCGATCAACGCCAGCGCCTTGTCGAAGACCGGTTGTTGCCCCTCCGGACGCGCCTGTTCGAGCGCCAACGCCGGGCGCAGCAGCGCCGCCAGCGCATTCAGCACCGCCTCGCTTTCCGCCGCGGCGAGCTGAGGATCCTGCATGCTGCTCAGCACCAGCTGGCGGCTGAGGCGCACCGCGCTGAGCTCGGCCCCGAGACGCTGCGCACCAGGCGGCGGCAGCGGCAGGCAGCCGCGCGGCAACAACAGGGAGATTTGGCGCGAATCGCGCTGGAAGGTGAAGCTGCTGGGCCGTGAGGCATCGATCAGCGTCATGTCGCCGGGGGAGAGCAGCGTTTGGCGATCGCCCTGCTCCATCAACGCGCTGCCGCGCAGCTGGATGACGGTGAAAAAGTGCGCGCCGTCGCTGCGGGCGATCTCACGCGGCGTGCGGTACAACCGGGTCTGAGACACGTCGACCACACTCAGGCGCAGGGCATGGGCGCGAAACTCCTGCATCGCCCCGCGAAAGCCGGGCCCCAACGTTTTCGCGCAGAATCGGCCGCAGGCGGTGTTGATTTTCCCCAGCCACTCTTCGAAGCCGACGTCCCGGAGCGTTGCCAATGCCGTCATGATCTCTCCCTTCAAACAGCAGCGGAGCTGCGCCGTTGAACAGAAAAACACCATAACAATCCGTTAACACACAATCAATGGCGAGCGGGGAATTTGGCGCCGCGCTCACAGATCACCGGGCACCGGGGAGGCATCGCCTTAAGGCTGCGTATCCAACAGATGGCGCACCACCGCCGCGTACTCTTTGGCGTAACCTTCGACGCTGGTGCTGGCCATGCCGGCATTATCTATCTTGTATTTGCCTGCCACGTAGAACGACGGGGTGCCGCGCACCTCGAACGCTTTCACCGCTTCGTTCTGCTTGGCGATCAATCCTTTGACCAGCAGGCTGTGGCGCGCGTTTTCGTAGGTGGCGGCATCGATGCCGGCCGCCGTGAACACCCGCTGAATATCGTCGGCGCCGTTGACGGCGCGCTGTTTCTGCACCGCGTCAAACATCGCGCCTTCAATCTTGTCTTCCACGCCCAGCACCGTCGCCACCGCCCAGGCTTCGGTCAGCTCATTGCCCAGTTTGCCCATCAGGCTGACGTGATATTTGGTGACTTTCTCACCGGCGGGCAGCGCCTGCGCCACGGTGCTGCCTACGCGGTAGGTTTCGGCGAACTGATAGCAAGGCCCGCAGTAGAAGGAGAAAAACTCCACCACCGCCGGTGCGGCGGCCACCGGCTTATCCAGCCGGGTATATTGCTCGCCCGCACGGTAATCCGCGGCCTGCACCGCGGGCAGCGCCAACATCAATACGACGGCGGCGGCGAACGAACGCTTAACTTTTGCCAACATAAACACTCCTGGTTTCTTCTATGAACATCGTCCTTAGCGGCGGTTTTTATAATCAAATAACCGCCAGAAGGCCAGTTTTTATTACCTTCTGTTTATGTGGGATTAAGTCAGCGCCCTTCGTAGCCGTCCCAATAGGCGCCTACCGCTTCCTGCGACAGCACCTGGCGGCGTTTAGGATTGTCGGTGCTGCTGTAGGCGCGATTGATGAAAATGGTTTTGTGTTGCATGTTCTGCTGGAATTCCGCGCTGGCCAGGTAGTCGGCCTTTTTCTGCGCTTCGCTGCGCGCCACGCCCGCCGCGCGATCCTTTTTCCCCTGCTGATAGAACTGTTCGAACATCGGCACGGCGTTTTTAATGCTGCCGTTCACATCGGTGCGGAATTGCGGATCGAAGTCGTCGCGGGTTTGATAAACGTAGTGTTTGGCATGCTGCTCTGCGCTGCTGAGGGAGTGGGTGCAGGCGCTGAGCGCCAACAGCGGCAACAGCAGCGCCGCGCTTTTCAGTCTTTTCATGTCGTCTGTCCCTGTCAGTGAGGAAGGTTCCTTTAGCGCCAAGAGCATAGCGCCAGCCCCCGGTGAACGTCAAACGACAAAAATACGCATCACTTTGTTTTATATTAATATTATATACATTGATTGGTATTCATTGCCTGAAACACTATGCTTTAACAGAACAGGGTAAACACTCACCGACAGCGAGGCGGCCAATGAAACCGATCGACAAAAGCGTGGGGGAGTACGACCTCACGGCGGAAAAAAAAGCGGGCATGATCACCGGCACCATCCGCGGTGAACTGCCGGACAGCGACGCGAATCTGCCGCTGCTGCCCTTCTCCGGCACCTTCGCCGGCCCGAGCGTGGCCGAAGCCATCGCCGATATTCAGCAGCAGTTCCCCGACATCGAACCGGCGATTATCGACGATTTGCGCGAGGAACTGCTGAAGGCCGGGTTCTAAGCTGGATCGCGATATCTCAGCACACAGCGCCCGCTAGCACAGGGCGCTAATAGTGGGTTGAAAAGGCCATAGCGTTATGAAAAAGTGAGAGACCAATAATTCTACACCCCAGGCTAAATCGAAAGGCTTACTACATACACTAATCATAAGGTATTCAGGGAATGAAAACACCGGGAGAATGGGCCGTTGACCTGCAACTACAACTGCGCGCGCTGGACGACACGCCTGCCAGTACTCGCGCCAAAAAGAAAACAATAAAAGAAAGCCAACGGCTTGCACATCAATTAGTGCGCTCTCAAGCGCTGACCGGGGTGGAAAGAAGGGCGCTCATCAGGGAATACTCCAAAGCCATCAGAACGGTGGCGATAGAGGAAATGCAACGTGAGTTCACATTGCAGCACGCTAAAATGTTGCAACGCGCTGAAACCAAACGTGAACAGCGAGAAAAAAAATGGGCCGCCTCCAATGCACGCAGGCTGAGTCGCACGAAAAAAATGCGTTCAAATACAGCTCCGCTAACCAGCGGCGGCATAGCAATTTTACTGTTCTTATTTGCCCCGCTGTCTTTATGCGGATTGTGGCAATTCGGCTCTGTATTTTGGGCTGGCCTGCAAACCGGCGAATTAATTTTTAATTCCTGCCGCACTCCTCTGTCGTCTTGCCTCTCCCACATCGTGCAAGCCCATGAACCGTTCTATTTTTATAGCGGGATGGCGGTTTTCTTGTTCGCAACGCTGTTATGCGCATTGATGTTGCTCGGCATTGCTCTGAGCTTATCACAAGCTGGAAATACGCCTGAAAAAAAACAATGACACTCTGATTCCCAGTGTGTTTTCGGTAGCCAGGTTGTATTTGACAAATATCCCGGTGCCCCACGAACGGGCTGTACACCGGCGCGCCGGGTTTCAGCGACAGATCGACGTCAAAGTGCGCACTAACGCAAGACACCAACAGTGAGTTGGAAAAGCCATAGCAATATGAAAGAGTAAGAAAGTAGTAATTTTATCGACAGTCCCTCCAGTCTAAATAAATTGTAAGGCTTACCTACACACACTAACCATAAGGTATACAGGGAATGAAAACACCGGAAGAATGGGCTGCTGACCTACAGCAACAGTTGCACGCACTGGACAACACACCAGCCAGCCTCCGCGCCAAAAAGAAAACCATAGCAGAAAGCCAGAAACAGGCACACCAAATGATATCTGCCCAAGCAGGACTGATATTGAAAGAAAAAAAAGCGCGTATCAAAGAATACTCCAACGCTATAAGGCTGGTGGCAATGGAGGAAATACAACGTGAGTTTGCATTACGTCATGTGAAAATGTTGCAGGACGCTGAAATAAAATACGCGCAACGTGAAAAAAAACGGAGTGCTTCCAATGCGCAAAGGTTGCAGCGGATGAAAAGAATGCGTTCAAACACTCCCCCGTTAACCGGCAAAGGCATGGCGATATTACTGGTAGTGTGTGCTCCACTGTCTTTATATGGGCTATGGGCATCCGGTAGGATATTTTGGCACGGTCTGCAAACCGGAGAGCTAATTTTCCGTTCTGGCTGCCGTCCACACGTAGCTTGTCTGTCCCACATCGTGCGAGCCACCGAACCATTCAACTTTTATGCCGGGATGACATTGTTTTTGTTTTTTACACTATTATGCACATTGATGCTGCTTGGCACCGTACTGGCATTGTCAGAGGCAGGAAAAACGCCCGAAAGCAAACAATAGCCCCTCGCCAGCACCTTTCTATAGTCTCCGAATGAGGTTTTAGCCTATACACGGTGCCGCACGAACGGACTGTAGACCGGCGCGCCGGGCTTCAGCGCCAGATCGGCGTCAAAATCTTCATTACGGTTGAACGGCACCGCCGGCCAGGCGGCAAGGTCGCTTAAGCCAGCCCGATACGCCTGCGTCACCTGCGCCAACGCGGCGTTTTGCGCCTGCCGCTCCTCGCCCGCCAGCCCGCCGCGCACGCCATAGACCTGGAACGGCTCCAGCACGCTAAAGCCGATATAGTGCAGCGCATGCATGATCGGCCACAGCATCAGCCGCATGTCGCCGTCGCGCCCGTCCGGCGCGCAGGCCTGTGCGGAAGCGCCGGCGGTGACGGTCAGCAGCGCCCGCTTGCCGCGCATCACGCCGTTCTCATGGCGGTGGCGGCTGTCGTAGAGCCCGCCGTAAACGAACACCCGATCCATCCAGCCCTTGATGATGGCCGGCGCGCCGAACCACCAGAAAGGAAACTGCAGCACCAGCGTATCCGCCCAGCGCAGCAGCTCGATATGCCGCCGGATCTCCGCCGGCAGCGCCTGGATCGTCCAGTGATGGCGCTGCTCCTGCATCGCATCGAACCTGTCCGCCTGCTTTCTGCTGGGGTAGTGGCCGGCGCCCTCGCGCGGATCAAACCCCTCCTGATACAGATCGACCGTTTTCACCTGATGCCCCTGCGCCAGCCAGGCCTGCCGCGCCTGTTCGGCCAAATGGGCATTGAAAGAATGCGGCTCGGGGTGAGCCAGCACAATCAGCACGTTCATCCTGTTTCTCCCGTTGTAAGGTGGTGCTGTTATGCTGTGGCTTTATCGCCCCCTTGGCAATTACGCACCTGAAGGTAACCCCCAATGGCTTATCCCGGCGACGTCTATTCGAGCAAGTGCTCCGCGCGCGATGCGCTGGCGCTGATTTCCGGCAAGTGGGTGATGTTGATCCTGCCCGCGCTGGCGCAGCGGCCGATGCGCAACGGCGAGCTGCTGCGCCGCATCGACGGCATTTCGCAGAAGGTGCTGACGCAAACGCTGCGCCAGCTGGAACGCAACGGGCTGCTCGAGCGGCTGGATTTAAGTGAAAAGAATCAGGCCCATGTGGAATACCGCCTCAGCGCCGTCGCCTGCTCGCTGGTCGAGACGCTGACGGCGCTGGATAAGTGGGCGGAATACCACTTCCCCGAGCTGGACGCCGCCCGCGAACGCTATGATGCAGACCGCAAACGCAAGGCCGATTAAAGCGGTTTGGCAGGCAACGCGGGGCGCACAGAATGCACCGATGAGGCGCTTGTTCCCCATCTCGCCATCCGTTATCTATAGTTAAATCAATTCGCCGGTAACGGCTCATTCCACCTGAGGATCTTGCCTTGACGTTTTTAAAACACCCTATCGCCGGATTGGCGCTGGCCGGCTGCGGCCTGTTGTCGGCGGGCGGCGCGCTGGCCGCTTCCGATGCACTGGTGTACTGCACCGTCGCCTCGCCGGAATCGTTCAACCCGCAGCTTTCCAGCTCCGGGCCGACCTTTATCGCCACCTCTCAGGTGCTGTACAACCGCCTGGTGACGCTGCGCGAAAGCGATAAAACGCCCGCCCCTTCGCTGGCCACCGAGTGGAGCGTCAGCCCGGACGGCAAGACCTACACCTTCACCCTGCGCCAGGGCGTGAAATTCAACAGCAACAAATACTTCACCCCAACGCGCGACTTCAACGCCGAAGACGTGGTGTTCACCGTGATGCGGCAGAAGGATCCCGCCAACCCGTATCACAAGGTCTCCGGCGGCAACTATGAATACTTCACCGACATGGGTCTGGATAAGCTGATCACCAAGGTGGAAGCGGTGGACGAACACCACGTGCGCTTCACGCTGAGCCAGCCCAACGCCGCCTTCGTCGCCGACTGGGCGATGGATTTCGCCTCGATCCTGTCCGCCGAGTACGCCGACGCGATGCTGAAAAAGGGCACGCCGGAATACGTCGACAACTGGCCGATCGGCACCGGGCCGTTCGCGCTGCAACAGTACAAGCAGGATTCGCTTATCCGCTACATCGCCAACCCGCACTACTGGCAGGGCGACGTGGCCAGCAAGCACCTGATCTTCTCGATTACGCCGGATCCGCAAACCCGGTTGGCCAAGCTGAAAACCAACGAATGCCAGATCATCCCGGCACCGCTGCCGGAGCAATTCGCCGCCATCAAGGCCGACGACAACCTGCAACTGCACGACATTACCGGGCTGAACGTCGGCTATCTGGCGTTCAACACCCAGAAAAAACCGTTCGACAACCTGCTGGTGCGCCAGGCGCTGAGCTACGCGGTAGACAAGAAAGCGATCGTCGCCGCCGTGTTCAAAGACAGCGGCACCCCGGCCAACTCGCTGCTGCCGCCGGGCATGTTGGGCTACAACGATAAACTGCCGGAGTACGCCTACGATCCGCAGAAGGCGCGCGAACTGCTGAAGCAAGCCGGGCTGGAGCAGGGCTTTGAGACCGACATCTGGTCAATGCCGGTACAGCGCCCCTACAACCCGAACTCGAAGCGCATCGCCGAGATGATTCAGAGCGACTGGGCGAAGGTGGGCGTGAAGGCCAAGATCGTCACCTGGGAGTGGGGCCAGTATCTGGCCGGGCTGCGCAAAGGTGAGCAACAGAGCGCGCTGTACGGCTGGGTGTCCGACAATGGCGATCCAGACAACTTCGCCACCCTGCTCGGCTGCGCCGGCGTGCAGAGCGGCGCCAACGTGGCGCGCTGGTGCGATAAGGATTACGACAAACTGATCCAGCAGGCGATCCAGGAGAACCAGCCGCAGGCGCGCGCCAGGCTGTATCAACAGGCGCAGGTGATCTTCGCCAAGCAGGCGCCGTGGCTGCCGCTGGCCACCGGCAAAGTGTTCTACGCCACCCGCAGCAACCTGAGCGGCTACGTGGTGGACGTGAACGGCAGCGACTTCGCCAAGGCCAAATTGAACTGATCCCGGGCGCCGCAGCGAGGGCTGCGGCGCTACCCGCTTCATCGCTTAATAAGCTGCCAGCCTCTGAACCTACCGCGCATTAACTTCACAACTTACGACTCCACCTATCGCCAGGCGCATAGCCCACTAAACCAATAGCTTAATAAGTGAGTTGAGCCTGGCGTTTTGCCTAAATTGCGCGCACGCGCTTTCCTCCGATGTAACATTTCGTTACCATCGGCACACAGACCCTTTAACATCAAAAGGTAACCCGGTGCAGAACACCTACATGCCGTTGCAAATTCGCCTGCACTGGCTGGTGGCGATCCTGCTGGTCATCACCTGCGTCACCATCGAGCTGCGCGGCTATGCCGAACCGGGCAGCGCCCCCTGGTACGCGCTGGTTGTCACCCACTTCAGCTGCGGCGTAACGGTGTTTGCGCTGATGATCCCCCGTCTGCTCCTGCGCTGGCGCCACCCCTCGCCCGCCATCGCGCCCAAACCGCCGAAGTGGCAAACCGGCCTGGCGCACCTGACGCACGCCCTGATTTACCTGCTGCTGCTGACGCTGCCGGTACTGGGGGTGTATTCGCGCTATCTGGGCGGCAAGGAGTGGTATCTGTTCGGCCTGTCGATGCCGTTCGCCGACGTGGCCGATCGGCCGCAGGCACGAATGATTATCGGCTGGCACAAAACGCTGGCGTCATTCGGCTACTGGCTGATCGGCCTGCATACCGCCGCCGCGCTGTTCCACCACTATATCGTCAAGGACAATGCGCTGGTGCGCATGCTGCCGCTGATGAAAAAACGCTGAATACCTGGCGCCAGGGATGAATTTTCGGGCCACGCCCACTGACAGGGAATGACATGCAAACCCAATTTTTTAATGTGACCGTCGAACAATGCGCCTGCCAGCAGACGGCGCCCGACAATCTGGTGAGGATCATCGCCTCCGGCCAGACGTTCTTTTTTTACCGCGACGACTTCAGCGACAGCGAAAATCTGCTGGCCAGGCTCGCCACCGGCGATCGAGTGAAGATCGGTGCCCACCGCCTGCAAGACGGCAGCTACTGGCTGCACTGGCTGCTGCACGGCACGAAAGGCCGGCTGGAGCCTGACAGGACGCTGAAATACAAGCTGAAATACTTCGCCCTGCTGCTGCTGGGCGCGGTGCTGGCCGGCGGTTTCCCGGCGGCCTTTTTCATCATGGACGGGGAAGATTCCTGGCTGACCATCGTCCTGTTCTTTATCGCCATCATCGCCGGCCTTATCGGCATCGGCATAGTGCTGTTCGTCGGTTCGGAGCTCCTGCTGATCGGGCACCGCGGCCGCAGGCGTCTGCTCCGGGCGCTGGATCGCGTGCTGCAGGGGCAAGACGTCACGCCGCCCGGCTCGCTCAGCCTGAAAATCCCCGGCATCAAATACCGGGCCGTCCGCGCAGACGCTGTGCCGGCGACCGCACCGCTGCAGACCGCGCCCCCCCTCCCGGACGGCGTCGAGACCTCTGGCATCGAGACGGTCAACGCCCTGAACTACGAACTCTGCCACTATGAGATCCCGCGGCAGGTGCAGTATTTGGATACGTATGCGTGGCGTCAGAAGGAGACGCACTTCGCGTTGACGACCCGCGCGCTCAATGTCCCCAATACCAAACTGCACCCGGTATTTCGTCGGCAACATCCGCTTTTCATCGCCAAAGGCGATCCGCTGCAGGTGCTGTATTGCGAGAACGACGTCATTCCCGAGTTGCCCAAAGTGCGTGGGATCATCAATCATCGCGATCGCCAAACCTATCTCATCGGCGGCAATCGCTACTTCACCGAAGCCGGCCTTAACCTGTGCGCGCGCGTTGTCTTCATTTTTGGGGCAATCGTGGCGTGTTTTGTACTCGGCATGATGGTGGTGGATAACGCCGATACCCCGGCCGGCTTTCACCTGGATGCCTGGACCCTGAAGCGTCTCGGCAGCGAATTGCCGCCGATTATTCTGCTGCTGATGCTGATGGTCAGCGGCCTGGCGCTGTTGATCGAGGGGTTCGCCCAGATCTGCCGCCTGTACTCTTTTGACCAGCACCGCACGTTTAAAACGTTTAAATACCTGCGAAATCTGCGCCGCAGTTTATGGCGGCAGGCTCAGGTGACGGAGCTGAAATGATGACGTTAGCGCTTTATAAAAGACCCCTTATTATCCTGACGCTGTTTTTGGCCAGCGCGCTGGGCGTCTATTTGCTCGCCCCTGAGCAACGCTATGCGCAGTGGCAATGGACTCAGGGCGACCAGGCGTTGCCGACAATAGCCCGTTACGATCTCATCCACAGCTACCCGGCGCAGGACGGCGCCCTGCTGCTCACCAGCAAAAGAAGTGAAGACCGCGCGTACAATAGCTTTTACGGCTGGGCGGCCAACTATCTCAGCCAGGTGTTGTTTGCCGGCCCAAAAGGGTTACAGATGCTGGGGGAACTCGACGACTTGATCCACGATGCGGTTTGCGGCGAGCAGGAGTGCGTGCTTTTTCTCTCTAAGGGCCGCAGGCTGGTTGATGTGCAACGGGGCACCATCGGGGCGCTGATCCCCTGGCCGGAGGGCGACGACAACCGGCCTTCCTTTGTCGGCGGCAAACTGGTGGCGCAACCGGGAAAACGCGCGCTGTATCTCATCAGCACCGAAGGCGTATTCTACAGCCCGGACTTCGGCGCCCATTGGCGGCAGACGCTGGATCTGCCGGCGCTGCTGGACGCGCGGCAACTGCTGGGCTTTGAGCGCGGCGAGGAGGACTCACCGACGGCTTACGCCTCCGGTAAGCGCAAATCCGTACCCGAAATCTTCACCGCCGTTGATGGCGATCGCGTGCATTTCTGGATGAACCCGGTGCTCGGATCCGGCGCGTTACACATCGCCGTTAACGGTAAAACCGGCGAGGTGATTGAACTGCATTGGCTGCTGGTGCGCGTGGAGGAAAGCGCGCAGGCCCCGGACGGCGGCATCTACCTGATCGCCCAAACGCTGGACAGAGGACTGTATCAGCTTCTGCGTTATCAATCCGACGGGCAGTTGAAGGTGCTGCTGGAGACCGGCGATAAATCGCTGTATCAGCTCTGGGCGGGCAACGATAAGCTGGTCGCCCAAACGGATAACGGCGATGCCCGTCTTTCGCTGATTTTCGATCTGCGCTCATCCGAAGTGCGCTACCGACAGCCGTTGGAGTACCGCTACAACGGGCGCGACGACGCACGCCAAACCGTGATCGAACCGGAAAGCCACTATGGCGATGACGGGGAGACCCCGGCGCGGCCCTACTTCATTCGCTATCGCTCCACCACGCCGTGAACATAAGGAACTTGCCATGCTGTTAGGTTATGGCGCCGGCGTCGCCGGCCTGCTGGCGCTGTTATTGGCCCTGCTGCTCGCCGGCATCCTGCTCGCCTGGTGGGGCTGGCGATATGCCGCCGCCCGCTGCGGCCGCCCGCGCCCGCCGCTTTCCTGGGGCGGCTATCTGTTGGCCTCGGCGCTGGCGATCTACCCGGTAGCGTTCGCGCTGATGCTGATCGACATTGCCATCCAGGATCTCAAGAGCCAGCGGGCGGAAGAACGCTGGAATCGGCGCAGCTACCTGACGCTCGAGGCGGCCAGGCCGTTCGGCGAAATCACCCTGCCAAAGGGAAGCTGGATAAACCGGCAGGAGCCGCGCCAGCCCGGCACCGAAGACAGCCCCATCACGATGGACGGTGTAACCGCCGTGCGCTTCCCTCAGCCGCAAAGCGTGGCCGGCGTGCCGATCATCGCTTTTGAGGTTTTACCGCCGGTGATGGAGCTGGCGGATGCGCATACCTTCACCCGTCCAACCGGCCAAAGGGCGCACTGCGAAGCCGGTTGGCTGGTCTCTTTCTCTTTGCCGTCGGATCAGCCGACCCCGCAGTGGGAGGAGTGGCAGGCCGGGCTGCCCGCAGCGGCGTTTCGTCCCAGCGGCTGGCTCTTTAAGGAGTGCTTCTCCGGCAGCCCGATCGCGGTGCTGACCTTGCACAACGGCGAAGTCAGGGTGCTGCCTTAAGCGTTAGACCGTGGCGTAATTTTCAAAAGGCCGTTCCGGCAGATCTCAGTGAAGACAGCACCAACGCTATCCCTTGAAGATCAGTCGGGAGTTGGTCTGGTTGCGAAAACGCAGCTGATCGATACCGATCTGCGAGCGATTCGCCGCTTCACGCGCCGCCAGAATGGTGCCGTGGTGCGGCGATTTGCCGCACACCGGGTCGGCGTTGTCGGCGTTGCCGGTCAGCATGAACGCCTGGCAGCGGCAGCCGCCGTAGTCTTGCTCTTTCTCCGAACAGGACCGGCAGGGCTCCGGCATCCAGTCATAGCCGCGATAGCGGTTAAAGCCGAAGGAGTGGTACCAGATATGCTGCAGATCGTGCTCCAGCACCGACGGAAACGTAATCGGTAACTGACGGGCGCTGTGGCAGGGTAACGCCATGCCTTCCGGCGTCACGCTCATGAAGATGGCCCCCCAACCGCCCATGCAGCCTTTAGGCCGCTCCTCGTAGTAATCCGGCGTGACGAACAGCAGGTTGGCCAGTTTGCCGTCGGCGGCCATGCGCTCGCGATAGCGTTTCACCACCGCTTCTGCCTCGGCGATCTGTCCGCGGGTCGGCAGCAGCCCTTCGCGGTTCAGGTGCGCCCAGCCGTAGAACTGGCAGGTCGCCAGCTCGACGTCGTCGGCATCCAGCTGGATCGCCAGTTCGATGATGCGGTCGATCTGGCCGATATTATGGCGATGCAACACGAAGTTGAGCACCATCGGGTAGCCGAGCGCCTTGACCGCCCTGGCCATCGCCAGCTTCTGCTGAAACGCCCTGGCGGAGCCCGCCAGCGCGGCGTTCAGCGTTTCGTCGCTGGCCTGAAAACTGATCTGAATATGATCCAGCCCGGCGTCGGCGAAGGTTTGCAGTTTCTTCTCGGTCAGGCCGATGCCGGAGGTGATCAGGTTGGTGTAAAACCCGAGATCGCGCGCGGCGGCGATCAGCTCGGGCAGGTCTTTACGCACCAGCGGCTCGCCGCCGGAGAAGCCGAGCTGCACGCTGCCCATCGCCCGCGCCTGGCGAAACACCGCGATCCATTGTTCGGTCGTCAGCTCTTTTTCCTGCGCGGCAAAATCGAGCGGGTTGGAGCAGTACGGACACTGCAGCGGGCAGCGGTAGGTCAGCTCCGCCAGCAGCCAGAGCGGCGGATTCACCGCCGGCGCACGTGGTTCAGTCACGGAAGGTCACCCATTTTTGTTCGTAGGCGCGCTGGAAAAACTCCAGCACGTCGTCCGCCAAGCCTTCGGCGCCGGGGAAGCGGGCGTTCAGCTGCGCGATGATGCCGTTCAGCGTGGTGTGGCTGTCGACCAGCTGCAAGATGGCGGCGGCGCTGTCATTCAGTTTGGCCATGCCTTCCGGGTAGAGGATCACGTGGCTGTTTTGCACCGGCTCCCATTGCAGGCGGTAGCCGCGGCGGAAGACGGGGGTGTGTTCAGGGTTCAGCGTCATTACACCAGCCTCTGGTTGTGCCAGACCCGCGCGGCGGTCACGCTGTGGTAAGGCGGGCGGTTCAGGGTGTAGGCCATGCTCATGGCGTCCAGCATGCTCCACAGAATGTCCAGCTTGAACTGCAGGATCTCCAGCATGCGCTGCTGCTTTTCAACGGTATCGCAATAGTCCAGCGCCAGCGCCAGGCCGTGTTCCACGTCGCGGTTGGCCTGGCCGAGGCGGCTGCGGAAATAGTCGTAACCGGCAGCGTCGATCCACGGGTAGTGTTGCGGCCAGCTGTCGAGGCGCGACTGGTGGATCTGCGGCGCGAACAATTCGGTCAGCGAGCTGCAGGCCGCTTCCTGCCAACAGGCGCGGCGCGCGAAGTTGACGTAGGCATCCACCGCGAAACGCACGCCGGGCAGCACCCGCTGCTCGGATAGCAGGGCGTCGCGCTGCAGCCCAACCGCCTCGCCGAGGCGCAGCCAGGCCTCGATGCCGCCTTCGCTGCCGCCGTAGCCGTCGTGATCCAGAATGCGCTGCACCCATTTACGGCGGGTTTCCGGCTGCGGGCAGTTGGCCATGATCGCCGCATCCTTGATCGGAATGCTGGTCTGGTAGTAGAAGCGGTTGGCCACCCAGCCCTGGATCTGCTCGCGGGTCGCTTCGCCGTTGTGCATCGCGATGTGATACGGGTGATGGATATGATAATAAGCGCCTTTGGCGCGCAGCGCCGCTTCAAATGCCTGCGGCGTCAGGGGGCGTGGTTGCGTCATGGCGATTCCCTACAGTTCGATGTTCATGCCGTCCCAGCTCACTTCGATGCCGGCGGCGGTCAGGCTCTGCCGTTCCGCGGAGTCTTCATTGAGGATCGGGTTGGTATTGTTAATGTGGATCAGGATCTTGCGTTTGGCGGGCAAGGCGCTGAGCAGGGCCGCCAGCCCGTGCTCTTCCGCCAGCGCCAGGTGCCCCATGTCCTTGCCGGTATTGCGCCCCACGCCGGCGTTGGCCAGCTCATTGTCGCGCCACAGCGTGCCGTCGATCAGCAGGCAATCCGCCCGGCGCAGCCAGGGCATCAGCGCCTCGTCCGGCTCACCCAGGCCCGGTGCGTACAGCAGACCGGCCCCGCGCGCGGTATCTTCGATAAACAGCGCCACGTTGTGGCCCGGCAGCGGGCGATCGCGGTACGGCGAATAGGGCGGCGCGTTGCTGAGCAGCGGAATGGCGGTGAAGCGCGCGCTTGGGCAGACCGCCGTGCGGAACGGTTCGCCGGGCGTCACCGGGTGGTGAATCAACCCGCCGTTCCAGTGGGAGAGCATGGGAAACACCGGGAAACCGGTGCTGAGATCGTCATGCACTTCAGGGGTGCACCAGACCTGATGCGGGCAGCCCTCACGCAAATTGAGCAAGCCCGCGCAGTGATCGATCTGGCTGTCGGTCAGCACGATCGCGCCGATGCCGGTGCCGCGCAGCACGTCGGGATTGTTCAATTCGGGCGAGGCCAGCAGCTGATGGCAAATGTCCGGGGAAACGTTGCACAGCACCCAGTTTTTACCGTCATCGCTGACGGCGATGGAGGACTGCGTGCGGCGCGTGGCGGTGATGCTGTGGTCGCGAACGCCGCGGCAGTTGTCGCAGTTGCAATTCCACTGGGGAAAGCCGCCGCCCGCTGCCGAGCCGAGAACTTTTATCTGCATGTCTGAACCAGAAAAAGAAGGAAAGAAATGCCCGCGCGAAAGGCGGGCAGACGGGCGATTAACGGTTGGAAATGTACAGCGTCACTTCCAGCCCCAGGCGCAGGTCAACAAACTCAGGTTTTTGCCATAACAGCATGATGTTTACCCTCTTTATGTAAAGTAACGGCAGCTAAGCCAAAAAATCCGTTCTATTCCGGCTCAATTCAGGGAGATATCATCAGATATCTCCCTTATTCACTACTACTGCCCGGTATATTCAAAGACCAGAATCGAACCGGGGTTGCTGTGATCGTGCGTAGGATGGTTGGTTTCATCCATAACGTTGCCAAAATTATCTGTCGCTACATAGATTTTCCGCGTATCAGGGCTCACCAACACCGTACGGTAACGATTCGCGGTGTGGAAATATTTAATCGCATCCCCCTGCACATCCTTCTTATCCGCATTTAACGGCACTCGGTACAATGCCCCCATTTTCATGGAAGTGATAATAACCGAGTTGCGCCAAGCTTTTATCACGCCATTCTCAGGATAATACGCAATGCTGGAAGGCGCGATTGTCGGCCAACACATATAGGATGAATCGCCCTGGCAACTGGCGTTGTTATAAGTAAACCCTTCTCTTACGGTAAAGAAGGTTTTCAACGGCGCTTTGAAATCAGGTGCGCTCCATTCGGTCTCTTTCTGGATCGGTACGCCCGCCGGGATATGGTTCGGATCCCATTGCAGAGACGGGCAATTTTTAGCCTCGGAGTAGTTCGCGTAAACATATGCTTGATCGTCGCGATAGCCTGCGACATGAGGCCAGCCATAGTTGCCGCCGGCTTCGAGGATATTCAACTCATCGTCGGATGAAGGCCCTTGTTCTGTGGCGTACAGCGTATTGCCGACGAAAACGAGACCTTGCGGATTACGGTGACCGTAGGTGAAAAGATGGCTTTTTATCCCGTGAATCACCGGATTATCACTTGGAACAGTGCCGTCGACATTTAAGCGAATGACTTTACCGGCGTAAGAGGAATAATCTTTTTTAGCCAGCTCGGCTTCGGTCGGGATTCGCTGAGCGTCAATTTTCTTGCAGAAATTGGCACCCTGGTTGTGGCCCTGCTCGCCGATCGTGTAATACAACTTGCCATCAGGCCCAAAACGCAGGCGCCCGCCGTTATGATCGTTGCCTGCCGGGAAACCCGCCAGAATTTCTTTCTCATTCCCCAGTTTTTTGGTTTTCTCGTCGTACTCGAAACGGACGATTTTTGCGTGCTCGTCATTGCCATTCATATAGGTATAGGAGGCGTAGACATAGTTATCCCCTCCCGGTTTCATGAAGTTCGGAGACAGCGCCAGCCCCAATACCCCTTCATGCTGCGGCCCGACATGCACGCCGTCAATCTTGATCGCCACCTGCTTTTCACCCGTTTGCGGGTTGATACGAACGATTGACGCAGCCTTGCGCTCCGTTACCCAGAGGTCGCCATCCGGCCCCCAAATCATGTCCCAGGGCGCATCAAGCCCATTAATCAAAACATGGGCCTTGAAAGGTTCTGCCGTTTGAACAACCGCTTGTTCCCCTTTCGGCGAGTGAGAAGTATCCGCTGCATAGGCCATACCGCAGGTCATCAGAGATATGGCAATCGCGTTGAACATCACACTGAATTTGTTATTCATAATTTCCCATCCTATGCCCAGAAACTTTTATGGATGAATATAAATAAAAAAGGCCAAATTTAGATTTAGGCTCAATCACGGATATTTTCGTGGTAAAGGAAACGATATTGGCATGATGCATACGTGTTCAGCATCGTCGTCATGCCAAATTACCTTCCCACTAACATCCATTGAGAATGGTCAATATCACTTCCCATTCATTTTATCAAAACTGGTCATCAGGTTACGGTAATCCGGAATATGCGTAGAGAACAGCTTGCCCAAGCCTTCAATATCATTACGCCAGTCACGATGCAATTCGCAGGCAACGCCAAACCAGGTCATTAACTGCGCACCGGCCTGAGACATTCTATCCCATGCGGAATGACGCGTGATTTCATTGAAGGTTCCCGATGCATCAGTCACGACAAATACATCAAAACCTTCTTCCAGCGCTGACAACGCAGGAAATGCGACGCAAACCTCCGTAACGACCCCGGCGATAATCAATTGCTTTTTACCGGTGGCTTTGACGGCTTTAACAAAATCGTCATTATCCCAAGCGTTGATATTACCAGGGCGGGGAATAAACGGAGCGTCGGGGAAGATTTCTTTTAATTCAGGCACTAATGGGCCGTTCGGGCCAATCTCAAAACTGGTTGTTAACACCGTAGGCAAATTGAAGTATTTTGCCAGATCGGCAAGCGCCAGAACGTTATTCTTGAATTTGTCGGGATCGATATCACGGACGAGTGAAAGCAACCCCGTTTGATGGTCGACCAATAGCACAGCGGCATCATTTTTATCAAGGCGAACATATTTCTTTGACATATCTCACTCCTTCAAATGGACTGAACGGACTGGGCACAGTACTACAGCGTTAAGGCAAGCTGAAAGATGACAAAGCATAGAATCAATTTTAGTCTCTTTCAGCAGAGAAGCAAATTGAAGACACAAAATCGGAATATTAACAAAAGGCTGATTAAATAAGCCACTCCATCAATCATTTACCTCCCCCCTGAAACAAAATTGGCTTATCTTGTGAAAAAACCTTAAAAGAAATCAACGTTTTCTTATATAACCAAGGGGACTATCAGCTCTTAAAACCCGGTAAAAACTGAAAAAAATATTTAAAAATCAAATTATTACCCTTCCATGATCGCCATGTGCATTTCACTGTTTTCAGTCTAATGGAGAGCGTCCTTTTTAATAGGGTTAAACGTGCCATTTTTTTTGCTCAAAGTGACAAGGCATCAAAAGCAAAAGGGGCAATCACCAGACGTCAATTAAAATTAGAATTTAACTATATTAATAATTTACGCATTCCCTCCATGGCAGAGACCCGCATGGCGGGATTCATGGAGGTCGTTGAACAATAGCCGTTATTAATCAATGCCGGAAAAGAAACCGTGCCGTTTCTGCTTAACCGACGAATAACACCGGGTGAAAGCGTGAATGTTTTATCAATCACTCGGCTAAATGCCTGTTGACTATTGAAGCCTAACATAAAAGCAATATCAATTATTGGTATATCCGTTTCCGTCAAAGCATAGTACGCAAAGAGCGCCCTTCTCTCTCTGACATAACCGCCCAGGTTGATACCGGCCCGCATTTTAAACACTCGCTGCAGATGCCATTTAGAATAACCTGACTTTCTGGATATGGCATCAATACTCAAATCCCCACCTAAGTTATTATCAATCCAAATAATAATTTCTCGAACGACGCGCTCGCTGATCTTTCCGTTAAATTCGTCAGACATCTTCTCCCTCCTCATTTAATTAACTTCATTGCACAAATAACCAATGGCAGAAAAAGAATGTGCTGTCAAATTATCCCGCAACCTGTCACTCACAGCCAATTGAGTGACGCCCAAAGCAAATTCCGGTTTAAATAATTATCATCACGGCGGTTTACTTAAGCCCCTTAAAACAATCCCCCCTTGTATTACATAAGAGAACTTAATGACATCAGAAACATCATCTGATAAATCCCCGTTCAAGCGATGCAATCAACTATAATTTATGATATTTACATCTTAAGAAGGAACCTATCTCTTATCATTATAGGATGATGGCTTACGGCGCAGAGGAAAAGGAGTGCAGCTTTAATAGAAGACAATAGGAACATTCCCAGTCAGACAGTCATTTTTTAGGCAATGTGAGAAAAATAAACGTTAACGGACAACGTAAAATGGAGAGCGGTGCAATGCGAAAGGACAAGTCCTCCTTATTTAACTGGTCAACTGCCGGCATGCTTGCAGAAGAGCGGCTGAGTGAATTTGATCGCCTGCTGAAACAAAGCCTGATCAGCGTTACAACCACCATCGACGATCACTCCCGCTTCTGGTGCCATCTGTCAACGCTCAAGGCCGGGCAATTCTCCATTACTGACATTAATGGTTCAGCCAAACGCTCACAGCGTGACAGAAAGAATATTCTACGTAGCGCCAGCGACGAATACCACCTCGTGTATGCCGGCGCCACATGGCGATTTATTAATCGATACGGCCAAGAGATCACCGTGCCTGCGGGAAGCGCAATCTTGCTCGATACGCGCAAGGAATATATTTCACTTTTGCCGGAGGGTTTCCTTAATCGCACGCTGGCATTGCCTGCTGAATGGCTCAACACCTGGGTCGCCAATCCCGAAAAAATGATCGAACAAAACCTGAGCGAGCTTTCAGGCTGGGGGAAAGTATTAGCCACCTATCTGGAACAGATTTCTCCGCCTTATCTGAGCACAATCGACTTTCAACCGCCAATGATATTGGATCAAATCGGCATGCTGCTCTCGCTGCTCTATCACGATTTGGTTAGCGAAGATGCCTTGTCCCGCAAATTTAGCCGCGATAGAAATTATCAGAAAATCGTGGAAAGTCTGCATCAAAGACACATGAATTTAGTTCTGACCGCAACGGATATCGCGCGAGAGGTCGGCATTTCAACCAGAACATTACACCGCGTGATGGCCAATCAAGGCACCAGTTTCGGCCAGGCGTTAATCAACTACCGCGCCAACTCCGCATTACGTATGCTCAATACCGAAGAATTTGACGAACTCTCCATCGCAGATATCGCCAAACGGGCAGGCTTTGTCGATGTTTCACACTTCAATCGCGTGTGTAAAACCTATTTTGGCGAGTCTCCCGGCAAGATCAGGAAGAAACGCCCTTAAGCGAATCAAAATGTGAGCATTAACGCGCGCCTTGCAGGCCGGCGAGCTCACCATGTTACATTACGCCGTAGCGTTGGGCAGGCGCACGGTCACGCGGTTATTGGCCGTGGTCAGCTGCAGCGGCGCTTCCTGCCAGCTCACCGCGATAACCAAGACCGGCGGGGCCGGCACGCGCGGCTCACGCCCGTCGGGCCCCACGCTGTAGGCATCCCATTCAATCACGAACACGCCGCCGTCTTGCGGCTCGACCCGTTCAACGAAAAAGGTGGTGTCTGAACCACGCCCACCTGCAGGTTTGTGCGCATAAGAAAGCAGGCAGAACCACTCGCCGGCGAAATAGAGGTGGTACAGGCCATCCACGATATGCTCGCCGCGGAGCTGGCAACCGCCGACGCTGAAGGCATCACCCGCCGGGGATTCCGCCACGCGTTCGAGATCGCACACGAAGCGATCGGTCGGCCGGTTATCCAGCCACAACGCATAAGGCGGTGCGTGCAGCAGCGCGGCGGGATCGTCTGCATAGCGCAGATCGGGCGGCAACATCAAACGCGCCGTCAGCGCGCGGCCGCTGGGCAAGGTGATCTCCAGACGATCCGCCGGTTCCTCTATCCACTGCGGCACCCACAGACCGCGCACCTGCCGCAACGCCGTGGCCTCAACCTGCCGACACTTCGCCCGCAGCCGCGCCAGCGCCTCGGCGGAACCGGCGGCCAAGGCTCCCTGCTCACGATCGGTCAGCGCCGGCAGCGCGTACATCACCTGGGCGGCAGGCTCGTACACCGTCAGCCCCTCTCCCTCGCGGCTGCGGGTCGGGATCAGGCGCAACCTGCCGCCGTCCACGTCCTGCGGCTCGGCACTGGCGCCATGCACCATCGCCCCGTCGCGCAGCAGCAGCGTCCAAAAACTGGGGCCGCCCATGCCCAACTCCCCCACGCCGCCTATCTGCCGGTCACAGTCACCGGCATGCGCCATTTCAATCGGCTGCGAATGCCAGTCGGTCTTGCGCCACTCTGCGGCCTCTTCGGGGTCTTGCGCGCCTTTAGCGGCGTACTTCACCCATTGCAGCACGGCAAACAGCGCGATGCACAGCACGCCGACAATCGGGTGATCCTGCCAAATCAACACCCAACCGACGATCAAAAGGGCCCAGGCGGCCATGGCGATATCCTTTTCTAAGAGAAAACCGCCTGATTCTAGCGCAGGCGGTTGGAAGGATTGAAAAAAATATCGCTATCACTCCAGGCGCTATTTGCCCTTGGCCTGGAACAGCTGATTCACCAAAGTCGTCGCCGGCATATCCAGCGCGCCGTACAGCTCGCCGGCTTTGGCATCGCCGTTATCTCCCAGCCACTCTACTCCCACCGTACCGTAATCCGTTGGGATCACTCCGGCCTGCACCAGCCGCGCCATGCCCGCCTCATGCTTGGACTGATTGAACGTGCCGGAAGCGTCGATCACCACATAGGTGTCGTATCCTGCCGCTTTGGCCGTGATCGCCGGGAAGCCGGCGCACACTTCCAGCGATACGCCGGCGATCACGATCTTTTTGCGGCCGGTGGCCTCAACCGCTTTGCGCACGTTCGCGTCGTCCCAGGCGTTGACGCTGTGGCGATCGATAATGTTCACCCCCGGCAACGCAGCCTTAAGTTCCGGAATGATCGGCCCGAAAGGACCGTTGGCGCCGGTCGAGGTCACGATCACCGGAATGCCCATCACCTGGGCCGCCTTGGCGAGCGCCACGACGTTATGTTTCAGCGTTGCGCTCTCCATGTCGCGCACGCCGGTGATCAGACCGATCTGATGGTCAACCAACAGCAGCACCGAGTTGTGGCGATCCAACAGCTGCAAGGGGCCGGACGCCGGCTGTGCCTGAGTATGCGGCTGTGGCGCTGCCGGCGCCGCGAAGGCCGGTTGCGCCGCCCCGGCCATGGCGATGGCCAGAGCCAAAGTGCGGTAAAGGTTTTTCATGATGTTTATCCTCGTTTCAACAATGGTGTGCCTGCAGGATAAAACCGCATCGATCAGGGTTAAATAGGCGATAATAGAAGCTATCATTGCAAAAATGATCATGATGGAGTGTGTGATGACGGTATTTACACTCGATCTCAACGCCATGTATTTTTTCACTCAGGTGGTTGAGCACAAAGGTTTTACCGCTGCCGGCACAGCGCTGGGCATCCCGACCTCTCGCCTGAGCCGCCAGGTGGCGCAGTTGGAACGTCAACTCAACCTGCGGTTGCTGCAAAGAACCTCGCGGCGTATTCAGCTCACCGAGGTGGGCCGCGAGGTCTATCTGCACTGCGTCGCCATGATGCAGCAAGCGCATCAGGCGCAGCAGACGGCGCTGCGCACGCTGGCGGAACCGAACGGCACCGTGCGCTTCAGCGCGTCGCCGCTGTTGGCGGACGAAGTGATCGCTCCGCTCCTGCCGGCATTTATGGCGCGCTTTCCCAAAGTGAACGTAGAAACGCACGTCACCGCCCGGCGGATAGATCTGTTGGAGGAAGGATTGGACTTCACTGTCCGCGGGCTTGGCATCGCCAACGAGGCCGCAGGGCTTATCCAGCGGCGACTCGGCACCGCCAAATGGCTGTTGGCCGCCAGCCCGGCATGGCTGGCGCGACACGGCGCGCCGTCAACACCACAACAGCTGAGCGATATGCCCTGTTTGCTTTACCCGCCACAACAGGGGGCACCGAGCTGGCGGCTCTACGGGCCGCAAAACGCCGTGGTCACCGTGCCCTTCTCACCCCGCTTAAGCAGCGATAATTTGCAGGTGATCCTGCGCGCCGCCCTTGATGGGCAAGGCATCTGCGGCATTCCCTATTACGCCTGCCGCCAGGCGCTTGCGCGTGGCGATTTGCAAGAGGTGCTGCGCGGGTGGCATCCGCAAAACGGCGAGCTGGTGCTGCTTTATCCCTCGCGCCGCGGAGTGCCACCAGCGGTAAAAGCGCTGATCGACTTTTTTTACCAGGAAATACCGCCGTTATTGAACGTTCGATAAACGCGGCTCTCGCCGCGTTATTCTTTAATAACGTCAATAATAAGCCTGGCAATATATAATCACTTATCGCATCGTTTATGTGATCATACCACTCACATAAATAACGCCTCATATAAAATCTCACGTTAAAAACACAACACACTGTATCGCATGGGATATTTCTCTCAGCCTAAAAGCAAAAGGCACAAACAAAGAAAAAAAACTGCAATAATTTGTGCATATTCCAAACATTGACTATGTTTAGACAGACTATTTATATGCAGTTGGACAAAGACACTGACAGCAATTAAAAAAGTCCGTTTTTTAGCGGGCGAGGAAATATTTTATCAACAATATTCCGAGGAGGCTTTATCTCCATGGAACGGGTCACTTTGCGTTTTATCAAGCCAATAGGCTACACACCGCAATTAATATCATTATTAGCATTCCGGAGACCGACAATGAAAATCGTTACGGGCATTATCTTTACCTCTGTGGCCGCCTTCAGCGGCGCGGCTTACGCGGCCGATGCGCAACCTACCACCGGCAACGCGGAAGTGACGCTGGAACATGTGCACGCCGTGATGGAAAACGGCAGCCCGGCGCAGCAGCACGACGCCGCCTGCAAAAAAGAACTCTCCATGCCGGAATCGAAATATATGGGCATGAAGGTTAAAACCGATTACACCATCAACAGCAGCACCATGATGATGTCGGCCAAATCGATGTTCCCATCGCCGGATTCCATGAAACCGATGGAGCTGACGGTCGATCTCTCCGCGCTGGGCCTGGCGGATGTGTATGCCTTCGGCGCCTTTAAACCAGCTGCGCTGCCACAGGCGTATATTTATTTCACCATCGACAAGGATTTTAAAAATCCGGTCAGCACCTTTATGATCATTAACCAAGGCAAGCAATATAACTGCGTGATCTCCAGCTCGAATAAAATGATGAGCAAAGAGATGCGCGGCAAGATGATGATGAAGAAACAGTAACGGGATGAAAAACGGCGCTTCCCTTAACAGGAGGCGCCGTCAGAAAAGCATTAAATCAGACCAGGATTGTATTTCTGGTTGAATTTCTCTTCCGACTGGAACAGATAAATAATACCTTCGATAAAGCCGACAATCGCCGGGATCCCCGTCCAGCAGAACAGCAGGTAGAACAGTCCCCACCACTTCATGCCCAGGTAAAACTTGTGAATGCCCAGCCCACCCAGGAAGATGGCCAGCAGGGCCGCCGCGAGCTTGTCTTTTCTGCTCATAGTGCACTTCTCCTAACTTCTCACCGAACCACCGGCATGTCCAAAAAACGGATGCCGCTCCACAGAGCGCCGCATCGCAATGCTTGAGGAGGAAAACATTCACCCATCAAGGCTCAACAGGGGTAATTATAACAGTGATTAATTAAACGGTTGTTTAACCGCGGAAAGGCAGGCAAATGACGTACGGCAAGAGGAGGAAGATTCCTGTGGCGCAGGCTCAACAATTTAATATCTTTTTGTTTTTAAAGTAAATAATTCGCATATATTCATGACTATCACGCCAGCCGTTGACGCCGCGCTAAGCGTGTTGCCTCTTAGGGGGCCATATCCCTGTCGACTATTTTATTTTCCCTGGTGACTTCCCACTGGCAATCTAGGTGACTCGCATTGATAGGATTCGCAGCGTCAGCCCGGACTAACAGCAATAAAATCGATCTTGAATAACGCGATGTCTATTCTAAAGCCCGTCATATTGGGGACAATGCCCAGCGATCAGGTTTGCCACCTGTGCATAATCCTTAATAACGCCGGGATGGCGCCGCCCGGTGCAAAAAACAAAGCTACAGCGCTGTTCATTACCGATCAACTTCTCCGCCAGATTTCTGGCTCGCAGCTTAGGCGTGGCGTTCATTCTAAGGATCTGCATTTTCTCTGTTTCATTACTTTGGGGATGAAGTTTTTCTTCATATTCTCCCACCATCAGCGTGACCTGATTGACATGCTCATCAATGGTTAACTTGCCGTCAGGAATCAACGCCCCATTGCCCCACCAAATGGATGGGCTGGCCGCTAAATAATTTTGAAATGCATCAGGATGATTAAACAGGGTATACAACACAAAATGACCACCGTGCGAGTGGCCTGCCAGCGTTTGCTGGTCTACGTTGACAGGATAATGCGATTCGATCCATGGTTTAACGCATGCGGCAATAAATTGATAAAACGCTGCCGCTCCGCCCCCCTCCGCAAACTCTTTCTCTCCTGAGGGAACCGTATAATCACGGGTTCTTGCCTTCAAGATATCCACCCCGTCTTGATAGCCAATGCCGATATAAAGAATATCCCCATCGCGTTTTCTGTTGTTACGTTCCGTCACGACCGAAAACTGGGAGTTAGCATCCAAAAGATACAGCGGGTTCAAATTACCGCCAATCCCCCTGCGGTGAGAGATAAAAACTCTGTATCTTTGACCATTAAAGACAAAGCACTTCGTTCTTGAAATTAAATCTTCACACATAACAACCTCACTTGTTTAAATGAATTAATCGCGTCAATGCCTTTATTCTCAGAGAAGAAAAAGACGGTGAGGTCCCAACGTAGCAACGCATATTCTCGTTTACGACGTTTGTGTGTTGTGCGGTTTATGGCACACAAGCCCAGGTATTACATCATGCACCAGATTAATAGGCTTTAGCGTTGCGGCAGAGTCGGTGACGGTGTGTACGAAAGGGAAAGTTAAAAAGTGAGGTGGTGCCGATAATAGGAACGACAACGACACATTATCACTATGATTTTAAATGAATTTAAAGACACACATATAACCTCTATACCTATAAACATACACAGCAAACACAGGGGGAACCCACCGTTTAGATTGCAAACCGCGCAGACCGCCACGCATCGTCGCAAAAAAGATTGCCGGGAAAACTATACACCCTGTTCACGGCCCTGGTTTACATTTTAATTTCAATGAGTTGACACGTTAGCAGCCATCCTATCACTGCACATCGCTGTTCACCTTAGAGTGAACACCCCATATCCGAGCCAGTTTGGGAGCAAATACCGTTATGGTTTTTACCCGACGCTATAAGCGCTTCAACATTGATTTTTAACGCTGAAAAACGCTGCCGCCGCACGCATCCACCAATCAGAAGCGCTCCCGCGCCCACGTTAAGAATTATGTTTACCCTCCTGTTCCGCAAGTATAATACGGCTAAACACCCCCTCCATTTCGCGCACTTTTTTTATAAACACGTCCGGTGAATACACCGCTCCGGTATGAACAACATAGTGCAATGCCATTTCACGCGCTTTTTGCGCCACCCATTGATGTCTTAACATAATAGTAACCTCTCTCATATCAAAATGATGCGAGATGCCGCGTATGCAGCAATCGCTCATAATTAAATTTTTAGTAAAATAAATTAAACAGATTAAGCAGTGAGTGAGGCGTATTCTCTAACCCCAGTTTCCTCAAACCACTGATCTTTTGACTGCTGATTGTTTTTATACTTTTTCGGGTTCTGAAAGCGATTGCCGTTAAACTCATTCCTGATGCGGCGAACCGCAACACGGTATATTCAGCTTGCGATAACAGATCACCTTTTGCAGCATCAGACTCCGACCCGCTCCCCTCAACAATTTCTCGTTCAAATGCCTCAACGCTTGCGCTCTCATCAATAAACCTCAGTGTTTTCATTGATAAATAATTCATGAGTGCCGCCAGACGCCTCTGCGTAATGAATATTGCTTTTCTTAACCAGAAAAACTGCCTACTTCTCATTAACACCAACAACTCGGAATAATTCTCATCTGTTACATGAATCAAAATAGTTGCATTGGCACACTCCTTATCAACTTTATAACCAGAACTGAGATGCTCTATTGTATAGTTGGCTTTATTCTCAAAAACAGTTTTTAATGCCAGATACATGTACTGACATTGACTGAGCAAAAAGATCTTTTTCATATCGATTAATACGCTAATCAGTAAAATACAGCACTAGAATGTGGAATGGTGTTTATTAAACACTTCACCGTTTAGAAACCGCGCCGCTCAAAACGTCTATCAAAGGGAAATAATAGCGCTGCCTCGCGTCTTAATTCGTCCGCACGCACGTATTGTTGCTGCCGGTACAAGATAACCAGCAGGTTCGCATAAACGTTCTTGTCTATACGGCGATTCAAATATGCTTGAGCCCACTGCGCATAGCTTTCCAGCCGCTGCTCATCGTTCGAACGGTTGAAGGCCAGCAAACCGGCCAGTTGGCGATCAAACTGCAGGCGATCGTCATGCATCCAACTGGCCCAGCCCGGCAAGGCCTCCACCTGCCGTATCTCCTGCAACCCGCTGCGTTCCGCCTGCGTCAGCACCCACCCGCTGTAAAACCCGGTCGCCATCACCCACAGCCCCACCAGCGACAGTGCCAGCATCGGGTATTTCCATCGCGTCAGCTTTTCACCTTTACCCAAACGCGGGCTGACCAAGCGATCGAGCATCGCCAGCAGCATCAAAAACACCAACCAATGCAGCGCAGAAAGGTAGAAAGGGTATTCCGTCTGGCAGTGCAACACTATCGGCAGCAGAGCAATGCACAGCGCCAACGCTTCGCCGGAAGTGGCTTTGCCGCAGGCGAAAGTCCGCTTGTCGCGCCAGTGGGCGCGCGCAACCAATTCCAGCCCCGCCCACACCAGCAGCAGCATACCCAGCAGAGCGACAATCCCGCCCTCAACCCACCACAGCAACAGCTCGTTATGCGGGTGCCGGGCAATCCCCACGCCCTGAGTAGATAAACCTTGCGCCAGGCGAAAGTGCTGAAAGCTGTATTCGAAGCCGCCGTACCCCCAGCCAAGCAATGGTTTCTCGGCAATCATCGCCAACGTAGAACTCAGCATCGCGTAGCGCGCCTGATTGGAGCCGGCGTGGCTGGCATAGCCCATATCGCCCGCCAACCACAACACCAGTGCCGCAACAATGACGCCACCAACAACCAGTACGGAAGCCATGGTGACAGCCTGCGAATAACGGCGGAAAAAACACAGGGCAAACAGCCCCAGCACCAAAACACCCGCCAGCCAGCCGGTGCGAGATTGCAGCCACACCAGCACCATCGGCAGCAGCACCAGCGCCACCGCCAGCGCACGGCGGCGCCAGCGTTCTGTACATGGATTCAGCAGCTGGAACCCCGGTAGCACAAACGCCGCCAACGCCAGCGTGGCTCCGGTCGCGATTAAGCTGGCGGTAACGTTGGGCTGCTGAAAAATGCCAAGAGCGCGCCCACCGTTGGCGGGCACCCAGAATTGGGAAAGCTGTGGCGCAAACACCTGCAACACCACTATCAGCGCCTGCACCACCGCCGCTGATAAAATCAAATACTGCACCGCATGGCGCTGGCGAGCCGTCATACGTACCTGCAGCCAGGTGAAATAAAACACCGCTCCGGCAAATAGCCCCCCCACCCGCCATAGACCGGCACTTTGCCATTCCGCACGCGTGAATATAATCGGCAGGAGCAAAAGCGAGATGCCAATGAGTATTGTGCGGCAGGTCGGGGTTATCACCACCCGGCACAGCGGTGTTGCCATCCAGCAAGCCCCCATAAGTAAAGACGCTCCCCCATAGAATAACAAATTGAACGGCAGCGCTAATCCAATCCCTCCGGGGTTGTTGATATATATCGCGAGCGGAATAAAAATCAAAAATGTAAATAAGAAAAAAACACGATCAAATATCATATATTAAAAGTCACTATCAGTATAAAGAATCACATACCCTCTTAAAAAACAAATAAACAATCGATGTTATCTCAGAAGGTAATTACCATATTCGAGAAGCGATTTGATAGATGTGTTACTCCCGGTCCAGGCGTTACCACCGGCAACTTGGCATGGGGTGTTCCAGCATTGAAATCAATCTGTTGTCATCAGAATTCTATGGTGCAAGAAAAATCCGAAAAATTGACTACAAATTCCGGTACTGGCGGGGCCCACACTGGCCTCGAAGGATCATGCTGATGTCTTTACCCAGAACGGGTTATCGCATAAGCGTCACGATGTATCCGGAACCATTCGGCGTTTTACAGGATAGACCATGCCCACGCACACCACATCGCACATGACCCGTACCAAATCCGCCACGCCATATCCCCGCCATACACTCCATATAGGGCCAACCCTGTGTGTTCTATTTCTCACTTGAAAAAATAAGTCGGAACGCACATCCGGCCCCGGATCGGGTCGGCCCTTCGTTTTGCGGTTGTATCAATTGGCCCATCAGGAAGCCTGAAAGAAAGACCAGCTCCTCCAATACGGGGTTGATCATTAGAGAATTTCTACAGAGATCACAGCAGACGCAGTATACTTCCCAGGAAGAGCAGTGCCTGGCACGGTCGTCGCACGAATCGTCAGGTCGACAGGGCGGTTTTTGTCGGCATGACCACTCACGACATTTGTTCCAACGCCCTCGTCGAAGCTCATCCGAACACGGCCTCCATTCGCGTATTGAATGAGGTCACTTCCGTTGACCGATCCCACAGTTAACTTATATTGCGCCTCTCCGTCGCATCGGAGCCTGACGGGCGCAGTAGAAGAGGCTATTGCGTCATTGGGAATGGGCCCGATCGCCACGTTCGAGGAGCTGGCCGCACAGGTTACAGGAACCGTCAGCCCCGACCATTGATTCACCTTGACGCGCAACGTGAACCTGCCACCGTCCGCACTGTGGACCATTCCGTCCAGTGTAATTCTATATTCCCTTGGAGGGTTCTTAGGATCCGGCACCCCGTTGGGATAAGTCGGAGACCACGACGCTGAATTGAGCATCTTCCGCACCATCTGGTCAGCCCACGCGTGGTTCAAAACCACGTCCCAGCGTTCGGTGACACTGGGGATGGACCCATCACCGCCCGTATCCATGTTTTCGAAAGTCACCCGAACCTGGCCCCGCTTGTCCACAGGATATGCATATCCAAATTTCCCGTCCCATTCCACTATTTTGAAAATCGGCTGACGAGTATGATCGAACCAGTGGGCATCAACATAGGCCACACCATCAAGGAGGCGCCCTGCAGCTAGCGCAGATGTCGGGTGGACGAATGAGAGCAGGACGAGGCAGCAAAAGACGGGAAGATATTTATTCATACTTTTGGAGTTCCGAAGCAACAGATCATATGATCTAAGAATTGTCGGGCGTTTAAGCCGTTTCGTCAGTACTATGCACTGCCTTCAACATACGCTCTGCCCATAATGTCCACCGTGCTTCGTACGTTCGCACCCGCAATTCAGTCTCTGTCGATGACAGCCCCTGTCGGCGAGCCTGCTCGTAAAGCCGCGCGCGTCGTGCACGGTGGTTGTCCAACGCTCTGGGCGCTATGGCGGCCCCCGCAGGGGTAAACCATACCCCCAGCCAGTCAAAACCCTGCGTAATCCTGCCCAGTTGCGTCTTGTCCGGGTGGGTTTCAAAGCCGCCCAAGTCAAAAAATTCATGCAGCCGCTTAACGCTGCGCCGCAATTGCCAGCGGGTGCGGGTAAACAACAAAAAGTCATCCATATAGCGCGCATACCACACGCCCTCCTGAGCGTTAAAAAAACTGTCTACGTGGTGCAACAAGCTGCCGCCAATCAGCGGACTCAGCGCGCAGCCCCGGCAGATGCCGTTTGGCGGGGTATAAAACTCGCCGCCGTCTTCGACGCTGTAGTGCACGTACTGCTGCATCACATCGAACAGCACCGGGTCGGCCACATGCCATTTCAGTTGATTAATCACCTGCTGTTTACGGATGTGCCGGTAATAGCCGCGAATGTCCGTTCGATAGACAAAGGCATAGTCGCCACCGGTCAGGGCTTCCCGGACTTCCGCCGCCGAAGCCGTGCTACCGCCATGCCCGCGCAAGTGCAGGCAACGAGCGGATTTTGGTAGCAGCGGCGCCGCCAACAGCGCTGCCCACTTCAATATCAGCGCATCCTGCGCACACCACTGCACCCAACTGCGACTACCCCGTCGATACGCCTGCATCGGTGCCAGACGGTAACGTCCGTTTTGCAGTTGCTGCCAGAGTTGCTTCTCTTGCTGCGCCCAGTGAAAGCGCAGATGCCAAATGTCGGCATTGGGCGGCGCATGGCGGCGGCGTTGGCACAGCCAGCGATACGCGGCCTGCCATGCCTCAGTGCGGTTATTCATACTCCAGGCTAAAGGTCGCCACCGCACTGAACGGCCCGCGCTCGATAGTTTTGTGCTTCAGCGCCTCCGGCTCGCCCTGCACATAGGCCCGCGCCGTCAGGGTGTTGGCGCCGCTCACCAGCGTCTGTGCCTTACCCTGCTGGTTCACCGGCAACGGCTCGCCCTGCGGGGTTTCCATCCCGATGGCAATACCGCTGGCCTGGCTGGCACCGTTCAGCGCCAGCAGTCCCGGCAGCCCCGCGCTTTCCGCGCCGCTGAACGTCACCCTCACCGTCTTGCCCAAGCTCAGGTCGCACTGCGCCAGGCGCAGCTCAAATGTCTGCCCGGGGGTGCGGGTGTTCAGGTACAGGTACTTGTCAATCACCGTGTCAAAATCCAGCACCACCGTCTCGTCCCCCGGTGGTATCACGCAGGGCTCCGCGACCAGCGCCCCATGCAACCGCATATTCTCTGCCGCGCCGGCCGGCACACTGCACAGCAGCAATGCCGCGGCGCAGCAGACCATCCTGTTCACCATGCCCGTTCTCCGCCTCATTGGTACACCGCCAGCAGCGTCGCCGTCGCCTCAAACGCCCCTTCCTTCAGCGTGGCACCCGGCCGTTTCACCGGCACCGCCTCAAGCACCGGTTTCGCGTTCGGGTTGATGGGTATCGGCTGATTGAGGATGAACCGCTTGCCGTTTTGCAGCAGGCGCACAGCCAGGTCATCCATGTTGCTCGCCACGGCCGCCGTATCGTAATCCGCCGCCGTACCGACCACTGCCAGCGTCATGTTCCAGGTTCCGGCTCCTGGGGTGCAGCTTATCCGGTAGTTCACCGGTTGCTGGTAGTTAACGCCGTCCACCTTGCTGACCCCCACACGGTTGCCGAAGTCAACATCCACCTCACCGCCGTCGTTGATGGTGCACGGCGGCGGTTCGATAAGGACGCCGGAGAACCGCATGTTGTCCGCCGCCGTCGCCGGGGCGCCGAGGGCCATCAGCAGTAAAATGCAGCCATAGCGCGCCATTGCCTCCCCTCCTTTCACTGGTATTCTACCTTCATGGTCGCCCCGGCAGAAAACTCGCCGCCGCGCAGGGTCGCCCCGGCCTGTTTCACCGGCACCGCTTCCAGCGTCGGCTTCGTCGGGTAGGTAAAGTTAATCCAGCTGTTGATGGGCTGCCGATTGCCGTTGCGCAGCAGCGCCACCCCCAGGCCGTCCTTGTTGGTTTGCAGCACCTCGCCGTCAAAGCCGGCGCCGGTGCCCTGGATTTGCAGTTTCATCGCGTTGTTCGGC
Organism: Serratia sp. CY71090; assembly: GCF_052166845.1. Taxonomy (NCBI): domain Bacteria; kingdom Pseudomonadati; phylum Pseudomonadota; class Gammaproteobacteria; order Enterobacterales; family Yersiniaceae; genus Serratia; species Serratia sp. CY71090. The sequence goes on along the minus strand of NZ_JBJNOA010000015.1, from coordinate 85,377 downwards.
GCGTTTTTGCACTCCAGCGAATACACCACCTCCTGCTTCTTGTAGCTGCCGTCGATGCGGGTGGTCATGACGTCATTGCCGAAGTTCACTTCAATCAGGTTGTTGTTGTTAATCACGCAGGGCGGTGGGGCGACAATGGTCACCGTCACTTTGATAGTCGTGCTGGCCGCCTGTGCCTGCGGGCCGAACATCAATACCCACATCACCAGACCGCAACCGGGCCAGTACCGTCTGAACGTTACCGTCATGCTACTTCCCCTAGTCATAACTGAGCTGAAAATCCACCACCGCCGCATAGGCGCCGGGCACCAGCGGCGCACGGGTGCGCTCCGGCGTCACGGTATAGTTCAGCGCCTGTTGCCCTACCGCCAGCGCCAGCGGCGCACCGCGGCTGCCAAGGCGAACATCTTTGCCGCGCGCGTCGGTGATCCGCAGCGCCAGTCCGGCGGCGCCGCGCACCTTCACCAGTGCCGGGTTGTCAGCATCCGCCGGGGCGATAAAACTGACCGACACCGCCGGCTGCTGCGCGCTCCACACCAGGTTGCCGATACGCGTATCCCGGTTGTTCGACGCGGTGCGCAGGCAGTCGCGCAGGTGCAGTTGCACATTCACCGGCACGCCGCGGTCACCAGCCTGTGCCAGCTGCGCCGTGGCTGTATTCCCCAGCGAGACCGCCTGGTACGCGGAGTCCATCTCCAGCCGGCAGGCGCTTTCGGTCAGCTCACCACGCACATGCAGCACGCCGTGTGCGCCGTCCACCTGCCAGTTGTCCGCCGCCTGTACCGGCGGCAACAGCCACAGCATCACCGTCAGGCACAGCGGCACCATCAGCGCCGCCAGCGTAATCACCAGGGCATACAGCCATTCATGGTGGTGATAACCACCGTTCCATCGCCGGGTTCTTGTTCTCATCGCTTCCCCACCTGTGAGTTCCGTGAACCTTATTTACTGCCCGCCACTGCCTGGCAGCTCGCGCCGTTACAGCTAAACGTCAATTGCGGGCGGCCGCCGTAGTCGTTGACATAGGTCAGCACCGGCGCACTCCCCAGCGCAGAGGCGGACACCTTCAGCGGCGCACTGCCCTTCGGCGGCACCATCAGCGGCTCGAAGCCCGGCGCGCTGGCGCCGCCCTTTTTGCTGCTGGCGTCAACCAGCGTCACGTAGTACGGCGTCGGGTTGTTCACCTGATAGCCATCGCCCTGTTTGGTCAACGTCAGCTTTTCCTGCCACGGCGCGACGGATTCCGGGTTGGTCACCGCAATCGCCTTCGGCCGGTAGAACAGCTTGATGCGAGTTTGCAGCGCTAACTGCAGCGTATTGGGCTTGTCGCTCTTCGGCGGAATTTCACGCAGGTTGAAGTAGAACAGGGTTTCCCGGTCCTGCGGCAGCGTATTGGCCGCCGGCAGCCCCTGCACCTTCACCTGACTTTTGGCGCCCGGCTCCAGCCGCTGCACCGGCGGCAGCACCGTTAGCGGGCTGCTGATTTTTTTGCCGTCGGCATCTTCAATCCAGCCCTGCGCCAGGTAAGGCAGCTGCTTGTTCTCGTTGCTGATGCTCATGCTCACCGACTTGTCGCCGCCATTGAAAATCACCCGGGTCCGGTCCAGCGCGATGGCTGCGCTCGCCTGCTGGGCGACCAGCAGGCCCGCCAGGCCACCGGCAATTAATGTCACTGCATGTTTGGTTTTCATTGTTTATCTACTCTTCACTCGTGTTTAACGCCTTGCCGTCGGCCACCGGGCCGCAAGGCAGTAACAGGTTGGTTAATTCGCTCGGCGAGAGCGTCTGCGGCAGGATAATGCCGCACTGCTTGGCGCCGCCCCAGCTCACGTGCATCCCTTCACCGGCATTGATGCCGCTCAGGTACACCTCGCCGTTGTCATTGACGATGCCCACCTCTTGTCCCTTGCCGTTGCGCACCGTGGCGCCGAACGGCGGCGAACTACCGTCCGCCAGGCGTATCACCGCCATCGCCTTCTCGCCGGCAACCACCTCGAAGCGGCGGTAACCGATGGCACCCTCGGTCAGCGTGGCCTGCGCCACGCTCTGGCTGACCTCGGCATTCTCCGGCAGCGTGTTCAGGTCGATGCTGAACTGGTTGCGGTAATAGCTGCCCACATCCACCACCACCGCCTTGCCAAAGGCATTGCTCAGGGTCGGCGTGCTGTAACCACGCACAGGAATGCCCGGCACGCCGCCGGTATCCAGCAGCATGCGGGTACCGCCACTGATGCTGCTGCGGTGCAGGGCCGCCCCCTTCAGGGTGGCGGTCGCACCGCCCTGCAGCGATAACCCGAACGAACTGTACTGGCCGGCCTGGTAGCTGGCACTGGCATTCATCTGGCTGATATCACCGCTGTGGCTGTAGTAGCCGCTGGCGGTGGTGCCGCTGCGCGCGCTGCCGGCGCTCAGCTGGTAGGTATCGCGCTCATTCAGCCGGTCGTAATAGCCCACCTGCTGGGTGGTATCGTTGCGGTTGTAGCTGCCGCTGTAGCTCAGCGAGCCGCTGCGGCCCCACGGCAGCGACAGTGACAGGTACATGCCGTCGTCGTTGGTGCCGTTGTACTTGTTGCGGTAACCGGTCAGCGACAGGCTGATGTTCCGGAAACGCCCCAGGTCGAAATAACGCGACAGCGTCAGGTTGTAACGGTCGTTCGCCGGCCGGTCCCAGTAGGTCTGGTGGTTGTAGTTGAGATAGGCACTCAACCCCAGGTCCCGGAACTGCTGGTTAAAGGTGATGGTGTACATCTCCTTGCTGCTGTTATGGCGCGTGCCGTACGTGCGTGCATCGAGGTACTCGCTCATCGACATGTAATTGCGCTCCGAGAAGCGGTAGCCGGCGAAGGTCACCTGGCTATCGTAGTCGTCGAAGCGCTTGGAATAGCTCAGCCGATATGAACCGCCGCTGAGTGTGCCCTGCTGAGGCAACCGTGCGCGCGATTGTGTGGCGTCGAAGGAGAGCGCGCCGAACATCATCAGGTCGCGCCCCACCCCCAGTGCCAGTGCGTTATAATCACCGCCCGCCACGCCGCCGCCATACAGCGACCAACCGTTGCTCACGCCCCAGGAGAACTCGCCGGTGCCGAACATTGGCCCGTTGCTGTGGTGCTCCCAGTCCGCTGGCCGGCCAGCCGCCAGTTTGTAACGCACCGAGCCCGGGCGGGTCAGGTACGGGATGCTGGCGGTGTCCATCTTGAACTCCTGCACGCTGCCATCCTGCTCTTCCACCCGCACCTCCAGTTGGCCGCTGACCGCGTCGTTGATGTCCTGGATACGAAACGGCCCCGCCGCCACCTGAGTCTCATACAGCACGCGCCCTTGCTGGCGAATAATCACCTTGGCATTAGTGCGCGCCACGCCGGTCACCTCCGGCGCATAGCCGCGCAGGTTGGGCGGCAGCATGTTGTCATCGGTCACCAGGCTGGCGCCGGCAAAACGGAAGCTGTCGAAAATGTCGGAGTTTAAATAGTCCTCCCCCATCGTCAGTCGGGCGCCTAACTTCGGCAGTGCGCGATAGGCATAGTAACGGCTCCAGTCCCAACTGGTGCGGGTCGATTTCGCGGTGCCGCTCTGGCGATCCAGCCGCGATTGCCAGTCCGCCCGCAGCCGCCAGGCCCCCAGGTTACCGCCCAGCGTGCCGTTGCCGCTGAGGTTATAACTCTGTGTGCCCTGCTTTTGCTGACGCTGGGCCTGCCCATTCAGGCTGTAGTCGAACAGCAGACCGGGAATACCCTCGTCCCAGCGCGACGGCGGGTCCCAGTTCTCGGCGGTGTATTCCAGGTACGCCTGTGGAATACTCAGGTACAATGCTGCTGCACCCAAATCGCCACGCACTTCCATACCCTCTAAGCTATTAGGGTTCATACACTGGTTTTGGTGCCACCAGGTTAGCTTTTGTAATGCGCTCTCTTTCAGTCCCAGCTGTTCAACCAGCTGCGGCGTAATGCAGGCTTCACTGCCCTTGGCGTCGTCATCCGGCGGGTAATACACCACCGCCTGGTCCGGCAGGGTTTGTTTATTAATATGCACGGTAAACAAATAATCACCGGGCATGATAAAATTGCCGCGGGAAAATTGCTCCAGGTCAATGTTGGCGCGATCCGTCACATCCAACACGTCGGTATTGAATTCAATATTAGCAGCCACGGAGCAAGCCACATTTCCCGCCAAAATAAAGGCAATCAGCCGCCCCAATATTCTCGGTCGTAACTTCCCTGCACAACCATATGACGGAATAATTGACATCCGCAGACCCTTATCAAAAAATATTTAATTCGCAGCTTTGGCATTCAGACAGGTTTAGTAGTAATCCATTTTAAAACGCACCGTGGAGTAATAGCTCCCGGCTTTCAGCACCTGGTTATTGCCAATCAACCTCAAACCGTAATTAAACTCCAACGTCCCGGGTTGAATCTCATTTTTACTCATAGGAACACCGGGCGCAGCGACATTCCCCTGCCTATCGGTTATTTGTAAGGCAATACCTTTGGCGTTACCGTCAATGCCAAAAAGATCGGCATCTGCTTTACCATCAAAGGTCACGGAAAAATATCGCCAGTCTTCCAGCGCAGGGTTAAATTTCTCCAACGCACAGTTTACCAACTTAATGGTAAACTCGTGTAATTCACCCTGACCGTCGCGAATAATTTGGCTGACGGGCACTGTTGCCATCGTAATGGTTTGATCGAGGCTTTCGGTATCAATGGCGCAGGCCGAGGCGATAATCCGGCCGTTTACGGTCACTTCACCACGCCCCTGATTGGCGGAGTGCGTCAAAGAAGAACACAGCAACAGATTGATAAACACCGCACTGTGCAATATCCATTTGCCACACTGTGAATACATACCTACTCCCCCACATAACGCGTTAATCAGCAGCATGCGGGTTGCCCCGCATGCAATTAACTGTGCGAATTAATCGCCGTGGGCTTATTGGTACGCCAGGGTAAAGTCAGCAACAGAGTTGAATTCACCCGGGGTAATGGCAGCAGATGCGCCGTCGCCCTGCAGGTGAGCGCTGAAGCGCAGGGTCGCCTGACCGTCTTCAATTTTTTGCGCCTTGCTGGCTTTGGTCAGCGGCAGCAGTTTACCGTCAACATCGTTGATAGCGATGCTGGCGCCGCGTGCGGTGCCTTTCATCGCCAGCAGCCCAGGCGCAGCGTCAGACTCAGTACCGCTGAAGGTGGTGGTTACGTTTTTAGCCGTTTGCACATCGCAACCAACCAGTTTGATCAGAATATCCTGTGGGGTAGACTTGCCGCCGTTTTTCAACTGAGCAGAAGTAATGTCACCCAGCTTCACGGTCTGATCCAGAGTACCTGGCTCGATTGAGCACGGTGCATCAACGATAGAACCTTTAAAGGTAACAGAACCGCCACCCTGGTTAGCTGCGTTAGCCATAGAAATAGTACCCAGAGTCATTACCGCTGCCAGCATGATTTTGTTCAGTTTCATTGCGTTAATTCCATATATACAAGTAATCAATTAAGGAAAGAGCCCTGCGATAACGCACTACTCTTTTTATACTTTCACTCTCGCCAGCACAGAGAGCTATGTTCTCCCCCTGTTTCGGCGATGTGAGAATGATACCCCCCAACAAACCATAACAGCAAAATAAACTAAATAAATCGAATTATACGATATAAACCACCAAAAATAATTTGTTTATTATCTTTAAGTTCTGATCTTTATTGAAAAAACAACATGCCGAAGACTTTTAATTCATGATAATAAACATAAATTTTCAATCGATATCGTGAACATCAGAAAAGATAAGATTTTTCTTGAAAATTCCAAGCCGGCAGATAGGATAACGATAGACACACTCACCTGAAATCAAATATAAAACTTATAAAAATGAAATATATAATCAACAAAACTGTTGTTTTCGATTCAAATGAACTGACATTGTGCCTGTATGAAAATACGCAGATCCTGGCCAGGCTAACCAAGCCTGCTACACGTTTATTACTGGCATTAATACAAAACAATAAGGTCAGTGTTACCCGGGAGACATTATTGGACAATGTATGGCTTAACTATGGCTTTACAGCATCCAATGCAGGATTAAATAATTACATCAGTGAGTTGCGTAAAGCATTCACGTCGTTAGGTTGTCATCATGAGCTGATCATCACCCTCCCTAAACTGGGCTTCAGATTTGAAGCTGAGGTAGATCTTTCCGATGTAGGCACCGTCGCGCCAGAACAAAATCAGAACTATGAAGAAAATGGGGTGTTAACCAGCCCTGAGGAAATTCAAGAAGCAGTGCTGACAAAACCACCGACTTCAAAAAATGAGGCGCCTTCGAAGCGCAATCGGAATTTTATTTTTTTGGCCAGCTCCGCGCTTTTCCTTGGGCTTCTTGGTGCTATAGTTTTAAGTATTACAGATAGCAAAATTTATGATTACCATAAAATTATCAGCATTGATCGCTGCGACATTTATGTACTGAACAAAACACCTCTGCTTGTAGATCCAGCGGAAAAAATAAATACCGCACTAAAAAGAGAGGGAGTGGATTGTAAAAACATACCGAGCGATGTTTTTTATCTAGAGGATCGTATTAGTAAAAAAAACGTGCGAACAGATTTAATCTCCGTTTGCAGCAAAGCGGATAACAACCGGTACGACACCTGCTTCAATATCAAAAACCAGAGAAATACTTCAATATGAAAAAACTGCTGACAGGGCTCTTAACCCCACTCTTTTTGCTTTTTTTTTCATTCAACACGCTTGCGGAAGAACCATTCAAATGCACATCACATTACAAAATAATGATAGAAAATGACAGGGGCCCCGTTCAGTTTGATGGCCGCCTAACCTTATTTTTAAAAAATGAGAAGGAAGGTTTGTTTTCGTTAACGGGTAAAGTAAAAACCAGCAAAAGTAGCTACCTGCTTTTCCGCACCAGCCATTTCTCTCTGGTTCCGCAAGAGATCAACCCTGTCAAGCAGGCAAACATTACTAAAGTGATTAAACACCCCAGCGATACGACTCCAGAGGATATCTGGCTGGCAGACATCTTGCCGGAAATGCCTGGTATCGATTTTCAGATCGAAATATGGCACTTGAGAAATAATCTGATCTTGATTAAATCCCTGAACAGCGGATATCTTATCTGCGCCGCAGAGCGCTAATTTATCTCAAATAGCGAAATTATTGCCGGTTATCTACCTTGGTAACCGGCACATCGCGGCAATTCATCTCTATCGTACTCACTTTGCTGAGTAGCCATACCTTTATATAGATATCCGCCGCCTGAAGTCGTCACGTGGTTGTTACTTGAATCCCCCTAGCCTCTTGTTCTGTGAAAAACCGGTGACAAAATGCTAAGTGAAAGTTAGCTTCCTATCCGTATCTAATGTACTCATTTCTGATAAAAGCTACTCATATCGGTAAATAAGTAACAGTATCCTGCCCACATGTAGAAGCAGTTATAAAAAACACCCATGCAAAACCATAACACATTGATAATTAACAAATTAAAAAACACACAAACACCATCCAACCACAGCCAATAATAAATAAATTAATTATCTTATTTATTAAAATTATAAAAAACAAACAACCAAGATTTAAAAAAAACCATTTTTATCATATTGACTTTAGCTAAAACAAAAAACATAATTAACGCCACAGATAATAAGAGCACTTATGGCAAACACCAGCAAAAAAATCTGTTATTTAACGCATCATCATTAACAGGTTGCATATTTTTAAACACGGTTTCCGCATAGGGTATATACAAAACATCTCAATTCCATTGTTTATACCTTCTAATTACGCTCACGCGTAGCGTTTCCCCTAACCAAGGAGTTGTTATGTCGGACCATCAAGTCACCTGTATCAAAAAATCCGATCGCCAAAACGCGCATGAGCGCATTCAAGCTATTGGCGGCGTCAATGCCGATGGCACACGCTGGTCACTGCCCCAGGCAGACGCCATTGCCGGTATCGAGGCGGGCACCTGGCGTTTTTGGGTCACGGCGAATGGCCATTCCGTCTGGGTGATTGTCTCAACCAGCGCGGCGGGCAATAAATACCTCAAAACGCAAAATGACGGCGAACAGCCCAATAACCTGCTGAGCCTGCCGGAATGCCCCTGACGCAACCCGAGTTTCATGATTGATACGGTGTGCGGGCCCGCTTGCAGCCCATCGCTTCGCCTCTTTCTATTATTGGCCGCAGTGGCGTTTTCACGTCCGCAGTACAGCGGCCCCATAGCATAAGGAAATACCATGTACGGTTCCGCTACCGCCAGAAATCTGCCTTCAGGGAAAAAACAGCGTATCGCCGATTTATTATCGCAAATTATTGAAACGCTGGATCTCACCAAGACCCAATATGCCAACATCGAAAGCGCCTATAACGGCGTCGGCACCTTCCTGGCTGAAGGCGACGACCCGCTATTGCAAGATGCCGTTATTTACCCGCAGGGCAGCGTGCGGCTCAACACCACCGTAAAACCCAAAAATGAAGAGCAATACGATATTGACCTGATTTGTTATCTGCCCCATGCCACCCAGGCGGATTATACCGGCGTGATATCGACCATTCGCCAGCGGCTGGAATCACATAAAACATACAAAACGCTATTAAGCGAGTTACCGCGCGGGTTTCGCATCAATTACGCCGGGGATTACCATCTGGATATCACGCCGGGCCGCGATCACACCGGTGCAGCAGAACGTTTAGGCCAGCCGCTGTGGGTCGTGGATGCACAAACCGCCTGGAAGGAGTCCAACCCCAGCGGCTACGCCGAGTGGTTCGAGAGCAGCGCCAGCGCGCAGCCCCTTCGCTCCATTCTGGTCATGGATTCCGCCAGCCGCGTGGGCACCGAGGCGCTGCTCCCGTTGCCGGACAGCAGCGATAAAAAACTGCTTAATCGCATCGTACAAATTCTCAAACGCCACCGAGACGAATGGGCCGTCGAGCAGGATGAGGTCCGGCAGCGCTGCCGCCCGATTTCGGTCATCATTACCACGCTGGCGTGCCATGCCTACAACCACATCATTGCTGACAGGCGTGCCTACGACAACGACCTGGATATTCTGTTAGACGTGCTGGAACTGATGCCGGATTTCATCGTGTCGACACAGGGAGCAATTCACGTCAACAACCCGCACATGCCGGAGGAGAACTTCGCCGAGAAGTGGAACCGCTCAGAGCAGGATGAGGGCCCTCAGCGCAGTGAAACCTTTTACCAGTGGCATGCCGCGGCCCAGGCGACGTTTAACACCATCGCCGCCAGCGTGGGGGAAGATAACCTGTTCCTGAGCCTCGAAGACAGCTTCGGCAAAAAGCCGGTCGATGTCGTCAGGCAACGTCTGATGGAGCACATGCAGTCAGCCAGAGAACAAGGCAGCCTGCATCTTGATAAGAAAACCGGCGGGCTGATTGCCACCGGCCTCGCCGGTACGGCGGCCCAGGCCGGCGTGCCTAAAAACACCTTCTACGGTGAATAACGTGGTTATCAGGCATCACTGCAAACCGCTGACCATCGCTCAGCAATATCGCGCGTTGAAAGCCGGCGGCCCGTATGAACGGCTGCGCATTATCCATCACGACCGCACCCTGCTGTGGGAAGGGTGGCTGCAACCCTCACTGTTCAGCCGCCGCTACAAGGTCGCAGTCCGGTACAGCCTCGGCACCCCACCGATTTGCGTGGTGACAGAGCCTGACCTTTTCGCGTTGGCAGGCACGCGAGCCATCCCGCACCTGTATCCCGCCGACAAGCATATTCCCGGCGCCAGGCTGTGCCTGTTTTTGCCCCGTTCACAGGCCGACGACGGGCTCAGCGAATGGCGCGCCCAGTTAAAAATCAGCGACACCCTCATTCCCTGGGCGTCGCTCTGGCTGTTTTATTTTGAACAGTGGCTGTACACCGGCCACTGGGAAGGCGGCGGCAAGCATCCACGCACCAGCGAGGTTAAAAATGAGCGTTGAACATGAAGGCTTTATCTCGGTCGATATTGAAACCGCCGGGCCCATACCCGGCGTGTGCAGCCTGCTCTCTATTGGCGCCTGCGTCATCGACCGCCCGGCGGAACGCTTTTACATTGAAGTGCAGCCGCTGAATCTGCATTACGAGCCTGAGGCGCTGGCCGTCACCGGTTTCAATCTGCAGACCCAAATAATGCGCGGCATCGACCCGAAAGAGGCCATGCAACAATTTGCCCACTGGGTAACTTCCGTCACCAACGCCACGAGCAAACCGATTTTGGTCGGTTTCAATGCGGCGTTCGACTGGTCATTCATCAATTACTACTTTCACGTTTATCTCGGTCATAACCCGTTTGGCTTTGCCGCCCTCGATATCAAAGCTCTGTACATGGGCGCCACCGGCTGCGACTGGCAGGACACCCGCTCCAGCCGTATCGACGCCCGATTTAATCTCAAAAACCACGGCAGCCACAACGCGCTGGATGACGCGCTGTATCAGGCTGAGATGTTTGTGAAAATCAACGCATACATGAGGGAAAAGCACTGACATGGAAACGGTAAAATACATTCTGATTAAGCTGGTCGACTGGAAAACGCGCCAGCGGAAAATTCAATACCTCATCATGCTGCTCGGCGCCGGGATCCTGAGTGTGAATAACTCGCTGGGAAAGGCATTAACGCTGGAGAAAGGCGATGCCCGCTTCTCGCTGGCCGTCTCGGAGGGGAATGTTATCACGGACTATTTCGTCAATTTCGTGGCTGCATCCATCATCCTGGGGGGATTTGTCTGGTTGCTGGTCGACGCCTACCGGGAGGCTAAAATCGCGGTGCGCAAAAAGGGGGTAGTTATCGAAGGGAGAGCGCTGCGGAAAGTCGCGACAACGCCGCTGCATAAAACGGTCTCCCGTCATTTCAACGGAAAGATAGATGCATTAACCCTCGATATGACGCAGCGGATGCGGGATGGCGCAATCAGTCACCCGGAGGAGGCCTTTGACGACAATATCAGCACGCTGGCCAGCAATATCGCCACCCGGATTGACGGTATCGACCATCAGGACCTGACGCTGGTATATGGCGGGCAATTGCCGGTTCCGTTCACCTTCTACATTGGCGCCATCCTCGATGACAATGGCCCGGTCTGCGTCTATGACTGGGACAGAGCGCAAGAGGCCTGGCGGTTGATTGACAACAAGGCCGACGACGACGGCGACGATTTTACCCTGATGGAAAGCCTCGTCACCTCAGCGGCCAAAGATGTGGTGCTGGCGGTTTCGGTGTCCTACCAGGCGGACATTGCGGCCATACGCCAAACCTTCCCAGCCTACCCGCTGTCGCATCTCTCGCTGAATGCCACAACGCTCGGTAATCACTGGTCGCTGTCCAAACAAACCCGGCTGGCGCTGCAATTTATCGAACAGGTCAAAATGCTGACGGCGTGCGGCGCCGAACGCATCCACGTGATTCTGGCCGCCCCCAGCAGTATTGCGCTCAATTTTGGCCGCCGTTATGACCACCGCAATCTGGCGCAGCTCATTGTTTATCAATACGAGAAAGAACAGCAACCGGCCTATCCCTGGGGGGTGGTGATGCCGACGCAGGGGCAACGGCGAGGCGCGGTGGTTAAGCCTCCCACCGTTCCCTCATCCGACTGACTGTCAGAGTGTCATGCGGTTGAGAGGAAAATAACGTCGCTGCGCTGGGAGAGTGTTATTACATTCTCTCAGCGTTTACGGCACCACAAGGCCGAAGGCCGTCAGGTGCGTAATATGCCGTGAGCCTTTTCCAGCATCAACGCAAGCTGGCGTGGTACACAACGCTGCATTGCAATGCTTGCAAGAGAAACAGAGAGAATCTGAAGAAGAGATGGTGCCGATAATAGGAGCAAAACAAAACAAATAACATCATGTTTTAAAACAATTTTTTATAAAGAAAAACATAAATCTATACATATACCTATACACAATAAAATGGTGCACAATACATAGAATAAATTATAAACAATTAGCGTTTGCCCAGCGATCGCCATATTAAAAAAGATTTATAGGAAAACTGTTCACCCTATACACCTTCTTATTTTATCTTTATATTTCAATGCATTGATGGATGTATAGCTACCTTCTCGGTGTGCACCCCTGTTCACCTGCAGCGTGAACCGTCTAAACCGTAGGAACAAAAAAAACCGGCCTGAGCCGGTTTGGGGAACGCTTGTCGTTATGATGTTGGCCGTTCAGCGGCCGATTTGATGCCCTGGTGTTGCTGCATGTGTTTGGGTCACTGTCACTATAGGCGGCGCAGCTATTGAGCGTCCAATGGGTTCGGCAGATCAATCATGGTCTATTGATCGGCCCAGCCGATCGACTCGCTCATCGTCACACAACGTGTGTTCATATTATTTCAGCGTCTGCGGCACCGCCTGACCGAACACCGTCAGGTTCATCACTTGCTGATAACCCCTTTCGGCCATAAACGGCAGGTAGGCGTGGTACACGTAGCAATGCGATATACTACCGGTCACTGAACTACATCAGGTTGTTATTAACCGCCAGTATCACCGACGCGATATGGATCCACGTAGGCGACCCGATATTTCAGCTCTATGATGAGCACATCTTCGTCAGTGAAGGCATTAATGCTCACCATTTATAATTCACACTAGGCAACATTAAAAACAACCAATTGAGTTTTAACATAAAGATCACACCAATTCATATACTGCGAGAAAAACCAAGAAGACACTGAATGAAAATATATATCCTCATTTTTTTACAAAAATCTCTTACGTACGAAACATTTGCATGAAAAAATCGCAATCCATACACATTAGAATAAAAAAATTTAATTTAATAAAATTTATCATCTTATTTCGACTACAGAACTATCTTTCATATAAAACAGCGGCCTATCTAAGATAACCCCATATCACCACACTTACTTATAAAATCACCTTGCCAATATCTTTGTTCGCACTTAATTATTACATTCTAATTCCATTGCCAACAACCCGAAATATTACCCCCCTCCGCCCTAATAATCATTCAACGGTGGCGCTTTCTGCAAACGAGCCCCATTATTTCATAAGTCAGCTTACCGATAAAATCGTTATCATTATAAAGAATCATATCCTAACCGCCTCTACTTCACTCCAATTACATTATTAAACATCCTGAGTGAGTAAGCTCAAGCTCACTTCCGTGATTCATTATGCCGACAATGTCAAAATCACTGCGCTTCAAATAGAAAGCATCAATAACCATATAGATGGCACCATATAAAAAACATCAACAAGCTATAAAAAACACGACAATTGCATACTGTTAGCCTTAAAAACACCCTCTCCATCAAATCTTGATAAATAGCAGACAATAAATTAACAATTATCTATTAAAATGGCAGAAAAACCGCCAACCAACAAACACGTAAAATTTAAAGAATAGTACTTGTAGGATATAAAACTTGAAAAAAAACATTATCTACGAATTACTTTCGGGACAGGTTGTCCCAGGCCCTGCATGGAGGAAGAAGAGCTTCCGTGCAAAGTTCTTACTTCGGCTTATCTTATACTATTCACCGACTAAAAAGGCACTATCCATTTTAACTCAACAGAGTGATTTAAAATCGATATTATATCATCAAAACACATTCCCTTGTAAAACGCACCGACAATACCTGACGCGCAACCTTAATGCAAAACAACGCGCATCGGCAATTGTCAGCCATTATCGGTATGTGTCATCTCTAAAAAGCAAAGCACTGTCCAACGCGCTGATATCTCGAGAAGAAACGATCTTGGCAGAATTCACAGGCAGAGAGGAGTCCCATTTTACCATTTCTGCCTCTTGTGCCCACAAAGCCGAACGAGAAGGCGAATCAACACTATGGTTACGTGGCAACAATAAAGAGTTACTTGCCAGCGTGACCTTTTCGGTCGTATCCGAAGGGGCTGAATGGAATCTCATCATTGGTGGCCTACAAGGTCCTGGACGGCACATACCGCACGAAGCCATCAAAGATGCTACACGTGCTCTGTCTGGCATTTTCCCCAAACGTGTTTTGATGGAGTTTATTAGCCACTTCGCTAATTTCACCGAGGTGCGTGCTATTTATGGTGTTAGTGACAATGGGCATGTTTTTCGCTCAATGAGGTATCGACTGAGTAAAGGTCAGCATTTACATGCCAGCTACGACGATTTCTGGTCGTTAATAGGTGGGATAAAACAGAGTTCGTGGCGCTGGCAACTACCCTTGGCGTTTGAAAGAAAATCTTTGGAACATATCCCCAGCAAAAAGCGAGCAGAGTATCGCAGACGTTTCCAAATCATAGATGACATAGCAGAACAAGTCCGCACGCTCAATACTGCCAACATCTGCGCCAAGAACGCTTAATGAAACTATCATCCATGCCCATTCCTGAGAAAGTTTCATTTAGTCAAATAACCAATAAGTTGAAACCATACCCCAGAGAAAAGCAATGTTGCCATCACCCAGTCGTCCAGCGCCAAAGCAAATCGCCCCTTCGTCTCGAAATAAGACGCTTTGCCCGCAGTGTGACATGTTGGTGGCGCTGCCGCCGCTGACCTATGGCAGCAAAGCGGTATGCCCGCGCTGCAAAACCACGCTCAGCGCCCGTTGGAACGAGCCGCGCAAGCGGCCGATCGGTTACGCGCTCAGCGCCTTGTTCATGCTGGTGCTGGCCAACATTTTCCCGTTTATCAACATGCGCGTCGCCGGCCTCGGCAACGAAATCCGGCTGCTCCAAATCCCGGAAGTCATGGTGGCGGAAGACTACGCCAGCATGGCCACCTTGTTTATGGTGTTCGTGCAGCTGATCCCGGCGTTTTGCATGGTGGCGATCATCCTGCTGTGCGCCAGAGTGCGTTTGCCACTGGGCCTCAAAGAATGGATGGCCCGGGTGCTGTTCCAGTTCAAGACCTGGTGCATGGTGGAGATTTTCCTCGCCGGGGTGCTGGTCAGCTTCGTCAAGCTGATGGCCTACGGCGATATCGGCATCGGCAGCAGCTTCGTGCCTTACTGCCTGTTCTGCCTGCTGCAGGTGCGCGCCTTCCAGTGCGTGGATCGGCGCTGGTTGTGGCAGGATATCGAACCGGCGCCGCGACTTAATCGCCCGCTGACGGTGGGGCGCACCGGCATGCGCCAGGGCGTGCGCTCTTGCGCGTGCTGCACGGCGATCTTGCCGGCCGATCAGGTGCGCTGTCCGCGCTGCCACACCAAGGGCTACGTGCGGCGTCGTCACAGCCTGCAGTGGACGCTGGCGCTGCTGGTGACCTCTGTCATGCTGTATATTCCGGCCAACCTGATGCCGATCATGGTGACCGAGGCGTTGGGCAACAAGATGAACTCCACCATCATGGCGGGGGTGATCCTGCTGTGGGGGGACGGCTCTTATCCGGTGGCGATGGTGATTTTCATCGCCAGTATCATGGTGCCGTCGCTGAAAATGTTGGCGATCGGCTGGCTGTGCTGGGATGCGAACGGCAGGAAGAAACCGCGCGCCGACAGCGAGCGTATGCATCTGATTTATGAAGTGGTCGAATTCGTTGGCCGTTGGTCAATGATCGACGTGTTTGTGATCGCCGTGTTGTCGGCGCTGGTGCGAATGGGGCAGTTGATGAGCATTTACCCTGCGACGGGCGCCGTGCTGTTTGCGCTGGTGGTGATCCTCACCATGTTCGCCGCCATGACATTTGATCCCCGGCTGACCTGGGATCGTGCAAGTGAAACAATCAACAAGGAGCCGCAAGGTGACGGAAAATAATCATAGCGTCGCGGACGTCGAGAAGATCAAACGCTGGTCGCCGGTGTGGATCATTCCCATCGTGACCGCGCTGATCGGCGCCTGGATCCTGTTTTACCACTTCAGCCATCAGGGGCCGGTGGTGACGCTGGTGACCTCGACGGCGGAAGGGCTGGAAGCGGGTAAAACCAAAATCAAAAGCCGCAGCGTTGACGTCGGCGTGGTGGAAACCGTCACGTTGAGCGATGACCTGAGCAAGGTGATGGTGCAGGCTCGCCTCAATTCCGGCATGGAAAAATTGCTGCGCCAGGATTCCGCCTTCTGGGTGGTGAAGCCGCAGATCGGCCGTGAAGGCGTCTCCGGGCTGGGCACGCTGCTCTCCGGCGCCTATATCGAACTGCAGCCGGGCAACAAAGGCAAAGACAGCAAAGACAACTATCAGCTGCTCGATGCGCCGCCGCTGGCCTCCCCGGATGCCAAAGGGTTGCGCATCGTGCTGGACAGCGAGAAGTCAGGCCAGCTCAACGCCGGCGATCCGGTGCTGTTCCGCGGCTATCGCGTCGGATCGGTGGAGAGCAGCTACTTCGATCCTAAAGCGCGCGCCATGCGCTATCAGCTGTTCATCACCGCGCCTTACGATCAGTTGGTCACCACCAACGTGCGCTTCTGGAAAGACAGCGGCGTAGCGTTTGACATGTCGGCACAGGGCATGCGGGTGGAGATGGGCTCGTTGACCACGCTGTTCAGCGGCGGCGTCAGCTTCGATGTGCCGGACGGCTGGGATCGCGGCGAACAGGCGAAAGAGAAAGCGGAGTACCGGCTGTTCGACAACCAGCGCAGCACGCAGGATTCGCTGTATACCGTGCATAAAGACTACCTGCTGTTCTTCTCCGACTCGGTACGCGGCCTGCAGCCGGGCGCGCCGGTCGAGTTCCGCGGCATCCGTCTGGGGACGGTGGCGCAGGTGCCGTTCTATAAAGAGGGCATGGCGCAGCGTCTGGATAACGATTACCGCATTCCGGTGTTGATCCGCATCGAACCCGATCGGCTTCATAAACAACTGGGGGACAACGTCGATATTGAAGGGCACTTAAAAGATGCGGAATCCCGCGGCATGCGCGCCTCGATGAAGTCCGCCAACCTGCTGACCGGTTCGCTATACATCGATCTCGACTTCTATCCGCAGGAAAAACCGTGGAAAGGGCCGCGCGAGCTGTTCGGTTATCCGCTGATGCCGACCACCAGCGGCGGTCTGGCGCAGATCCAGCAGAAACTGATGCAGACGTTGGATAAGATTAATTCGATGCCGATCAATCCGATGATCAGCGAAGCGACCAAGACGCTGGCGGAAAGCCAGAAAACCATGAAGTCGACGCAGCAGACCATGAAGTCGTTGAACGACATCATCGCCAGCAAAGAGATGCAGGCGCTGCCGCAGGACATGCAGAAAACGCTGCTGGAGCTGAACCGCAGCATGAAAGGGTTCCAGCCTGGTTCACCGGCTTACAACAAGATGGTGGGCGACATGCAGCGCCTCGATCAGGTCTTGCGTGAGCTGCAACCGGTGTTGCGCACCCTGAATGAGAAGAGCAACGCGCTGGTGTTTGAAGCCGCCGGCAGCAATGACCCTCAGCCGAAGAAGGCCACGAAATGATGAAATGGATCCCGGTAGCCCTGGCGCTGTTGCTCAGCGCCTGCAGCAGTTCGCCACAGAAGACTTACTATCAGTTGCCGGCGCTGGGCGCGCCGGCCGCGGCCGGCAGCAGCGGCGCCTCCACGCGCCAGCTGTGGCTGGAGCACGTGAGCGTGGCGGATTATCTGGCGCAGAGCGGCGTGGTGTATCAGACCAACGACGTGCAGTATGTGATAGCCCAGAACAACCTGTGGGCCAGCCCGCTCGATCAGCAGCTGCAGCAAACGCTGGTCACCAACCTGAGCAGCGCGCTGCCGGGGTGGGTGGTCTCTTCGCAGCCGATGAGCAGCGATCAGGATGTGCTGAACGTGACCATCAGCGGCTTCCACGGCCGCTTTGACGGGAAAGCGATCATTCGCGGCGAGTGGGTGCTGAACCGCCAGGGGCGTTTGATCAAAAGGCCTTTCAGCCTGGAGCTGAAACAGGGTGAAGACGGCTATGATGCCCTGGTGCGCACTCTGGCGCAGGGGTGGCAGCAGGAAGCCCAGGCTATCGCCAAAGTGTTGTCTCGCTGAACGAAGGCGATGCTAATCAAAAGATCAGAGTGCGTCGGTGCAGAAGGCGGCAGTCGCAATGCCGCCTTCTGCACTTGGCGCACTAAGTAGCCCTAATTTCACCACTGGATTGAACCCTCTGACGATCTCATCAACGGAGAATGCCGCAGTAGAACATCAGAATGTCAGGCGGAGCCTGGAGTGGGCCTGTATATAAGCGCGGCATGCCATCTTACCAAGCCCCACAATAGTATACGGCATATTTTCAACCGGCAGATATAATAACACCCACAGCCGTTGACGACGCACCAGAGCAGAATAAAAAGTAAAAAAAAGTTCCCAAACAAGGTGGGAACTTTTCGATAAATAATCGCAGCATGTCGACAGTTATCACCGCCTGAGTTCACGGCATTGTTCATGATCTTTATGGCAGCCATGATAACCAAGAATATAAGTACATTCTCAGAACTGATATAGACATAAGTTTTCAGATATTATTCTCTTCTGAGATGTGCAGTACCATGCACCTCAGCCGCTGAAGCGATCGCGTTTATTGCATTGTGACGAGTTCAACGACTCCATTTATAACAAACTGTACCCCCATACAAACAAGCAGGAATCCCATGACTCTGGAAATAGCATCGATTCCCGATGTACCTACAAGCTTCATAACACCCAGTGACGCCCGAAGAGACACCCATAAAATCAAAGAAATGGCTATCGCAATCAGAGGAGGAGCGATATATGCGACCCACAAATCCAGATGCGATGTTTCAGCGCTGAATGTCGATGCGGCACTGATCAACATAGCAATAGTACCCGGACCTGCCGTACTGGGCATTGCTAATGGGATAAACGCTATATTTTTTGTTTTTTCCTTCTCACTGCCTTGAGACTTATTAACATCCTGTGGAAACAACATGTTAAAACCGATAAACGCAACGATCATTCCACCTGCAATTCTTAATCCCGGAATGGATATACCAAAGGTGTTAATAACAGCTTTACCGGCATACCACGCAACCATCATAATCACAAAGACATAAAAAGCCGCCATGGCTGACTGCTTCTTTTTTTCTTGTTCAGACATGTCGCCTGACAGTCCAAGAAAAAGAGCCACAGTGGTCAATGGATTCACTAGCGGCAGCAACAAAACCAACCCTAACCCAATAAGTTTAAATAACTCAAACATCTGCCCACCTCCTTTTTAAGACTCCCCCGGAGTTATCTCCGAGGGGTAAGTTCTATCGAGACGTTTCCCATTGCAGAACGGCGCTGATGGCCGCTGGCAATACCGTCAGGGTAAATAAAGTGGCCACTAATAACCCACCAATAATGGCATAGGCCATAGGTCCCCAAAATACTTGGTGCGCGATAGGTATCATCCCTAATATTGCTGCACAAGCCGTCAAGAGTATCGGTCTGGAACGATGCAGTGCCGCCTCGACAATCGCTTCAGTATTATCTGCGCCTTGTGCTCTGTTTATTTCCACTTCTTCAATAAGGATCACGGCATTGCGGATAATCATCCCCGCCAACGCAATCACGCCAAGAATCGCGACAAACCCCATTGGCGTTCCGGTGGGTAACATAGCAGCAACAACGCCAATCAAACCGAAGGGGGCAATCAACAGCGCCAACATCATGCGTGAGAAACTACGCAACTGCACCATGAGCAAGATGAGCATCACCAATAAGGTCACTGGTAGAACGGCGAACACTGAACGGTTGCCTTTCATAGCTTCAACGACGCTTCCGCCCTCGGTAATATGGTATCCCGGTGGCAAACTTTTGCGTAATTCATCGACAACAGGCGCCAAATCTTTAGACACACCGGACGCATTCAACCCTGGCGCAATATCCGTTTGTACCGTAATGAAAGGCTCTCGTTGCCGCCTCCACTGAATAGGTTCAGCCAACGTATAGCCTATAGTTGCAATCTGTTTCAACGGCACAACGCGTCCATCAGCCGTCGTTAATTGCAAGTCCGCGACGGTTTCAATGTCTCGCCGCGTATTTTCTGAAGC
This sequence comes from Serratia sp. CY71090, assembly GCF_052166845.1. NCBI lineage: Bacteria > Pseudomonadati > Pseudomonadota > Gammaproteobacteria > Enterobacterales > Yersiniaceae > Serratia > Serratia sp. CY71090. The sequence continues at coordinate 65,463 of NZ_JBJNOA010000015.1, read as the reverse complement.
TCGCAGCACAACGTTAACCTGGCGATTTCTGTCTCTGATCGTCGTTACAGCGGACCCCGAATACATTTCAGCAAGAGCACTTGCAACATCCTGAGAGCTTAATCCCAAGGCCCTCGCTTCCGTCTGATTAAGCGTTATATAGAGTTCTCGTTGCGGTTCTCCCGCAGTAAGGTTGACCTCTCTTGTCTGCGGGTTGTCACCCAATTTCCCCGCCAACTCCATGGATATCTCACGGATTTTGGTCAGATCCGGGCCGGAAACGCGATATTTCAATGGCCAACCTACCGGGGGACCCAGCTCCAACGGCGACGCACGCGTAACAAGATGGCCGAAATCTTTTTGCAGAATTTTTTCAAGCCTGGCCTTCACGGCGTCACGCTCTTCAAGTCCCTTGGTGACCACAACCAATTGAGCGATATTTTCGTTATCAAGCAACAGGTCCATTGGCAAATAAAACCGCACGGCACCCGATCCAACATACGTCGTAAAATGATCAATATCGGGATCCTTCTTGAGGATTTCCTCCAAGCGAATGGCTTCCCTCGCCGTATCTTCCTGCACGGCATTTCTCGGCAGAGTCAGACTGACGAGTAGCTCCGGCCTGTCAGAAGCGGGAAAGAACTCCTCTTCCATGTGCGAGGATCCGATAAAAGCAATGGCCAGTAACAGAACCGCCACGATGCCGGTCATCCCTCGGCGCTTAAGGATATATCGCAATGCACTTTCGTACTTTTGCATGACTTTACCTTTACCGTGGGTGTGTTCCTTCATCACCTTAGGTAAAAGCCACACGCCTATCAGCGGTGAAAAAAGTACGGCAACAATCCAGGAGTTGATGAGTGAAATCAGCACCACCATGAACAGAGAATAACAGTACTCCCCCGCACTCGACGTTGCGAAACCGACCGGGATAAAACCGGCAATCATGACCAATGTGCCGGTCAGCATCGGGAAAGCCGTCGTCGTCCAAGCTTTTGTCGCCGCCTTTTTGACAGGGTCTCCTTTTTCCAGGCGCGACATCATGATCTCTACAGTGATCATGGCATCATCGACCAGCAACCCCAGCGCAATAATTAATGCACCGAGGGAAATACGCTGTATACCGATGCCGGCAATTTCCATACCGATAAATGTCATGGCCAGCACCAGCGGAATGGATGCTGCGACCACTAACCCGGCACGGGTGCCTAGTGATAGGAAAGAAACAGCCAGCACAATGACGACCGCCTCAAGGAGCACTTTCATAAAGCTCCCTACCGCGTCATGCACCACCGTCGATTGATCGGCCACTTTCAGCACGTTGATACCTGCAGGCAAGCGGCTGGATATATCATCCATCTTTTCGTTAAGCGCTTTACCGAAATCCAGCATATTGCCGGTCGGGGCCATGGAAATGGCCAAACCAATCGCCGACTCCCCATTAACCCTGAAGGCCGGCGTCGGCGGATCGACCGCCTCGCGAGAGATGGTCGCAATATCCGTCAGAGGAACGAATCTATCCTGAATATGCAGTGTCAGCTGTTTGAGGCTTTCTTCCGATGCGAAAGCACCACTGACCCTCAACATAACTTTGTCTTTGTCGGTTCTTATTTCTCCCGCCGGAGTCACGGCATTTTGCGCGCTGATGGCGTTCTTGATTTGGTCAAGCGTCAGCCCCATACCCGCTATTTTCTGCGGTGAGAATGATAAGATGACCTGCTCTTCTTTTACGCCCAGCAGGTTCACCTTCCCAACATCCGGCAGCGTTAAGACGTTCGTGCGAACTTTGTCCACCAGATCGCGCAGTTCACGCTCGCTGAATCCTTCACGCGTAAAGCCATAGATGGTCCCGTAGGTATCATCAAATTCATCGTTGACAGCAGGTGAAGTGACGCCAGCAGGAAGCTGAGGGGAAACGTCCTTTATTTTTTTCCTGACCGTATACCACAGTTCCTTCACTTTCTCAGGCGGAGTATTATCACGCAGATAGATAAAGATAACCGACTCGCCAGGCCGGCTATAACTCTCCAAATAATCAAGATAAGGAACTTCCTGAAGTTTTTTCTCCAACGGATCAGTCACAAAATTGACGGTATCTTCCACGGAGGCCCCAGGCCAACTCGCGGAAACCACCGCCGTTTTAATGGTAAACGCCGGATCCTCGTTGCGCGGCAAGTTGTAATAGCTCATCACCCCGGCAATGGTGATAACCAACATAAAAAAGGCAACAAGTTGCTGATTGGCAAGCGCCCAGGCAGACAGGTTAAACTTCTTGGGTTCAGAGGCATTCATCAGAATTTATCCTCCAAACTTACTTTCTCGCCAGGCCGTAACTTGCTCACACCAGCGATCACAACCTTGTCGCCAGGTTTGAGCCCATCAGAAATAAACACATCCTCGGAGCTATAACGAATAACGTTAACTTTGCGCAACGCCAAGGTTGATGTATCCGGTTGAACAATTAGAACGGCAGGATCCGCGCCATCACGGGTCATCGCAGATGCCGGCAAAACAAACGCTGCTTGCCCCGGAATAACGATACTTCCCTGCACCGTCGATCCCAAAGCCATTTTCTCCGGCGGGTGTGCTAGCGAGACTCTCACTCGCCAGGTTCGCGTCTGCTTATCCGCCTGTGGATTCACATCTCTGATCACACCCTCAGTCACGACGGAAGGATCGGAAAGCAGCGCAATCTTGACTTTATTATCGGGAAGATCGCTGTACAAAATAGCTTCTGGAACGTCAAATACGGCATCCACACCCTCATTGAGTGAGAGCGTAACGACCCCCTGCCCTGCACTGACAGTTTGGCCAGGGTTCAGGTTAACCGAAGTCACTACGCCATCCGACGGCGCAACTAGACGGGTGTAACCCAATTGCTCCTGAGCGATTTTCAAATTCGATTGAGCAGAGACGCGTTTTGCCGCAGCGACTTCAAGATTGACCTTAGCCTCATCAACCTGAGCCTGCGCGATAGCGCCGGTTTTGATCAATGATTGTAACCTTTTGAAATTAAGAGCAGCCAAGCGTTCTGCAGAAACAGCTCCAGCCAGCTCTGCTTGCGCACTACGCACTTGATTCTCGTTATTTCTAGGCTCCAAAGTCGCGATCGTTTGTCCCGCCTTTAATTTATCTCCCACATCGACCGGCCGGCTTAGGATCCGACCATCAATACGAAACGAGAGCTGAGATTCTTCATGAGGACGAATTTCTCCGGTGTGCTTTATCAAAACTCCACCAACCGGGTTATCGACGACAAGCGTTCGTACGGAGCGTGTAGGCACCTCCTCTGTCTTTGCTTTATCATCACACCCCGCCAATAACACAAATAGGGGAATAATGAAAAGTTTCCAGTATTGAAATAGGAATACGCCCTTGACCGCACTTATTAACCTGAACAAACCTACTGACATAAGACATTCTCCTGATAGTCTGTCGAAGAATTAAACCTTTTTTATGTGTAGATTTAGTCCACGCTTTTTCAACAAATCATCAAGACTCTATTTTCATTGGAAGAATTAGTAGAAATAGCATCCCACCGTCAGGATGATTCTGAGCACTGAGACTGCCATCGTGCTCCCGGCTTATCGCCATAGCGATGGAAAGACCAAGCCCACTCCCGCCTAGATTTCTAGATCGCGAACTTTCTTCCCGCGAAAAACGTTCGAACATCAATGGTAAAAACGCTTCATTGACGCCCGGTCCATAATCGCGAAAACCGACGACAACCTCATCATTAGAATGATTTATGGTGATTGTCAGTTTTTTGCCGGAATGAGCATAGCGCAATGCATTTTTTATGAGAATCGTAATAACTTGCCCAATTCGGAACGGGTCGGCATAAACAAATACGGAGTCAGTACTTTCAAATTCAATAATAAAATCCTCCTGAGAGACCTCAGCCTTTAGCCATTGCAAACGCTCCTGAATTAAATCACACAGATTCACATTATATTTCTCTAGTGATAACGCCCCGGCTTGTGACAACGACAACATTTGAAGATCGTCAATAAGTCGATTAAGGCTTTTCAATGGCTGCATGACCAAATTCAATTGATGCTTATCCGGCTCAAAAACACCATCCATAATTCCCTGAAGCCGCACGATTGAAGCTGTTAATGGTGAACGTAATTCATGTGCCATGGCAATATGAGAAGCGCGAAGCTCCCCTTCATAGTAAGTAAGCTTTTTGGTCATCTCATTGAAATCGTGAGTTAGAGTCAGAAGTTCTTCCGGTGCTTTCTCTTCTAATTTTGCTTGCACAGAGAAGTCCCCCTCGGCGACTTTTCTCGCAGCTGTTACCAGATATGAAAATTGCTTTGCCAACGGCCGTGACATATAAAGCCCCAGTAGGACCATTAGAGGAATAGCGACAACAACCAGAATACCCAACATGATCCAATCCCCCGAAGTGATCGAAGGATTAGCAAAATCAATGCCATACCAATAGTGAAAAAGGCTGTAAAATCTATATAAATCTTCATTAGGGTTATCAAGCAATCGCAGGAACTCCTTTCGGACATCTGCCGGCATTTCATGATATAAAACCCATGCACTATAAATGGCATACCGCAGCCACATACAGAGTGCGATAATAACAACCACGCCGATAGATTGAGAAATAACTCTCACACAGATCCACTTCCAAAGTGAGGCTCTCTTGTTTCCTTTGTTCATTTATTCCAATACCTATATCCCGTCGCTCTAACGGTTAGTAGAACGTCGTTCACCCCTACCGAATTGAGCTTCTTGCGCAAATTATAAATATGCGTATCGACAACCCGTTCAAATGCATCACTCTCAGGCAAACACATATTCAACAATGTTTGTCGAGAAAATGCTCTTTTAGGCGCACGCATCAAAACAGATAATAATAAAAATTCAGTCGGTGTAAGCTCCACTGCAATTTTAATATTTTCTGCGGGGCAGACGTGAACTAATTTCGCCTCTTCATCAAGTTGTACCGGACCACAAATAATGAGGTCGGATTTTATATTCAATGTGCTCGCTCTTCTCAGCACCGCATGAACCCGAGCAACTACCTCTCCCGGATTGTAAGGTTTCACTATATAATCGTCTACTCCATGCCTCAACGAGGAAATCTTATCTTGTATTTCACCGATTGCAGTCACCATGATGACCGGCACATCGCTCTTTCTGCGCACACGTGCCAGTATTTCATTACCACTTATTCCTGGCAGCATGACATCCAATAAGATCAAGTCAGGTTGCCAAGAGAAAGCCATCTCGAGCCCCTTAACACCATCACCTACTTTGGCAACGGTAAAGCACTCTCTTTTTAGATAAGCCTCCAGGACCTCTGCAACATGCATATCGTCCTCAATGATTAAAATTCTTTTTTCTTCCATATACTAACCTGCTATTCAGTCACGCCAATCAAGTAAAAATCGATATAATAAAGCTTAGCACTTTTTTATTTAAAAATTAAACAAAAAACAGAGATAGTACATATTGGTGCATTAAAAATAAAGTTAGGATGACTTCACTCAAAGATAAGTGCAACAGAAAAAAATAATAGCATTAAATTTCAAAAAGTTAGATGAGCCATATCATTGGTGTGAAATAAAAAAGAAAAAATTGATATCATCTTGACAGAATTAAGCAATAATCGAGATTTAGATCGCGTCAATAGGTAGAGACATAAGGAGTCAGTGCAATGGATATAAGCAAAATGGAACAATCTAAAATATTTATTCATAGTGTCATTAATTTATTGGAGACGTACATTAAAAAGCCTGTAAATATCATCAACCTTATTGATAAAACTGGATATTCCAGATGGTATGTGCAACGTAAATTTTGCTCTTTAGCCGGGATATCGATGAAATCTTATATCAGAGCAAGAAAAATGACAGAAGCGGCGAAAGTTATTTTATCTACAGATAGAAAAATCATAGATATTGCACTTGAATACGGCTACCAAGAACAACAGGCCTTCTGCCGAGTATTTAAATGTCACTATGGTGTTTCCCCTACGATGTTTCGCAAAATGAATAAGCCACGTGAAGATATTTGGATATCAGCGGAGACGGTGCTTGTAAGGTTCAGGGAGAATATAAAATTAAATCAACAAGTTAATAAGAGCACAGCAGATTACCAGCAATTAAGAATTGTAGGGGATGATTAGTCAGCAACATACTTATGGTAAAAAGATCAAATCTCCAATTATTCCTTTTGATTCATGATACCTGTTTACTGGTAATCCGCTCAGTCAACCGATATCTTTTATGCGCCAACGAAAAAGCTTTCTTGAATTATACAATCGCCTCTGTTTTTGTATCGCTTGCCGTAAGTCGAAGAGGAAGAGAAGAAGGAGGCGTTTAGCCACAGTTTTATATCACAAGCCCATCTCTAACTCGATACAACGTATCTTCATCGTTGACTCGTACGTGCGTAGATTCCCAGCGAAAAAGCAGTCATACACACTCATATTCGCTCAGTTCCGACTTTGGCTTCTACTCACTTAAATGCATCATGATTTTACTAGGTTTTAGAAGGGTTAGAGGAAAACCGTTCTTCCAATACATATTTTTATCTTTATGTTTCAATGCATTGATGGATGTATAGCTACCTTCTCGATGCCCCCCTGTTCACCTGCAGAGTGAACCGTCTGAACCGTAGGAACAAAAAAACCGGCCTGAGCCGGTTTGGTGAGCGCTTGTCGTTATGATATTGACCGTTCCGCGGCCGATAGGATGCCCTGGTGTTGCTGCGTGTGTTTGGGTCACTGCCACTATAGGCGGCGCGGCGATTGAGCGTCCAATGGGTTCGGCAGATCAATAATGGCCTATTGATCGGCCCGGCCGATCGACCCGCTCATCGTCACACAGCACAGCATTTCGGCAGCCAGTCCGCTTCGCACTCGTCACTCAATTTCAAGTTGGTCTGTATTCCCTGCTTGGTACGGCGTTTCAGCAACGTGTGTTCGTACTCTTTCAGTGTCTGCGGCACCGCCTGGCCGAACGCCGTCAGGTTCATCACGTGCTGATAACCTCTAGCGGCCATAAACGACAGGTAGGCGTGATATAGGTAGCGGCGCGGGTTCGGCGGGGTAATGTTGGCATTGCCGATCATCATGCCTTCCGGGGTGCCCAGCACCGTCAGGTAACCGCAAAAATCAACCAGCGGATCGGCATGCCGTTTGATTTCCAGGGCTTCCGCCGAACTCTGCTGCGCCTGGAGCAGTGCACGCGCGTCATTCGGGTTGGCGAAGCGTTGCATCAGGTGACGCACAATCACGGCCAGCTCTTCGGTGATCTTCGCCAATAGCAACGGGTCGCGCTCTTCGGGGGCGATAGCTTCCGGGAACGGCAAAATAACGCGGCGGCGCGAGATGCCGCCGCTGCGGTCGCTGAACTGCATCGGGTTGTTGTTCACCGCCAAAATCACCGCCGGAATGTGCGCCGCGTAGGCGTCGCGGTATTTCGGGTCGATGGCGACCGCATCGCCGCCGGTGATGGCCTTGATACCCGCCCCGTCACCGCTCCACTTCTCCTGGTCGGGCAGAATAATCAGCGAGTAACCGACCACGCTGGCCCGCTCGCGCGCCGACTCCAGGTTATCGATGGTGGCGGAGGTGGTGTTATCACTACCTGCCAACAGCCGGGCGATGGCTGCCATTAGGCTCTTGCCGCTGCCGCCCGGGCCAGTCACTTCGAGGAACAGCTGCCAGTCGTAGCGGTTAGCCAGCACCATAAAGAGTGCCGCCAGAATACGTTCCTGCTTGTCGTGATTGCCCCCGGCGGCCCGCGTCAGCCACTGCCAGAAGTGCGGTGCATGGTCGGCCAGGTTCTCACCGGCACGCGGCGGGGTGTAGTCCACGCTGTTGACGGTGCGCAGCCAGTGCTCTTGCCGGTGAGCGCTGAACTGGCCGCTGACGGTATCAAACACCCCGTTACGAAAGCCAATCAACCGGCGGGCAGGCTCGCCCATCTGCGGCACCATCAGCTTGAGGGTATCCAAAATGCTGTTGATACCGGCGGCGGAGAACGGCGCGCGTACCTTCTGGAACAGCGCGGCAATCTCCCGGCTCAGTTGCCGATGTGGCAGCACCTGCCAGGCGCCGCGGGTATAGCGGCACAGCTCTTCCCCCACCGGTGGCACCGCCAGGGTGTTGCCGTAGTGCTCGGCCAGCAGTTCGGCCTTCTCGCTGGCGCTCATGGCTTTCAAATCGGCATCACTCAGCGTGTCGAAGGGGCTGGGCTGCGACGGCTGGCTGAACGCCTGGAACTGTGCGCGCGTGGCCTCGGCCCCTTCCCGGCCATAAACGTCGTTCCAGTCGCCTTCCGAGGGCGGCAGTGCCGGGATACCGCCGGTGAGTGTGGCCGCCTCGGCGGCGCGGGTCTGCCCGGTGCCGCAGCGGTCATTATCAGCCGCCAGCAGTAGCCGCGCGTCCGGGTAGTGGCTGCGCAGCTGCTCTGCCACGGCCGCCAGGTTGTTGGCGCTGAGCGCCACGCACACCGTTTCACCGGTCAAGCGGTGCACGGTGAGGCCGGTGGCGTAGCCTTCGGTGAGCCAGATAACCGCATTGTCCGGGCCGCTCAGAGTGTGGCAGGCGGCTTTCACCTGCCCGCCTGCCAGCATGCGTTTGTCCCCGTTGGCGTTAATCAGCTGCACGTTAACCACTTCTCCCCCGGCATTATGCAGCGGCAGCAGCAGGTCGCCGGGCTGGAAGGTGATACCGCCAACGCGCAGCGGCTGGCCCTGCAAGGTCAGGGTGTCCACCTCCGGCAAGCCTTTGGCGCTCAGGTAGGCATTGCCGGTCTGAGGTTGCGCGGCAGCCACTAAAGCCTGTGCCTGTCGCGCGGCCTTGCGCTGAGACTCGGCCTTATCTTTCGTTGAATGACCAGTCTCAGCGGCCGGTGGCAGAGCGTTGGCGCTATTCCCCATCACGGCAGCCACCTGTTCGGCGGCGGCCTTTGCTGACAGCGACAGGGCTTTTTCCACCAGGTTGAGGCCGTCACCGGCCCCGCACTGATTGCAGAACCAGGTGCCGCGCCCATCCTGGTTGTCGAAGCGGAATCGGTCTTTGCCGCCGCAGGTTGGACACGGCTGCGGCTTGCCGTTCGGCTGCAAGGCAATGCCGAGGGCCGGGAGTATCACCGGCCAGTGGCCGGTGGCGGTGCGTACGGTCTGGGAAACGAACTGGGCGCTCATGCTCTTCTCCTCAGTGTACGGTAGCGTGCTGTGCCGCCGACAGGCGCTCGCAGCACAGTTCGTCCATCATCTTTTGTCCCAGCGCGGTCAGGCGCGGCGCAGCCACCAGAACGTCCGGCTGCACCATGTCACTCAACATGGTGCACGCCATGTCCATGCCATCCTCTGCGCCGTACTGCCGCACAAAATGTCCCTCCAGGCGCAGGGCAATCGTCATCTGCAGCTCGTCCAGCGTGTAACCCAGGCTCACCCGGTAAAAGGCGCAGGTGTCCAGATAGGCCTGCGCCACGGCGCGGCGGAAAACGGCGGTGCGGACTTCAATCGGTAAACAGGATGCGGTGTTCATGCGGCGGTGGCCTCCATGCGGGCAAGGATTTGGGTTTCACAGGTGTTGACGACGTGGCCGAGCTGGTCAGTCAGCAGGGCAATGACCGAGGCAAACGACGCCTGTTGCACGGCATCAGGGCGTTGCCCGCTGAGGTCAAGCGTATCCAGCAGGTCGAGGAACAGCACGCCGGTGGCGTGCGCATGCTGGAGACGCAGAAAATCGGCATGCGGAATAGGGTAATGAGTATCGCGGTAGTAGCGGTCGGCCAGGGTGTTCATGCTGCCGCCTTAACCGGCAGACGACCGGCAAAGGACAACACATAATCACGGGCCAGCAGGCGGCGAGCGTTGTGCTCAGAATCCGCCACGGTGCGCACGATACGCGGGGCGGCAGTCAACGCAGAACGGCGCACGGCCGCAAACAAAAAGCAGAATGTAGGGTGAGTCGGGGTGAGGGTCGTAGCCATAACGGCAGCCTCCAAGGTTAGCGAATTACCGCTACCACCGGAGTTCCTACACTCAATGGTGGTAGCCCAGACGGGGGTAGGAATACCGGCAACCTTGGAAACCGGCCAGCCCGAAGGCTGCCCCGCCTGAGCCACCATTGATTGACTGCTGCGGTAGCATAACATCCACCGCGCAAAAAATGAGCGCACTAAGGCTGTGACATAAAAAAACACGCGTGGCGCGTGTTCATTTGTCGCCAAGATTAAACACGGGTTCCTACGCCCGGCTGCCGATTTTGCGGCAGCGGGAGGACTATAGCGCAGGGCCGGACGTGGGGGCAAGCCGTAAGACGCCCCCGGACGTTCAATCGATCGCATAGTGATCAACAGTCGGTCAGTTGGTCGTTGCGGGTATCGGCCGCCGCGCAGGTCAGCGGCACCGGCCCGGCTCGGAACAGGCGCGGCTCGGCTTGGCGACTCGCCAGACGGATAACGCCGTGTTTTTCGCTGCGGTGCTCCGGCAAGACGACGCCAGGCTCTTTACGCTGCAACAGGATAGCTTCCGCCACAAACAGCGCGTCGCGCTCATCGAGGGTGAAATGCTGGCGACCAAAGGTTAACTGCATCATGCGGCGGCCCCCTGGTGACGGTTGGCGATGCGTTCATCCATCCACTGCTCGACCTCGGAGGCCAGCCAGGCGACGTTTTTACCGCCGAGGGAGACCTGGGCCGGGAACTGCCGACGGCTCATCATCTCGTACACGGTGGAGCGGGACAGGCCGGTGGTGTAGAGCACTTCCGGCAGGCGAATAAAGCGCTCGCGCGGGGTGTAACCGCCAGGAAGCACCGGCGACAGAGTGGATGGGGCGGGGGTGGAAACGGTCAACATAAAACGCTACCTCTTGGTGTCCGGCCAACGCTGGCCGGGACTGTGTGAACTTCGGTAGCGCCCTATTATGTGAATATTTACCGGGGTGGCAACAAGGTGTTGTTGTGTGGCTCGTCAAGAAATGGTTATAAAAACAACAAATTATAATAGCTCAGCAATCCTCACTACTCCTCACCCTTCCTCAACATTACCCCATAGTTTTCAACAATGAATTCATTGCTAATAAATAGGTATAAACAGACTAACCACCGCTAGCCAGGGAAAAGGCTGTTTTGGACTGGGTGAATAGTGATGAACACCGGGTGAAGAGTTTAGCGAGAAGTGTTCACCCTATTATTTACTGATTTATCTATATTTTTTATTTAGGTGAACAGTAGTGAATAGTTTTAGGTAAAACTAAAAACGGCTTGATGGTTTTCTCATCAGCGCCCAAGGCTGTTGTCCTGGGGATAGTCCAACCGGGATGAATGGCGATGTTGTACGGCGGTCAGCAGAATAGCTTCACATTGACTGACACCGGAGACATGACCGTGAGCACCACCGCCTTACCGAAATACATCACCGATACACTGCAAGCCCTGCGTGACGCTCGCGCCGCCCACGACAAAAACTACCAGGCATTGACCGACGTCGTGACAGGCATTGCCCGCTGCCACCAACAGAAGAAAGACACCGAAGTGCAGAGCCAGGAGGCAGAAAGCCAGTGGCGCACCCTGTTTCGCAAACTGCGCGGAGAAATGACGCCGGAACTGCAAGCGCAACACCACAGTCGGATTTCCAAGCGGGAGCTGGCGAAAGAGTTCGACGGCCTGATTGAGGAGATGGAGCTGGACAAAATGCAGCTTCACCCCAACTGCGGCGGCACGGCCCCGAAGGTGGTGGACGCGCACAAAGACGCCCTCACGACCTTTGCAGCTCACGCGATGCGTCAGGCCGTGGATGCACTGAGCAAGGCGCTTATCAGCCCTGACGTTATCAAGGCGTGCGCACTGGCCTCACGGGCTTACGGCGTCTATGCGGACAATCCGATGAGAATGATTGAGCAACAGGTACTGGGCACGCTACAAGGCCGCATTCGCGCTACCATGGCTACGCAAAATATCGACCACCCGGTGCTTAATGAGATTGGCCTGACGATACCGCAAGAAACGGGCGTATTGCCGGAACTGCAAAGCAGCCCAATTCGCCGGACGCAAGTGTCAAGAGAACTGGCGGAAAAACGCCGTCTGCTGCAAGAGAAAGGGGCTCAATCATGATGCGCTGCCCGCTGTGTACCCATGCGTCCTATACTCGCACCAGTCGCTATATCACGGAACGGACAAAAGAGGCGTATTACCAATGTCAGAGTCTGACCTGTTCTTGCACATTCAAGACGGTGGAAAGCGTCGATAAAATCCTGTGCCAGCCGATACAGGCGCAACCGGTCGATGAGAACACCTTGCAACCACCGGAGAAACGGACGTTGAACCGCTATCGCCGCTACAACAGCAATCATCCCCTGCACTAATCACACTCCGCCCCGCCGCTCTTGACAGCATCGCGGGGCATTCCCCTTCCGCCTCGCCCAAAAAAGCCTTTTTCCTGGCTAGCCAGCCTCAAATTGCGTGTGCATGCATAGGGTGCATGATTTTGCATGCAAGAAAATGCACTTTTCATCCCCTGCCGCACTAGTACTGGCGCGGCCTGCGGCCGTTCATGCAACTGCATGAAAAGCGATACATAAAGCGCGCAGGCGAGGCGGGGGAAGTATTGCGCGCCAACAGTAATGAGCGTATTTATTTTCGCGGCCTGAGGGCTTTTCTGCGCTGTGCAGGTTTATGATAATGCCAGAGGGTGGTGAAGTAACCTCTGCAAGTATCGAGAGCTTCTGAGGTGCCAAGACGAGGGAGAAGCCGCCCGGAGGCGGCAATCCACAAAGTACATTTAGAAAATCTGAATCTAACCAACATCTAAAGCGATTATTTAAGCCAATGATCTTTAACACCTGAAAAATCTGCGTCATGCCATTGCTCTTTCCAGACTTCCCAGTATCGAATATCGTTTGAAGATGGCTGCCTATCTTCAGGACACAGATCAATCGATACTATAGAAGGTAGAACAATCGACTCCCCTATTACTAAGGCCTCACCTGCTTTAAGGGATGGCAAAGTATCAATAATGGATCCTAGTGTATCTGGTAGTAATCTCTTAACATAATTTTGATCTACAGGGTTTGTTAATCTCATGGCAATAAAATTATTGCACTGAGAGAAGATAGTCTCAGATATCTCGGATGGCCTTTGACTAGCTAAAAGTAATGTAACTCCATATTTTCGCCCTTCCTTAGCGATACGCTCGATTGATTTCTTTGAAGAACGATATCTCGCAAGGTCGCTATTCGGAACATATTTATGCGCCTCTTCATAAACCAGAAGAATAGGAAAGTCAGTGTCTTCCCCCTTAGACTCCTTCAGCTTTTTATATACATAACCATACTCAAAAACAAGTCTTGATATCAAGGAAACCGTAATACTCAACACTTCGAATGGTATACCACTAAGATCTAGGATTGTTACATTTTTATTGCCTCCCGGTTCTCCTTTTGCTCCTAGTAAATTCTTTATAACATCTTCAAACTGCTGGCTCCTAGATTTCTCAGAAAAAAGAAAAGATAGCCTATCTTGATTTATTTTTTCTGAAAATCTTGAAATGAATTTATCTAGCGTTCCATCAGCGTAAAATCCTTTTGTTACATTCGAATTTTTAGAATTGTAAAAACTGAATTTCTTCTCGAAATACTTTTCAATACGTTCTTTATCATCAAGCTTGCAGCCGCAATCTTGGGTTGTTGAACTATCTCCCTTTTCGTCTGCCGCACCAGACTCGCCAACAATCATATACCTATCATTTGCCTTTGAGTTTTTTGTTTCATCTCTCAGGTTTTTTAAAGCATTTTCAATTTCATCTATATTAAAGAAAACAGGGCTATCATAAAAAACTTTTGATAATGACTTATTGTGCTTTTTCTTGTTTGCTGTTACCAGCATTCTAAATACTGCAGACTGATTGTAATTATCCCTTTCTCCAGTATCTAATAGAATTTCCTCTAGTTCTTCACTGTTTAGCAACCAATATGGTAAACAAAGGTTGTTGACATCTAAAAAGTTAGCATCAGGAAAGGCTGAACGATACTCTGAATGAATATCAAAAATAATCACATGAGAGTTATTTAAATTAAAATCACCACTCTTCCCATTAATTGCCGTTTGTATTACTTTTGAAACAGTATGCGACTTTCCAGAACCTGTTGATCCTATTATAGAAATATGTTTGTTAAAGAATTTATTCCCATCCAAGGGAATTCTTATACCTTCGTTATATGAAAGAGAGCAAAACTCAAAATGCTTGTTTTTTTCAACAGAATCTTTGTAGATATTACTAATATCTTCATATGTTGCAGGCGCAGCCTCTTTTGGAGGTAATGCTATTGAATCACCACCACGCTCAAACCTCCCATCTTTAATAATTCCCAATGGGTTAGCTTGTATAAGATACTTTCTTTCTCCAGTATCCTTAGCCTCAATTGAGAAGTTTTCAATAATGCCTATGAGCATCATAGTCCCATCGTCAGAGGGCACCTTGATATATGAGCCAACTTTCAAATTTTGACCATCTTTAAAATCATTAAGATCAGTTACAAGTATCTTAATATTATTTGGATAAACCGATATAACCTCAGCGTTAACGTTGTTTGATTTTTCATTAGTCATTTTAATATCCTTTTACACATATCTAATGATTTAACTTGTATTTTAACAACCTTATCTTGTTTACTTTCATAATTGTAAACAGGCTTATTTACATAGAATTGATAAATTTCTTTTGTTTTAGTTGACCTTGCTAATACCTCGTCAATTACTTTAATGTCATTTATAAACCTAACTTTATAAAAAGAAATATCATTAACATCTCTCATTAATGAATCACAATTAAAATTTGCACCTTGAAAATCATGTCCATCCATCGGAGGGTAGCCAGCTCTTCTTAATGCCAGCTTCAATTCCAATAAATCTGAAGAAGACATTCCATGAATGTAAAAGTATGGACAAAATCTATCCTCTTTTTTTATTTTTATTTTAGTGGCAGACCATCTTTTTAAAATAACACCAATTAACTCAATCACTTCGTTAATTTTATAACCGTTATCTTCAATAATAAAAAAACGGTCAAAATTATTGGTATTCATTACCGAAGGGAAATATTTATCTCTTAACTCCCTACAGTAAACAGCCTCTGACTTAAATATAGAAAACCAAATATCAAATAAGACACTCTTAGTGTCTATATGTTTTTTAAATTCAATCGGATAAATCCTCCTATTCTCCTCTCCTTCCAGGGCGGCATATTTCTTTATAAGTGAAACTGCATTATTGTAATAATAAAATTCCGCTTCAAACATAGAGCATGAATAAACACTCTGAATCTCTTCAAATACTTTACTTATTTGTTCATCATAAGACGGTGCATGGATATCAATAGTCAATAATTTTATGAAATCTGATAAATGCTGATCGGTAAGACCTAACTCAGTATGAGTTTCGATGGTTTTCTTTTTTCTTTCTTTATCACCTTCTTTGTTTTTGTCTTTTTTTTCATATTCATTATATATCAAAAAATTATCTTTTAGATATTCAACCGTCAATGGAAGAGTCAGTTTATCGTGCCCTTTAGAATAGTATCCATACAATGTGTACCTATAAGATTCCTTTTGATTAAACGTTCTCTCAGCGAAATCCTTTAACATTAAGCGAATAGGTTTTGCTATGACAGATGAATTATATTCTGTACTCTCATAATATTTACATTGTATCGCCGTATTGTCATTGGCGGTTTTAAGATCAATATCTTCAACCCCCTCAATCAAAATCATATCATTATCGGAACGGCGTAATAACTCAAGAATAGTTTTATCAAATTGATAAAAATAACCTTTGATTGCATGTATAGCACTGCGTGGATTGTCCATGATCATCCCTTAATCAAAACGTAATTTGAATACCACTGCATCATATCCCGGCGTTTATCAAGGTATTGAGCATGATTATACGTACCTCTGATATTATTCTTATCAATATGAGCAAGCTGCATTTCAATCCAAGCCGAATCGTATCCTCTTTCATGGAGAATAGTAGATAAGGAATGTCTAAAACCATGCCCAGTAACTTTACCACCATATCCAATACGCTTGATAACCTGATTTATACTCGCTTCACTCATAGGTTTGTTCGGATCGTTCCGCCCCGGAAAAACATAACGATAGTTTCCTGTCATCATCTTGAGTTCACTTAGTAACTTTAGCGCGTGAGTCGATAATGGCACAAGATGGGGCCTGCGCATTTTCATCCTTTCAGCAGGAATTTCCCAAATAGCGTTATCCAGATCAAACTCTGACCATAATGCTGCACGTAATTCGATGGTTCTCACGCCCGAGATCATCAATAATTTCGTGGCAATCTGGACAAGCCTACTACCTGTGTAACCGTCTAAAGCACACAGAAAATCAGGTATCTCATCAGCTTTTAAGAACGGGAAGTGATTAGATTGATGTACTTCGAGGGCGCTTGAGAGATCTGCCGCAGGATTAAACTCAGCTCTCCCCGTAGCGATGGCATAACGAAAAACTTCAGCACAACGCTGCCGAACTTTACGCATTTTCTCTAGCGCCCCACGTTTTTCAATTTTACGCAGTACGTTCAACAGCTCTAACGGTTTAATCTCTCCTACTGGTCTTGTACCCACATAAGGAAAAATGTCGTTCTTAAACGCTTCCATGATATCTGAGGCATATCCTGCCGACCATTTGGCAGACTTAAGCTGGTGCCACTCTCTGGCTATCTTTTCGAAAGCGTTCTCTGACTCTGTTTGCAGAGCTAGCTTTTGCTCTTTTCGAACCTCACTAGGATTCTTTCCTTCTGCCACAAGTTTTCGAGCTTCATCACGGCGAGAACGAGCATCTGCTAATGTGACAATTGGATAAACACCAAGGGAGATCATTTTGGGTTTACCGCCATAGCGATAGCGGAAGCGCCAGCTCTTGCTTCCATTAGGTTCTATAAGCAATGACAGCCCTTGCCCATCTCCAAGTGTATAGGCTTTAGCTTCAGGTTTAGCGCGGCGAATCTGCATATCGTTTAAAGGCATGTGTATAGGAATCCAAGACCGAACAGGAACATATACGCAATCCTATACATATTAGATGCCGGATTCCACCGGAACAGTACGGACTAATACGGATTAAAAAAGCTAAAATACCTTTATAAAACAGAGTTGTTATGGATTAATACGGACGTTACAGGAAGAGGGAGTGGTGCCGATAATAGGAGTCGAACCTACGACCTTCGCATTACGAATGCGCTGCTCTACCAACTGAGCTATATCGGCATCGAGCCGGGCCTGCGGGGCAAGCCGGAAGTGCGTTGAACAAGGTAGACCTGTGCACGAAATGAGTCAATAGCCGCCGGGGCGTTTGGTTGTTTTATCATCAGTGGCGATTTGAAGGTCGTACCACACGAGCATCAACGCGGCTCGTGCAGCTCCCGTCATTCACTCAAGGCGCTTCATACCGCCATATCTTGAAGGCCATATTTCCGCCGGCGCCAACTCCAATGCTTCAGCGATCAGCCTCTCCCCTTTTGGCCAATGTCGAGCCAAAGCATTGCCTAACGTAGAAGATGCCAATCCGGCTTTTCTGGAAACAGCAGCCAAAGTCGTGCCCTTCTTCTTCAAAGCGGCGATGACGTCCGCCGGATGCCAATCTTGTTTATCCATCATGTTTAATCCTCCTGATTACCTTGCCTCGTAATTATCCCGTTTTGGGATAATTACGACAATCGCAGATATTCGATTTTGGGATATCACTCGCGGAAAACGTCATGACCTCAGTTTATTCAGCAGAATATCAATTGGTTATAAAAATACTTCGAGACGCTCGTATAGAAAAAGGCATCACTCAGGTCAAGTTAGCCGAAGCACTTGGCCGCCCACAATCCTTTATCGCTAAGGTTGAAAATGGCGAAAGGAAATTGGATGTCGTGGAATTTGCCTTGATCGCACGGTTACTGGATGTAAATACCGGGCCAATTATGGAACGCATTGGACGTAACGCTAGAAAGCTGAGATAAAGGGGAGCCCGCTTCTCAGATAAACGGATTCTCAGCTTAAGTTCTCTTCCCCAAAAACAATCAGGGCGCAGCACGCTGCGCCCTGACCTCTTTATGACCGCAATCCGGCCTTAGCTGCGCACCAGATCGTCGCCGTAGCCGATCCACTTGTAGGTGGTCAGCGCGTCCAGGCCCATCGGGCCGCGGGCGTGCAGTTTCTGGGTGCTCACCGCCACTTCCGCGCCCAGGCCGAATTGGCCGCCGTCGGTGAAGCGGGTGCTGGCGTTGACGTACACCGCCGAGGAGTCCACCGCGCGCACGAAATGCTCGGCGCTGCTCAGCGAGCGGGTGAGGATCGCGTCGGAGTGGTTGGTGCCGTGGGTGCGGATGTGGTCGATGGCCTGATCGATATCGTCCACCAGCAGCACGTTCAGATCCAGCGACAGCCATTCGTCGTCGTAATCTTCCGCGTTCACTGGCACCACCGTCGCCGGGCCGCCCTGCAGCAGCGGCAGCGCGTTTTCCGCCGCGTGCAGCGTCACGCCCGCCGCCGCCATTTTGGCGCTCAGCGCCGGCAGGAACTCGGCGGCGATGCTGCGGTTCACCAGCAGCGTCTCCAGCGAGTTACAGGCGCTGGGGCGCTGGATCTTGGCGTTTTCAATCACCGTCAGCGCCTTGTCGAAATCGACGTCGGCATCCACGTAGGTGTGGCACACACCGATGCCGCCGGTGATCACCGGGATGGTCGATTGCTCGCGGCACAGCTTGTGCAGGCCGGCGCCGCCGCGCGGGATCAGCATGTCGACATAGCGGTCCAGGCGCAGCAGTTCGTTCACCAGCGCGCGATCCGGGCTGTCGATCGCCTGCACCGCCGCAGCCGGCAGGCCGCACTGTTCCAGCGCCTGCTGGATCACTTTCACCGTCGCCTGGTTGGTGTTGTGCGTCTCTTTACCGCCGCGCAGGATCACCGCATTACCGGTTTTCAGGCACAGGCTGGCGACATCGATGGTGACGTTCGGCCGCGCCTCGTAAATCACGCCGATCACGCCGAGCGGCACCCGCCGGCGCTCCAGCTTCAGCCCGCTGTCCAGCAGGTTGCCGTCCAGCACGTGGCCGACCGGATCGTTCAGGCGGCACACCTGGCGCACGTCGTTGGCGATCGCCGCCAGCCGCGCCGGGGTCAACAGCAGGCGATCGAGCAGCGCTTCGCTCATGCCGGTGGCGCGCGCCTGCGCCATGTCTTGTTCGTTCGCCAGCAGGATCGCTTCGCTGTTGGCTTCCAGCCTGTCGGCCATTACCGACAGCACCTGATTCTTCTTCGCCGTGCTCAGCACCGCCAGCTGCCAGGAGGCCTGCTTGGCGGCCTTCCCCATCTGCTCCAGCATGCTCACTCCTTAACTGACAATCATATCGTCGCGGTGCACTGCCACCGGACCGTATTCATAACCGAGGATTTCGCTGATTTCCTGCGAGTGGTGCCCGGCGATCATGCGCATCGCATCGCTGTTGTAGCGGCTGACGCCATGCGCCAGATCGCGCCCCGCCAGGTTGCGGATGCGGATCACTTCGCCGCGCGAGAAGTCGCCCTTCACTTCGCGGATGCCTTTCGGCAGCAGCGAGCTGCCGCGCGCCATCATCGCTTCCACCGCGCCGTCGTCGACGGTGATCTCACCGGCCGGCGGCGCGCCGAAGATCCAGCGCTTGCGGTTTTCCAGCGGGGTTTCCAGCGCGTGGAAACGGGTGCCCACCGGTTTGCCTTCGATCACGTCCGCCACCACGCCCGGCTTGCTGCCCGCGGCGATCACCACGTCGATGCCGGCGCGGCAGGCCACGTCGGCCGCCTGCAGCTTGGTGCCCATGCCGCCGGTGCCCAGACCGGAGACGCTGTCGCCGGCGATGGCGCGCAGCGCGTCGTCGATGCCGTGCACTTCACGGATCAGTTCGGCCTGCGGGTTGTTGCGCGGATCGGCGGTGTAGAGGCCCTGCTGATCGGTCAGCAGCAGCAGTTTGTCGGCCCCGGCCAGAATGGCCGCCAGCGCCGACAAGTTATCGTTGTCGCCCACTTTGATTTCGGCGGTGGCGACGGCGTCGTTCTCATTGATTACCGGCACGATGCGGTTGTCCAGCAGCGCCGTCATGGTGTCGCGCGCGTTAAGGAAGCGCTCGCGGTCTTCCAGATCGGCGCGCGTCAGCAGCATCTGCCCGACGTGGATGCCGTAAATGGAGAACAGCTGTTCCCACAGCTGGATCAGCCGGCTCTGCCCCACCGCCGCCAGCAGCTGCTTGGAGGCGATGGTGGCGGGCAGCTCGGGGTAGCCCAGGTGTTCGCGCCCGGCGGCGATGGCGCCGGAGGTGACGATGACGATGCGGTGGCCCGCGGCGTGTTGCTGCGCGCACTGGCGCACCAATTCGACGATGTGGGCTCGGTTCAGACGCAGCGATCCGCCGGTCAACACGCTGGTGCCCAATTTCACAACCAATGTCTGGCTGCCGTTCATAGTATTTCTGCCGTGTGTAATGATGAGAAGAAGAGTGCAAAGGTCTTTGTAACAGGAGAGACGCGTTATGCCAACAGGCACAACGCGAAATCAGCACAATACGTGGTCAAACGGGGTCAGGCGGAGAGTTTGATCAGTTTTTCTTTGAAATCGTCGGCGGGTTCCAGCCCCAGCTCCATGGTCGCCAGCAGCTCGCCCAGGCGGCGATGGAAGTCGCGCAGGGTGTCTTCCAGCTTGGCGTTCACTTCATCATCCTTAATGTTTTGCGCCGTCCAGTCGCCTTCCTTATCGAACAGGCCGAATTGGTACGAATAGGTGAAGCGCGCCTCTTCCGCCTGCAGCTCCATCCACCAGCCCCAGAACTCGCGCTTCTCCGGAGCGGGCTTTACATTGACGCAGACGGCCAAACAATCAAAGAAAAAACGGTCGTTTTCACATTGCCCTTCACGCAGGTACGGCCCCAAGCTGGCAAAACGTTTCATTAGTCGGCTTTTAGGGTGACCACTCGGTAACGTCATTCTCTCACCTCCTCAATGTAGACCACTCTTTTTAACAAACTGTTAAAATTTAGCAACTAATTAACGCATTTTGTCCCTCAGCCAACCGGACATCTGCAGCAACGCCCGGTGGAAGCTGTCGTAGACCGGGGTGCGCGGGATAGCGATCAGCTTGCCGCTCACCGAGGAGGTGACGATCAGCTGCGACTCCTCTTTCGGGCTGAGCGTATCGCGCTCCCAGTAGCCGGAGATCATCGGCGTCGGGCAGCGGCGCCCCAGCAGCCCCTGCATTTTCAGCGAGTAACTGTTCAGCTCCACCTTCAGCACGTTGTCCGAGGCGTTAGCCATGCCCATGCGGCTGGCCAGCACGTCCATATACATATCCGGTACGTTCAACTGGGTGCTGCTGTCGCACAGCAGGCGATGCACCACCGGCCCCAGGCAGGCTACGCCGCGCAGCCGCTGCGGCTCCAGGTAGGCCAATCGCACCGCCACGTTGGCGCCGAAGCGGAAGCCGAAGGCGCTCACCCGTTGATGATCCACCCACGGCACCGAGGCCAGCTGGATCAACACCTGCTGGTGCAGGTAGCTGGAGTCCTGCGTCAGCTTCCATTTGCAGGAAGAACCGATCGACGGCATGTCGAGCGTCAGCATGGCGATGCCGTGCGGCGCCAGGTAGTCGCGGAACAGGCGATGATAGTCGGTCTGCAGCGTATCGAGGCTGCCGCACATCAGCACCGTCGGGAACGGCGCTTCGCCCTTCTCCGGCATGTGCAGGAACCCGGTGACGCTGCCGCCGCCTTCGATGCGAAACTCCAGCTCTTTCAGCTGATACGGCAGCAGCAGCGCCGCCTCTTCGTACGCGCGGTTAGCCAGCATCTCCGCCTGTTCGGCCAGTTCGTCGCCCTTCAGGTGCGGGTAGCCGGCGATGCTGTACAGGCTCGCGGCCTTCAGCCAGTATTCGCCGCCGAGCAGCGGATCCTGCTGCTCCGTCGCCCGCTGTTGCCACTGCATGCCCTGATGGATCCACTCGTAGATCCAGTTGCCGTTGCGGTAGCCCACCACGGTATCCAGCCGCTGCGGGTTGCTGCGCTCGGCGTCGGAGGCGGCGATGCGCGCCAGCACTTCGTGGATTTCGATCGGGCTGACGCCGCGCCAGGCCCACAGCAGCGGGTTCAGCATGCGGTACCAGCTGCCGGTGGTGTCGCCTTCCAATGCGGAATGCATGGCGGCGCTCACTTTGTTGCGCGCGCGCAGCACTAGCGTCGAGGTTTCAGGGTGTTTGAATTTGGGCTTGAAAAGAATTTCAGAAAGGTTGGCCTGTGCCATGGTAACAACAGCCTCCGTAAATCTGGCGATAGGCCGCAACAGGCCTACTTAACTGGAGGTAGTGTACCTAACTCTGGCGGGAGAAACCAAGATAACGCAAACGCCCGGCATAACCGGGCGTCAGGCGGCTGACAAAGGAGGAAAAAGCGTGGTTTTTCCTCCTTTGTGGTCAACGGCCGAAAATCAATAAATTGATTTTCCTTATTTTTTATATCTTGTCTTCGGTAAGCCTGACAACGCCATCACGTTTATCCTTAAACAAACGCCCGGCATAACCGGGCGTTGACTTGGAACTGGCTGGGCTTAGCGGCCGCCGATAGGGGGAACGAAGCTGACGCCCATGTCCCACGGCTGTTCGATCCAGGTATCCTGCGGGATGTCGATCACATAGTCGTCCACCAGCGGACGGCCCGCCGGCTTGGCGAAGATGGTGACGAAATGCGCTTTCGGGTACATGTCGCGGATCGCTTTTGCGGTGCCGCCGGTATCCACCAGATCGTCCACTACGATGAAGCCTTCACCGTCGCCTTCGGCGCGCTTGAGCACTTTCATTTCGCGCTGGTTGTCATGGTCGTAGCTGGAAATGCAGACGGTATCCACATAGCGAATGCCCAGTTCGCGCGCCAGCAGGCCCGCCGGCACCAGGCCGCCGCGGCTTACGGCAATGATGCCGGTCCATTTGTCGGCAGGCAGCAGGCGGTGCGCCAGCTTGCGTGCATGTATTTGCAGCATATCCCAGGTAACAACGTATTTTTCGCTCATAGAATCGTGTCCCAGCCGGCTGGTGAAGCGGCTTACTTTATAGTTCAGGGGAAAAAAGGTTGCGCGAGATTATAGAGACTGGCCGCGTTGAATTCCAGCTGTACCGAGGAAAACCTCGCGATTTCCGCCGCGCGGCTTTTCGGTGATTGATGCTGAAAAAGCGAACGTTCCCGCCGCGAAGCCGTGTGATCAAGCGCTTAAACCGCACAATACGGGGCGCGCGCCGCCGGAAATAAAGTGATATTCTCTAACGATCGTGCCACGACGCACAGATACCCGCTCACCTCAACCGCGCGGCACGCCCGTCCTGTCGGAGCCTGCCGTCACAGGAGACTTATAGTGTCTGAATTGTCTCAGCTTTCGCCACAGCCGCTGTGGGATATTTTCGCCAAGATCTGTTCTATCCCGCACCCTTCTTATCATGAAGAAGCGCTGGCGCAGCACATCCTCACCTGGGCCAAAGAGAAGAACCTGCACGCCGAGCGCGATCAGGTCGGCAATATCCTGCTGCGCAAACCGGCCACCAAAGGCATGGAAAACCGCAAGCCGGTGGCGCTGCAGGCGCACCTGGACATGGTGCCGCAAAAGAATAACGACACCGTGCACGACTTCGCCAAGGATCCGATCCAGCCTTATATCGCCGGCGAGTGGGTGAAAGCGCGCGGCACCACGCTGGGTGCCGACAACGGCATCGGCATGGCCTCCGCCCTGGCGGTGCTGGCCGACGACAGCGTTGAGCACGGCCCGCTGGAAGTGCTGCTGACCATGACCGAAGAAGCCGGCATGGACGGCGCCTTCGGGCTGCAGCCAAACTGGCTGCAGGCAGACATCCTGATCAATACCGATTCCGAAGAAGAAGGCGAAATCTACATGGGTTGCGCCGGCGGTATCGACTTCATCACCACCCTGCCGCTGCAGCGCGAAGCGGTGCCGGCCGGTTATCAAACCCTGAAGCTGACCCTCAAGGGCCTGAAAGGCGGCCACTCCGGTGCCGAGATCCACGTCGGGCTGGGCAACGCCAACAAACTGCTGGCGCGCTTCCTGTTCGCCCATGCGGCGGCGCTGAACCTGCGCGTGCTGGATCTGAACGGGGGCACCCTGCGCAACGCCATTCCGCGTGAAGCCTCCGCGGTGGTTGCGGTGCCGGCGGAAAAAGCCGACGCGCTGAAAGCGCTGAGCCAGGAGTTCCTGGCGGTGCTGCAGAACGAACTCTCCGCCAAAGAGAAGAACATCACCGTGCTGCTGGAGCCGGCCACCAGCGCTTCGCAGGCACTGAGCGCCGACAGCCAGCAACGCTTCCTGGCGCTGCTGAACGGCACGCCGAACGGCGTGATCCGCATGAGCGACGCGGTCAAAGGCGTAGTGGAAACCTCGCTGAACGTCGGCGTGGTCACCACCAGCGAAAACGAAGCGGAAATCATCTGCCTGATCCGCTCTCTGATCGACAGCGGCAAAGATTACGTGGTCGAGATGCTGACCGCACTGGGCCAGCTGGCCGGCGCCAAGGTGGCGCCGAAGGGCGGCTACCCGGGCTGGCAGCCGGACGCTGACTCGCCGGTGATGCACCTGGTGCGCGAGCTGTATCAGGATCTGTTCAACAAGACGCCGAACATCATGGTGATCCACGCCGGCCTGGAATGCGGTCTGTTCAAAAAGCCGTATCCAAACATGGACATGGTATCGATCGGGCCAACCATCACCGGCCCGCACTCGCCGGATGAGCAGGTGCATATCGAAAGCGTCGGTCTGTACTGGAAGCTGCTGACCTCGCTGCTGAAAGCGATCCCTGAGCGCGCGTAATCTGCGCGCTTAACGCAAAAAGCCGGCGATCGCCGGCTTTTTTATTCCCAAGGCAGCGCCAGCTGCCGCTCCAGCTGCGGATCGAGCAGCGTCACATGCAGCCCCACCAGCCGCACGCCGCGCCCTTCACGCCGTTCGCGCCACGCCTGCCGCGCCACCGCCAGCAAATCCTGCCGGTTCAGCACCGGGAACACGTGCTCCTGGGTGGTTTGCTGAAAATCCTGAAACTTCAGCTTCACGCCCTGCCGGGCGATGTGCAGATCCGGCTTCACCTTACGCAGCCGCATCTCCAGCTCGGGGTAGAGTTTGTCGATAATCAGCGTTTCGCAGTCTTCCCAATCGTGAATGTCTTCCGCCAGCGTGCGCTCCACGCCCACCGATTTACGCAGCCGCTCCGCCGAGATTTCGCGCCGATCGATGCCCTGACACCGCTCCCAGAGCACCCGGCCGAACTTGCCGAAGCGCTTGAGCAGCTGCGCCAAATCGTATTGCTGCACGTCGGCGCAGGTGATAAGCCCCACTTCCTCCAGCCGTTTGGCGGTCACCTTGCCGACGCCGGGGATTTTGCTGAGCGGCAGCTGCTGCAAAAACGCCGGCACCTGCGCCGGGGTGATCACGTATTGCCCATTCGGCTTGTTCATCTCGGAAGCGATTTTGGCGAGAAACTTGATCGGCGCGACGCCGGCCGACGCGGTGAGATTCAGCTCATCGGCGATCGCCTGACGGATCTCCTGAGCGATCAGCGTCGCCGAGCCGTTGCATTGCGGGCTGTCGGTCACGTCGAGATAGGCTTCATCGAGCGACAGCGGCTCGATCAACGGGGTATAGCGGGCGAAGATTTCACGGATATGCAGCGAAGCCTCTTTGTAGGCCGCCATGCGCCCCGGCAGCAGGGTGAGATGCGGACACAGCTTGAGCGCCATCGCCGTAGACATGGCGCTATGCACGCCGTAGCGCCGCGCCGGGTAGTTGGCGGTGCTGATCACCCCGCGCCGATCGGCGCTGCCGCCAATCGCCAGCGGGATATCGCGCAGGCTGGGATCGTCGCGCATTTCCACCGCCGCGAAGAAGCAGTCCATATCGACATGAATGATTTTACGCATCGCACCCTCCAGTAACACTGTATAAGTATACAGTAATATACCAAAAGCTCAAGGCCGCAGGCTTCGATGAAAGCGCCGTTTCCGCCAGATATTTCCGCGTTGTTAAAAAAGCTTAATTTTTCAATAGTATGATTTCCGCCATCCCGTGCGGCTCACCACAACGATAACGACAAGGTACTCTACATGAACAGATTTTCTCATTGGCTGCTGGCTTCCGCGCTGTCGCTGAGCGCGCTGGCGGCCAGCGCCGCCGGTCACGCGCCGGCGATCGTCGCCCATCGCGGCGGCACCGCCGATGCGCCGGAAAACACCCGCATCGCCATCGAAACCGCGCTGAAAAACGGTGCCGACGCCGTTTGGATCACCCTGCAAGCATCCAAAGACGGCGTCATCGTGCTGTATCGCCCCTCGGATCTGAAGGCGCTGACCAACCGGCAGGGCCCGGTTTCTGCGTATACCGCCGCGCAATTGGCCGAGACCGATGCCGGCTGGACCTTCGCCAAAGGCGATGCGCATCCGTTCCGCGGCCAGGGCATCGGCATTCCGCGGCTGGACGAGGTGCTAAAGGCGTTTCCGCACGTCACCTTCTATCTGGACATCAAATCCCCGGACGCCGATCCGGCGCAGTTTGGCCAGGCGCTGCTGGCGACGCTGGAAAGCACCGACAGCCTGAACCGCACCCGCGTTTACTCTACCGATGCCAAATACCTGCAGGCGCTGCCGCCGGCCGTCCCGCGCTTTGAAAGCCGCGACGAGACCCGCACGCTGCTGGCCAACGTCACCATGGCGCACCAGTGCGATGTCAAACCGGACAACCGACAGCCGCGCTGGTATGGGCTGGAGCTGAAGCGCGAGGTGGAAGTGGTAGAGAAGTACACCCTCGGCGAAGGGCGCTCGAAGGCGTTTCTGACCTGGGATAAAGAGTCAATGGATTGTTTCCGCTCGCAGGGCCCGGCGCACATCATTCTGTTCGGCGTCAACACGCCGCAGGAGTATCAGCAGGCGCTGGCGCTGGGTGCCGACGGCGTGATGGTCAACTCGCCGGCCGAGGCGAAAAGCTTCCGCAAGGCGAAATAAATAACCGGCTACGGCATAAGGCGGTTCGACATCCCACCTTATGCCCTTATGGCTTTCAACATCCGTTAGTGAGCAGAAACTACCTGGATGATGCCATTTTCATTGCGAACACTAAACCCAGCGCCGAATAGCCGGGCGGCAGGCTCAAGACCTTTATTTCGTTTATCCGGCGACAACAGCGTCACCGATACCCCATAAGACTTCCCGTCTTCGAATTTATAATTATCGTCGGGAATACACGTAGCTGCGGTGACCGCAGGCATCTCGTTATCCGTGAAGTGCTTGCCGAAGATAGCGTTGGCGTTGCCGATTTCTTCGATAATAACGCCGGCCAACCGCTCGTCCCCTTCAGGTTGAACCCGCACACAAACGTGGTTATCAACGACAGTGGCGTTGGCCAAGTAGTTTTTTGGCCTCGGATCGTTCATGTGCATACAGCCGGCGAGCAGCAAAGCCAGAGTTCCAACCAAAATAATGCGGTTCATCCTGTTACCTCTGCTTAAGAAACTGAGAAAGCGTATATTCGTATTTTCTGGCGATCGTTTTATCCGTTACGCCCTGGAAATTCACGCCATTGTTAATCGCGCCCAGCCAAACGTTCATGCGCCTTTCGGCAAGGCCCCAAATAAAAAAACCCGGCCAAGGCCGGGTTTTCGCTTCGCTACAGAATGCGGTGCTTGTCCAACTGCTCGCGCCGCTGCGCCGCTTTGGCTTCGCGCTTTTTGCGCGCATCGCACGGCTCCGGGCAGTCGCAGACTTTCTCCATGCCCAGCGCGGTGATGCCGCCGCAGCTGCCCTGCAGGCTTTTGCGTTTGAACACGTAACCCAGCGACATCCCGCCGACGATCAGCAGGAACAACACGAAGGTAGCGGCGAATACCGTCAACATAGCAACCTCACGAACGCTTTTTCAGATAGGGTTTGAACGCGTCCGAATAACGCTCCTCAAACCCGTCGGCGGTTTTCACGATCATGAACACCGGGATACCGAGCAGGTTGGCCAGCGCCATGCCGCGCTCCGGCCCCATCACGTTCAGGCCGGTGGACAGGCCGTCGGCGGTCATGCAGGTCGGGCTCAGCACGGTGATCGACACCAGCCGATGATGGATCGGCCGCCCGGTGACCGGATCGATGGTGTGCGAATAGCGCACCCCGTCCTGCTCGAAGTAGTTGCGATAGTCACCCGAGGTGGCGATCGACATCTCCCCCGGCTGGATCACCAGCTGCGCCTGCTGCTGCGCGCCCGCGGTCGGGCGCTCGATGGCGATGCGCCACGGCTTTTGCTCGCCGTTGCGCCCGCGGGTACGAACTTCACCGCCGATATCCACCATGTAGTCTTTCACGTGTTGCGATTGCAGATACTCCGCCACCACGTCCACGCCGTATCCTTTGGCAATCGAAGACAGGTCGACATACAGCTCGGGGATGCTTTTCACCAGCGCGCTGCCCTGCACCGCCAGTTTATCGGCGCCGGTCCAGGCGCGGCGGTGCTCCAGTTCCGCCTCGCTCGGCACTTTGTCCGGCCGCCCTTCCGGGCCGAACCCCCATAGGTTGACCAGCGGCCCGACGGTCACGTCCAGCGCGCCATCGGTGACGCGGTTGATGCGCAGCGCTTCGCGCACCACTTCGGCGGTGGCCGGCGAAACCGGGAACGGCCGGTCAATGTCGCGGCTGGCGTTGAAGCGGCTTAGCTCGGAATCCGGCCGGTAGGTGGACATCTGATCGTTCACCTGTTCCAGCCGTTTGTCGATCTCCGCCTGCATCTCGCGCGCCGACGGCGTATCGTCGCCGGTCACGTAACGGATCGAATACGAGGTGCCCATGGTTTTACCCGTCAGATCCACCTGTTCCGGCCCGCAGCCGGTCAGCAGCAGGGTGGCGCTCAGCGCCACGCCCGTCAGCCAGTTATTCGTCGCCAATGCGCGCAATTTAGCCACCAAAGTCATCCAGCATGATATTTTCGTCTTCGACGCCCAGATCTTTGAGCATCTTGATCACCGCGGCGTTCATCATCGGCGGCCCGCACATGTAAAACTCGCAGTCTTCCGGCGCCGGGTGGTTCTTCAGGTAGTTCTCCAGCAGAACATTATGGATAAAGCCGGTGTAGCCGGTCCAGTTATCTTCCGGTTGCGGATCCGACAGCGCCACGTGCCAGGTGAAGTTTTCGTTCTCCGCCTGCAGCTGGTTGAAGTCGTCTTCATAGAACATCTCACGCAGCGAACGCGCGCCGTACCAGAAAGTGATCTTGCGCTTCGAGTTCAGACGCTTGAGCTGATCGAAAATGTGTGAGCGCATCGGCGCCATGCCCGCGCCGCCGCCGATAAAGATCATTTCGGCGTCGGTGTCCTTGGCGAAGAACTCGCCGAACGGCCCGGAGATGGTTACCTTATCGCCCGGCTTCAGCGACCAGATATAGGAAGACATGATGCCCGGCGGCACGTCCGGATTGTTCGGCGGCGGCGTGGCGATACGCACGTTGAGCATGATGATGCCCTTCTCTTCCGGGTAGTTGGCCATCGAGTAGGCGCGCACCGTGGTGTCGTTCACCGTCGAACGGTAGCGGAACAGGTTGAACTTGTCCCAGTCGCCGCGATACTCCTGCGGCACGTCGAAGTCGGCGTAGCTGATGTCGTGCGCCGGCGCTTCGATCTGGATGAAACCGCCCGCGCGGAACGGCACGTCTTCGCCATCGGGGATCTTCAGCTTCAGCTCTTTGATAAAGGTGGCTTTGTTATCGTTGGAGATAACTTCGCATTCCCATTTCTTCACGCCGAAGATCTCTTCCGGCAGCTCGATCTTCAGGTTCTGCTTCACGTTCACCTGGCACGCCAGGCGGCAACCCTCTTTCGCTTCGCGCTTGTTGATGTGCGAGAGCTCGGTCGGCAGGATATCGCCGCCGCCCTCTTTGATCACCACCCGGCACTGGCCGCAGGAGCCGCCGCCGCCGCAGGCCGAGGAGACGAAGATCCCTTGGCTGGAGAGCACGTTGAGCAGCTTGTCGCCCGCCGGCGCATGGAAGCTCTTATCCAGATCGCCGTTGATTTCCACCGCGATGTCGCCGGTGTTCACCAGCTTCGATTTGGCGAACAGGATCAGCAACACCAGCACCATCACGATGGCGGTGAACATCGCTACGCCTAAAATAATTTCCATAAATTCTTCCCGCCTTTACAACTGAACACCGGAGAAGGACATGAAGCCCAGCGCCATCAGTCCGGTGGTGATAAAGGTAATGCCCAGGCCGCGCAGCCCTGCCGGCACGTTGGCATACTTGAGTTTTTCGCGGATCCCCGCCATGGCGACGATCGCCAGCATCCAGCCGGTGCCGGAACCGATGCCGTACACCACCGATTCGGCGAAGTTGTAGTCGCGCTGCACCATGAAGGACACGCCGCCGAAGATGGCGCAGTTCACGGTGATGAGCGGCAGGAAGATGCCGAGCGCGTTATACAGCGACGGGAAGAAGCGATCGAGGATCATCTCCAGAATCTGCACCAGCGCCGCGATCACGCCGATGAAGGTGATGAAGTTGAGGAAGCTCAGATCGACGCCTTCCACCAGCGCGCCGTCGCGCAGGATCAGGTTGTAGACCAGGTTGTTCACCGGCACCGAAATGCCGAGCACGATGGTCACCGCGATGCCCAGGCCAAAGGCGGTCGAGACCTTCTTCGACACCGCCAGGAAGGTACACATCCCGAGGAAGAACGCCAGCGCCATGTTCTCGACGAACACCGCGCGCACAAACAGGCTGATATAGTGTTCCATCGGCCTTTACTCCTTTTCGATCTGCGCCGGCTTCAGAGTGCGCAGCACCCAGATCAGCAGGCCGATGATGAAGAACGCGCTCGGCGCCAGCAGGAACAGGCCGTTCGGCTGATACCAGCCGCCGTTCTGCACCGTTTCCAACACCGGCACGCCAAACAGCTTACCGGAGCCGATCAGCTCGCGCAGGAAACCGACCAGCACCAGGATCACCCCGTAGCCCAGCCCGTTGCCGATGCCATCCATAAAGCTCTCGATCGGCGGCGACTTCATGGCGTAGGCCTCGGCGCGCCCCATCACGATGCAGTTGGTGATGATAAGGCCGACGAACACCGACAGCTGCTTGGAGATCTCGAACGCATAGGCGCGCAGCAACTGATCGACCACAATCACCAGCGAGGCGATGATCGCCATCTGCACGATGATGCGCACGCTGTTGGGAATATGGTGACGGATCAGCGAGATGAAGAAGCTGGAGAACGCGGTCACCAGCGTCACCGCAATGGTCATCACCACCGCCGTCTCCAGCTTGGTGGTCACCGCCAGCGCCGAACAGACGCCCAGCACCTGCAGGGCGATCGGGTTATTGTCGAACAGCGGCCCCAGCAGGACCCGCTTTATTTCTTTGGAATCAGCCATTTTTCAGCGCTCCTTCACGAACTTTTTTCAGGAACGGGCCGAAGCCGTGCTCGCCCAACCAGAAATCAAACGTATGCTGCACGCCGTTGGAGGTCAGCGTGGCGCCGGACAGGCCATCCACCCCGTGTACGTCCCCCTGACGCGCACCGCCTTTCACCACGCGGATCGCCGGCTGGCCGTTGTCGTCGAACAGCTGCTTGCCGACCCACTGCTGGCGCCAGGACGGGTTCTCGACCTCACCGCCCAGCCCCGGGGTTTCCCCCTGGTCGTAGTAGGTGATGCCCTTGACCGTATTGCCATCGTTATCCAGCGCCACGAAGGCGTACATCATCGACCACAGGCCGGTGCCGTACACCGGCAGCACAATCTTGTTCACCTGGCCGCTTTCATCGCGCACCAGGTAGATTTCCGCCTGGTTGCTGCGGCGCTTGATGCCGGCCGGATCGTCGCCCGCCGCCAGCGCCACGCTTTTGGCGTCGTCGCGCAGCGCGGCGCCCAGATCGAACGCCGCCGCTTTGCCGGCGACAAACTCGCCGCTGTTCAGATCCACCAGGCGCGGTTCGATGCGCTCGCTGTACAGGCGCTTGACCTGCTCGCTCTCCATTTTCGGCTGCAACAGGCCGGCTACGTCGAGAATATTACGCTGCTTATCGAGCAGCTTTTGCTCCTGCTGTTTGGACTTCAGGCCGACGGCGGAGCCCGCCACCACCACTGAACACACCAGACACAGCAGCAGCACTACCAGCAGCGTTTTACCGATGCCGTCATTTTTCGCTTCATTCGCCACGGGCTTTTCTCCGCTTGATGTTGGCCTGCACCACCAGGTAATCGAACAGCGGCGCGAACAGGTTGGCGAACAGGATCGCCAGCATCATGCCTTCCGGATAGGCGGGGTTGACCACCCTAATCAGCACGCACATCACGCCGATCAGAATGCCGTACCACCATTTCCCCTTATTGGTGAAGGAGGCGGAAACCGGGTCGGTCGCCATAAAGATCATGCCGAAGGCGAAGCCGCCCAGCACCAGATGCCAGTACCACGGCATGGCGAACATCGGGTTGGTGTCCGAACCGATGGCGTTGAACAGCATGGCGGAAGCCACCATGCCGAGCATTACGCCGGCGACGATGCGCCAGGAGGCCACGCGGCCGAACAGGATAATCGCCCCGCCGATCAGGATCATCAGCGTGGACACCTCACCGATGGAGCCGGGAATGTTACCGAGGAAAGCGTCCATCCAGCTGATGGACTGGCCGGTGGCCACGTTGCTCAGGCTGTGCGCCCCGCCCGCGCTCCACTGCGCCAGCGGCGTCGCGCCGGAGAAACCGTCCGCGGAGGTCCACACCAAGTCGCCGGAGATCTGCGCCGGATAGGCGAAGAACAGGAAGGCGCGGCCGGCCAGCGCCGGGTTGAGGAAGTTGCGCCCGGTGCCGCCGAAGATCTCTTTGGCCACCACCACGCCGAAGGTGATGCCCAGCGCGGCCTGCCACAGCGGCAGGGTCGGCGGCACGATCAGCGCGAACAGGATGGACGTGACGAAGAAGCCTTCGTTGACCTCATGCTTGCGGATAATGGCGAACAGCACTTCCCAGAAGCCGCCGACGACGAACACCACGGCGTAGATCGGCAGGAAGTAACAGGCGCCCAGCACCATTTTGCTGACCCAGCCGGCGTCGGCCGCCAGCGAGGCGCCGAGCCACTGCGCCAGGCGATAATGCCAGTCGCCCGCCAACACCTGTTGCAGCGCGTCGCCGCTGTACAGATGGTGCAGCGCCGGGATCGCCTGCTGGCCGACGTTGTACATGCCCCAGAACATCGCCGGGAACACCGCCAGCCACACCAGGATCATCATGCGTTTCAAATCGATGGCGTCGCGCACGTGCGAAGCGCCGCGCGTCACCGTGCCGGGGGTGTAAAACACCGTGGTGGTCGCTTCATACAGCGGGTACCACTTTTCCAGTTTGCCGCCCGGCGTGAAGTGATGCTCTATCTTCTCGAAATAATTCTTCAGGCCCATCGGTTATCCTTCCTGCTCAATCTTGGTCAGCACCTCGCGCAGCACCGGCGCGTACTCATACTTGCCGGGGCAAACGAAGGTGCACAGCGCCAGATCTTCCTCGTCCAGCTCCAGACAACCCAGCGCCTGCGCGCTGTCGCTGTCGCCCGCCAGCAGATCGCGCAGCAGCAGCGTCGGCAAAATATCCAGCGGCATCACCCGCTCGTAGTTGCCGATCGGCACCATGGCGCGCTCGCCGCCGTTGGTGGTGGTTGAGAAGGCGAACAGTTTGTTCTTCAGGAAGTGGCCCAGCGTGGTGCGGGTAATGGAAAACTTGTTCGGCGAGGGCACGATCCAACCGAACAGCTCTTTGTCGCGCCCTTCTTCCAGCACCGACACCTGCGAGTGGAAGCGGCCGAGCCAGGCGTTCGGCCCGGCGGCGTGCATGCCGTTCAGCACCGAACCGGAGATCACCCGATTCTCGCCGCCTTTCAGGCGGCCGGCGGTCAGCTCATCGAGGCTGGCCCCCAGGCGGGTGCGCAGCAGCGCCGGCTGCGCCACCTGCGGCCCGGCCAGCGCCACCACACGGCGGGTATCGAGCTTGCCGGTGGTGAACAGCGTGCCGATGGCGATCACGTCCTGGTAACCGATGTGCCAAACGGTTTTCTTCAGGCTGACCGGTTCAAGGAAGTGAATGTGGGTGCCCGCCAGCCCGGCGGGATGCGGGCCGGCAAATTCGCTGTAGGCGATCTGCGGGCCGCTCTGCTGGCCAACCGAGGCGCCGGCGGCATGGCACACGTGCACCTTGCCCGCCGTCAGGCGCGCCAGCACCACCAGCCCGGCGTTGAACGCCGCCTGCTGTTCGGCGATGATCACCTGCGGATCGGCGGCCAACGGTTGGGTATCCATCGCGGTGACGAAAATGGCGCGCGGCTCGCTGCCGGGGCTCGGCGTTTTGCTGAACGGGCGGGTGCGCAGCGCGGTCCACAGGCCGCTGGCGATCAGTTCGCTTTCGATCTGTTCGCGCGGCAGCTGGCTCAGTTCACCCAGCGGGTAGTGCGCGAACTCGAGCTGATCGTCACCGCCGTTTTCCAGCGCAATCACCACCGATTGCAATACGCGCCGCTCGCCGCGGTTAATCGCGGCGATGCGGCCGCTGGCGGGTGCCGTGAAGAAAACCCCGGGGTTTTTCTTGTCTTCGAACAACGCCTGGCCTTTCTTAACGGTATCGCCTTCCTGCACCAGCATGGAGGGGCGCATTCCGACATACTCTTCCCCAAGCAGGGCGACATGCTGAATGTTCGGGCCATCTTGGATCGCCTGAACCGGAACCCCGGCTATCGGCAGATCTAACCCTTTTCTGATCTTAATCATAGGATTTATACGATGTAGTTTGGTTTACACGTCTGCCCGGCCCCAGAGGCGGGTGCGGACGATGCCAGGATTGCCGGGCAGTGCGCACGACGGCACGCCCAACATGAACTTTCTCGCAGTGAATATATGGGGTAACGCGCATTCCCTTGATTCCCCCCTCTCCGTTATTTGCGTGACAATCGATGTGTTAACGGCCTGTAGCCAAATAACCACCGAAACGGCCGGGTTATATGCCATAACCCCCGCCGCTTCAATCGCTACCGCGCGTTAAATTGAAGAGAGAATATTAACATTGTTCGCAACATTGTTCTGCGTTCCGTCGTGACTTGGGTCAAGCAAACGCAATTAAATTTCGCCTGTTTTTCACTACTTATCGTTAAAATCTGCCGGTCATTTCACTTTTATCGAGCTTTGTCGTTTTTTTATACATATCACGTATTGCTAAAAATAAACGCGCTGGTAATCTGGCGGTGTTTTGCAGCAGTAAAAACAATAATCAGTGGCATGCTGGCCAGGTTGATTGCGCCGGCAGATAAATATAAGCAGGAATTATAATGAGCAAAATCGCGCTGTTGTTTGCGATGCTTGTTTCTATGCCGATGATCACGGCCTGCAGCGCCAGCGAGCAGGTACCCGAAGCGCCGGTAGTTAAACAGCAATTATTGGGTTCGCCGGTCTATATTCAGATCTTCAAAGAGGAACGCAAGCTGGAATTGTATGCCAGAATGGGCAATGAATTCCGCCTGGTCAACACGTTCCCGATCTGTAATTTCTCCGGCGGGCTGGGTCCTAAACGTCGTGAAGGCGACTTTAAAAGTCCTGAAGGCTTTTATAGCGTTGACGCGCGCCATCTGAAACCCGACAGCAAGTATTATCGGGCGATCAATATCGGTTTCCCTAACGATTACGATAAGTCGCAGGGCTATTCCGGCGCTTATCTGATGATCCACGGCGAATGTAAATCGATCGGCTGTTACGCGATGACCAACACCTATATGGATGAGATCTATCGCTACGTCGAAGCCGCCTTCGCCTATGGCCAAAGCCGCGTCGACATCAGCATCTACCCGTTCCGCATGACCGAACAGAACCTGAAACGCCATGCGTCATCCAGCTATATCGCCTTCTGGCGCCAGCTGAAGCCGGGCTACGATTACTTCGCGAAGAACCGCCAACCGCCGACAATGGGCGTGGTCAATGGCCAGTACGTCTTGGGCCAACCGCTGATGAGCAGCGGCGGCATGATGACGCAGTACGCGTCAGCCAGCCCGACGCCCAACACCAACCCCTTCGCTCAGAACAAGCCGCTCACCGAAGTGAAATAACGCGAACTCGCCTGGCTCAATCTTGTGCCAGGTTTCGTTGGCGGTCAGCGGTTGGGTGGCAATCACCGTGACCACATCGTTCGGTGTGGTCTGTTGCTGAAAATCAATCTCCACGTCCTGATCAAGCAACGTCGCCTTGCCGAACGGCGCGCGGCGCGTGATCCAATACAGGTTGGTGGAACAATACGCCATCACGAAGCGCCCGTCCGACAACAGCATATTGAATACCCCTTTCTTGCGCAGCTGGCTCGCCAACAGGCCAATGTAGCGGAATACCGCCGGCCACTGGCTCGGGGTGCGCGGATATTTCAGCGCCAGCTGGTGCAGCAGCCAGCAGAACGCGTATTCGCTGTCGGTCTGGCCGACCGGGCGGAACGTGCCGGTATCCAGCTGGCGATAGCCTTTCAATTGGCCGTTGTGCGCATAGGTCCAGTTGCGGCCCCACAGTTCACGGGTGAACGGATGGGTGTTTTCCAACGCCACTTCGCCGCGGTTGGCCTGGCGAATATGGGACACCACCGCGCAAGACTTGATCGGGTAGTCCTGCACCAGGCGGGCGATCGGCGAGTTGAAGCTCGGCTGCGGATCCTTGAATGTACGGCAGCCGTTCCCTTCATAGAAGGTAATGCCCCAGCCATCCTTATGCGGCCCGGTGCGGCCGCCGCGCTGTACCAGGCCGGTAAAGCTGAAGCAGATATCGGTCGGTACGTTTGCGCTCATCCCGAGCAGTTCACACATCGCCAGCACTCCTTAACCACACTGACACAGGCTGTGCGGGCACGGCATACATGCGGCGCCCGCAGTCTTATTCATGGGGAGCCGCAGCCCCCCGAAGGCTATTACGCCTTAACCATCTCTTTTTCGATCAGCTGAATCAAGATGTGAATCGCTTTAATATGGATTTCCTGAATGCGATCGGCGTAACCGAAGTGCGGCACGCGAATTTCCACATCGGCGGAACCCGCCATCTTGCCGCCGTCCTTGCCGGTCAGGGTGATCACTTTCATCCCCTTGGCACGCGCCGCGTCGATAGCCTTGATGATGTTGCCGGAGTTGCCGGAGGTGGAAATGCCCAGCAGCACGTCGCCTTCGCGGCCCACCGCTTCCACATAGCGCGAGAACACATACTCATAGCCGAAGTCGTTGCTGACGCAGGACAGGTGGCTCACGTCCGAGATGGCAATCGCCGGGTAGCCCGGGCGGTTTTCGCGGTAGCGGCCGGTCAGCTCTTCGGCGAAATGCATCGCGTCGCAATGGGAACCGCCGTTGCCGCAGGAAATCACTTTACCGCCGGCTTTGAAGGAATCCGCCAGCAGCACCGCCGCGCGTTGGATGGCGTCGATGTTGGCGTCGTCATTGATAAATTTCGCCAGGGTATCAGCCGCTTCGTTCAGTTCACTGCGAATAAGGTCGTGGTACATGAGGAACCTCTTGTTATCGTCAAATCTTCCGCTCCGCAGTGTACCGGATCGCGGAAACAGCGAGAAGCATTCTCAGCCAAACAGCGCGCCGGTTAAGGAAGCGGAGAGGTTTTTGATGATTGGTGCTGTCAGTTTGTGACCTGAGTTGTAATTAAACTGTAAACGCATTGATAAAAATTCTGCCTTGTACTAAAACCTATTACATACACACAACAGGTCAGACCTCTTACTACTTCGGAGCTTCTTATGATGGTTCTTAGTATTGTCGTTTTACTGGCGCTCCTCGGCGTGGTGTTCTACCACCGAGTGAACCTTACCCTCAGCAGCCTGATCCTGGTGGCGTACACCGCCGCCATGGGCGCGATCGGCCTGTGGAGCTTCTGGCTGTTGCTGCCGCTGGCGATCGTGCTGCTGCCGCTGAACCTTTCCTCTGTGCGTCGCTCTCTGCTCTCCGCGCCGGCGCTGCGCGCCTTCCGCAAGGTGATGCCGCCGATGTCCACCACCGAGAAGGAAGCGATCGACGCGGGCACCACCTGGTGGGAAGGCGATCTGTTCCGCGGTGCGCCGGACTGGAACAAGCTGCACAGCTACCCGAAACCGCGCCTGACGGAAGAAGAGCAGGCGTTTATCGACGGCCCGGTGGAAGAAGCCTGCCGCATGGCCAACGACTTCCAGATCACCCATGAACTGGCCGATCTGCCGCCTGAACTCTGGGCGTACCTGAAAGAACACCGTTTCTTCGCGATGATCATCAAGAAAGAGTACGGCGGCCTGGAATTCTCCCCTTACGCTCAGGCGATGGTGCTGCAAAAACTGGCCGGCGTTTCCGGCATCCTGGCGATCACCGTCGGCGTGCCAAACTCCCTCGGCCCGGGCGAACTGCTGCAGCACTACGGTACCGAAGAACAGAAAAACCACTACCTGCCGGGCCTGGCGCGCGGCGACGAGATCCCTTGCTTCGCGCTGACCAGCCCGGAAGCGGGTTCCGATGCCGGCGCGATCCCGGACGTGGGCACCGTGTGCATGGGCGAATGGCAAGGCAAGCAGGTGCTGGGCATGCGCCTGACCTGGAACAAGCGCTACATCACGCTGGCGCCGGTCGCCACCGTACTGGGCCTGGCGTTCAAACTGCATGACCCGAACCGCCTGCTGAGCGACAACGAATCCCCGGGCATCACCTGTGCGCTGATCCCGACCAGCACGCCGGGCGTGGAAATCGGCAACCGCCACTTCCCGCTGAACGTGCCGTTCCAGAACGGCCCGACCCGCGGCACCGACGTGTTCGTGCCGATCGATTACATCATCGGCGGGCCGAAAATGGCCGGCCAGGGCTGGCGCATGCTGGTTGAATGTCTGTCGGTCGGTCGCGGCATCACCCTGCCGTCCAACTCCACCGGCAGCCTGAAATCCATCGCCCTGGCGACCGGCGCCTACGCGCACATTCGCCGTCAGTTCAAGATCTCCATCGGCAAGATGGAAGGGATCGAAGAACCGTTGGCGCGCATCGCCGGCAACACCTATGTGATGGACGCCGCCGCTTCGCTGATCACCTATGCGCTGGTGCAGGGCGAGAAACCGGCCGTGCTGTCGGCCATCGTCAAATACCACTGTACGCACCGCGGCCAGCAGTCGATCGTTGACGCCATGGACATCGCCGGCGGTAAAGGCATCATGCTGGGCGAATCCAACTTCCTGGCTCGCGCCTATCAGGGCGCACCAATCGCCATCACGGTGGAAGGCGCGAACATCCTGACTCGGACCATGATGATCTTCGGCCAGGGCGCGATCCGCTGCCATCCTTATGTGCTGGATGAAATGGCGGCGGCGCAGAACAACGATCTGAACGCCTTCGATAAATCGCTGTTCGGTCACCTGGGCCACGTCGGCAGCAACAAGGTACGCAGCTTCTGGCTGGGCCTGACCAACGGCCGCACCAGCGCCACGCCAACCAAGGACGCGACCCGCCGTTACTATCAACAGTTGAACCGCCTGAGCGCCAACCTGGCGCTGCTGTCGGACGTTTCCATGGGCGTGCTGGGCGGCAGCCTGAAGCGCCGTGAGCGCATCTCCGCTCGCCTGGGGGATATCCTCAGCCAGATGTACCTGGCTTCCGCCGTGCTGAAACGCTTTGACGACGAAGGCCGTCAGAAAGAAGATCTGCCGCTGGTGCATTGGGGCGTGCAAGACAGCCTGCATAAAGCCGAACAGGCGCTGGATGATCTGCTGCGCAACTTCCCGAACCGCTTTATCGCCGGCGCGCTGCGCTTCGTGGTCTTCCCGTTCGGCCGCGTGCATACCGCACCGTCCGATCGCCTGGATCATCAGTTGGCCAAGATCCTGCAGGTGCCTTCCGCCACCCGCAGCCGTCTGGGGCGCGGCCAGTACCTGACGCCGAGCGAGCATAACCCAATCGGCCTGCTGGAAGCGGCGCTGGCCGACGTGATGGCCGCCGAGCCGATTCACGAACGCCTGTGCAAGGCGGTCGGCAAAAACCTGCCGTTCACCCGTCTGGATCGTTTGGCGGAACGCGCGCTGGAAGAAGGCAAGATCAGCGCCGACGAAGCGAAGATCCTGGTGAAAGCCGAAGAGAGCCGCCTGCGCTCCATCAACGTGGACGACTTTGCGCCGGATGCGCTGGCGGCCGCCAAGCCGGAAAAGCCGGCGGCGCAGTCTAAGCGCCAGCAGCAGACCGAAGCGGCTTAAGGTTCACTTCACGTATCCAAGGGGCGATCATCATCGCCCCTTTTTCTTTTGCTTTCATGACAAACTGCGCACCGCGCCGCAGGTTGGCGCAACGGCGGATTTAACGGGAAGGAAGTTCGGGTAGACTGCGCCGCGGGTGCTCTGGATCTTTCTGTCCGGCGCCTTGGCAAAGGAGAGAAAGAGAAAGGCCCCGAGTCGATATTATCAACCCGAGGCCACTCTGATGCCTAGCAACATCAGGTTAGCCTCTTACCCGCCGCAAGGCAAGGATAGGGAGGTCAAAAATGCAGCAAAAACGGGTCGTGCTTAAACTGGTGATCGTCTGTATGACGCTGATCGCGTTCATCTGGCTCACCCGCGGTTCGCTGTGCGAACTGCGCATCAGGTTGGGAGACTCGGAGGTTGCGGCCACTTTGGCTTACGAATCCGAACGGTAAGGCAACCCAACGGCGGGGTTCGCCCCGCCCGTTGGCTGATGATGTCAGGCAGGATCCACGAGCACCCGCCTTTTCAGCCTTGCTGACGAATACGCGCCAACAGCGCATCGATATGCTCGATCTGCGGCGCATTGACGATCAGCGTGCGCCCCAAGCCCAGCGCATGACGCTGACAGCCGAGGCGCATGTCGGCGTCGGCGATGCTGTCCAGATCGGCGACGTGCGCCAGGCCGATAGTGCGCCGAATCAGCTCGGTACCGCAGTACCCTATCGCATCAGTCCAGACCTGCAGCAGGAACTGCTCGGCGTAACCCGGCGTCGCCAGCGCCGCATCGCGGCTTTGCTGATGGCACAGCGCCAGGAAACGATCGGCAAAGATCAGCCACAGCTCGCGCACATCCTGCAGACGCTGCTCGCGCCCGGCGGCGGCGTCGCGCGGCCCGAACAGCCCAGGCTGGCCGCAATAGTTGAGCAGCAGATTGCCTAACGCAGTGCCGACATCAAAACCGATCGGGCCGTAGAAACCGAATTCAGCGTCGATCGCTTTCAATCGCCCTTCCGCCACGAAAATTGAACCGCTGTGGATATCCCCATGCAACAACGCCTCCGCCTTGCTGAGGAAGCGGTGTTTCAGGCCGGCGACCGCCAGCTTCAGCGGCGCATCCTCACGCAGCGCCTGCACCTGCGGCAACAGCGCCGCCTCGAACTGATTGCGCTCATGGTCGATATAGGGATCGGTAAAGAACAGATCTTCGGTGATCTGGCACAGCTCGGGGTTGGTGAAGCGGCTGACTTCCGCCTTTTTCTGCTGCGCCGGCTGATAAAAATCGGAGGTGTGAAACAACGTCTGCGCCAGGTATTCCGCCAGCTGCCCGGCCGCCAGCGGATGATAGTTCCCCTGCACCAGTTCACTGCGCCAGATGCGATGATCGGAGAGATCTTCCTGCACCATCACCGCCAACTCGGGATCGTGATGCAAGACTTTTACCGTATGCCGCGGGCAGAAACCGCCGTGGATCAACAGCGTTTCCGCTTCGATGCGCGCCCGATCCAACGTCAGCGGCCAGGATTCGCCCACGCAGCGCACGTAGGGCAGCGCCTGTTTGACGATCACCCGGCTCACGCCTTCGCGATCGCGGATCTTGAACACCAGGTTCAGGTTGCCGTCGCCGATCTCGTCGGCGCTGACCAGCGCCTGCGGATCGGCCACCTGCCCGTATTGGCGGGCGTATTCAACGGCATCGGCAGCCGTAAACGTACGATAAAGCGACATTCCCCAACCCCTCTGTTCTCTCTCGCTGCCCCCAGCGATTCTGTTTATTTAGACGTAAAAGCATTTGGACGTCTATACATCTGGAAGTCATGTTGGCAGAATAGCGTTTCAGATGCAATAACCTCGCAACAAGGAATTAACCGCCGATGCAAGCGCTTAACACCACCAGTTTGACCCTGCAGGACAACCGCCTTTGGATCCTCGATCAGCAAGCCCTGCCGCAGGAAAAGCGGTGGCGCGCTTGCGACAGTGTGGAGGAGTTGGTCGGGCACATTCACAGCCTGCGGGTGCGCGGCGCACCGCTGATCGGGCTGTCCGCCAGCCTGTTGTTGGCGCTGCTGGCGGAACGCGGTCTGACGCGCGCCGAGCTGGAGCAGGCGCTGCACACGCTGCGCGCCGCCCGCCCGACGGCGGTTAACCTGATGAACAATCTGGATCGCATGAAGCTGGCGCTGGCGGAGCCTGACTGGGCGCCGGCGATGGTGAACGAAGCGCTGCGGTTGGTGGAGGAAGATCGCCTGCTGTGCGATCGCATCGCCGATCGCGGCGCTGGTCTGGTCAAGCCCGGCAGCCGC
This sequence comes from Serratia sp. CY71090, assembly GCF_052166845.1. Lineage (NCBI taxonomy): Bacteria > Pseudomonadati > Pseudomonadota > Gammaproteobacteria > Enterobacterales > Yersiniaceae > Serratia > Serratia sp. CY71090. The sequence goes on along the minus strand of NZ_JBJNOA010000015.1, from coordinate 22,934 downwards.
CTGCTGACCCACTGCAATACCGGCGGGTTGGCCACCGCCGGCGTCGGCACCGCCATTGGCGTGCTGCTGCGCGCCCACCAGCAGGGCAAGGTGCAACAGGTATGGGTCGATGAAACCCGGCCGCTGCTGCAGGGCGGCCGTCTGACCGCCTGGGAACTGGGCGAGCTGGGCATTCCCTATCGCCTGATCTGCGATTCGATGGCCGCCAGCCTGATGGCGCAGGGCCAGGTCGATGCGGTGTGGGTCGGCGCGGATCGCATCGCCGCCAACGGCGACGTCGCCAACAAGATTGGCACTTACAGCCTGGCGGTGCTGGCGCACTACCATGGCATTCCATTCTACGTGGCCGCCCCGCACACCACCCACGATCCGCACTGTCCGGACGGCGCCGCCATCCCGATCGAGCAGCGAGCAGCAGCCGAAGTCACCGGCGTTTCAGGCAGCTTCGGCGCCTGCCAGTGGGCGCCGGCCGAGGCGCCGGTCTACAATCCGGCGTTCGACGTCACGCCGGCAAAACTCATCAGCGGGTGGGTGTTCGACAGCGGCGTGATCACGCCGCAACAGGTTGAAGCGGGGATTTTCCGGCGGACGCTGGGTTAACGCCCGCCGGTTAACGATCAGTCCAGACGCGGATAGGCATCGGCGATCTTGTCGCCGGTGAAATGCGCCACCCAGCCTTCCGGGTTGTCGAACACCCGGATCGCGGTAAAGTGCGGCGCCGAGCCCATATCGAACCAGTGGCGGGTGTTGGCCGGCACTGAGATCAGATCGTTCTTTTCGCACAGGATCTGGAAGATCTTGCCGTCCAGATGCAGGCAAAACAGCCCCGCCCCTTCAACGAAAAAGCGCACTTCATCTTCGCCGTGCGTATGTTCGGACAGGAATTTTTCACGCAGCGCCTGGCGCTGTTCGTGGTCCGGTCGCATGCTGATCACGTCCCAGCTCTGGTAGCCCTTTTCCGCCACCAGCCGGTCGATCTCATGCTGGTAGGCGGCGATCACCGCCTCCGGCTGCGGATTGTCGCCCAGCTCGCGATCCGCCTGCCAACGCTCAAAGCGCACGCCGATCTGCGCCAGCTGGCGCTGGATTTCCTGCGCGTCGCGGCTCTGCCACAGCAGCTGCTGCGGCGCTGTATCACTGAAAATGGTCAATCCACTCATGAGACAAACTCCCCTAAATCGATGTGATCAAAACGGCTGACCTGTGGATGCCGGCTTTGTGCGTCCGCCTCATCGCGGATCAGCTGGCAGGTATGCCAGCCGGCGGCCTGCGCCGCGTCCAGCTCCTGGTGGATATCGGACAGGAACAGCAGTTCGTCGGGCGCGATGCCGATAGCCTGCGCAATGTTGCGGTACGACGCGGTTTCACGCTTGGCGCCGACGTGCGTGTCGAAATAGCCGCTAAACAGCGGCTGCAGATCGCCGGCGTCGCTGTGGCCGAACAGCAGCTTCTGCGCCTCCACCGAACCGGAGGAATAGACGTAAAGCTGCAGCCCCTGACGCTGCCAGGCGGCCAGCTGCCCCGCGACCTCCGGGTACAGATGCCCGCGGAAATCCCCTTCGCGATAGCCGCTACGCCAGATGATGCCCTGCAACGCCTTGAGCGCGGTGGATTTGCGGTCTTCATCCATAAAGCGGTACAGCGCGGCGATCAGAGCGTCGAGATCCGCCTGTGGCTGGTCAATTTCAGCGCGCAGCGCCGCCAGCGGCGCGGCGACTTCGCTCTCCGTGGCGTGACGGCGAACAAAATCCGCCAGCCGTTCACGGGCATAGGGAAACAGCACCTGATGCACGAAGCGAATATCGCTGGTGGTGCCTTCAATATCGGTCACGATAGCGCGGATCATTTCGCCTCCAGCAAACGACGTTGCAGTTCACACTGGAACAGGAATTCCAGCCCTTCGAGATGGCGGCGGGCTTCCGCCACCTGGCTTCCCCAGCAATAGAGACCGTGGCCGCGCACCAGAAAACCGTACTGCAGCGGCGTGACCTCGGCATAGGCCGCCACGCGCGCCGCCAGCCGGGGGATGTCCTGATCGTTATCGAAAATGGGAATCGCCACGCTGTCCAGGTGGCTGCGCTGGCCAGCGAGCGACTTTTGCATTTCGTACCCCTGCAGCACCAACGCATCGCCGCGTTCCACCCGCGACAACACGGTGGCGTTGACGGAATGGGTATGCAGCACCGCGCCAAGGTGCGGGTACAAGCGATAGAGCAGCGTATGCAGCCCGGTTTCCGCCGATGGCGTACGGCCGCTCGGCACGTGATTGTCAGCAATATCCACCCGCAGAAAATCGGCGGCGCTCAGGCTGCCTTTGTCTTTGCCGGATTCGGTGACCAGGCACTGGCGTTCGTCGAGGCGCAACGACATGTTGCCGCCGGTCGCCGGACACCAGCCTTTGTCGCCAATCCAGTGGCAGACCGCCAGTAATGCGGTAAGTTGCGGATTCTCCGTCATTGTTATCGTTTCCCGTTCGGTATAGCGGTCAGCAGGTGAGGCTTAGCCGGCTGCGCGACAGGCTAAGCACTTTTTCTCATTTAGCCATCTAAGCGTCTTGATTGCCAAATACTAGCATCGTGTTATATTGACGGCAATATAAGCGCCTGGAGTATTCACCTGCTATGAGCACTTCCGCATTGATTCCCGAAAGTAAACTGCCTGCCCTGGGCACCACCATCTTCACCCAGATGAGCGCGCTGGCGCAGCAGCATCAGGCGATCAACCTGTCGCAGGGCTTCCCCGATTTCGACGGGCCGGACTACCTGAAAGCACGCCTGGCCTGGCATGTCGCCCAGGGCGCCAACCAGTATGCACCGATGACCGGCGTGGCGGCGCTGCGCGAAGCCATCGCCGACAAAACTGCCGAGCTGTATGGCTGGCAGCCGGACGCCACCGCCGAAGTGACCGTCACCGCCGGCGCTACCGAAGCGCTGTTCGCCGCCATCACGGCGCTGGTGCGCCCCGGCGATGAGGTGGTCTGTTTCGATCCGAGCTACGACAGCTACGCGCCGGCGGTGACGCTGGCCGGCGGCGTACTCAAACGCCTCGCCCTGCAGCCGCCCGCGTTTGCCGTGGATTGGCAACGGTTCGCCGCCGCGCTGTCGCCGCGCACCCGCCTGGTGATCGTCAACACGCCGCACAACCCGTCCGCCACCGCCTGGCAGGCGGAAGACATGCAGCAGCTGTGGCACGCCATCGCCGAACGCGAAATCTACGTACTCAGCGACGAGGTTTACGAACATATCTGCTTCGCCAAAGGCGGCCACGCCAGCGTGTTGGCCCACCCGCAGCTGCGCCAACGCGCGATCGCGGTCTCCTCTTTCGGCAAAACCTTCCACATGACCGGCTGGAAAGTGGGTTACTGCGTGGCGCCCGCCGCGCTGAGCGCCGAGGTGCGCAAGGTGCATCAATACCTGACCTTTTCGGTCAATACTCCGGCGCAGTTGGCGCTGGCGGATAGCCTGCGCACCGAACCGGAGCACTGGCGACAGCTGCCGGCGTTCTATCGCGCCAAGCGCGATCGCTTTGTGCAGGCGCTGGCGAGCAGCCGACTGGAAATTTTACCCTGCGCCGGTACATACTTCTTGCTGGCGGACTACAGCGCCATCTCCGATCTGGACGATGTGGCGTTCTGCCATTGGTTAACTGAGCACGTGGGCGTGGCGGCCATTCCGCTGTCGGTCTTCTGTGCCGATCCTTTCCCTCATAAATTGATCCGGCTGTGCTTCGCTAAACAGGACGCCACGCTGGATGCAGCTGCGGAGCGGTTATGTCGACTTTAAAAATTACCCTGTTGCAGCAACCGCTGGTCTGGCGCGACGGCCTCGCTAACCTGGCCGCCTTCGACGCGTTGCTGGCGCCGATCGTCGGGCGCGATCTCATCGTCTTGCCGGAAATGTTCACCACCGGTTTTGCCATGGATGCCGGCGAGAGCGCCCTGCCCGAACAGCAGGTGATCGACTGGCTGCACGGCTGGGCGGTGAAAAGCCACGCGTTGATCGGCGGCAGCGTGGCGCTGAAAACCGCCGAAGGCGCGGTCAATCGCTTCCTGCTGGTGGAGCCGGGCGGCCAGGTGCATGCCTATGACAAACGCCATCTGTTCCGCATGGCCGGCGAACACCTGCACTACCAGGCCGGCAACCGGCGTGAAATCTTCGAGTGGCGCGGCTGGCGCATCCTGCCGCAGATCTGCTACGACCTGCGCTTCCCGGTCTGGGCGCGCTATCAGCAGGATTACGATCTGGCGCTGTACGTCGCCAACTGGCCGGCGCCGCGCAGCCGCCATTGGCAAACGCTGCTGGCGGCGCGGGCGATTGAAAATCAGGTGTATGTGGCGGGCTGCAACCGGGTGGGCGAAGACCCTAACGGCCTGAACTACAGCGGAGACAGCCTGATCATCAGCCCGCAGGGCGAGATCCTGGCGGATGCCGAGCCCGGCGCGGCCGCGCGGCTAGACGCCGAGCTGTCGCTGGAAAACCTGCAAAGTTACCGCAGCGCCTTCCCGGCCTGGCGCGACGCCGACAGCTTTCTGCGTCTTGACTGATTAAACGCGGTCCCAGCCGGCGATCGTCAGGCAATAGGCCTGGATCGCCAGCGCTACGTCCGCCTGCCGCACCGCTTCGGCCGGATGATGGCTGACGCCGCCGGCGCAACGCACAAACAGCATGCCGACCGGCCATTGCGCCGCCACGGCGATGGCGTCATGACCGGCGCCGCTCGGCAGCGCCAGACTCTGCCCCTGAACCTGCTCGACGGCAGCCTGCCAGCGGCGCTGCAGATCGCTATCGCAGGCGGTGGCGTCAATGCGGTAAAACTCCTCGCTGGCGAAGCGCGCTCCGCGGCGTGCGCAGATCGTCTGCGCCTGCGCCAGCAACATCTCCAACAGCGCCGCCAGCGGCGCATCCTGCGGGCCGCGCACGTCGAGCGTCAATCGCACTTCGCCCGGGATCACGTTGGCCGCGCCCGGCAGGCTCTCGATGCAGCCGACGGTGGCCACCAGATGCGGATCGGCGGCGCGGGTCAACGTTTCAACCGCCGTTATCCATTCCGCCGCGGCCGCCAGCGCGTCTTTGCGCTGCCCCATCGGCACCGTACCGGCATGCCCCGCATCCCCGCTAAAGACACAGTTAAGCCGACGTGCGCCGTTGATCGCCGTCACCACGCCCAGCGCCAGGTCGGCCGCCTCCAGACATGGGCCTTGTTCGATATGCAATTCCAGATAAGCGCGGATTTCCTGCGGCGCGCGGCGCGCCTGCGCGATCGCCGTCGGCTCCAGCCCAAAGTCGCGCATGGCCTGCGCGATGCTCACCCCATCCGCGTCAGTCTGCGCCAGCCATTCCTGCGGCCATTGGCCGGTCAAGCCGCGGCTGCCCAGCAACGTCACGCCAAAGCGAGCGCCCTCTTCGTCGGCAAAGCCGATCACCTCCAGCGCCAGCGGCAAACGGCGCCCCTGGCGGTGGTATTGCGCCACCGTTTCCAGCGCCGTGAGCACGCCGAGCATGCCGTCATAACGCCCGGCGTTGCGCACCGTGTCCAGATGCGAACCGAGCAGCAGCGCGGGGGCGCCGGGCGTTAGCCCTTCATAACGGCCACAGATATTGCCGACGCTGTCTTGCCACACCCGCATGCCGCTCTCGCGCATCCATTCGCCCACCAGAACGTTGGCGCGCCGATGTTCCGCAGACAAATAAAGACGCGTCAGTTTACCGGGCTCCGCGCTGATCGCCGCCAGCTCGTCACAGCGCGCCATCACCCGCGCGGCGGCTTGCTGCGCCTCCTGCGGCGTCATTCTGGCCGTCCTGCATCGTACAGCTTCCAGGCCGCCTGGAGGGCCTCCCCCTGTTGCGTGGCGAAGCCCAACCGGTTCAACACCGCCTCCAGCGCCGCCAGCGTTTGCAGCACGCAATCTTTGCGCGCGTTGTAGCCCATGGTGCCGATGCGCCAGATCTTGCCCTGCAGCGGGCCGAACGAGGTGCCGATTTCGATGGCGAAATCGTTCAGCATCATCTGCCGCACCTGCTCGCCGTGCACCTGCGGCGGGATCATCACGCCGAGCACGTTATTCATGCGGTGCTCGAGATCGCCGAACACCGCCAGCCCCATGCCTTGGATGCCCGCCAGCATCGCCGCGCCATGCAGCCGGTGGCGGGCAATGGCCTGATCCAGCCCTTCCTCGAGGATCACCCGCGCGCATTCTCGCGCCGCGAACAACATGCTGGTGGCTTCGGTATGGTGATTCAGGCGTTCCGGCCCCCAATAATCCATGATCATGCCGAGGTCGAAATAGTTGGAGTAGATCATCTCGTCGTCGCCGTCGGCATGTTCGGCGGTGCGGATCCCCTCCTCCACGCATTTGCGACGGCGCACGATCTCTTCAAACTGCGGGCTGAGGGTGACCGGCGAACTGCCGGAAGGGCCGCCCAGGCACTTCTGCAGCCCGGCGGAGACCGCATCCAGCCCCCAGGCGTCGGTCTCCAGCGGGTTGCCGCCAAAGGACGCCGTCGCATCGGTATAGAACAGCACGCCGTGGCGGCGACAGATATCGCCCAGCTCATGCAGCGGCTGCAGCATGGTGGTGGACGTGTCGCCCTGCACCGTCAGCAGCAGACGCGGGCGCACCCGCTTAATCGCGTCTTCGATGCGATCGGCGCTGAACACCTCGCCCCACGGCGCGTCGATCGTGTGTACCTCGGCGCGACAACGGCGGGCAATTTCGCACAGCAGATGTCCGAAGCGGCCGAATACCGGCACCAGCACCTTATCGCCCGGACGAATGGCAGAAACCAGCAGCGCCTCGATGCCGGCGCGCGAGGTGCCGTCCACCAGCATCGTCCAGCGGTTTTCGGTGCGGAACAGCGCGCGATACAGCGCCATGACCTGATTCATGTAACCGGTCATTGCCGGATCGTACTGGCCGATCAGTTGGCTCGACATGGCGCGCAGCACGCGCGGATCGGCGTTGATCGGCCCCGGCCCCATCAACAGGCGCGCCGGCGGGTTAATCTGTTCGAACTGCGGAGTAGTTAGCATGTTATTTCCTTACCAGCTTAATAACTTGTCATTTTATTTGCCGAGATCAGGCTTCTGACAACCCGCGCACAGAAGCGATAAACTGTTTCAATTCCTGCGTTTGCGGATTGGCGAACAGCGTGCGGCTATTTCCCTGCTCCCACACCTTGCCCTGGTGCATGAATACCACCCGGTCGCCCACCTCGCGGGCGAAGCTCATTTCATGAGTGACCAGAATCAGCGTCATGCCCTCTCGCGCCAACTGTTCCAGCACCTTCAGGACTTCACCCACCAGCTCGGGATCCAGCGCCGAGGTGATCTCATCGCACAGCAACACCTTCGGTTTCATCGCCAGCGCCCGAGCGATCGCCACCCGCTGCTGTTGCCCGCCGGAAAGGTTGGCCGGCGCGTAATGCATGCGCTCACCCAATCCCACCTTGTTCAGCATCTGTTCGGCCAACTCGCGGCACTCGGCAGCGCTTTTTTTCAGCACCCGGCGCGGCGCCAGCATCACGTTTTCCAGCGCCGTCATATGCGGGAACAGGTTAAAGTTCTGAAACACCATGCCAATCGAGCGGCTGATTTCACGCGCCTGCGAATCGCGTTCGGTGATGGTCATGCCGCCCAGTTTGATGCTCCCTTCCTGATACCCTTCCAGCCCGTTGATACAGCGCAATAGCGTGCTTTTACCAGACCCGCTGCGGCCGATGATCGAGACCACCTGTCCCATGTCGATATCCAGATCCACGCCCTTCAACACATGATTCTGACCGTAATATTTTTGAACCTGATTAATGGTGATGATCGGCATGGCATTTCTTCTCCAGATAATGGCTGTAACGCGACAAGGGATAGCACATCAGGAAATAGCCCAACGCGACCAGACCAAACACCTTGAAGGGCTGATAAGTCACATTGTTCAGCATGGTGCCGGCCTTGGTCAGCTCGACGAAGCCAATGATCGACGCCAAGGCGGTGCCCTTGATCACCTGAACCGAGAAACCGACGGTCGGCGCAATGGCGATACGCACCGCCTGCGGCGTGATGACGCGCATCAGCGTCTGCGCGAAACTCAGCCCGAGACAACGGGCTGCCTCCCACTGACCTTTCGGCAAGGCGGCGATGCTGCCGGACCAGATATCCACCAGAAAAGCGCTGGTGAATAGCGTCAGCGCCAGCGCGGCCGAGGTCCATGGGCTGACGTCGACGCCGAACAGCGCCAGACCGAAAAACGCTAAAAACAGCTGCATCAGCAGCGGCGTGCCCTGAAACAGTTCCGCGTAAACGCGGACAAAACGCATTGCCCAGCGGCGCTTGCTCAGGCGCATCAGCACCAGCGGCAGCGCCACCAGCGTGCCGCCGAAGAACGCCGTCAACGACAGCAGCAGCGTCCAGCGAGCCGCCAACAGCAGATTGCGCACGATGTCCCAATCGGTAAACGTCAGCATCAGTTTCGGCTCCCTAAAAAACGCCGCCCGGCGGCCAGCAACAGTTGACGCATCAACAGCGACAACAACAGATAAAGCAGCGCCGTCACCAGATAGACTTCAAAGCTGAGGAAGGTGCGCGACTGGATCAGGTTGGCGGCGAAGGTCAGCTCTTCGAACGAGACCTGCGACACCACCGAGGATCCCAGCATCACGATGATGCACTGGCTCACCAACGCCGGATAAATACGCTGCAGCGACGGCGGCAGTACGATGCGTAAAAAGGTCTGGCTGCGGCTGAGCCCCAACACGCGTCCCGCTTCCCACTGCCCCTTCGGCGTGACCTGAATGCCGGCGCGAATAATTTCGGTGCTGTAGGCGCCAAGGTTGATCACCATCGCCAGCAGCGCCGCCTGCCCGGCCGTCAGTTTCCAGCCCAGGCTCGGCAGGCCGAACACGATGAAGAACAACTGCACGACGAACGGCGTGTTGCGCACCACTTCGACGTAAACGCCCCAGAGGCGGCTCAGCGCGCCGGCCCGGCCGCTGCGGATCGCCGCGCCGCAAATGCCCAACGCAACCCCCATCAACGTCGCCAGCGCCGTCAGCGCCATCGTCGTCAGTAACCCCGCCAACAGCTCAGGCATGTAGGGCCAGAGCGCGGAGAAATTCAGCTGATAGGTCATCCGCCGCTCCCGTTATGCGCCAAAACCATCGGGCAGCGGCGCCTTCAACCATTTCTCCGACAGGCCATTCAGCGTCTTGTCCGCCAGCGCCTGTCCAATCAGCGCATCCACTGTGGCTTTCAAGGCCGGTTCTCCCTGGCGCAACCCCACGAAGCACGGCGAATCTTTCAACATGAACTTGGCGGCCGGCGCCTTGCCCGGATTCTGGCGCGCAAGGGCGCTCACCACCATGTTACCGGTGGCGATGTACTGCACCTGCCCGGAGAGATAGGCCGACAGCGTCGTGTTGTTATCCTCATAACGCTTGATCTGCGCCCCTTTAGGCGCGCCGTCGCTCAGCACCATATCCTCCACCGCGCCGCGCGTGACGCCGACGGTCTTGCCATCGAGCTGCGCCATGTTCGCCAACGCGCCGTCTTTCGGACCAAAGACCCCCAGGAAGAACGGCGCATAGGCGCGGCTGAAGGCGATGGTCTTTTCACGCTCCGGATTTTTGCCCAGGCTGGAGATCACCAGATCCACTTTATTGGTCTGCAGATAAGGCACCCGGTTGGCGCTGGTGACCGGCACCAACTGCAACTTAAGTTTCATCTTATCGGCCAGATAACGCGCCATATCGATGTCATAACCCTGGGGCTGCAGATCGGTGCCCACCGAGCCGAATGGCGGGAAATCCTGCGGCACCGCCACGCGCAGGACGCCGCGCTGCCGGATCTCCTGCAATTGATCCGCCATGGTCGGCGCGGCCTGCGCCAGCAAGGCGATCCCGGTGAAAACCGTCCACAGCGTTTTTTTGATGTTCATAGCGTATCCCCGATGGTGAAAAGATGAAACAAAAGATTCTTACACCACAACCTCTGCAACTAATGTGCCAATCGAAAATACGTCGAACCCATGCCTTAACTGGCGCTGATTAACGAGAAAAAACCTGCCGGCCTCAGCGGGCCGGCGACGGAGAAAGGGAAGGCAGGCAGGCCAGAGCTGCACCAAAAATGTGCATCAGCACCAAAAAAGCGCCGGTTAGCGCGGTTCCAGTTCGTCCAAATCCTGATACAGACCGGCAATATGATGAATACGCGATCGCCCCTGCTCCAACATCTCATGCAGCAGGGCGTTGCTGAGCAGGTTACATAAGCTCATGGCGGCTGAATAGCTGTCGAAGGCGGAGACGCTGTCCAGCGAGGCGGCCAAATGCCAGTCCGCCAGCGGGATCAGCGCCTGCGCCTGCGGTTCGCAGATCAACAGCGTCGGCACCCGGCGAGTTTGCAGCTGCGTCAGTATCGCCTTGAGCTGACGCGGCCGGCGCCGAAACGCCACCACCACCGCCATATCCTGCGGCGCGAGATCGACCAGCTCCTCCGCCAGCGTCTGGCCGGGCTGCGGCATCAGCAGCACCCGCTCCCGCACCTGCATCAGCTGCTGACGCAGATGCATGGCTATCGGATAGCTGTTGCGAAATCCCAGCAGCGCGACCCGCCGCGCCCGCGCCAGCGCGGCGATCACCGCGCCGAATTGCTCCACATCGAGATGGCTCACCCAGTGCGAGAGGTTAGCCATTTCCTGCTTGTAATGCCGCGCCAGCAGCGTATTGCCCTGCACCGCATGCCTCTCGTCGGTCACCGGCATGCCGCTCTGGCGCAGGGTGCGCAGCTCAGCGCGCATGTCCTTGTAGCTGCGATACCCCAACCGCTTGAACAGCCTGCTGACCGTGGCTTTAGAAACCCCGCTCAAGCGCGCCAGCTCGGCGCTGTTGTAACTGATCAGGTCATCGAAATGATCGAGGATAAAGTCGGCGACGCGCTGTTCCTGCGGCGCCAATTGCGGATATTCGTTGCGCAGGCGTTCATCGAAGGGCTGCATCATCACTCTCGCTGTAACTTTTGTTTCACCGGAACATAGCACGCCCCGGCCCCTCACTGACAAGCAATTAATCGTCCTGATTAAAAGTGGAACGCCTCTTGCTTCTGTTATCCAAACGCTCACCTCAGACAAGGGCAGAAACATGATTAACAGCAATACCGCGCCACAGGGCATGGCGGTCACGCCACACCATCTCGCCAGCGAAAGCGCGCTGGCGGTGCTGCGCGAAGGCGGCAACGCCATTGAGGCGATGGTGGCCGCCGCCGCGACCATCGCCGTGGTCTATCCGCACATGAACGGCATCGGCGGTGACGGTTTCTGGCTGATCGTGCCGCCGCAGGGCGAGCCGCTGACCATCGACGCCAGCGGCGCCGCCGGCTCGCTGGCGACGCCGGCGCTGTACGCCGGAGAAAGCCGCATCCCGCAGCGCGGCCCAAAAGCGGCGTTGACCGTGGCCGGCACCGTCGGCGGCTGGCAGGAGGCGTTGGCCTATTCGGCCGAACTGGGCGAAACGCCGCTGCCGCTGTCGCGGCTGCTCGCCGACGCCATACGCTACGCCGCCGACGGCATTCCGGTCACCGCCTCCCAAGAGGCGGCGACGCGCAGCAAACGCCACGAGCTGGAGGAGTTCGCCCCCTTCGCCCGCATTTACCTGCCGCAGGGAAAGATCCCGCTTGCCGGCCAACGATTCTGCCAACCGCAGCTGGCCGATACGCTGATCGCACTGAGTGAGGACGGGCTCGACAGTTTTTATCGCGGCCCGCTGGCTGAAAGCATGGCGGCGGACATGGCGATGTTGGGCATGCCGCTTACCGCTCAGGATCTGGCGAGTTATCGGCCATGCCGCCGTCCTCCGCTGCGCCTGGAACACCAAAAAGGTGAAATATTCAATCTGGCTCCCCCGACCCAAGGGCTGGTGTCGCTTGCCATTCTCGGGCTGACCGACCGCCTGCCGCTGGTCGGACAGAGCGAAGGCGCCGTGGTGCACGCCGTGGTCGAGGCCACCAAGCTGGCGTTCGATCTGCGCGACCGTTTCATCACCGATCCGCGCCACATGACGCAGGATCCGCAAGCGCTGCTGGCGGCCGACCATTTGGATAGGCTGGCCGGGCGCATCGACGGCCAAAAAGCGGCCGACTGGGGCCAGGGCAAAGGCCCCGGCGATACGGTCTGGATGGGGGTGATGGACAGCAGCGGGCTGGCGGTCTCCTTCATTCAGAGCATCTACCATGAATTCGGCAGCGGCGTGGTTCTGCCGAACAGCGGCGTCCTGTGGCAAAACCGCGGCGCCTCTTTCAGCCTGGACGCCGATCATCTGCTGGCGCTGGCGCCGGGCAAGCAGCCGTTCCATACGCTGAACCCGGCCGCCGCCCGGCTGTATGACGGACGCACGCTGATCTACGGCTCGATGGGCGGTGACGGCCAGCCACAGACTCAAGCGGCGTTATTCGTGCGGCATGTGGTGCAAGGGCTGCCGCTGCAGCAGGCGATCAGCGCGCCGCGCTGGCTGCTGGGGCGAACCTGGGGCGAAAGTTCGGACTCGTTGAAGCTGGAGGGGCGCTTTAACGCGGCGACCCTCGACTATCTGCGACAGCGCGGCCACGCCGTTGAACTGCTGCCGGCGTTCAGCGAAACGGTCGGCCATGCCGGCGCCATCGTACGCCACACCAACGGCATGTTCGAAGGCGCTTTCGATCCACGAAGCAACGGCAGCGCCGCCGGCTTCTGACTCTCTTGTTTATCGGGATCGCTTATGAACAATCAACACGCCGCCGATTGGGCGGCCTATATCCACCAGATGGAAACCGTGCTGGCCGTTGAACTGGACGATGTCCGCCGCCGGGAACTGTTGAAACAGATCGAACGCATCGCCGCGCTGGCCGAACCGCTGATGGCCTTACCGCTGGATCCGCGCCAGGAAATCGCAGGGGTATATCGCCCATGAACCCCTTAAGCGCCCTGTCGCTCGCCGAGATCCGTACGGCCCTTGAACGCGGCGCGCTCTCGGCGCGCGAGATCGTCCGGCATACGCTCGATCACATCGACCGTCAGAATCCCGCGCTGAACGCCTTTACGCACATCACCCGGGAACGCATGCAAAAAGAAGCCGATCGCCTCGACCGTTCGCGCGCGCTTGGGCAAACGCTGCCCGCTTTGGCCGGCATTCCCTATGCGGTAAAAAACCTGTTCGACGTCGCCGGTGAAACCACGCTGGCCGGCGCCCGCTTGTTCAGCGAGCGGCCACCGGCCGGCCGCGACGCCTGGGGCGTCTCCCGGCTGGCGGATCAAGGCGCGTTGCTTTGCGGCATGTTGAACATGGACGCCTACGCCTACGGTTTCACCACCGAGAACAGCCATTACGGCGCCACCCGAAACCCGCATGACCTCGGACGCATCGCCGGCGGCTCTTCGGGCGGCTCGGCCGCAGCGGTGGCTGCCGGCCTGGTGACCTTTTCGCTCGGCAGCGACACCAATGGCTCAATACGCGTGCCCGCCTCGCTGTGCGGCATTTATGGTCTGAAACCGACCTTCGGCCGTCTTTCGCGCAGCGGCAGCCAGCCGTTTGTCGACAGCCTGGATCACATCGGCCCGTTCGCCCGCCGGGTGCACGATCTCGCGACGGTGTATGACGCGATGCAGGGCATCGACGCCGGAGATCCGTTCCAGAGCGATCGGCCGATTACCCGCACCGAAACGTTGCTGACGCAGGGCAGCCAGAACCTGCGCTGCGCCGTGTTAGGCGGCTATTTCCTGCAATGGTGCAATGATGACGCCAAAGCCGCAGTCAACCAGGTGGCGCAAGCGCTGGCAGCCAGCGCCGAAGTCGAGCTGCCGCAGGCCGAGCTGGCTCGATCGGCGGCCTTTATCCTCAGCGCCTCAGAGGGCGGCCATCGCTATCTGCCGCAGTTGCGCAGCCAACCCGAACGCTTCGAGCCACTGTCGCGAGAACGACTGCTGGCCGGCGCCATGCTCCCCGCCACCTGGTATTTGCAGGCACAGCGCTTTCGTCACGCGTTTCGCCGGCAAGCCGCGCCGCTGTTCAAGCACTGGGACATTTTGATCGCCCCGGCGACGCCATGCAGCGCCACGCCGATCGGCCAGGAAACGATGCGCATCAACGGCGTCGATCTGCCGATCCGCGCCAGTATGGGCCTGCTGACGCAGCCGATTTCCTTCCTTGGCCTGCCGGTCGTGACGGTTCCTTTGAAAAGCGCGTCCGGTCTGCCGATCGGCCTGCAACTGATCGCCCCGCCGTGGCGCGAAGATTTGGCGCTGCGCGCCGCCTATGCGCTGGAATGCGCCGGCATCGCCACTTGCGTCTGCAAACAGGAGTAATCAATGAACAATGAACATATCGATCGGCCGGCGGTGCTGGCGGAGGTCAACGCCGCCTTTTACCGCTATGAGCAGGCGTTAATCAGCAATGACATCGATGTGCTGGACGAGTTGTTCTGGCACGACGCGCGCACGGTGCGCTATGGCGCCACCGAAAGCCTCTACGGTATCGACGAGATCCGCGATTTTCGTCAACGGCGCCCGGCCAACGGACTGGAGCGGCTGTTGGAAAACACCCAAATCACGACTTTTGGTGAAGATATGGCGGTGGCCAGCACGGAATTTCATCGGCCGGGCAGCAATCGCAGGGGGCGGCAAATGCAAACCTGGGTCAAACTGCCCTGTGGCTGGCGCATCGTAGCGGCGCACGTCAGCCTGCTCGACGCGCCTTAGCCTTCACAGGGCTCCAGGCGGTAGAACCCATGATGCAATCGCGCGGCGACAGCGGCCGACTCAGCACCAGTAGGCCATAAAGTTAACGGTAGCGCGGTCCAGATCGCGTTCGCCGATCAGATAACGGCGCAGGGTTTTCACCGCCGAAGACTCGGCCGCCACCCAGGCATAGAAAGCGTTGCCGCCCGCCGCCCGCTCCCACAACACCTCATCGCTCAGGCTGCTTTCCGCCAGAGACTGCGCTTGCGCGCACGCCGAAGCGGGAATATCCACCCGCTGGCGCACCGCTTCCACCAGCAACGTGCCGTGCGCCAACTGGCGGCCCACATCGCGCGGCAGCCAGTAAACCTCGGCGAACGGGAAGCGGGTCAAATCCAGGCAATCCCCCGCCTGCGGCACTTCGAAGAACGCCTGCACGCGCGGCGGATTGGTCTGCTGCGCCAATTGCTCCAGAATGCCCATCGCCGCCGGCACGGCCGTTTCATCGGCGATCAACAGCGCCTGCTGCAACTGCGCCGGCGGCGCCCATTCGTAGCCGCCGCTGTCGCCGTCGAAGTCAGCGTTGGGGGCGACGGTCTGGATGGCATCACCCGGCTCGGCGTGAGTCGCCCAGGCGGAGGCCGGGCCGTTCACGCCATGCAGCACGAACTCGACGTCCATCTGATTCTGCTCACGGCGCAGCGCACGCAGCGTATAAGTGCGCATCACCGGGCGTCGCTCTTTGGGGATCGCCATGTAATCGCCATACCAGTCCGGGCTATTGGCCAACTGCGGGATCTGGCCGTCCGCCGCCGGGAACAACAGTTTGATGCGCTGATCCGGCGCTTCCAACTTCATCCGATGAATATCCGCACCTTCAAACACGCAGCGCACCAGCGAAGGTGAAATCAGCGTTTTGCTTTTCAAGGTGATATCAAAAATTCTGTAGCTGGCGGACATGTTCTCGATTCTCCGGCAACGGCTGTCGCTTGAACGTATGGCCGATCGGCTGCCGTGTTGACGGCGTGGGTTGCTCGATCGCGCAGCGGGTAAAATGTTAATAAAACTAATTAATTACGTTAATGTATCGCAAAAAATCATATCATGATTTTATTGATAACAAGAAACGTTATTGATAAAAGAATCATTCTCAAAAAATAACGCAATAACAATATCACCTGGGAAATAAATAACGATGAAACGCAAACACCTTTGGGTTTTGAATCCTTGTCTGCTGGCGATGCTTGCGCCAACGGCTTGGGCAGAAGATCAGAAAGCCGGCGCCGAAGAGCAGATGGTGGTCTCCGCCAGCCGTTCACACCGCAGCACGGCGGAAATGGCGCAGACCACCTGGGTGATCGAAAGCCAGGAGATCGAACAGCAGGTTCAGGGCGGCAAAGAGATCAAGGACATGTTGGCGCAGCTGATCCCCGGCATGGACGTCAGCGGCCAGGGCCGCACCAACTATGGCATGAATATGCGCGGCCGCTCGATGATGGTGATGATTGACGGCGTGCGCCTGAATTCATCGCGCAGCGACAGCCGCCAGTTGGATTCGATCGATCCGTTCAATATCGATCATATCGAGGTGATTTCCGGCGCGACCTCGCTGTACGGCGGCGGCAGCACCGGCGGCCTGATCAATATCGTCACCAAAAAAGGACAACAGGAACAGCAGGTCGAGTTGCAGGTCGGCGGTAAAACCGGCTTTGGCGGCCATAACGATCACGACGAGAACGTGGCGGCGGCGGTCAGCGGCGGCAACGACAATGCCTCTGGGCGCCTGTCCGTTTCTTACCAGCGCTATGGCGACTGGTATGACGGCAAAGGCAATGAGGTATTGATCGACAATACCCAAACCGGCCTGCAGTATTCCGATCGCCTCGACGTGATGGGCACCGGCACCCTCAACATCGACGATCATCAACAGCTGCAGCTGACCACCCAATACTACAAAAGCCAATCCGACGGCGATCACGGCCTGTTCCTGGGAGAGAACTTTGCGGCGGTGACCGGCAATGCCAAGGCATATAACAGCGGTAACTTAAACTCCGATCGCATCCCCGGCACCGAACGACATCTCATCAACCTGCAGTATTCCAACACTGATTTCCTCGGCCAGGATTTGGTGGCGCAGGTCTACTACCGCGACGAAACGTTGACCTTCTACCCGTTCCCGACGCTGGCGGGCAAAGCGCCGAACTATTACGTCAGCAGCATTGGCGCTTCGCAGCAAAAAACCGATTTCTACGGTGGCAAGCTGACGTTAAACAGCAAACCTGTCGACGCACTGACGCTGACTTACGGCATTGACGCCGAGCATGAAAGCTTCAACGCCAACCAGCAGTTCTTCAACCTGGCGAAGGCTCAGCAGTCGGGCGGCATGACGCTGGAGAACGCTTACAGCACCGGCCGCTACCCGAGCTATACCACCAGCAACCTGGCGTCGTTCCTGCAGGCCAGCTACGACATCAACCCGATCTTCACCCTGAGCGGCGGCGTGCGTTATCAGTACACCGAAAACAAGATTGATGACTTCGTCGGTTATAACCAGCAGCAGGCAATCGCCACCGGCGCCGCGACGTCCGCCGACGCTATACCGGGCGGGAAAACCGACTACAACAACGCGCTGTTCAATGCCGGCCTGCTGGCGCACCTGACCGAGCGCCAGCAAACCTGGTTCAACTTCTCTCAGGGCTTTGAGATCCCGGATCCGGGCAAATATTACGGTAACGGCACCTACGCGTTGAACGGCGGACATTACCAGTTGCTGAAGAGTGTCAACGTCGGCGACTCCAAGCTGGAAGGCATCAAGGTCAATGCCTACGAGCTGGGCTGGCGCTATACCGACGATAACCTGCGCACGCAAATCGCCGCCTACTACTCGCTGTCCGACAAGAGCATCGCCATCAACAAAACCGACATGACCATTAACGTCAATGCGGATAAGCGGCGCATCTATGGACTGGAAGGGGCGGTGGACTACTTCTTTGAAGACAGCGACTGGAGCGCCGGCACCAACTTCAACGTTATCCGCTCCGAAACCAAGGTCAATGGCGAATGGAAGAAGCTGGTGGTCGATACCGCCAGCCCTTCGAAAGTCACCGCTTATGTCGGCTGGGCGCCGGGCGACTGGAATCTGCGTTTACAGTCGCAGCAAACCTTCGACGTGTCGGACGATGGCGATTACACCAAGGCCAATTCCACCCAGGGCCGCAAAATCGATGGCTACAACACCCTCGATTTCCTCGGCAGCTATACCCTGCCGGTAGGGAAAATCAGCTTCAGCGTGGAAAACTTGCTGGACAAGGAATACACCACCGTTTGGGGCCAACGCGCGCCGATCCTGTACAGCCCGACCTACGGATCGCCTGAGCTGTACAGCTATAAAGGCCGCGGACGCACCTTCGGCTTGAACTATTCGGTGTTATTCTGAGAATAAGGGGCCGGTCTGCCGGCCCCGTTCATTGGGCCGCGCCGTTTTTCAGAGAACGGAAACGACGAAGCCCTGAGTTATCGCTAACTCAGGGCTTCTGAATAGTGGCGGAACGGACGGGGCTCGAACCCGCGACCCCCTGCGTGACAGGCAGGTATTCTAACCAACTGAACTACCGCTCCGCGCCATTCCCTCTTGCGGGGGAACGAGGCGCATATTACGGACGCCTCTCGGTTCCGTCAACGCCTTTTTCTCCGCAAATGAACCGTTTGCACAGTTTTTCAACGAAGATTCATCCGGTGAGGTTTTTTCACGCAAAAACGCCGTTATTCCGCCGGCGCTCCGCGCCACAGGCAGCTACCGCCCTTCTTCGCCACCAGATCCAGACGCGCCTCATGCGCCTTCACTTCTTCGTCGCTGGCGTAGACCACTTTCATCGCCGTCGCCGGGCGGACAATGCGCTGTATTTCTTGCGCGGCGTCATTTTGCTGGGTATCCCCCTCCATCTGGAACGCTATCGAGGTCTGACCGCCGGTCATCGCCAGATAAACTTCCGCCAGGATCTCGGCATCGAGCAATGCGCCGTGCAGCGTACGCTTGCTGTTGTCTATCTCATAACGGCTGCACAAGGCATCGAGGTTGTTGCGCTTGCCCGGGAACAGGCGACGCGCCATCAACAGGCTGTCGGTGATGGTGCAGAAGGTCTCGGTCTTCGGGATGCCCTGCTGCAACATGCGGAATTCGTGATCCATAAAGCCGATATCGAACGCCGCGTTATGGATCACCAGCTCGCCGCCGCGGATAAAGTCGAGGAATTCCTCGGCAACCTGATCGAAGGTCGGCTTGTCGGCCAGGAAGTCGTCGCTGATGCCGTGTACGCCGTAGGCTTCCGGATCCACCAGCCGATCCGGCTTGATGTATACGTGGAAGTTGCGCCCGGTCAGGCGGCGGTTAATCACCTCCACCGCACCGATTTCGATGATGCGGTGCCCTTCGTAGTGCACCCCAAGCTTGTTCATACCGGTAGTTTCGGTATCGAGGACAATCTGTCTGGTGGTTGTAGAGATCATATTGCAGTGCTCACAGCGCTCGTTTATGTCAGACTTGGCTTTTATAAAACTGATAGGAAGAGTCTACCAGAGATGCTCAAACAGGTAGAAATTTTCACCGACGGCTCCTGCCTTGGCAACCCCGGCCCCGGTGGCTACGGCGCGATACTGCGCTATAAGCAGACGGAAAAAACCTTCAGCGAAGGATTCCGTCTGACCACCAATAACCGCATGGAAATGATGGCGGCGATCGTGGCGCTGGAAGCGCTGACCGTGCCCTGCGCCGTGACGCTCAGCACCGACAGCCAGTACGTGCGCCAGGGCATCACCAGTTGGATCCATAACTGGAAGAAACGCGGTTGGAAAACCGCCGACAAAAAACCGGTCAAAAATGTCGATCTGTGGCAGCGGCTGGATCAGGCCATTCAGCGCCACGAGGTGAAATGGGAATGGGTCAAGGGCCACGCCGGCCATCCGGAGAACGAACGTTGTGACGTGCTGGCGCGCGAAGCGGCCGGTAAACCGACGCAGGAAGACGTCGGTTACCAACCGGAAGCCTAAGGCAGCTTGCGATAGCTCTTGGTCGCGCCCACCGCGCGGCTGAGAGACGGCTTTCTCGCCCCCAGTTTCATCGGCGTAGGCGTCAGCGGCAAGGTGCGCTTACGCGCCACAATCACGCTCATGCAGCCCAGCGCCGGCAAATGGGTGCATAAAAATTTGCCGCCCTTGCGGTGCCACGGCAGTACGTGAAAACGCGCCTGGTGCAACACCTCGTAATTCAGCAGGCTGAGCCAATCCAGCAGCCGCATCTGGGTAAACATGCGGCTGACATAGGGCTGGCGACGACGCAACCCGGGCGCCAGCTTGCCCAACCCCAGCAGGCTGAACGGATTGAAACTGCTGATGACCAACCAGCCGTCGTCGATCAACACCCTGTCCACCTCACGCAGCATGCGGTGCGGATCGTCCGCATAGGACAGCGTATGCGCCAACAGGCAGGCATCTACCGACTTGGCGGCAAACGGCAGTTGATAAGCGTCGGCGACCACCTGCAGCCCCTCCCCCTCCAGCCCTACGTTAACCTGATGGGAGATTGCGCATTTATCCGTGGCTAGCTCGGCGCTGAGCATGCCCATCTTCAACAGATGGAAACCGAACAGCTTGGGCCACCAGGGTTGCAACTGCCGCTCGAGCGCTTCACGATAATACTCCCCCCACGGCAGCTCAGCCCAGGACTGCGGGCCGGTGAGCTTTTGTAGAGTATGGGCTGGTTTCATGATTTATTATCTTCTTTCAAGCCGTTGCCAACGAGAGGTACACCATGAATCTTATCAGCATTCCCGCCTTCCAGGACAATTACATTTGGTTATTGGATGACCGGCAGGGGCGCTGCATTATCGTCGATCCGGGTGAAGCGCGGCCGGTGCTCGAGGCGCTGCAGCGCCTGCAACTGGCGCCGTCGGCGATCCTGCTGACCCACCACCACCACGATCACGTCGGTGGCGTGGCGCAGATTGTCGCGCAGTACCCTGGCCTGGCCGTCTATGGGCCGCAGGAAACCGCGGACAAAGGCGCCAACCACATCGTCCATGACGGCGATACCTTTGATATCGATGGCCGCCAATACAGGACTATCGCCGTTCCCGGCCATACGCTGGGCCATGTGGCATTCTATAGTGCCCCTTATCTGTTCTGCGGCGACACCATTTTCTCCGCTGGCTGCGGCAGGCTGTTTGAAGGTACCGCCAAACAAATGTACGACTCATTTCAACAACTCGCGCAACTTCCCGATAACACCTTAATTTGCTGCGCGCATGAATATACTCTTTCAAATCTTAAGTTTGCGCGGGCTATTTTGCCGGAAGATCGAGAGATTGAAACATATCAACAACATGTTGAAGCGTTAAGGGCAAAAGGCCAAGCCAGCGTGCCGACTACATTGCAATTAGAGCGCAAAATTAACCTGTTTTTACGTTGCCATGACACTGATTTACAAAAGAAATTAGGCTTTAATTCACCAGCGAAAAGCCTTCATTCAGTTTTTTCCGAATTACGCCTGCGGAAAGATAACTTCTAAGCTTTTAGTTGTGTTATTTGGCGAAGCAAAGTATTATTGCTCGTCTTTTAAGCAACTACATTGACACACACATGAAGGCTAAAGCGATATTTCTCGCCTCGGTCTTGCTAGTGGGTTGCCAGTCGTCCAGGCAGGACGCACCGGCGCCAGAACAGCATGCACAGAGTTTGTCTTCGGCTGGTCAAGATGGTGAAGCAGGAGAGTACACAGCAAATGGCCGAGCGAGCTCGGCGCGGTGGTTGGATAACAACAGTCCCGCCGCGCAACAGGACCTGTGGAACTTCATTAGCGACGAGCTGAAGATGGAGGTTCCGGAAAATTCCCGGATCCGTGATCAGAAAAGAAAGTACTTAAAAAGTAAGAGCTATCTCCACGATGTAACATTACGGGCAGAGCCGTACATGTACTGGATAGTCGGGCAGATTAAGAAACGTAATATGCCGATGGAACTGGTACTGCTACCCATAGTGGAGAGCGCTTTTGACCCACACGCCACGTCAAGTGCCAACGCCGCAGGGCTATGGCAAATCGTGCCGCAAACGGGTCGCAATTATGGTTTGAAAAACAATCAGTGGTATGACGGCCGACGCGATGTCGTCGCCTCGACAACCGCTGCGCTTAACATGATGCAGCGCTTGAACCGCATGTTTAACGGCGACTGGTTACTGACCGTAGCCGCCTATAACAGTGGTGAAGGCCGCGTGATGCAAGCGGTGAAGGCAAACAAACGCCAGGGTAAGCCAACCAATTTCTGGGCATTGTCGCTTCCGCGTGAAACGTCAATCTATGTCCCGAAAATGCTGGCGCTGAGCGACATCATCAAGAACAGTAAGAAGTACGGCGTGAAACTCCCGAAAACGGATGAAACCCGTGCGCTGGCGCGTATCGATGTCGGACAGCAGATCCAGCTGACTCAGGCGGCTGAGATGGCAGGGCTTTCAGTCACCAAGATGAAAGCGTATAACCCAGGCTACAAAAAAGGCGTTACGGCACCCAACGGGCCCCATTACATCATGGTTCCCAAAGGACATGCCGAGCAACTGAAAGACTCGCTGGCCGATGGCCAGATCGCCGTGACTCAGCCAACGACGCAGTTGGCGAAGAACAGCGGTTTGACCGGTGGCAGTTCGTATAAAGTGCGCTCCGGCGACACCTTATCGGGCATTGCCAAGCGGCTGAACGTTAAGACCAGCGATTTGCAGAGTTGGAACAACTTACGCGCCAAGAGCGCCATAAAAGTTGGGCAAACCCTGCAAGTGGCCAGCAATACTGGCAGTAACAGCAGTATCACCTACCAGGTTCGTAAAGGTGATTCGCTCGCCAGTATCGCACGTCGTCACGGCGTCGATATTAACGACGTGATGCGTTGGAATTCAACGCTCGCCAAAGGCAACCTGCAGCCAGGTCTGAAGCTGACCCTGTTTGTCGGCAACAAGCTAACGCCGGATACTTAAATGTTCGGCACAAAAAAAGCACCCTTCGGGGTGCTTTTTTATTGTAAGCCTTAAACCACCTCCTAAGGAGGTGGTGATTGAACCTGTGAGGCTCTAGCCTGAAGGAAACACATGCCGGAATATTCCAGCTTACTCACCACAAGTAAGAAGGAAATCACCAACATGGGTTTATACAGGAGTTCATCACATGTGTTCTGGCGTTGCAAATACCACCTGGTGTGGACGCCGA
>NZ_JBJNOA010000014.1:0-119974 GCF_052166845.1 Serratia sp. CY71090 | reverse complement strand
CGTATACTACGCTTTTCGCCCGGAGAGTCAAGCGTTTATTTCGCTTTCTTCTCGCTGACCCGGCGGCTTGTCAGTCGTTGTTCCCGGTCAGTGGAGGCGCATTATAGGGAGTTCTCGGCGAGCCGCAACCCCTATTTTCAATATTTTTTCCGACCGTTGAATGTTTGACCAAAACACCGTTAAAGCGGCAGTTTTTTCAACGATTTAAAGCCATAGCCCTGCAAAACGGGCAATAAAGCGTCAGTATCTTCATTTAACGCCATGCAATACGCCAGATTCTCTTCCTGGCTCGAGACCAGGCTTTCCTGCGTAGAGATGAGCCAGGCGGTGCGGCGGGCAATCGCCGCGCCGGAATCCACCAATCGGGTGCCTTCGGGCAACACCTGCATCAGCTCTTCAGCTAACAGAGGAAAATGGGTGCAGCCCAGCACGACCGTATCCGGCGGCTCGCGCATGCTCAGCCAAGGATGCAGGATCTTCTTCAGCACCGGCAGCGGCACGGCTTCGCCGTGCAGCTTGGCTTCCGCCAGCTCCACCAGTTCAGAAGAGCCCAGCAGCTCAATCTTGCAATCGGTGGCGAACCGGGAAATCAGCTCATGGGTGTAGCTGCGCTGTACGGTGCCGCGGGTCGCCAACAGGCCGACAATGCCGTTGACGGTAAGACGGGCCGCAGGTTTGATGGCGGGCACCACGCCCACGACCGGGAAACTGAAACGCTCGCGCAGGGCCGGCAAGGAGACCGTGCTGGCGGTGTTGCAGGCGATGACGACAATCGCCAGAGGATGACGCTGCTGCACCGCGCCGACAATCTCCAGCACGCGCTCAACGATAAACTCTTCGGACTTCTCGCCGTAGGGGAACGCCACGTTGTCGAACGCGTATATATAGTGGAGATCCGGCAGCAACTGCCGAATCTCCTGATACACCGACAGCCCGCCGACGCCGGAATCAAAAACCAGCACCGTCGGGCGAGGTGTGGCGGTGCTGTTAGAAGGTATAGCTTCCAGTGAGGTAGTATTCTCTTCCTGGAGTAGCGTAGCCATAGGCCGTCTCATAATCTTTATCAAACAGGTTGGCAATTCTACCACGAACTGTCAGATGAGATGTGACCGGATACGAAACTGCGAGATCCCACAGGCTCACGCCGCCAAGTTTAACCGTACGCGTAGTGTAGCCGCTGTAATCACCGTCGTAGCGCTCTCCCAGATACTGGTAGGTTACCGCCCAATCAAAGTCATACAGCTGCCAGTCCAGCTCATATTTCACCTGCTGTTTGGCGCGGCGCAACAGCACTTCGTTGGTCTTGGCGTTGCGCGGGTCGACATAATCGTAACCAATCTGATGCGTCAGCGGGCCGGTATCAAAAGACGCCGTCGCTTCAACACCTTTAATCCTTGCCTGATTAACATTGTAATAGGCTGAACCTGAACCGCTTGATGCATAGCTGATCAGATTATCTATATCATTGCGATAACCGGTAACGCGCCAGGTGACCGGGCCGGTCAGCCCCTCAAAGCCCCCTTCCCACTGTTTGCTTTCTTCCGGTTTCAAATCCGGGTTGCCGCCAAAGCTGCCGTACTGCTGCCCCAAATTTGGCGCTTTAAACGCAGTACCATAAGACGCGATGGCGCGATAGCCCTCAACAAATTCCCAAGCCACGCTGGTTTGCCAAGTGCCATGCCAACCAAACTGCGAGTTATCGTCACCGCGCACCGCACCTTCCAAAGTAAAGGCATCCACTTGTTGCTGCGCCGTCAGATAGAGCCCGGTATTACGTTGGCTCTTGCTATCAGTGATGTAAGCCGTACCCGGTTCGATTTTCTGATTCTGCCAATCGACACCCGTACTGATATGGCCTTGAGCAACCTGGAACGTATTGCCCCACTGCACATTGTATTGCGTGGAGTCATCCAGGGTTGCAGACGCAGAATAAGGGCCGTATTTGGGATCGTAGTTATAGTCTTTGGTATGGCTATAGCTCGCGATCAACTGCGTAGCATAGATGCCGTCCTGATAGCGCAGACCGCTATCCCAACTTTGGCTATAGAGTTGGCGAGTGTCAGGCAACGCATCTAAATGCGCCGGATCCGAATAACTGTAATTACCGTCATAGGCCGTGCGATTGTCATAACCATAACCACGAACAAAGCCGCTGAACGCCTCATTGAACTTGTGCTCAATGCCGCCATACAGAGATTTGCTCATAAAGCCGTCGCGGTCAGGCTGTGCAGGATTGCCGAAGCTGTCCGGCAAGTTCGCTATAACATTATACCCTTTGGCATAGGTGTAGTTCCCCGCCACCGTCGCCACGGTGCTGTCGCCCAGCGGCTGTTGCGTCGACGCATCGTAGGATTGATAGCCGTTGGAGCCGACGCCGGCAGCCAGCGTCGTGCCGTTCTTTTCGCGGGTGGTAATAATGTTGACTACGCCGCCGATGGCGTCGGAACCGTATACCGCCGAACGCGGGCCGCGAATGTATTCGACTTTCTGCACCAGCGAGATCGGGATTTGGCTGAGATCGGAAGAGCCGCTGACGCCCGCCTGATTAAGGCGAATACCGTCAATTAACACCAGCACATGGCTGGAATTGGTGCCGCGAATAAACAACGAACTTTGCTGCCCCAGGCCGCCATTCTGCGCAATGTCCACGCCTGGCAAACGGCGCATCACGTCGGTCAGGCTCTTGGCCTGCCAGCGATCGATATCGTTACGGGTGACGACGGAGGTCGGCGCCAACACGGAAGAAACCGGCTGCGGGAAACGGTTGGCGGTTACCACCAGATTATCGCCATTCGTGGCTGTAGTGTTGTCTTGCGCCCATCCAGAAAAAGCCGTGACGGAGGAGACCACCGCCAGCAGCGTATTTTTTGTAATTGTCATGAGAAAAGCATCCAAACTTAATTGGCGGATGCCGCAGGATCATGGCCGGTAGTTCGCGACGGCCACGGATATTGCGACGTAACACCGGCAGGTCTTCGGGCTTGGGATTTGCGGGCCGCGGGGCGCGACCGGCAACGGGCGATGACTTCCCATCCTGCAGTGGACAGTGTCTGCGTCAAAACGCTATCGCCGTGACTTCCCCTTACCGCTGCGCGTCAGCTCCGGATTCACACCGGATTCCCTTTTCACTCGCTGCTTGAGGCCGGACGGCAATGCTACGATCAATGCAAATAGATGTCTAGACTGCTACTAATGTTACAAATAATAAACGCGACAAAACTGGACTTCACGGGCTGATTCCCTACAATCCCCGCTGATCAAATTTGCCTGACGAGAAGACACACATGACGCCCGAGAATTTGCCTATTGAACGTTACGATGACCAACTGGCGGAGAAAGTCGCCCGCCTGAAGACGTTGATGTCACCGTTCGCGGCGCCCGAGCCGGAAGTGTTCCGCTCGCCAGTCGACCACTACCGCATGCGCGCCGAGTTCCGCATCTGGCACGACGCGGACGACATGTATCACATCATGTTCGATCAGCAGACCAAGCAGCGTATTCGCGTCGATCAATTCCCGGCCGCCAGCGAACTGATCAACCGCCTGATGAGCGCCCTGATCGCCGCGCTGAAACCGGAGCCGATCCTGCGTCACAAGCTGTTCCAGATCGACTATCTGTCGACGCAAAGCGGTAAAATCATCGCCTCGCTGCTGTACCACCGCAAGCTGGATGACGCTTGGCAGCAGCGCGCCGAGCAACTGCGCGACGAGCTGCGCGCGCAGGGTTTCGACCTGCAGTTGATCGGCCGGGCGTCGAAGACCAAAATCATGCTCGACCAGGATTATGTTGACGAAGTGCTGACGGTCGCCGGCCGCGACATGATCTACCGCCAGGTGGAAAACAGCTTTACTCAACCCAACGCGGCCATGAACGTGCAGATGCTGGAATGGGCGCTGGCGGT
This sequence comes from Serratia sp. CY71090, assembly GCF_052166845.1. Classification (NCBI taxonomy): domain Bacteria; kingdom Pseudomonadati; phylum Pseudomonadota; class Gammaproteobacteria; order Enterobacterales; family Yersiniaceae; genus Serratia; species Serratia sp. CY71090. The sequence goes on along the minus strand of NZ_JBJNOA010000014.1, from coordinate 116,073 downwards.
CACCGCCGGTTCCAAAGGCGATTTGCTGGAGCTGTACTGCGGCAACGGCAACTTCTCGCTGGCGTTGGCGCGCAATTTCGAGCGCGTGCTGGCGACCGAGATCGCCAAGCCGTCGGTGGCGGCGGCGCAGTACAACATCGCCGCCAACCATATCGACAACGTGCAGATCATCCGCATGGCGGCAGAAGACTTCACTCAGGCGATGAACGGAGTACGCGAATTCAACCGGTTGAAAGGCATCGATCTGAGCGGCTACAACTGCGAGACGATTTTCGTCGATCCGCCGCGCAGCGGGCTGGACGCGGAAACGGTGAAGATGGTGCAGGCTTACCCGCGCATTCTGTATATTTCATGCAATCCGGAAACGCTGTGCGCCAACCTGGAAACGCTGCAGGCCACGCACCGGGTCAGCCGCCTGGCGCTGTTCGACCAGTTCCCGTATACCCATCACATGGAATGCGGCGTGTTGCTGGAAAAACACCGCTGATACGACAGGGGCGCCATGATGGCGCCCCGTTTCATTACGGCTCTTGAGTCGGCGCATCCAGCGCCTTGCGCGCCTTCAGCTTGACCCCAATCCACAGCACCAGCGCCACACAGATCACCGACGGCAGGAAGTTGGAGCCGATCTGCGGGTATTCGGCGCGCACGATGGCGCTGTACATCAACAGCCCCAGCAGGAAGCAGGCCGCCGCCAGCTTCGGCATGCCGTCCGGCATGGCGCGGTTCAGGTAACGCTGATGCAGACAGTACACCGCCAGCACCAACGCAATCAGCGGGAAGATCGAAAACGGCACCACCGAGCTGAACAGCGCGGCAAAGGAACCGTTGATCGAAAGGCCGGCAATCAACGCCAGCAGTAAGGTGCCATTTTCACGGCCTGGTTTTTCCATCATTTTTTACCTTTTTTATACGTGGGACACAGAAGCTTTTTCTTGTTCGCGACGATACCAGTAATACGCCCCTTTGGAGATCATCCGCAGCTGCAGCACCAGCCGTTCTTCCAGCTGCTGCCGCTGCTCGACATCGATATCCAGCGCTTCCGCGCCGGCGCTGAACACGATGGTGACCATCGCTTCCGCCTGCGCTTCGGTAAAGCTGCGCGGCATGTGGTTTTCCAACTCGAGGTAGTCCGCCAGTTCGGCGATGAAATGCTGGATCTCGCGCGCCACCGCCGCACGAAATGCCGCCGACGTGCCGGAGCGCTCGCGCAGCAGCAGGCGGAAGGCGTTCGGGTTGTTGCCGATAAATTCCATAAAGGTGGACACCGAGGTGCGGATCACGCTGCCGCCCTTGGCGATGCGTTGGCGCGCCTGGCGCATCAACTGACGCAGCATCAGGCCGCTTTCATCCACCATGGTCAGCCCAAGCTCATCCACGTCGCGGAAATGGCGGTAAAACGACGTGGGCGCGATGCCCGCCTCGCGTGAAACTTCCCGCAGGCTCAGGCTGGCGAAGCTGCGTTCGGCGCTCAGCTGGCTGAATGCGGCTTCGATCAGGGAACGACGAGTCCGTTCTTTTTGTTGTGCTCTGACGCCCATATGCATATCCGGATAGGTTCCATTCTCTCAGTCTAACGCCCTAGACTCGGCAATATAGCAAATTTTATTGCAACAGCATTTATACTAACGCGCTCTATCACACTTCCGCCCTGAGCCGATTATGCTTTGACTCAAAAAGCCTAATGGTGATTGGGTGAGCAGCGCTATGATGTTAAGATACCGTTGTAATCTTGTATAAAAAAACAGGTCTCTCCTACATGCAACAGCACTATCAATTTGATGCCATAGTGATTGGCTCGGGCCCTGGTGGTGAAGGTGCCGCCATGGGGCTGGTGAAACAGGGCGCCCGTGTGGCCGTTATCGAACGGTACAACAACGTAGGCGGCGGATGTACCCATTGGGGCACCATCCCTTCCAAAGCCCTCCGCCACGCCGTCAGCCGCATTATCGAATTCAACCAGAACCCGCTTTACAACAATTCGCGCACGCTTAGCGCGACCTTCCCTGACATTTTACGCCACGCCGATAACGTCATCAGCCAGCAGACCCGCATGCGCCAAGGGTTCTATGAGCGGAACCAGTGCAAGCTGTTCGCCGGCGACGCGCGCTTCATCGACGCCAACACCGTCAGCGTCAGCTACATGGACGGCACCCAGGACACCATCCGCGCCGACCACATCGTGATCGCCTGCGGCTCGCGCCCTTACCATCCGGCCAGCGTCGATTTCAATCACCCGCGCATCTACGACAGCGATTCCATCCTCGAACTGAGCCATGAACCGCGCCACGTGATCATTTACGGCGCCGGGGTGATCGGCTGCGAGTATGCGTCTATCTTCCGCGGCCTGAACGTCAAGGTGGATCTGATCAACACCCGCGATCGGCTGCTGGCGTTCCTCGATCAAGAGATGTCGGATTCGCTCTCTTACCACTTCTGGAACAACGGCGTGGTGATCCGCCACAACGAAGAATTCGAGAAGATCGAAGGCACCGAAGACGGCGTGATCGTGCACCTGAAGTCCGGCAAGAAGGTGAAAGCGGACTGCCTGCTGTACGCCAACGGCCGTACCGGCAACACCGATTCGTTGGGGTTGGAGAACGTCGGTCTGGAGTCGGACAGCCGCGGGCTGCTGAAAGTGAACAGCATGTATCAGACCGCGCTGTCGCACATCTATGCGGTCGGTGACGTGATCGGCTATCCGAGCCTGGCTTCCGCCGCCTACGATCAGGGCCGCATCGCCGCGCAAGCGATCGCCTCCGGCGAAGCCAGCGGTCACTTAATCGAAGATATCCCGACCGGCATCTACACCATTCCGGAAATCAGCTCCGTCGGCAAAACCGAGCAGGAACTGACCGCGATGAAGGTGCCGTATGAAGTGGGCCGCGCCCAGTTCAAGCATCTGGCGCGCGCGCAGATAGCCGGGATGAACGTCGGCAGCCTGAAGATCCTGTTCCATCGCGACACCCTGCAGATCCTCGGGATCCACTGCTTCGGCGAGCGTGCGGCGGAGATCATCCACATCGGTCAGGCGATCATGGAACAGAAAGGTGAAGGCAATACCATCGAGTATTTCGTTAATACGACCTTCAACTATCCGACCATGGCCGAAGCCTACCGGGTGGCGGCGCTTAACGGCTTAAACCGCCTGTTTTAACGCGCTGTCGATGTAGCCCTGCATGTGCTCGCGGATCGCTTCGGCCAACTGCTCATAACGGCTGCGCAGTGGGGAACCGGGGCGATACACCAACGCGATGGTGCGCTTCGGCTCCGGCTTGTAGCAATCCAGATAGCACACGCCGTCGCGTTCGCGCTGCGGCGGCACCGCCAGTGACGGCAGCAGGGTAATGCCGCTGCCGGCAGCGACCATATTGCGCAACGTTTCCAGACTGGTGGCGCGGAAGTGAGTATCTTCGTCCGCGCCCGCCTGGAAGCAGAAGCCCATCGCCTGATCGCGCAGGCAGTGGCCATCTTCCAACATCAGCAGCTTCTCTCCCGCTAAATCCGGCATCGCCACGCGCTCGCGCTGCGCCCACGGGTGATCGGAGTACACCGCCAGCTTCATCGGTTCATCGAACAGAGGCACTTCGATAAACGCCTCGGTTTCCTTCACCAACGCCAGAATGGCGCAGTCCAGTTTGCCGCTGTCGAGTTGCGCCAGCAGTTGGTGGGTTTGCGCTTCGTGCAGGTACATTTCCAGTTTCGGGAAGGTTTTGTGCAGTGTCGGTATGATCTGCGGCAGCAGATAAGGCCCCACGGTCGGGATCAGGCCGATGTGCAGCGGCCCGGACATGGCTTCGCCCTGCTGGCTGGCCATCTCCTTCAACACTTTCACTTCGCGCAGCACGGTACGCGCCTGCTCCACCAGCAACAGACCGGCCTGGGTGAACAGCACCTTGCGGCTGGTGCGCTCGAGCAGCATGACGCCCAACTCGTCTTCCAGCTTGCGGATCTGCCCGCTCAGCGTGGGCTGGCTCACATGGCATGAATCGGCCGCGCGGCGGAAGTGCCGGTGCTCGGCCAAGGCGACCAGATACTCTAAATCACGAATATTCATTGTTTCCCTCCATTCCATGATAGCTCATGGCGATAGATAAGATAGCAATGAGCGATTAGATCTATCAAGCCCCAGCGACAATAATGTGTCCCAACGAAGCGATATCGCGCTAAATGCTAAAAATTACTTTTCCTAATTAAGGGGTTAATCAATGTTTACCAGTCAAGAAGGCAAGAAAGTTCCTCAGGTTACTTTCCACACCCGTCAGGGCGACCAATGGATTGATGTGACCACTGATGACCTGTTCAAAAACAAAACCGTTATCGTGTTCTCGCTGCCGGGCGCGTTTACGCCGACCTGCTCTTCAAGCCATCTGCCGCGTTACAACGAGCTGTCCAGCGTATTCAAGCAGCACGGCGTCGACAGCATTCTTTGCGTCTCAGTGAACGACACCTTCGTCATGAACGCCTGGAAAGCCGATCAGCATGCGGAAAACATCACTTTCGTGCCGGACGGCAACGGTGAATTCACCAAAGGTATGAACATGCTGGTTGAGAAAGCGGATCTGGGCTTTGGCCCTCGCTCATGGCGCTACTCGATGCTGGTGCGCGACGGCGTGGTCGAGAAAATGTTTGTCGAACCAAACAAGCCGGGCGACCCGTTTGAAGTGTCCGACGCCGACACCATGCTGAAATACCTGGCGCCGGAATTCAAAGTGCAGGAATCGGTCTCCCTGTTCACCAAACCGGGCTGCCCATTCTGCGCCAAAGCCAAGCAGATGCTGCAAGAGCGCGGCATTCAGTATGAAGAGATCGTGCTGGGCAAAGACGCCACCACCGTCAGCCTGCGCGCCGTCAGCGGCCGCGCCACGGTGCCGCAGGTATTCATCGGCGGCCGTCACATCGGCGGCAGCGACGATCTGGAAACCTTCCTGTCAGCTTAATAAGTAATAACAAAGCCAACGTGAACTTTGGCGGGCTACGGCCCGCCTTTTTTTTACCTTTCAGGAGCGGATATGAAACTGTTGAACGTTGATGTCGCGGTCATCGGCGGCGGCACCGCAGGGCTCGGCGCCTACCGAGAGGCCAAGCTGTCTACCCCCAGCGTGGTGATGATCGAAGGCGGGCCTTATGGCACCACCTGTGCGCGCGTTGGCTGCATGCCATCCAAATTATTGATCGCCGCCGCCGAAGCGGTGCATCAAATCGAACGTGCGCCGGGCTTTGGCGTGCACCCAACCGGCAAAACGCGCATTGACGGGCGCGAGGTGATGGCTCGCGTCAAACGCGAACGCGATCGTTTCGTCGGCTTCGTGCTGGAAGGCGTGGACGAGATCCCGGCCGGCGACAAAATTCAGGGCTATGCCCGCTTTATCGACGACAACACGCTGCAGGTCGATGAGCATACGCGCATTGTGGCGCAGCGCATCGTAATCGCCACCGGCTCCCGCCCCAGCTGGCCGGCGCCGTGGAACGAACTGGGCGATCGCCTGATCGTCAACGACGATCTCTTCAACTGGGATGATTTGCCGCAGTCCGTAGCGGTGTTCGGCCCCGGCGTCATCGGGCTGGAACTGGGGCAAGCGCTGCACCGCCTCGGGGTCGACACCCGGGTCTTCGGCATCGGCGGCGCCGTCGGGCCGCTCACCGACAGCGCCGTGCGCGATTACGCCGCGAAAACGTTGGGGGAAGAGTTCTATCTCGACGCCGACGTGAAAGTGGAGATGATGCAGCGCGAAGGCGACAAGGTGTTTATCCGCTATCGGGATCTGCAGTGCCAACCGCAGGAGATCCTGGTGGACTACGTGTTGGCCGCCACTGGCCGCCGCCCCAACGTCGATCGGTTAGGCCTCGAAAACACCGGTTTGCAGCTCGACGCTCGAGGCGTGCCGCTGGCCGACCGCCTGACGATGCAAACCAGCGTGCCGCATATCTTCATCGCAGGCGACGCCAGCAACCAGCTGCCGCTGCTGCATGAGGCCAGCGATCAGGCGCGCATCGCCGGCGCCAACGCCGGCAGCTTCCCGGAGATCAATCCGGGTCTGCGCCGCAGCGCGATTTCGGTGGTGTTCTCCGATCCGCAGATCGCCATGGTCGGCTCGACCTTCCGCGAGCTGAGCGAGAAGTTCAGCGCCTGCGGCTGTTTTGAAGTGGGCAAGGTCTCGTTTGAGAATCAGGGCCGCTCTCGGGTGATGCTGCGCAACAAGGGCGTTCTGCACGTTTACGGCGAACAGGGCACCGGCCGTTTCCTCGGCGCGGAAATGATCGGCCCGGACGCCGAACACATTGCGCACCTGTTGGCCTGGGCGCACCAGCAGCAGATGACCGTCGATCAGATGCTGGACATGCCGTTCTATCATCCAGTGATCGAAGAAGGCTTGCGCACCGCGCTGCGCGACCTGCAGGCGAAGCTCAAACTCGGCGCGGCCGAAATCGAGCGCTGCCAGCGCTGCCCGGGCGAATAACCCCTCATTCTCCATTCATACCCACCGGGCCTTCAGGCCCGGTTTTTTTGCGCAGCGCTTTCCAGATTTTCCTCCCTCCTCTTGCCTCACGGCCCTCCTGCACGCATTTTTATGCTTTGGCACTGAAGTGATATCAATAATGACACTAAAATGGAGGACAGAGCCAGAATGGAGGAAGAGCATGGAAAAGCATGAACACTATACCTATCGCATCACCTGGTCAGCGGAAGATCGTGAATATGTCGGGCTGTGCGCCGAATTCCCCTCGCTGTCCTGGCTGGCCGCCACGCGTACCGGCGCACTGGAGGGCATCGAAAAAGTGGTGAGCGAAACGATCGCCGATATGCTGGCGCAAGGCGAAACGCCGCCGCAGGCGCTGGCGGAAAAGAACTTCAGCGGAAAACTGGTGTTGCGCATGACGCCGGAACAGCATCGCCGGCTGGCGATCGGCGCGATGGAAGAAGGCGTGAGCCTGAACCGTTATCTGTGCGCCCGCCTGGCGGGGTAGAGGTTCAAGGGCGGCGCCAGGCCGCCCTTGTCGTCGTCAAGCCAAACGCTGTTTCGCTGCGGCGATTGCCGCGGCCACCTGTTGCGGCGCGACGCCGCCTTTGGCCGCACGTTTGTCCAGGCAGGATTGCAACGCCAGGATCGGGTAGACATCGTCAGCGATCGTCGCGCTGAACTGCTGCAAATCCGCCAGCGGCAGCGCTTCCAGCGGTTTGCCCTGGCGAATCGCTTCTACCACTGCCTCACCGACGATATGGTGCGCTTCGCGGAACGGCACGCCCTTGGCGACCAGGTAATCCGCCAGCTCGGTGGCGTTGGCATAGCCCTGCTCCGCCGCTTCCTGGCAGCGCGGGCGCTTCACCTGAATGCCGTCCAGCACCAGCGCCGCCATCTGCAGGCAGTCCATCCAGGTGTCGAGCGCGTCGAACAACCCTTCTTTGTCTTCCTGCATGTCTTTGTTGTACGCCAGCGGCAGGCCTTTCAGCGTCATCATCATGCCGGTCAGCGCGCCCTGTACGCGGCCGCACTTGCCGCGGATCAGCTCCAGCGCGTCCGGGTTTTTCTTCTGCGGCATCAACGAAGAGCCGGAGGTCACGCGGTCGGACAGCTCGACAAACGCCGCCTCGCCGCTGTTGAAGAAGATCAGATCTTCGGCGAAGCGCGACAGATGCACCATGCTGATGGCGGCGTTGGACAGCAGTTCCAACACGTGATCGCGATCGGATACGCTGTCCAGGCTGTTGCGGGTCGCCGAGGCGAAGCCCAGCCAGCCGGCCAGCTGCTCGCGATCGATAGGATAAGCAGTGCCGGCCAGCGCGCCGCTGCCCAGCGGGCTGACGTCCAGCCGTTTCAGGGTATCCTGCAGGCGGCTTTCATCGCGCGCCAGCATCTCGACATAGGCCAGGCACCAGTGCGCGAAAGTCACCGGCTGCGCGCGTTGCAGGTGGGTATACCCCGGCATCACCGCATCCTGGTTGGCTTCGGCGGTCTCCACCAGCGCCTGCTGCAGCTGGACGATCGCCTGATGCAGATCGCCGATCTGCTGTTTGCACCACAGCTTCAGATCGGTCGCGACCTGATCGTTGCGGCTGCGGCCGGTGTGCAGCTTCTTGCCCAAATCGCCGACCTTCTCGATCAGCTTCTGCTCCACCCAGCTGTGGATGTCTTCGGCATCGCTTTGGACGATCGCCAAAGGCTCGGCCTGGACTTCCTTCAGTAGCGCATTCAGCGCCAGCTCCAGCTGCTGTTGCTCCGTTGCCGTCAACACGTTAACGGTCACCAGCGCCTTCGACCAGGCCACCGAGCCCACGATATCCTGCTCCGCCAGGCGATAATCGAACCGCAGCGAATCGTTGAGTTGCTTGAACCGCTGATCCGCCGCCTGAGTGAACCTTCCGCCCCAAAGTGCCATACCTTACTCCTGAATTTTTATGCGAAAGGGCGCAGCATGCTGCGCCCTTGCAGAGTCACGCCAATCGGTTATTTATTCTTTTTCTCATTCAACGCGCGGATGCGTGAAGACAGAGAGAACAGGCGGATAAAGCCGCCCGCGTGGCTGTGATCGTAAACTTCGTCTTCGCCGAAGGTGGCGAACTCTTCGGAGTACAGGCTGTTGGCGGATTTTTTCTGGGTCGCCGTCACCTGGCCTTTGTACAGCTGCAGCACCACTTCACCGTTCACCTCTTCAGCCAATGCTTCGGCAGAGGCCTGCAGCGAGCGGCGCAGCGGCGCGAACCAGCGGCCGTCATACACCACATAGGACATCTCCAGGCCCAGCTGCTCGCGCCATTTGAAGCTGTCGCGATCCAGCACCAGCTGCTCGATGGCGCGCAGCGCCGCCACCATGATGGTGCCCCCCGGGGTCTCATAGCAGCCGCGGGATTTGATGCCCACCAGACGGTTTTCCACGATGTCGATCCGGCCGACGCCGTGCTTGGCGCCCAGCGCGTTCAAGGTTTCCAGGCACTGGTAAGGCGACAACGCTTTCCCGTTAACCGCCACAACGCGGCCTTTCTCAACGGTGACGGTCACCTGCTCAGGCTGATCCGGCGCTTCCTGCGGATCGACGGTCCATACCCAGCAATCCTTGTTCGGCGCATTCCACGGGCTTTCCAGCACGCCGCCTTCGGTGGAGATGTGCCAGGCGTTCTCATCGCGGCTGTAGATTTTCTCCAGCGATGCGGTGGTCGGGATATTGCGCTCTTTCAGGTAATCCAGCAGCGCTTCACGGGAACGCAGGTTCCACTCACGCCACGGCGCCACCACTTTCAGCTGCGGCGCCAGCGCGGTGTAGGTGGTTTCGAAACGCACCTGATCGTTGCCTTTGCCGGTTGCGCCGTGGCACAGCGCGTCCGCGCCCACTTTCAACGCCAGCTCGACCTGCGCCTTGGCAATGATCGGCCGCGCCATCGAGGTGCCCAGCAGGTAGCTGCCTTCGTACAGGGCGCCGGTCTGCAGCACCGGATAAACGTAATCGCGGATAAATTCTTCACGCAGATCGACCACATGACATTCAGAGGCACCGGACTGCAGGGCTTTTTGCTCCACGCCTTCCAGATCGCTGCGCTCCTGGCCGATGTCCGCCACGAACGCCACCACTTCACAGCCGCCGTAGTTCTCTTTCAGCCATGGAATGATGGCCGAGGTATCCAGGCCGCCGGAGTACGCCAGAACGATTTTTTTGATGCCTTGGTTTTGCATGATCTATTCCTTTCTAATTCTAAAATTAAGCGAGGATCCGGGTGCCAATCGACACGCCGTTAAACAAAGCAGGAAGCTGATCGGCATGGCGCCAGCTGGCGATATCCACCGGGCGGCCGAGGGTGCGGGCGGCGTCGAGCGCCGCATTCACCTTCACCACCATACCATCGGTGATGATGCCTTGCGCGATCAGTTGTTCCGCTTTTTGCGCCGTCATTTCCGCAATGCGTTGGCCCTTGCCGTCGAGGATGCCGCTGACGTCCGACAGCAGGATCAGATCCGCCCCCAGCGTCGCGGCCAGCGCCGTCGCCGCCTGATCGGCGTTCACGTTCATTAACTGCCCTTCGGCGGTGATGCCGATGGAGCTGATAACCGGCAGGTAGCCGGCGCCCAGCAGGGTATTGAGCAGCGCGGGCGAGCCGGGCTGCGCGTTGCCAACGTGGCCCAATGCCGGATCGAGCGGGGTCACGACCGAGCTGCCGCCGTCCGCCAGGCTCAGGCCGACAGCGTTGATTTGGTGTTTAATCGCCCACGCCAGCAGCGTTTTGTTGGCGGTGCCAGCCAGCGCGCCGGTGATGATGTCGATCTGATCGGCCGGCGTGACCCGCAGGCCGTTCTTTTTCACCACCGGCAAAGCGAGCTGCTTCATCAGTTCGTCCACCACGCAGCCGCCGCCGTGCACGATCACCAGCGGGCGCTGGTGCTGCTGCCGATAGCTGTCCAACGCGGTAAACAGACGCTCCAGCGCTTCTTCACTGTCTAATAACACGCCACCTAACTTGATAATTAACGGGTTCATTGCTGTTTACTCACGCTGGTTTAAAGGAGTGATTGGGTTTCCGGGAAGCCGAAACGGATATTCAGGCATTGCACCGCCTGCGCCGCCGCGCCTTTCAGCAGGTTATCTTCCGCCGCCACGGCGATCAGATGCTCGCCCTGCACCGCAAAACCGATGTCGCAGAACGGCAGCCCCACCACCGCTTTCAGCGCCGGCACGCCCTGGTCGTACAGCCGCACCAGCGGCTTGTCGTCATAGGCGGCATGATAGGCGGCGGCCACGTCCTGCGCGGTCACGCCAGCTTTCAGGCGGCAGGTGATGGTTTCAAGAATGCCGCGCGGGAAATTACCCAGGTGCGGCGTAAAGATAACCGGCACGCCCAGGTGCGCGGCGATCTCCGGCTGGTGCCGGTGAGTGAAAATACCGTACGGCTGCAAGCTCACTTCGCAGAAACTGGTGGTCATGCTGGCCTTGCGCCCGGCGCCGCTGACGCCGCTGGTGGCGTTGATCACCGGCCACTGGTCGAGGTTCAGCAGTTGCTTTTCGATCAACGGTTTCAGCGCCAGCTGCGCCGCCGTCGGGTAGCAGCCCGGCACCGCGATCAGCTGCGCCTGTTTGATCTTGTCGCTCTGCCACTCCGCCAGGCCGTACACCGCCTGCTCCAGCAGGGCGCCATGCTGATGCTCGAAACCGTAGTACTGGGTATAAAAACCGGCGTCCTGCACGCGGAAGGCGCCGGACAGATCGAACACCACGCAGCCTGCCGCCAGGAAGGCCGGTGCGATATCGTGGCTGACTTCATGAGCGGTGGCGAGGAACACCACGTCGATGCCCTGCGCCGCCTTGGCGACGTCGGTCAACGGCTGCAGCGGCAGATCGACGATGCCTTTCAACTGGGGATGGAGATCGGAAAGCAACTTTCCTGCATCTGCACTTTGCGCTGAAACCGCTAAAGCGGTTATGTTCATGTGTGGGTGGCGATTCAGGTAAGCCGTGAGCTCCGCTCCGGCGTAACCGCTGGCACCAACGATCAGCGTATTCAACATGTGGCCTTTCACCTTCTAAACTGACGTGCGGTCGCTTGTGACCCAGGTAACAGGGCTAGCCAGCGTTGTTGCGCCGTTCACCCACGGAGCCAGGCGTTGATGCTTTTATAAACATCCGGGCATCGGGTTCCCTTACGCTTCGGCTTAATGTATTTTTATTCAAAATAAATGCATGAATATTGATACTATCCTAACCAAAGGCTGTCAACAGTGAAGATGAAATTACCTCCATTTATTGAGCTGTACCGGGCGTTGATCGCCACTCCGTCAATCAGCGCCACCGATGCCGGCCTCGATCAGAGCAATGAGGCGTTAATCAACTTGCTGGCCGGATGGTTTGCCGACTTGGACTTCCGCGTCGACGTGCAGCCGGTGCCGGAGTCGCGCCACAAATTCAACCTGCTGGCCAGCATTGGTGAAGGCAGCGGCGGCCTGCTGCTGGCCGGCCATACCGATACGGTGCCTTACGACGAAGGCCGCTGGACGCGCGATCCCTTCACCCTGACCGAGCACGACAACAAGCTCTACGGGCTGGGCACCGCCGACATGAAAGGCTTCTTCGCCTTTATTCTGGACGCGGTGCGCGACATCGACGCGAGCAAGCTGACCAAGCCGCTGTACATTCTGGCGACCGCAGATGAAGAAACGACGATGGCCGGCGCGCGTTATTTCGCCGCCTCCACCGCCATTCGGCCGGATTTCGCCATCATCGGCGAGCCGACCTCGCTGCAGCCGGTGCGCGCGCACAAGGGCCACATGGCCAACGCCATTCGCATCGTCGGCCAGTCCGGCCACTCCAGCGATCCGGCGCGCGGCGTCAACGCCATCGATCTGATGCACGAGTCCATCGGCCGCCTGATGGAGCTGCGCAAGACCCTGCAGGAGCGCTACAACAACCCGGCGTTCGCCGTGCCTTATCCCACCATGAACTTCGGCCATATCAGCGGCGGTGACGCGGCCAACCGCATCTGCGCCTGTTGCGAGCTGCACCTGGATATCCGCCCGCTGCCCGGCATGACGCTCGACAACATCAACGAACTGATGCATCAGGCGCTGGAGCCGGTGAGCCAACGCTGGCCGGGCCGCCTGACCATCGAAGAGCTGCACGCGTCGGTGCCGGGCTACGAGTGCCCGACCGACCACCGCATGGTGGCGGTGATCGAGGAGCTGCTGGGCACCCGCACGCAGGTGGTCAACTACTGTACCGAGGCGCCGTTCGTGCAACAGGTATGCCCGACCCTGGTGCTCGGCCCCGGTTCCATCGATCAGGCCCACCAGCCGGACGAGTACATCGATACCGCGTTTATCGAACCGACGCGCAAACTGTTGGGCCAGCTGGTCAGTCACTTTTGCCGGCAATAAACACGACATTTAACAGGGGAAATGCCTTATGCTTTCCCCTACCTCAAAATAAGTAGAAAACAGCGAAATAAGCCGTGCTGATAACCGACGAGGCGTAATTAAATTTCAGAAAATGCGCCGATTTTGATGTTTTTTTGCTAAAAATAGTGTCAATTGACGATTGGACAGGAACGCGATGTGATCAGGCTGGCGGTCTGCGCCTGACGCGTGAAATTTATTTACAAGATAAAAATCATACAGAACTGGGTCAGGGGTTATATGAACGAACAATATTCGGCAATGCGCAGTAATGTCAGTATGCTCGGCAAATTGCTCGGCGATACCATCAAAGAAGCGCTGGGCGAGCATATTCTCGATCGCGTTGAGACCATCCGTAAGCTTTCCAAATCTTCACGCGCCGGCAACGAAGCGCATCGCCAGGAGCTGCTCTCCACCCTGCAGAACTTGTCCAACGACGAGCTGCTGCCGGTGGCGCGCGCCTTCAGCCAGTTCCTCAACCTGACCAACGTCGCCGAGCAGTACCACAGCATTTCGCCCAACGGCGAAGCCGCCAGCAACCCGGAAGCGCTGGCGCAGCTGTTCAGCCGCCTCAAAGACAAAAAGCTCAGCGACAAAGAGCTGCAGCACGCGGTGTCGCAACTTTCCATCGAGCTGGTGCTGACGGCGCACCCGACGGAGATCACCCGCCGCACCCTGATCCACAAGCTGGTGGAGGTCAACACCTGCCTCAGCCAGCTCGATCACAACGATCTGGCCGACTACGAGCGCAACAAGATCATGCGCCGCCTGCGTCAGCTGGTGGCCCAGTCGTGGCACACCGATGAAATTCGCAAACATCGCCCCTCCCCGATCGACGAAGCCAAATGGGGCTTTGCGGTGGTGGAAAACAGCCTGTGGGAAGGCGTGCCGGCGTTCCTGCGCGAATTCAACGAACAGCTGGAAAACTCCATCGATTACAGCCTGCCGGTGGAAGCGGTGCCGGTGCGCTTCACCTCCTGGATGGGCGGCGATCGCGACGGCAACCCGAACGTCACCGCCGAAATCACCCGCCATGTGCTGCTGCTCAGCCGCTGGAAAGCCTGCGACCTGTTTACCCGCGATATCCAGGTGCTGGTCTCCGAGCTGTCGATGACCGAGTGCACCCCTGAGCTGCGCGCCCGCGCCGGCGGCGATGAGGTGCAGGAGCCGTACCGCGAAATCATGAAGCAGCTGCGTAGCCAGCTGATGAGTTCCCAGGCTTATCTGGAAGGTCGCCTGAGGGGCGAGCGCGTGCTGAAGCCGCACGACCTGCTGGTGAACAACGAGCAGCTGTGGGAGCCGCTGTATGCCTGCTACCAGTCGCTGCAGGCCTGCGGCATGGGCATCATCGCCAACGGTCAACTGCTGGATACCCTGCGCCGCGTGCGCTGCTTCGGCGTGCCGCTGGTGCGCATCGACGTGCGCCAGGAAAGCACCCGCCATACCGAAGCCATCGCCGAGCTGACCCGCTATCTGGGGCTGGGCGACTATGAAAGCTGGTCGGAAGCCGATAAACAGGCGTTCCTGATCCGCGAACTGAACTCCAAACGCCCGCTGGTGCCGCTGAAGTGGCAACCGAGCGCCGACACGCAGGAAGTGCTGGAAACCTGCCGGGTGATCGCCGAAGCGCCGCAGGGCTCGATCGCCGCCTACGTGATTTCGATGGCGCGCACGCCTTCCGACGTGCTGGCGGTGCACCTGCTGCTGAAAGAGGCCGGCTGCCCGTTCGCGCTGCCGGTCGCTCCGCTGTTCGAAACCCTCGACGATCTGAACAACGCCGACGACGTAATGACCCAGTTGCTGAATATCGACTGGTATCGCGGCTTTATTCAGGGCAAACAGATGGTGATGATCGGCTATTCCGACTCGGCGAAAGACGCCGGCGTGATGGCCGCTTCCTGGGCGCAGTACCGTGCGCAGGACGCGTTGATCAAAACCTGTGAAAAAGCCGGCGTGGCGCTGACGCTGTTCCATGGGCGCGGCGGTTCCATCGGCCGCGGCGGCGCACCGGCGCATGCGGCGCTGCTGTCGCAGCCGCCGGGCAGCCTGAAGGGCGGCCTGCGCGTCACCGAACAGGGCGAGATGATCCGCTTCAAATTCGGCCTGCCGGAAGTCACCATCAGCAGCCTGGCGCTGTATGCCGGGGCGATCCTCGAGGCCAATCTGCTGCCGCCGCCGGAACCGAAGAAAGAATGGCGGGCGTTGATGGACGACCTGTCCGAGACCTCCTGCCGGATGTATCGCGGCTACGTGCGTGAAAACCCGGACTTCGTGCCTTACTTCCGCGCGGCCACGCCGGAACTGGAGCTGGGTAAACTGCCGCTGGGCTCGCGCCCGGCCAAACGCAAGCCGAACGGCGGCGTAGAGAGCCTGCGCGCCATTCCGTGGATCTTCGCCTGGACGCAGAACCGCCTGATGCTGCCGGCCTGGCTCGGCGCCGGCGCCGGATTGCAGGAAGCGGTGAAGGCCGGCAAACAGGCGGAGCTGGAGGCGATGTGCCGCGACTGGCCGTTCTTCTCCACCCGCATCGCCATGCTGGAAATGGTGTTCGCCAAGGCCGACCTGTGGCTGGCGGAATACTACGATCAGCGCCTGGTGGATAAATCGCTGTGGCCGCTGGGCCAACAGCTGCGCGATCAGCTGGAAAGCGACATCAAGGTAGTGCTGACCATCGCCAACGATGCGCACCTGATGGAAGACCTGCCGTGGATCGCCGAATCCATCGCGCTGCGCAACGTCTATACCGACCCGCTGAACGTCCTGCAGGCCGAACTGCTGCACCGTTCGCGCCAGCAGGAGCAGCCGGACGCCCGCGTCGAGCAGGCGCTGATGGTCACCATCGCCGGCGTCGCCGCCGGGATGCGCAACACCGGCTAGTGAGCCTAATCGCGGCCCCGTTTATCGGGGCCGTTTTTTTATGCCTTCCCCCACAAAAAAAGGGCGCCGCGGTAAAGCGACGCCCTTTTTCAATGGAACAAGCCCGTCAGGCGGCGGCCACCGGGCGCACGCCCAGCGTGTGGCAGATGGCGTAGCTCATCTCGGCGCGGTTCAGCGTATAGAAGTGGAAATCTTTCACCCCTTCGCGGCTGAGGATCTTCACCATGTCCATGGCGATATTGGCACCGACCATTTTGCGGGTCTCCGCATCGTCGTCCAGCCCTTCGAACATGCTGGTCATCCAGCTTGGCACCCGCACGTTGGTCATGGTGGCAAAGCGCTGCAGCTGCTTGAAGTTGGACACCGGCAGAATGCCCGGCACGATTTCCACGTCGATACCGGCGGCGACGCAGCGGTCGCGAAAGCGCAGGTAGCTCTCGACGTCGAAGAAGAACTGAGTGATGGCGCGGCTGGCGCCAGCGTCGATCTTGCGCTTCAGGTTAATCAAATCCGCCTGGGCGCTCTTCGCCTCCGGGTGCACTTCCGGGTAGGCGGCGACGGAAATATCGAAGTCGCCCACGTCTTTCAGCAGCGCCACCAGATCGGTCGCGTACATGTCCGGCTTGCCGCCGCCCGGCGGCAGATCGCCGCGCAGCGCCACGATATGGCGAATGCCGCTGTTCCAGTAATCGGTCGCGATGTCGCGCAGCTGCGCCGGGCTGGCGTCGATGCAGGTCAGGTGCGGTGCCGCCTCCAGGCCGGTGCGCTCCTTGATCCCCTTGATGATGCTGTGGGTGCGATCGCGCTCGCCGGAGTTGGCGCCGTAGGTGACGGAAACGAATTTGGGTTTAAGGATGCTCAGACGATCGATCGACTGCCACAGGGTCTCTTCCATCTCGCTGGTGCGTGGCGGGAAGAACTCGAATGATACGTTAATCTGGCCGTTCAACTCCGCCAGACTCTGATTCAGCGCTTCCCGCTGGTTTGCGTGGAAAAAACTCATACCCTGCTCACCTCTTCTCGATCACTGTTTTTATTTCATCTTGATGAGCGTCTATACGTTTAGACGTCTAGATAGAAAATGCCGCATGTTGGCTAAAGAGTCAACAGGAAAATGAGGGGAATAAGATGATTAATCCTCACCCGCTCAAAGAGGAAATTTCATGACAGCGGCAGGGATAAGTATGGCAGGAAAAGCAAAGGGGCGCGGTGAACCCGCGCCCGCAGAGGATTAAAGCAGCTGCGCCAATCGGTTAAGGTCTGACTGGATCGCGCCGGCGGTCACGTCGCGGCCGGCGCCCGGCCCGCGGATCACCAGCGGATTATCGCGATACCAGCGGCTTTCGATGGCAAACACGTTGTCGCACGGCAATAGCGAGGCCAGAGGATGCTCAGGGCGCACCGCCTCCACGCCGACCCGCGCCTTGCCGTTGGCGTCGAAACGCGCCACGTGGCGCAGCACCAGGCCCATTTCGCTGGCGGCCTCAAAGCGCTGCTGCATCTGCTGGTTCAGCGCCTCGCCGTTCTCGAAGAACTGATCGACGGAGCCCAGCTCGCACCCCGCCGGCACCAGCGACTCGACCCGCACCTGGTTCGGTTCGATGTCGTAGCCCGCCTCGCGCGCCAGGATCACCAGCTTGCGCATCACGTCCTGGCCGGAGAGATCGACTCGCGGATCCGGTTCGGTCAGCCCCTGCTGCCAGGCCTGATCCACCAGCTCGGTGAACGGCACCGTGCCGTCATACTGCAGGAACAGCCAGGAAAGCGTGCCGGAGAAGATGCCGCTGATCGCCAGAATGCTGTCGCCGCTGTCGCGCAGATCGCGCACCGTGTGGTTGACCGGCAGGCCGGCGCCGACGGTGGCGTTGTACAGCCAGTGGCGGCCGGTTTTGGCGAAGGCGTCGCGAATTTGGCGATAGCTGTCGCTGCACGAGGCCCCCGCCAACTTGTTGGCGCTGATCACGTGGAAACCGTAGCTGGCGAAATCCAGATACTGCCCGGCCAGCTCTTCGCTGGCGGTCACGTCAAGCACCACCAGATCGTCGAACGGGTGCGCGCGCATCCACAGGAACAGCGATTCTTCATCCAGCTCCTGCGCTTCGTCCTCAAAGAATGCCAGCGCGCGGCTGGCGTCCAGCCCGTCATAGTTCAGCAGGCTACGGCGGCTGTCCACCACCCCCGCCAGGATAAATTCGAAGCCGCTGCGCGCGGAGATATTGGTCTGCTCACGGGCGAACAGCTCCAGCCAGCGCGAGCCGATATTGCCCTTGCCGAACAGCACCAGACCGATGCGCTTCTCGGCGCGGAACAGGCTTTGGTGCAGCCCCTGGATCAGCAGCGCGGTCGGCCCCTGGCGCAATACCGCCACCAGGCTGATGCCATCTTCCGCCTGCCAGATGAACTCGACCGGCTGATCTTTCAACTGCTGATAGAAACGGTGGCTGTGCAGCGGGTTCTTGCACACCCCGGCGCCGACCATCGCCACCAGCGCCAACCCTTCACGCAGGCGCAGCTCGCCTGGCAGCGCCGCGGCCTGCAGCGTCACCAGCGCGCTGTTGACCACCTCGGAGGTGTAGCACAGCTGCACCAGGTTGCGGTCAGGGTGGATGCCCACCGCCAGCGGTTTGATCTGCGCGCGCTTGAGCACCAGATCCAACTCTTTCTGCGCCAGTTTGAAGTCATTCTGAGCGGCAACGTGCAGTTCAATCAGGCACACATCGTCGTGGCTGGTGACAATCTTGGCGCCGGTGCCGGACGCCAATACGCGCTCGATGCGCGTCGAGCCCTGCTCCGGCTGATAGCTGCAGCGCAGCTGAAGATCGATATCGCTGCCGGAGACCGGCTGCAGGGTGCGGGTGTGCAATACCGGCGCCGCCAGGCGCGCCAGCTCGCTGGCTTCGTCCAGACGCAGCAGCGGCAGCAGGCAGGCGTCTTTCACCTTGCGCGGATCGGCGCTGTATACCCCGGCCACGTCGCTCCAGATGGTGACGCGCGCAGCGCCGGCCAACGCGCCGACCTGAGTGGCGGAGTAGTCGCTGCCGTTACGCCCCAACAGCACGGTTTCCCCGGCGTCGTTGCGCGAAATGAACCCGGTCACCACCAGGCGTTTGCCCGGATGTTGAGCCATCAATTGCTGCAGCAGCGGG
Organism: Serratia sp. CY71090; assembly: GCF_052166845.1. Lineage (NCBI taxonomy): Bacteria > Pseudomonadati > Pseudomonadota > Gammaproteobacteria > Enterobacterales > Yersiniaceae > Serratia > Serratia sp. CY71090. Next base: position 97,178 of record NZ_JBJNOA010000014.1, on the reverse strand, counting down.
TAAGAACGGCCTTCATCCACCTGCGGCTGCGCGGCGCGCTCAGCGCGCAGGAAATCACGCGCGTCCAGCCAGGCCGCCTGCATATCCAGCTGATTAAGCACCGCCGCCATCAGGCGCGCCGACCAGATCTCGCCGTGCCCGACCACTTCGGCATAGCATACCTCGTCGACGTTGCCGTCCAGCAGCGCCGCCAGACGTTCCAGATCCTGAATGAACTCGGCGATCAGCGGCTCGGCGCTTTCCGGCGGCAACAGGCCGCTGATAAGATCGCTGTGATAGCGACGCAACGTCTGCTGCACCTGATGCGCAGACAGGCGATCGCTCTGGCTGAGCTTCAGCCAGTTGATCAACTGGTTGGTGGTACTGCCGGCGGCCGATACCACCATCATGTCGCCTGGCTGGCTGTATTCCGCCATAATCCCGGCCACACGCAGATAACACTTCACATCCGCCAGACTGCTGCCGCCAAACTTGTGCAGTTGACGCCCGCTCACCGGCCCTGCTACAGCAATTGCATTCATGCTTACCTCGTTGCCGCCGCCTGGAAAGCGCGTTCCAGATCGGCAATCAAATCTTCACTGTCTTCAATACCCACGGAAATGCGCAGCAGGCTCTCGGAGATGCCGGCCGCTGCCCGCGCCTCCGCCGCCATGCCGGCGTGAGTCATGGTCGCTGCATGCGAGATCAGGCTTTCTACGCCGCCCAACGATTCTGCCAGAGTAAACAGCTCAAGGGCAGAGAGAAAACGGCGCAGCACCGCTTCATCGCCGTCCAGTTCAAAACTCAGCATCGCGCCGAAACCGCGCTGCTGACGGCGGGCGATCTCATGCCCCGGATTCTCCGGCAGGGAGGGATGATACAGCTTTTTCACCAGCGGTTGCTGCTGTAAATAGTCAACAATCGCTTCAGCGTTTTGTTGCGCCGCCTTGATGCGCGGCGACAGCGTGCGCATGCCGCGCAGCAGCAGATAACTGTCGAACGCGCCGCCGGTCACGCCAATGTTGTTTGCCCACCAGGCCAACTCGACCGCCAGCTCGGGATCTTTGGCAATCACCGCCCCGGCCACCACGTCCGAATGCCCGTTCAGGTATTTGGTGCAAGAATGGACCACCAGATCGGCACCGAGTTCGATCGGCTGTTGCAGGGCCGGGCTGAGGAAGGTGTTGTCCACCACCGTCAACGCGCCCGCCGCATGCGCGGCAGCGCAGATCGCCGCGATGTCCACCACCCGCAGCAGCGGATTGCTGGGGCTTTCTATCAGCACCAGCTTCGGCTTCTGCGCCAGCGCCTGCTGCAGGGCTTCTTCATTACCCTGATCGACGAACAGCACGCGATAGGCGCCGCGCTTGCTCAGGCTGTCGAACAGCCGATAGCTGCCGCCGTAGCAGTCGTGCGGCGCCACCAGCAGATCGCCGGGCTTCAACAACACGGTGGTCACCAGATGGATCGCCGACATCCCGCTACCGGTCATCACCGCGCCGGCGCCGCCTTCCAGCTCCGCCAACGCGCGCTGCACTACGTCGCGCGTCGGGTTGCCGCGGCGCGAGTAGTCATGGGCTCGGGGTTGGTTGAAGTCGGTAAAGTTATAGGTGCTGGACAAATGAATCGGCGGGACAACGCAGCCGTACTGTTCGTCGTCGTTCAGGCCGCTGCGTACGGCAATCGTGGCTGGTTTACGCGTCATGGGCTCGCTCGGCTCTCGGTTCGGTGGATGAGGCCTAAAGAGTAATCGCAGGATTGATAGACGTCAATACATCTGGACATCTAAACTTCTTTGCGTATAGATTGAGCAATGACACAATACCCGCTAAAATTATGCCGATATGACATGACGATAAGATGTTAAGCGGCAATGCCTGGCCGAAGCGGGGCATTCAGTGACCCTGGTCGCGTAAAATTGACATTTATTTAGTGAGAACAGTGAAGATCGGGCATAATTGGCCGGTTTTTAGAATTTTGTAATTTTTCTGACAAAGTTAAGGTGTCCCATGGCTGAGTGGAACGGCGAGTATGTCAGCCCTTACGCTGAACACGGTAAAAAAAGCGAGCAAGTCAAAAAGATCACGGTATCCATTCCGCTGAAGGTCCTGAAAATCCTTACCGACGAACGGACCCGTCGCCAGGTGAACAACCTGCGCCACGCCACCAACAGCGAACTGCTGTGCGAAGCGTTTCTGCATGCCTTTACCGGCCAGCCGCTGCCGAACGATGAAGACCTGCGCAAAGAGCGCAGCGATGAAATCCCGGAAGCCGCAAAAGCGTTGATGCGCGAACTGGGTGTCGATCCCGATACCTGGGAATATTGAGAACCGCCCGGCGAACGCCGGCGGCAGAAAAGAAAAAAGGCGCCCAGGGCGCCTTTTTCATCGGTCGATAAGAAATCTTATTTCTTAGCGCCTGGTACGCTGAAACGCTTGTTGAAGCGGTCAACGCGGCCACCGGTAGCAACGTCACGCTGCTTGCCAGTGTAGAACGGGTGGCATGCGCCACAAACGTCCAGGTTCAGATCGTGGCCCACGGTGGAGCGGATCTTCATCACGTTACCGCAAGAGCAGTTAGCAGTAACTTCTTCGTATTTTGGGTGGATACCTTGTTTCATGGGAAACCTCAGTTAAGGCCGTGTCGCTATCCAGCCCTGTTTCGCCAGACACCACACGTGGTTGATAATAGAATTTTGGTATCGAATTATACCAAAGGCGGCAAATTATACAGCATTAGTCGGGGCGCGCAATCGGAACCGTACATTTGCCGATGCGCCGTGTAAACTGATGCCCACTTTTTTTCAATTTGGATGAGATCATGCCCGTCGTACACGTTGCTTTGCCGGTCCCCCTCGCCCGCACCTTCGACTATCTGCTGCCGCCCGGCATGCAGCCGGTGGCCGGCGCGCGCGTGGGCGTGCCCTGGGGCAGGCAGCATGCAATCGGCATCGTCACCGGCTGCAGCGACACCAGCGAACTGCCGCTGGACAAGCTCAAACCGATCGACAGCGTGATCGACACCGAGTCGCTGTTCTCTCCCAGCCTGTGGCGCATCCTGCGCTGGGCCAGCGATTACTATCACTATCCCATCGGTGAAGTGCTGTTCCACGCGCTGCCGATCCTGCTGCGCCAAGGCAAACCGGCCGAGGCCGCGCCGCTGTGGCAGTGGTTCGCCACCGAAGAGGGGCGCGCCACGCCGCCCGAAAGCCTGAAACGCGCGCCGAAACAGCAGCAGGCGCTGGCGGCGCTGTTGCAACGCCCGGTCTATCGCCATCAGGTCAGCCAGCTTGAGCTGACGGAAAGCGCTCTACAGGCGCTGCGCGCCAAAGGGCTGATCGACCTGCGCGCTCAGGTCGCGGCCACGCAGGACTGGCGCCCCAATTTCGCGGTGCTTGGCGAGCGGCTGCGGCTGAATACCGAACAGGCCACCGCCGTCGGGGCGATCAGAAGCGAGGATGAGCAGTTCGCCGCCTGGCTGCTGGCCGGGGTCACCGGCTCCGGCAAGACCGAGGTGTATCTCAGCGTGCTGGAGAACGTGTTGGCCAAAGGCCGGCAGGCGCTGGTGCTGGTGCCGGAAATCGGCCTGACGCCGCAAACCATCGCCCGCTTTCGCGAGCGCTTCAACGCGCCGGTGGACGTGCTGCACTCCGGGCTGAACGACAGCGAACGGCTGGCGGTTTGGCTGCGCGCGCGCAGCGGCGAAGCCGCGATCGTCATCGGCACCCGCTCGGCGCTGTTCACGCCGTTCCGGCAACTGGGCGTAATCATCATCGACGAAGAGCACGACAGCTCTTATAAACAGCAGGAAGGCTGGCGCTACCATGCCCGCGATCTGGCGGTGTTTCGCGCCCGGGAAGAGGACATCCCGATGGTGATGGGCTCCGCCACGCCGGCACTGGAAACGCTGCACAACGTGCAGCTTGGCAAATATCGCCAGTTGAAGCTCACCCAACGCGCGGGCAACGCCAAACCGGCGGCGCAGCACCTGATCGATCTGAAAGGGTTGCCGCTGAAGGTCGGCCTGTCACAGCCGCTGTTGAAGAGCATGCAACACCATTTAAAAGCCGGCAACCAGGTGATGCTGTTCCTCAACCGCCGCGGTTACGCCCCGGCGCTGCTGTGCCACGAGTGCGGTTGGATCGCCGAATGCCAGCGCTGCGATCACTACTACACCTTCCACCAGCATCAGCGCCAGCTGCGCTGCCACCACTGCGACAGCCAGCGACCGGTGCCGCACCAGTGCCCGCAGTGCGGCTCCACCCACCTGGTGTCGGTGGGCGTCGGCACCGAACAGCTGGAACAGGAGCTGGCGCCGCTGTTCCCCGACACGCCGATCACCCGCATCGATCGCGACACCACCAGCCGCAAAGGGGCGCTGGAGCAACACCTGGCGGATATTCATCGCGGCGAAGCGCGCATTCTGATCGGCACGCAGATGCTGGCCAAGGGCCACCACTTTCCCGACGTCACGCTGGTGGCGTTGCTGGACGTGGACGGCGCGTTGTTCTCCGCCGACTTCCGCTCCGCCGAGCGTTTCGCTCAGCTGTATACCCAGGTCTCCGGCCGGGCGGGCCGCGCGGGCAAACAGGGTGAAGTGCTGCTGCAAACCCACCACCCGGAGCACCCGCTGCTGCAGGTGCTGCTGCAACAGGGTTACGACGCCTTCGCCAAACAGACGCTGGCGGAGCGCAACAGCGTGTTTCTGCCGCCCTACACCAGCCACATCATCGTGCGCGCCGAAGATCACGATAACCAACAGGCCCCGTTGTTCCTGCAGCAGCTGCGCAATCTGTTGGAAGCCAGCCCGCTTAAGGACGATTCGCTGTGGGTGATGGGCCCGGTGCCGGCGCTGCAGTCCAAACGCGGCGGCCGTTTCCGCTGGCAGCTGCTGCTGCAGCACCCGACGCGGCGCGTCCTGCAACAGCTGATGAAAAGCTCGCTGCCGCTGATCGGCACCCTGCCGCAAACGCGCAAGGTGAAATGGACGCTGGATGTCGATCCGATCGACAGCTGATCCCGGAAAAGTCCGATTTAGCTGCCGCAGTGCAAACGTTTACCCTTGAAATTGCGAGCGAACGCTAAAAAACCTTCTCAGGTCACATTTTTTATGCAAATTAGGTAACAAAGGCGGGGCGTATTCTGTTTAGAATGTCTGCGAGGGCAAATTTTGTCGCCACATCGCAGCGCGACGGAGTGCCCGAACGCGAGTGGCGCTCAATGACAACAATCTCGCCACCGCATGCCGGACATTGTGAGCAAACAGCAGTAGTGGCGTCGGCATGGGGCTGACGCAAGGAGAAAGGCGTTGGAACACAAGAAAGAGTTATCCATGGCGACCATGAAAGACGTCGCCGAAATGGCGGGCGTTTCAACGGCTACCGTATCGCGGGCGCTGATGAACCCGGAAAAGGTGTCAACGCCAACGCGCCAGAAAGTGGAACAGGCCGTGCTGGCCGTGGGTTATTCTCCTCATGCTCTGTCACGCAATATCAAACGCAACGAATCCCGCACCATCCTGGTGATCGTGCCCGACATCTGCGATCCGTTTTTCGCCGATGTGATCCAGGGGATCGAACAGACCGCGGCCCAACAAGGTTATCTGGTGCTGATCGGCGACTGCGCGCAGCAAAATCAGCAAGAGCGCACCTTCGTCAATCTGATCATCACCAAACAGATCGACGGTATGCTGCTGCTGGGCTCCAACCTGCCGTTCGACGCCAGCAAGGAAGAGCAGCGCAACCTGCCGCCGATGGTGATGGCCAACGAGTTTGCCCCTGAGCTGGAACTGCCGACGGTGCACATCGATAACCTGACTGCCGCCTTTGAAGCCGTGCATTATTTGCATCAATTGGGCCACCGGCAGATCGCCTGCGTCGCCGGGCCGGAACAGATGCCGCTGAGCCATTATCGGCTGCAGGGTTACGTTCAAGCGCTACGTCGTAATGGCATTACCGTCGAAAGCAGCTATATTACCCGGGGTGATTTTACCTACGAAGCCGGCGCGCAAGCGCTGACGGCGCTGATGGCTCAGCCGAAACCGCCGACGGCGGTGTTCTGCCACAGCGACGTCATGGCGATCGGCGTGCTGTCCCAGGCGAAGAAAATGGGGCTGCGGGTACCGCAGGATCTGTCGATCGTCGGCTTTGACGACCTCAAGCTGGCGCAGTATTGCGATCCGCCGCTGACCACGGTGGCGCAGCCGCGCTTCCAGATCGGCCAGCAGGCGATGTTGCTGCTGCTGGAGCAGTTGAACGGCCAAACGGTGGCCAGCGGCTCCCGGCTATTGGACAGTGAATTGATTATCAGAGGCAGCACCGCTGCCCCGAAACGCTAGTCAAATATTTTAGGGTTCAGTAACATGACGGACTTATCCTCTCATCAGGACACAGCGGAATAATAGTGGCACAAAAAGACTATGTAAGCCGTGGGCGCGCAGCAGGAGCTAAGCGTAAAACCCCCAGCCGTAAAAAACGCAGTTCTCCGAAGGTTTCCAAAACCGTGCTGGCGTTAGCCGCCGCGTTGCTGGTTGTCTTTGTCGGTGGCCTCTATTTCATTACGCACAACAAGCCGGAAGACGCGCCGTTGTTGCCTGCGCACACCACTCGCCCGGGCAACGGCCTGCCGCCGAAGCCGGAAGAGCGCTGGCGCTATATCAAAGAGCTGGAAAACCGGCAGATCGGCGTGCAAACCCCGACCGAACCGACGGCCGGCGGCGAGCTCAATTCCAAAACTCAGCTGACCGCCGAACAGCGGCAGTTGCTGGAACAAATGCAGGCCGACATGCAGCAGCGTCCGACGCAGCTGAATGAAGTGCCGTATAACGATCCGGGCCAGGCCAACGCGCGCAGCAACCGCCAGCAGCAGCAGATGCAACAACAGCAAATGCAGCAGCAGCCGGTACAGCAACAGCAGCAGGTCGCTCAGCCGCCGCGCAACCCGTTCAACAACGGGGCCACCACCGCGCCGGTGCAGCAGCAGCACCAGCAGCCGAAGCCGGCCACCCAGCAACCGGTGCAGGTGAAACAGCCTGAACCGAAGCCGCAACCGAAGCCGGAGCCCAAACCGGAAGTGAAACAGGAAACGGCCAAGCAGGAAACCAAGCCGGAATCGAAACAGAAGTGGATGGTGCAATGCGGTTCGTTCCGCGCCACCGATCAGGCTGAATCCGTGCGGGCGCGCCTGGCGTTCGAAGGCATCGAGAGCCGCATCACCGCCGGCGGCGGCTGGAATCGCGTAGTGCTCGGCCCCTACAGCAGCCGCGCCGCAGCGGACAAAACCCTTTCGCGCCTGAAGGGCGTCGGCATGTCGAGTTGCATTCCCCTCTCCGTTGGGGGTTGAAAAGCGTCAATCCCCCCCCATCTATACTCTCAATATGCCTCGTAGCGTCTGCGAAAGCAGGCGCTGCGGGGACTTCTTTCCGTCTTTAACGAGGGTCTGCTCGTGACAACAATTGTAAGCGTACGCCGCAACGGCCAGGTCGTCATCGGTGGTGATGGCCAGGCAACCCTGGGTAATACGGTGATGAAGGGTAACGTCAAGAAAGTGCGTCGCCTGTATAACGACAAAGTGATCGCCGGTTTCGCCGGTGGCACCGCTGACGCCTTCACGCTGTTTGAACTGTTTGAACGCAAACTGGAAATGCATCAGGGCCACCTGGTGAAAGCCGCCGTCGAGCTGGCGAAAGACTGGCGCACCGACCGCATGCTGCGCAAGCTCGAAGCGCTGCTGGCGGTCGCCGATGAAACCGCCTCGCTGATCATCACCGGCAACGGCGATGTGGTGCAGCCGGAAAACGATCTGATCGCCATCGGCTCCGGCGGCCCGTACGCCCAGGCTGCCGCCCGCGCCATGTTGGAAAATACCGAACTGAGCGCCCGCGACATCGTTGAGAAATCTCTCAACATCGCCGGCGACATCTGTATTTACACCAACCATTTCCACACCATTGAAGAATTGCCTTCCAAAGCGTAAGGATCGAATACCATGTCTGAAATGACCCCGCGCGAGATCGTCAGCGAACTGGACAGCTATATCATTGGCCAAAACAAGGCCAAACGCGCTGTCGCCATTGCCCTGCGCAACCGCTGGCGCCGGATGCAGCTCAACGAGATGCTGCGTCACGAAGTGACCCCGAAAAACATTCTGATGATCGGCCCGACCGGCGTCGGTAAAACCGAAATCGCCCGCCGTCTGGCGAAGCTGGCCAACGCGCCGTTCATCAAGGTTGAAGCCACCAAGTTCACCGAAGTGGGCTATGTGGGCAAAGAAGTGGACTCCATCATCCGCGATCTGACAGATGCCGCCATCAAAATGGTGCGCATGCAGTCGATCGAGAAAAACCGCACCCGCGCCGAAGAGTTGGCCGAAGAGCGCATTCTCGACGTGCTGATCCCGCCGGCCAAAAACAACTGGGGCCAGCCGGAAGAAAATCAGGAACCGTCCGCCGCCCGCCAGGCATTCCGCAAGAAACTGCGCGAAGGCCAGCTGGATGACAAAGAGATCGAAATCGATCTGGCCGCCGTGCCGATGGGCGTGGAAATCATGGCGCCTCCAGGCATGGAAGAGATGACCAACCAGCTGCAGTCGATGTTCCAGAACCTCGGCGGCCAGAAGCAAAAACCGCGCAAGCTGAAGATCAAAGAAGCCTTCAAGCTGCTGGTGGAAGAAGAAGCCGCCAAGCTGGTGAACCCGGAAGAGCTGAAAGAGCAGGCGATCGAAGCGGTTGAGCAGCACGGCATCGTGTTTATCGATGAGATCGACAAAATCTGTAAGCGCGGCGGCCAAAGCTCCGGTCCGGATGTCTCGCGTGAAGGCGTGCAGCGCGATCTGCTGCCGCTGGTGGAAGGCTGCACCGTGTCCACCAAGCACGGCATGGTGAAGACCGACCACATCCTGTTCATCGCTTCCGGCGCGTTCCAGACCGCCAATCCGTCGGATCTGATCCCGGAACTGCAGGGCCGTCTGCCGATCCGTGTTGAGCTGCAGGCGCTGACCACCGAAGACTTCGAGCGCATCCTGACCGAGCCGAGCGCGTCGCTGACCGAGCAGTACAAAGCGCTGATGGGCACCGAAGGCGTCAACATCGAGTTCACCGCCGACGGCATCCGCCGCATCGCCGAAGCCGCGTGGCAGGTCAACGAAAGCACCGAGAACATCGGCGCGCGTCGTCTGCACACCGTGCTGGAGCGTCTGATGGAAGATATTTCCTACGATGCGAGTGAAATTAATGGCCAATCCATTACAATTGATGCGGATTACGTGCGCAGTCATCTGGATGAACTGGTGGCGGATGAAGATTTGAGTCGTTTTATCCTATAATCGCTCAATCATTGTCTTGTCAGTCATCTGTGTGGGAGGCATTGCCTCCCACAATTATTTCTAACGGACACCGCAACTTACTGACAGAAGCGAAACATGAGCTCATCAACCTCCACCACCCCGATTTCCGCCTGGCTCGAAAGTCTACGCCCCCGCACCCTGCCGTTGGCCTTTGCCTCCATCGTGGTCGGCTCGGCGATCGCCGCCTGGCACGGCAGCCTGAAACCAGAAGTGGCGCTGCTGGCGCTGTTGACCGCCGGCCTGCTGCAGATCCTCTCCAACCTGGCGAACGACTACGGCGATGCGGTCAAAGGCAGCGACAAAGAAGATCGCATCGGGCCATTGCGCGGCATGCAGAAAGGCATGATCACCCAGGCGCAGATGAAACGGGCGCTGGTGGTGACGGTGGTGCTGATCGCCATCGCCGGCTGTTCGCTGATCGCCGTCGCCTGCGAGCAACCCAGCGACGTGGTGGGTTTCCTGGTGCTGGGCGGGCTGTCCATCGTGGCGGCCATCACCTATACCGTCGGCAACAAGCCCTACGGGTATTTGGGGCTGGGCGATATCTCGGTGCTGGTGTTCTTCGGCTGGCTGAGCGTGGCCGGTACCTACTATCTGCAGACGCACACCTTCGACAGCGTCGTGATGCTGCCCGCCACCGCCTGCGGCCTGCTGGCGACGGCGGTGCTCAACATCAATAATCTGCGCGATATCGAAAGCGATCGCGAAAACGGCAAGAATACGCTGGCGGTGCGTCTCGGCCCGCACAAGGCGCGCATTTACCATGCCCTACTGCTCGGCGGCGCAGTGCTGTGTTTCGCGCTGTTCACGCTGTTCAACCTGCACAGCCCGTGGGGTTGGCTGTTCGTGCTGGCGATCCCGCTGCTGGCGCGCCACGGCCTGCGCGTGCTGCGCGATCCGACGCCGGTAGGCATGCGGCCGATGCTGGAACATATGGTCAAGGCGGCGTTGCTGGCCAATCTGCTGTTCGCCATCGGCGTGGCGCTCAGTTAAAAACTGATGATTTTGCCAACAGGGCGAATAAAGGGATATACTGAACATTCCAGCGGCAAACAGACGTAAAATCCTATGAAATACGATACTTCCGAACTTTGCGACATCTATCATGAAGAGGTGAACGTTGTTGAACCTCTGTTCTCCAATTTTGGCGGGCGTACTTCATTTGGCGGGCAGATCACCACGGTGAAATGCTTTGAGGATAACGGCCTGTTGTTCGATCTGCTTGAAGAAAACGGCCGCGGCCGCGTGCTGTTGGTCGACGGCGGCGGTTCGGTACGCCGGGCGCTGATCAACGCCGAACTGGCGCGCCTGGCCGCCCAGAACGAATGGGAAGGCATCGTGGTGTACGGCGCGGTGCGCCAGGTGGACGATCTGGAAGAGCTCGACATCGGCATTCAGGCGATGGCGGCAATCCCGGCGGGTGCCGTGAGCGAAGGCGTGGGCGAAAGCGATATCCGCGTCAACTTCGGTGGCGTCACCTTCTTCTCCGGCGACCACCTGTATGCCGACAACACCGGCATCATCCTCTCCGAGGACCCGCTCGACATCGAGTGATTTTCGGACATGAAAAAGGGCGCCTCAGGCGCCCTTTTCGTTGCTGCATGGCGTGAGAATCAGACCTCTTCCATTTTGCCCAGCAGCGCGCGCAGGCGATCTTGCCATACGTGCTGTTCTTCTTTCAGCTGTTGGTTTTCGCGCACCAACGCTTCGTGGTTGCCGGAGGCAGCCTGAACTTCCTGCGACAGAGAGTTGTTTTTGTCTTTCAGCTCTTCAATTTCCATCTGCAACAGGGTGATGGTATCAATCGCCTGCTGTACTTTTGCTTCCAGTTTCTCAAATACTTCAAATGACATGCTTCAGTCCCCTCATGATAGCAAGGCGTACATCTATAAGTAGCGGCCGCAACGTCGGCTGCAGCTACTGCGAATATTGCATCGCGCTCAGTGACGCGCGCCATTACGAAAGGCGCGCCGGTCTCGATTCGTTAAAAACGATTGTAAGTAGCCAGTCTCCGCCTGTCTAGCAACATACCGGATCATCGCGCAGTCTGTTGCAATTTTCCTGCCCTCGCCATCAGTAAAAACTGAAAATCCCCGTCGGCGCCGCCACGAGTTGTTAACGCCCCTCGCTAAACCACTGGTCAGATCACACTTTTATGGCTCAGAAAGAACACTAAACGACGCGAAATCGCTCAATTTTATGACGCGCCACACACATTTTGATTTCGCTATTTCTCGTTTATGTTCGTTAACGATAAATTTACATCACGTCCTCATTCAATAATTGGACGAGATGAAAAAACTGTGCCCATAGGCCAGATGTATACCTGGCTGAGCCTATAAACCAACAACCGCCGTTTTGCAGGACACCAACATTATGAGCCAAACCACCAGTCCGACATTAAAAGGCCAGTGCATCGCCGAGTTCCTCGGCACGGCGCTGCTGATCTTCTTTGGCGTAGGCTGCGTTGCCGCGCTGAAACTGGCGGGCGCCAGCTTCGGCCAGTGGGAAATCAGCATCATTTGGGGCCTGGGCGTCGCCATGGCCATCTATCTGACCGCCGCCATTTCCGGTGCGCATCTCAACCCGGCGGTCACCCTCGCCCTGTGGCTGTTCGCCTGCTTCGACGGGCGCAAAGTGGTGCCTTACATCATTGCGCAGATCGCCGGCGCCTTCTGCGCCGCGGCCTTGGTCTACGGGCTGTACTACAATCTGTTCTTCGACTTCGAAGCGGCCCACCACATGGTGCGCGGCAGCAACGAAAGCCTCGAACTGGCAGGCATCTTCTCGACTTACCCTAACGCGCACATCTCGGTCGGCCAGGCCTTTCTGGTAGAAATGGTGATCGCTGCAATCCTGATGTGCCTGATCCTGGCGCTGACCGACGACGGCAACGGCATTCCGCGCGGCCCGCTGGCGCCGCTGCTGATCGGTATTCTGATTGCCGTGATCGGCGCCTCCATGGGACCATTGACCGGCTTTGCGTTGAACCCGGCGCGTGACTTCGGGCCGAAACTGTTCGCCTACCTGGCCGGCTGGGGCAAAGTCGCCTTCACCGGCGCACGCGACATCCCGTACTTCCTGGTGCCGATCTTCGCCCCTATCGTCGGCTGTGGCTTGGGCGCTTTCGGTTACCGCGCGCTGATTGGCCGCCACCTGCCGTGCGACGTCTGCGTGACGGAAGAAGAGCCCGACGCCAAGACCCAGCAGCGTAAAGCGTGATGGGTGCAGTTTTACACGGTTAACAACAGCAGGATAATTACCATGACTGTAGAAAAAAAATACATTGTCGCACTCGACCAAGGGACCACCAGCTCACGTGCCGTCGTGCTCGATCACGACGCCAACATCGTCGCAGTATCGCAGCGCGAATTCCCGCAGATCTATCCAAAGGCCGGCTTGGTTGAGCACGACCCGATGGAGATCTGGGCATCGCAAAGTTCGACGCTGGTAGAAGTGCTGGCGAAAGCCGACATCAATTCCGATCAGATCGCCGGCATCGGCATCACCAACCAGCGCGAAACCACCATCGTCTGGGAAAAAGAGACCGGCAAGCCGATTTACAACGCCATCGTTTGGCAGTGCCGCCGCACTGCCGACATCTGCGAGAAGCTCAAGCGCGACGGCCTGGAAGAGTACATCCGTCACAACACCGGCCTGGTGGTTGACCCGTACTTCTCCGGCACCAAGGTGAAGTGGATCCTGGACAACGTCGAAGGCGCCCGCGAGCGCGCCAAGCGCGGCGAACTGCTGTTCGGCACCGTGGATACCTGGCTGGTGTGGAAAATGACCCAGGGGCGCGTACACGTCACCGATTACACCAACGCCTCACGCACCATGATGTTCAACATCCACGAACTGGACTGGGACGAGCGCATGCTGGAAGTGCTGGATATCCCGCGCGCCATGCTGCCGAAAGTCCGCCCGTCCTCCGAAGTGTACGGCCAGACCAACATCGGCGGTAAGGGCGGCACGCGTATTCCTATCGCCGGTATCGCCGGTGACCAACAGGCGGCACTGTACGGCCAGCTGTGCGTTCAACCGGGCATGGCGAAGAACACCTACGGCACCGGCTGCTTCCTGCTGATGAACACTGGCAAAGAAGCGGTGCGCTCGAAAAACGGTCTGCTGACCACCATCGCCTGCGGACCGCGCGGCGAAGTGAACTATGCGCTGGAAGGCGCGGTGTTCATCGGCGGTGCGTCTATCCAGTGGCTGCGCGACGAGCTGAAACTGATCAGCGACGCCGCCGACTCCGAATATTTCGCCACCAAGGTGAAAGACAGCAACGGCGTCTATGTGGTGCCGGCCTTCACCGGCCTGGGCGCGCCCTACTGGGATCCGTATGCTCGCGGCGCCATCTTCGGCCTGACCCGTGGTGCCAACAGCAACCACATCATCCGCGCCACGCTGGAATCCATCGCCTTCCAGACCCGTGACGTGCTGGACGCCATGCAGGCCGACGCCAACACCCGCCTGCAATCGCTGCGCGTGGACGGCGGCGCAGTCGCCAACAACTTCCTGATGCAGTTCCAGTCCGATATTCTCGGCACCCGCGTAGAACGCCCTGAAGTGCGTGAATCGACGGCGCTGGGCGCGGCGTTCCTGGCGGGTCTGGCCATCGGCTACTGGAACGATCTGGATGAAGTGAAGAGCAAAGCGGTGGTTGAGCGTGAATTCCGCCCAAGCATCGAAACCACCGAACGCAACTACCGCTACAGCGGCTGGAAAAAAGCGGTGGCTCGCGCTCAGGCATGGGAAGATCACGAGTAATCCCGAAGCTGCCGTTTCGCCAACAAGCGCTGCCTGCGGGCGGCGCTTTTTTTTTGCCCCGCCCTGCCGCCACCGCGCTGTGATAGACTTTGTCGATATTTTCCTCCCTTTCTCACAGACAGGTTTGCCATGAAACGTGAATTAGCCATCGAATTCTCCCGCGTTACCGAAGCCGCCGCGCTGGCGGGCTACAAATGGCTGGGGCGCGGCGACAAGAACGCCGCCGACGGCGCGGCGGTCCACGCCATGCGCATCATGCTCAACAAAGTGGATATCGATGGGCGCATCGTGATCGGCGAAGGCGAGATCGACGAAGCGCCGATGTTGTATATCGGCGAGCAGGTCGGTACCGGCCAGGGCGACGCGGTCGACATCGCGGTCGATCCGATCGAAGGCACCCGCATGACCGCCATGGGCCAGTCCAATGCGCTGGCGGTATTGGCGGTGGGCGATCGCGGCACCTTCCTGCATGCGCCGGACATGTACATGGAGAAGCTGGTGGTCGGCCCGGCGGCGCGCGGCGCCATCGATCTCAACCGGCCATTGGCAGAGAACCTGCAGAACGTCGCCGAACGACTGGGCAAACCGCTGTCGCAGCTGACGGTGATCGTATTGGCCAAACCGCGCCACGACGGCGTCATCGCGCAGATGCAGCAGTTGGGCGTGCGAGTATTCGCCATTCCTGACGGCGACGTAGCGGCCTCCATTCTCACCTGCATGCCGGAAAGCGAGGTCGATGTGATGTACGGCATCGGCGGCGCACCGGAAGGGGTGATCTCAGCCGCGGTGATCCGCGCGCTGGACGGTGACATGCAGGCGCGTTTGCTGCCGCGTCATGAGGTGAAAGGCGACAGCGCCGAAAACCGCCGCATCGGCGAACAGGAGTTGGCCCGCTGCCGGGAGATGGGTATCGAAGCCGGTCAGGCGCTGCGTCTGGATCAGATGGCGCGCAACGACAACGTGATCTTCTCCGCCACCGGCATCACCAAGGGCGATCTGCTGGAAGGCATCAGCCGCCAGGGCAACATGGCCACCACCGAAACGTTGCTGATCCGCGGCAAGTCGCGCACCATCCGCCGTATTCGTTCGACCCACTATCTGGATCGCAAAGACCCGGCGCTGCACGAGTTTCTGCTGTAACGAAACAGGGCGCCGAATGGCGCCCTGATGATTGATGACAAACCTCATGCCCTTGCCGTGTTGGCAGAGAACAGCGAATAAAAAACAAGGAAAGTCAATTTATTGATTTTCGGCTGATAACCACAAAGGGGAGAAAAACCCCGCTTTTTCTCCCCTTTGTCAACGGTATGAGGGCGCCGAATGGCGCCCTGTCGTTATGCGGTATGCCCCTGATGCTGCATACGATTGGACAGCGGCCACCAGCACAGCAGGATCAGCAGCGCCATCGCGAACATCAGCAAGCCGAGGCTGAACTGCCCGGTTTGCGGCAACATGGCGGACAGCCAGGTCGCCAGACCGGACCCCATGTTCTGCATCCCGCCCACCAGTGCGCCCGCCGCGCCGGCCAGGTAAGGGAACGGCTCCATCGCCCCGGTGGTCGCCAGCGGGAACAGCATGCCGGCGCCGAAGAAGAACAACGCGGCCGGCACGATCAGCGTCCAGATGTTCATCACGCCGAACCAGCCCGGGATCCACATCATCGCCCCCGCCAGCAGGCAGCTAATCACCGAATGCCACATCAGCGTGTGGAAGGTCTTGCCGTCGCGCCCGGCGTACCAGGCGCCGAAAAACGCCGCCGGGATCGGCAGAATGAACAGGATGCTGACGGTCAGCCCACTCAGCCCCAACACGCCGCCCATCAACACACCGCAGCTGGCCTCGAATACCGCAATCCCCGCCAGCGCGCCGATCAGCATCACCAGATAGCAGCTGAAGGTGCTGTCACCCAGCAGCTGGCGGAAACTGGCCAGCATGCGACGTTTTTCCGTTTGCACCGGGCGGGTTTCCGGCAGCCAGCGGAACATCGCGAAGGCGACGCAGGCGCACAGCGCCAGCAGGAAGGCGTAACAGGCGCGCCAGCCGAACACCATCGCCAGCGCGCCGCCGATCACCGGCGCCAACAGCGGGCTGACCAAAATCCCCATATTCAGCAGGCTGTTGGCATAGCGCAGCGCGGTGCCGGCATACAGATCGCGCGGCATGGTGCGCGCCATCACGCCCGCCACGCCGGTGCCCATGCCCTGAATCGCGCTGGCGGCAACCAGCATCGTCAGGTTGGTGGACAGCAGTGCGCCCAGCGCACCGACCAGGAAGATCATCATGCCGGTCAGGATCACCGGGCGGCGCCCGATCCGATCCGATATCGGCCCGTAAATCAGCTGGGAGAAACCGTAGGTCAGCAGATACGCCGCCATCACCCGTTGCACGGCGCCGGTGCGAACCGACAGATCGTGGGCGATATCAGCAATAACGGGAACATAAATGGTTTGCGCCATCTGGCCGACGGCGACCAACAGGATAAGCATCACCAGCAGGTGAAAATTCTCTAGTTTTCTCATTATCTTCGTTAACGTTTCAACTCGTCACAGCGTCCCGGTATGGCCGTTGCAGCAGCCAGAACGGCGAGCAGCCCTCTATGGCGGCATAAACTAATCAAATCTGATTTTTTTAGCGAGTTTCAGGCAGATATTGATCCAGGTCACACTGGCAGCAAACCCGACCAGGCTCGTAAATTAAACTGTACGTCTAACGCTTTGGAGTTAAAAATAGCGCCCTTGCAGTAGCCGCGCTTTAGCATTTAATCGATAATTATTTTCATCAACTTGAAATAAAATAACACCATAGGGATTTGGTTCATGAAAACACCTGAGCTGATTTTATTGCAGTTAAAGGCGCTCGGCCCGCACTCGGCCAAAATGCTGGCGGAGCGTCTGGACATCACGCCGATGGGCATCCGACAACATCTGCAATCCCTGGAAAAACGTGAGTTGGTTTGTTACGAAGAAGCGCGCAGCAAGGTCGGCCGCCCGACGCGCTACTGGTCGCTGACAGCGCGAGGGCACGCTTTTGCGGCCGCCGACCAGGAACGGCTGCGGGCATCCGCGCTGCGGCTGTTTGGCGGCGCCGGTGTGGAACCGTTGCTGAACGCGCGCGAAGAGCAGCTTTATCTGCGTTATGCCGAAGAGCTGTCCGCCGAGCGCAGCCACCAAGAGCGGTTAGCCCGATTGGTGCGTCTGCGGCAACATGACGGTTACATGGCCGAATTGCTCGATCATCCGCACGGTGCGCTGTTGGTGGAAAACCACTGTCCGATCGGCGTGGCCGGTTCCAACTGCAGCAGCCTGTGCAATTCCGAGCTGCAGCTGTTTCACCGCCTGTTCGGCAACGACTATCGGATAGAGCGCACCACGCACGCCATTTCCGGCTCACGACATTGTGCTTATTTGATTCGACCACGGGAGCTTTAGAGTATGGCTGAATGGGTAAACGGCAAGGTTACGCAGGTAAAACAATGGACCGACGGGCTGTTCAGCCTGGTGGTCAATGCCCCCATCGATCCTTTCACCGCCGGGCAATTCGCCAAACTGGCGCTGGAGATCGACGGCGAACGAGTGCAACGCGCCTACTCCTACGTCAATGCCCCCGATGACGCCAACCTGGAGTTCTATCTGGTGACGGTGCCGGAAGGCAAACTGAGCCCGCGCCTCAATCAGCTGCGGCCAGGGTCGGATGTCATGGTGACCAAAGAAGCGGCCGGCTTCTTCGTGCTGGATGAAGTGCCCGACTGCGACACGCTGTGGATGCTGGCGACCGGCACCGCCATCGGCCCCTATCTATCGATTCTGCAGCAAGGCGTCGGCCTGGAACGCTTTAACAACCTGGTGCTGGTGCACGCCGCGCGTTTTGCGCGCGATCTGAGCTACCTGCCACTGATGCAGCAACTGCAGCAACGCTACAACGGCAAGCTGCGCATCCAGACCGTCGTCAGCCGTGAAGAAACACCCGGCTCACTGACCGGCCGCGTGCCGGCGCTGATCGAGGACGGCCGGCTGGAAGCGGCGATCGGCTTGACCATCGACGCCGAAACCAGCCACGTGATGCTGTGCGGCAACCCGCAGATGGTGCGGGACACCCAGCAAACGCTGAAAGACCACCGCCAAATGCGCAAGCACCTGCGCCGCAAACCGGGCCACATCACCAGCGAGCACTACTGGTAACCCGAGGATCAGCGGAACTTCACCGGTTCGGCTTCCGGGCCGAACCGATTGTCTCCCGGCGTGCCGACGAAGGCGCCCAGATCGATAGTCATCATCACGATAATCAGCGTCGGGATGAAACGCCCGACGCCCCATTGCCAGATCGGCGCCAGCATTTGCCAGTTGCCCGCCGCCAGCATCCACGCCAGGATCAGCAGCAACGCCCACCAGCCGGCCTTGTTGCGATCGTGCAGACGTTTGACCAGCACCGCCGCCGTCGGCCACAGCAGCGCCACGATAAAGAAGGCGATGGATTGGATGGCTATCAATTGATAATTGGCCAGCGTAAACGCCGCCGCCATCAGCACCAACCACAGCCCCATCCAGATCCAGAAGTCGCGCCGCCCGATGCGGCCCTTAAAAGAAAAACACCACTGTTGTAACGTCATCGATTCCTGCGCTCTAAGCCTGCCCATATTCTGCGCCGCAGTGTAACATAGACGCTGCCGGGCCGAGTTTTCCGCCTTGCATAACGCGGCGCGCCGCACAGCTTTCTCGTCAGCGAACCGATAATGGCGTGGGATCTTTGACAAGGCCCGCGAGTTATCGCTTTAATCGGAGCCATCTTTGTCCTTGATGCCATACGCCATGCTGAGAAAAACCCTCGCCATCGCCTGCCTGCTGCAGGCCGCCGCCAGCGCCTGGGCCGAACCTCCCGCCGCCGAAGCGAAACCGACCGCGCCTTACCTGCTGGCCGGGGCGCCGACCTTCGATCTGACGGTGGTCAAATTCCGCGAAAAATACAATCGCGACAACCCGAAGCTGCCGATTGGCGAATTCCGCGCCATTCCCGCCGCCGAAGACGATTCGCCGCTGCTGACGCGCGCCGCCAGCAAACTCAACGAAAACCTGTACGCCTCCACCGCGCTGGAGAAAGGCACCGGAAAAATCAAAACGTTGCAGATCACGCATCTGCCGCTGCAGCAGGCCAATGAAGAAAAAGCCGCGCGCGCCATCGCCATCAACTACATGGCGGCGCTGATGCGCCAGTTCGAACCGGCATTGACGGTGGAACAGAGCCAGAACAAGGTGAACAGCCTGCTGGAAAAAGGCAAAGGATCGCGCTTTTACCAACAGCAGGTCGGCGCCATTCGCTATGTCGTCTCGGACAACGGCGATAAAGGCGTAACCTTCGCGGTTGAACCGATTAAGCTGGCGCTTTCCGAGCCGTAACGGCGCGGCATTTAATGACGAAAAGCAAAGCCTTCGCGCTTAATGATCTCTATACTGTTGGGCAGGTAAACTGCCGGTCCGGCAGTTGTCATTTCGACTCTCGCGTTCCCTAGTTGGAGGAAAAAACATGCGTCATCCATTAGTTATGGGTAACTGGAAGCTTAACGGCAGCACTCACATGGTCAACGAACTGATCGCCGGTCTGCGCAATGAGCTGAGCAGCGTTGACGGCTGTGGCGTCGCCATCGCCCCGCCGGTGATGTATCTGGATCAGGCCAAGCACGCGCTGGCCGGCAGCCGCATCGCGCTGGGCGCGCAGAACGTGGACGTTAACCTGTCCGGCGCCTTCACCGGTGAAGTTTCCGCCAACATGCTGAAAGACGTCGGCGCTCAGTACATCATCATCGGCCACTCCGAGCGTCGCACCTACCACAAAGAAAGCGACGAAGTGATCGCCGAGAAATTCGCCGTGCTGAAAGAAGCCGGCCTGATCCCGGTGCTGTGCATCGGTGAAACCGAAGCGGAAAACGCAGCGGGCAAAACCGAAGAAGTATGCGCGCGCCAGATCGACGCCGTGCTGAAAACCCTGGGCGCACCGGCGATGAAAGGCACCGTGATCGCCTATGAGCCGGTCTGGGCCATCGGTACCGGCAAATCCGCCACCCCTGCGCAGGCGCAGGCCGTGCACAAATTTATCCGCGATCACATCGCCAAGCACGATGCCGCGGTCGCCGCTGAAATCATCATCCAGTACGGCGGTTCGGTGAACGACAAGAACGCCGCAGAGCTGTTCTCCCAGCCGGACATCGATGGCGCGCTGGTTGGCGGCGCCTCGCTGAAAGCCGACGCTTTCGCCGTGATCGTCAAAGCCGCTGCCGCAGCGAAAAAAGCCTGATTGCCTTAGGCTTGCCATAAAAAAACCCCGGCTTGCCGGGGTTTTTTATTGCCGTTTAAACGGCATCAACGTTTGCTGATTTCGTCGAATACGCCGCCGGTGGCGAAGTGCACCTTCTGCGCTTCGGTCCAGCCGCCGAAGGTGTCATCTACGGTGAACAGCTTCAGCTGCGGGAACTGCCCGGCAAATTTGGCCGCCACCGCCGCATCGCGCGGGCGGTAATAGTGCTGTGCCGCAATAGTCTGCCCTTCCGGTGAATACAGATACTTCAGGTAGGCGGTCGCCACCTCGCGGGTACCGCGTTTGTCGACCACCTTATCCACCACCGACACCGTCGGTTCGGCCAGGATCGATTCGCTCGGGGTGATAATCTCGAACTTGTCTTTGCCCAGCTCTTTCTCCGCCAGCAGCGCTTCGTTTTCCCAGGCGATCAGCACGTCGCCGATGCCGCGCTCAACGAAGGTATTGGTCGAGCCGCGCGCTCCGGAATCCAGCACCTCGACGTTCTTGTACAGGTTTTTGACGAAGTCCTGCGCCTTGGCCTTATCGTTGTTATTGTGATGCAACGCGTAGCCCCAGGCGGCCAGGTAGTTCCAGCGGGCGCCGCCGGAAGTTTTCGGGTTTGGGGTGATCACCGACACGCCCGGCTTGATCAAATCAGGCCAGTCATGAATCTGTTTCGGGTTGCCTTTGCGCACCAGGAAGACGATGGTCGACGTGTAAGGCGCCGAATTGTCCGGCAGGCGTTTGATCCAGTCTTTCTCGATGCGCCCGCGTTCGGCGATGGCGTCGACGTCATAGGCTAACGCCAGCGTCACCACGTCGGCCTCGATGCCGTTGATCACCGACGTCGCCTGCTTGCCGGAGCCGCCGTGCGACTGGCGCACCGTCACCTTGTCGCCGGTTTCCGCCTGGTAGTGCTTGCTGAATGCCGTGTTGTAAGCCTGATAGAACTCACGCGTCGGATCGTATGACACGTTCAGCAACTGAATATCCTTCGCCATGGCGCCGGACGCCAACAGCACCAATGTCAGACCTATACCCCATTTACGCATCGACAGGCTCTCCCAGAAAATTAAGCGCAACCTCAATCGGTTGATTTAGCATCAGAGCCTGCCAGAAACTTTCCCGGCAACTAAAGAATAAAAAATTTTGGGATAGATGATTCTGGAATATGTCACTGGCGAGCATAAAAAAGCCCCCGGGAGCGGAGGCTTTTTTGTCGTGCGGTGAGTGGCGTATCAGTACAGCTTTTTCGCCGTTTCCAGCCAGTCGCCCTTGAACGGACGCTTCATGTTTTCGATCGCGTCGATGATGTCATGATGCACCATTTTTTCGTTCTGGATACCGACGCAGCGGCCGCCGTACCCCTGCAGCAGCAGTTCGATGGCGTAGGCGCCCATGCGCGAGGCCAGGATGCGGTCATAGGCGACCGGCGAACCGCCGCGCTGGATGTGGCCCAGCACAGTGGCGCGGGTTTCACGCTTGGTTTCCTGCTCAATGTGGCGCGCCAGCTCATCGATATCGCAGATGTGCTCGGTGATCGCCACGATGGCGTGTTTTTTGCCTTTGGCGATACCGGCCTTGATTTCGCACACCAGATCTTCGCGGTTGAATTCGATTTCAGGCAGCACGATAAATTCGCAGCCGCCGGCAATCGCCGCCGCCAGCGTCAGATCGCCGCAGTAACGGCCCATCACTTCCACGATGGAGATACGCTGGTGCGACGAGGAGGTATCACGCAGGCGGTCGATCGCTTCCACCACGGTTTCCAGCGCGGTGAAGTAACCGATGGTGTAGTCGGTGCCGGCGACATCGTTATCGATGGTGCCCGGCAGACCGATGCACGGGAAGCCTTCTTCCGTCAGGCGTTTGGCGCCCATGTAGGAACCGTCGCCGCCGATCACCACCAGCGCGTCGATGCCGCGATTCTTCAGGTTTTCAATCGCCTTGGCGCGCACGTTTTCATCCCTGAATTCCGGGAAGCGGGCCGAACCAAGGAAGGTGCCGCCACGGTTGATCATGTCGGACACGCTATAGCGATCCAGCTGCTCCATGCGATCTTCGTACAAGCCAAGGTAGCCATCGTAAATACCAAAAACTTCCAGACCTTCTGAAAGCGCAGAACGCACAACGCCGCGGATTGCAGCGTTCATACCCGGCGAATCACCGCCGCTCGTCAGTACACCGATTTTCTTGATCATGACTACCTCTGAACTGTGTAGATGCAATTTCTTAAGAATTCTGTCTCCGCCGATCGTCTTGAAACCTCTCCGGCTGCAGAAAACCAGCTTTATGGCTTATTGCTGGATATTATATCAAAAACACCCAGCTGAATTGATTCAAGTCACGCAATATAACGGTTAAAACGCCGCATGGCACGCTGAGCTAACTCAGATATTCATGATAATACTTTGCGCTATGCCTCTATATGATTATAGCTCCCAATGCCCCTGCCTACCCGGCGGCACCACGGAGCACGGATCCAGGTGAATGATGACGTCCGCCCCCGCAAAACGGTGCCGCAACGCCTGTTCCACCTGATCGGCTAACCGGTGCGCCTCGCGCAGCGGCAGCGTGTCGTCCATCTCCAGATGCAGCTGGATGAAACGCGTCGGCCCCGACTGCCGCGTGCGCAGATCGTGCGCGCCTTTCACGCCGGGCCAGGAGGAAACCACGGCGATAATCGCCTGGCGCTCGTCATCCGGCAACGCCCGATCCAACAGCGACTGCACCGCTTCGTAGCCCATGCGCAGCGCGCTATACAGGATGTAAACGCCGATGCCCAGTGCAAACAGCGCATCCGCCCGCTGGAAGCCGTACCAGCTTAGCCCAAGAGCGATAAGAATAGCACCATTCATCATGACATCTGACTGATAATGCAGCATATCTGCGCGCACGGCCTGACTGCGCGTTTTTCTGACCACCCAGCGTTGATAGGTGACCAGCATCAGGGTGCTGACTAACGCGATCACCGTCACGATGACCCCAACGCCGGGATCGCGCAGCGTTTGCGGTGCATACAGATGCTGGAAGCCGGTGAGAAACAGAAACAGGGCGGAACCGGAAATAAACATGCTTTGCGCCAGCGCCGCCAGCGACTCCGCTTTGCCGTGGCCGAAGGTGTGCTCGGCATCGGCCGGCTGCAGCGAATAGCGCACCACCAGAAGGTTGGTCAGCGATGCCGCGATATCGACCAGCGAATCCACCAGCGCCGCCAGCAGGCTGACAGAACCGGTCTGGTACCAGGCGACGATTTTGATCAGCAACAGCGACGACGCCAGCGCGGTAGCGGCCAACGCAGCGGACTTTACCAGGCGTGCATAGCGCTGTTCCATTGAGGGATCCCGGTCAAAAGGTGTGGCGCTCAATATAGCGAAATGTCGGATAAAAAAAACCCCGCCATCATGGCGGGGAAGACAGGGATGGTGTCTATGGCAAGGAAAAACAGGGGACTACTCAGTCGTACTTCACTTCTGGGCAGAAGCTTGCTGCAAACCAGAAATTTGTTGCTCCATCTGCTGCATGCGCTGCTGATGTTTCTGGTCTAAAACACTTTTTTGCTCTGGCGTCAGCAGGTTATACATTTGGTTGCGCACCCGGGCCATTTCGACCTGGCGCTTGACCTGCTGTTGGGCCATCTTTTCCGCCTGGGCATACACGGCGGCTTCGTCAAATTTCTCTGCGGTCACCAGTTTATGCATGGCTTCCATTTCAGCTACATTGACACCAGGCAGATCGTGCCGGGCCTGGCGCATCAAATCGCGCATTTGCTGGCGCTGCTGTTCGCTGAGGCTGACACCGTCGAACATATGGTGCTGGCCGGGTATTCGGGTCATCGCGTCGTTGCCGGGAGGTTGGGCTGTGTCCGGTATAGTGTCGGCAGCGAAGGCAGCGGTCGAACCAATTGCCAGCAGTGATGCCATAACTAATGCGGTCACCTTACGCATTTCAACTCCTCAAGCTTTCTCACTTTGCGAATCAACGAGGAGCAGTGTACCGCCACACCTGAAAACCTGCGTCAGTGCATGTAAAACTACGTAAAGTCATGGAATGGCAACAGTTGATGACGTATTTTGCGTCTGGAGGTAAATCATAATGAACAAGATTCTGTTAGTTGACGACGACCGCGAGTTGACCTCGCTGTTAAAAGAACTGCTTGAAATGGAAGGTTTTAATATCGTCGTCGCGCACGATGGCGAGCAGGCGTTGTCGCTGCTGGACAGCTCCGTCGATCTGCTGCTGCTCGACATCATGATGCCGAAGAAAAACGGCATCGATACGCTGAAAGAACTGCGCCAACATCACCAGACGCCGGTCATCATGCTGACCGCGCGCGGCAGCGAACTGGACCGCGTGTTGGGCCTGGAGCTGGGCGCCGATGATTACCTGCCGAAACCCTTCAACGATCGCGAACTGGTCGCGCGCATTCGCGCCATTCTGCGCCGTTCCAACTGGAGCGAACAGCAGCAGCAGGTCGACAGCGGCGCCCCGACGCTGGATGTCGATGGCCTGCAGCTGAACCCCGGCCGCCAGGAGGCCAGCTTCGACGGCCAGGTGCTGGATCTGACCGGCACCGAGTTCACCCTGCTGTATCTGCTGGCGCAACATCTCGGCCAGGTGGTGTCGCGCGAACTGCTGAGCCAGGAAGTGCTGGGCAAACGCCTGACCCCATTCGATCGCGCCATCGACATGCATATCTCCAACCTGCGGCGTAAGCTGCCGGATCGCAAAGACGGGCATCCGTGGTTCAAAACCCTGCGCGGGCGTGGCTATTTGATGGTATCTGCAACATGATCAACAGTTTGACGGCACGCATCTTCGCCATTTTCTGGTTCACGTTAGCCCTGGTGCTAATGCTGGTGCTGATGGTGCCCAAGCTCGACTCCCGCCAAATGACCTCGCTGCTCGACAGCGAGCAGCGGCAGGGGTTGATGCTGGAACAGCACGTCGAGGCCGAGTTGCAAAACGATCCGGCCAACGATCTGATGTGGTGGCGCCGCCTGTTCCGCGCCATCGACAAATGGGCGCCGCCGGGCCAACGCCTGCTGCTGGTCACCAGCGAAGGTCGGGTGATCGGCGCGCAACGCAATGAAATGCAGATCGTCCGCAACTTCATCGGCCAATCCGACAATTCGGATCATCCGAAGAAGAAAAAGTACGGCCGCGTCGAACTGGTCGGGCCGTTCGCGGTGCGCGACGGCGAAGACAACTACCAGCTGTACCTGATCCGCCCCGCCAACAGCCCGCAATCCGATTTCATCAACCTGATGTTCGACCGGCCGCTGCTGCTGCTGATCGTCACCATGCTGATCAGCGCCCCGCTGCTGCTGTGGCTGGCCTGGAGCCTGGCGAAACCGGCGCGCAAGCTGAAGAACGCCGCCGATGACGTGGCGCGCGGCAACCTGAAACAGCATCCGGAACTGGAGGCCGGCCCGCAGGAGTTTCTGGCCACCGGCGCCAGCTTCAACCAGATGGTCAGCGCGCTGGAACGCATGATGAACGCCCAGCAACGCTTGATCTCGGACATCTCGCACGAGCTGCGCACGCCGCTGACTCGCCTGCAGCTGGCCACCGCGCTGATGCGCCGCCGCCACGGCGAAGGCCACGAGCTGGCGCGCATCGAAACCGAAGCGCAACGGCTGGATTCGATGATCAACGATCTGCTGGCGCTGTCGCGCGGGCAGCAGAAGGGCGAGCTGGCGCGCGAGCAGTTGAAGGCCAACGAACTGTGGGCCGACGTGCTGGATAACGCCCGTTTCGAAGCCGAACAGATGGGCAAGCAGCTGGAGATCGCTGCGCCGCCCGGTCCGTGGACGCTGTTCGGCAACGCGAGCGCGCTGGACAGCGCGTTGGAAAACATCGTGCGCAACGCCCTGCGTTATTCGCACACCCGCATCGCCGTGGCGTTCAGCGCCGACAATCAGGGCGTGACTATCCAGGTTGACGACGACGGCCCCGGCGTCAGCGCCGAAGACCGCGAGCAGATCTTCCGTCCATTCTACCGCACCGATGAGGCGCGCGACCGTGAGTCCGGCGGCACCGGCCTTGGCCTGGCTATCGTCGAGGCGGCGGTCAATCAGCATCGCGGCTGGGTGAAGGCCGAAGACAGCCCGCTTGGCGGTCTGCGGCTGGTGCTGTGGCTGCCGCTGCATCATCAACGCCTATCGTCTAAGACAGAACAGTAAGAGTTTGCTATCCTGCGCCCCTCGTTCACGAGGGGCCTGCAACATGCTGAACATCGTTTTATTTGAACCCGAAATTCCACCCAATACCGGCAATATCATCCGCCTGTGCGCCAATACCGGCTTTAATCTGCACCTGATCGAACCGCTGGGTTTCCCGTGGGACGACAAACGCCTGCGCCGCGCCGGGCTGGACTATCATGAGTTCACCCGCGTCAGCCGCCATGCCGATTACGCCGCCTTTCTCGCCGCCGAAAACCCGCAGCGGCTGTTTGCCCTCACCACCAAGGGCACGCCGGCGCACAGCGCCGTCAGCTACCACGCCGGCGACTACCTGCTGTTCGGCCCGGAAACGCGCGGGTTGCCTGCCGACATCCTCGATGCGCTGCCCGTGCAGCAAAAAATCCGCATCCCGATGCAGGCGCAAAGCCGCAGCATGAACCTGTCGAATGCCGTATCGGTGGTGGTGTATGAAGCCTGGCGGCAGCTGGACTATGCCGGTGCGCTGATCAAGGCGTAATCCGCGACGTCGCGCCATACTGGAAGAATCATCCTCTCCAGGCACGGCACATGGCTTTCATCGCAGAGATTGTCACCCAGCTTCGCCGGCTCGAACCGGCGCTGAACGAGGCGCTGTTGCGGCTGCAACAGGCGCAAGACAGCGAAGCGCTGCACGACTTGCGCGTCTGTCTGCGCCGCATTCGCAGCCTGCTGCGCCCGTTACGCGGCTGCCCCGGCGCAACCCGGCTCGATCGGGCCGCCGCCGAATTGGGCAGGCTCACGACGCCGCTGCGCGATCTCGAGGTGCTGATCGCCGAACTGGCGCGTCATCGCCTCGATTGGCAGGCCAACGTGCGCCAGAGCGAATTTCAGGCCCGCTGCCGTCAACTGCTCGCCCATCCGCAGCTCATCGGTTTTCCCTCGCTTTTGCACGCCTGGCCGCGCCGCTTTCGCCGCAGCGCGCAACGCGCTGCCAAACACCGTGTGAACCGACGCCTGCAGCGCCAACAACGGCAATTGCGCCGGGCATTGGCCGATACCGGCTACGATCGCCACCGCCTGAGGCTGCTGATAAAACGCCTGCGTTACGCGGCTGAAGCCTATCCGCAGAGCCTTCCCCTCTCTCCCGCCGCGATGGCGAGCCTGAAAGCGGCGCAGAACGCCCTCGGTGATTGGCACGACCGGGAGGTTTGGTGCCTGCAAGCCGAGCATCAGGCGGATCTCTGGCCCTTGTTGCCCCGGTGGCAAGCTGAGCAACGCCAGGCGCTGGTCAGAGCGGACGCCTTGCTCGCCGCCTTATCACCGGCACTGGCGGCGAAAACCGGCGGCGCATCACGATCCTGAAAAAAGGCCGCAACAGGGCACGCCCGGCCCCGAAAAAGCCCGATGAGGCGCAGATAATGCGCTATGTTTTGTAAGGGTAATCACCACTCATCATAGGAAACCATATGAAGAAACAACGTTTGAGCGTTGCCATGGCGGTTCTGGCGGCGGGCCTGTTGCTGGCGGGCTGCTCGTCCAAAGTCACCCAAACGAATCAATATTCGGGGTTCCTGCCGGACTACAGCAAGCTGCAGGAAACCAGCTCGCCAAGCGGCCATAAAACGCTGCGTTGGATCGATCCCAACTTTAAAGAGTCGAATTATCGCGGCGTGTATGTCGCTCCCGTGGTTTATTACCCGGCGGCTAAACCCACCGCCCGCGTCAGCCAACAAACGCTGGACAAAATTAGAAACTATACCGACCAAAGCGTGAGAAAAGCGGTGGCCGAGCGCACTACCGTTTTGAATAACCCGACAGGTTCCCGCGTGCTGTTGGCCAAAGTCGCGATTACCGCCGTGTCTGCCGAAGATGAGGATATGAAATTCTATGAAGTGGTGCCGGTAGCGGCCGTGGTGGCCAGCACCATGGCCGCCACTGGCCACCGGACGCAAAACACCACGCTGTTCCTGGAAGCGCAGTTGATCGATCAGGATAGCGGTAAAACGGTGCTGGAAGTGGTGCGCAAGAGTTACGGCAAAACCGTCAACAACGACAGCGCGCCAGTCACGGAACAAGAAGTCAAAGCGGCGATCGATGACATGGTCAACGACATCGTCACGTTCCCGAAACAGGGCTGACCACCGCCTGAAAAACACAGGGGGAGCCGAAGCTCCCCCTGAATGAACCCGCAACCACGGCTTAGATGCCGTCGCCATACTCGAAGCCGTGGTTGGTGCCGTTGAAGTATTGGTCCATATCCATCGACGGCGTATCGCTCTCCGGCCGCCCGACGATGCGCGCCGGCACGCCGGCGGCGGTGGTGTGCGGCGGTATCGCCTGCAAGACCACCGAGCCCGCGCCGATCTTCGCGCCCTTGCCCACTTCGATATTGCCGAGAATTTTGGCGCCTGCGCCAATCATCACCCCTTCACGGATTTTCGGGTGACGGTCGCCGCTGGTTTTACCGGTACCGCCCAGGGTGACCGACTGCAGGATAGAGACGTTGTTCTCCACCACCGCCGTTTCACCGATCACGATGCCGGTGGCGTGATCGAGCATGATGCCGCAACCGATGGTCGCCGCCGGATGGATGTCCACGCCAAAGGCGACGGAAATTTGATTTTGCAGGTAGATAGCCAGCGCCTGCCGCCCTTGCTGCCACAGCCAGTGACCGATGCGGTAAGCCTGCAGCGCATGGAACCCCTTCAGGTAAAGCAGCGGCGTGGAGTATTTATCGACCGCCGGGTCGCGCAGGCGCACCGCGAGGATATCGCGCGCCGCCGAAACGATCATCTGGTTGTCAGACTTGTAGGCCTCTTCCACCACCTCGCGCACCGCGATGGCGGGCATGATCGGCGTGGCCAGCTTGTTGGCCAGCATATAGCTGAGCGCGCTGCCCAGGTTCTCGTGCTTGAGCAACGTCGCATGGAAAAAGCTGGCCAGCATCGGTTCACAATCAGCCAGTGCTCGCGCTTCTGATTTAATGCTGTTCCAGACCTGTTCCAACTCTTCTGACGACATCACATACCCCTCTGCCTTGCCAAACGGGCCGCTTCACACGGTAGCGCGAAGCAGCCCAGGTCATTTGCGGGGTCAGCATTCAGCTGCCCCGACATATCGTTTTATGTCACGCGCTGGGTTTTTCGTCCTTTCGGGCTCGCCCCAGCAGGCTCAGCGCCGCTTCGCGAGCGTCCTTGTGGCAGTAAAGCACCTGATAAATCTGTTCGGTGATCGGCATTTCCACACCGTGCCGCTGCGCCAACGCCAACACCTCTTTGGTATTGCGATAGCCCTCGACCACCTGACCGATACTGTCCTGCGCTTCCTGCACGCCTTTACCCTGCCCCAGCATAATGCCGAAGCGACGGTTGCGCGACTGGTTGTCCGTGCAGGTTAGCACCAGATCCCCCAGCCCCGCCATGCCCATGAACGTCGAAGGATCGGCGCCCAGCGCAGAACCCAGACGGCTCATTTCCGCCAGCCCGCGCGTAATCAACGCGGTACGGGCATTGGCGCCGAAACCGATGCCGTCGGACATGCCGGCGCCGATGGCGATCACATTCTTCACTGCGCCGCCAAGCTGCACACCGATGAAGTCGGGATTGCTGTAGACGCGGAAGCTCTTGCCGCAGTGCAGCAGCTGTTGCAGATCGTCGGCGAACTGCGCATCGGTCGCCGCCAGCGCGATCGCCGTCGGCAGGCCGGCGGCCAGCTCTTTGGCGAACGTCGGCCCGGAGAGCACCGCCAGCGGGATCGTCTCGCCCAGCGCCTCACGCGCCACGTCCTGCAGCAACCGGCCGGTTTCCGCTTCCAACCCCTTGGTGGCCCACACGATGCGGGCATCCGGGCGCAGATGCGGCTTCAGCTGGCGCAGCACGTCGCCGAACACGTGGCTCGGCACCACCACCAGCACGTCGCGGCTGGCGGCCAGCGCACGCGCCAAATCGGCTTCGAGCAGCAGGGTATCGGGGAAGGGAACATCGGGCAGAAACGCCTGATTGCAGCGATCGCGCTGCAACGTTTGAATTTGCGCGGGGTTGTGCCCCCACAGCACCACGGTGTGGCCGTTACGCGCCAGCGTGATGGCCAATGCGGTGCCGTACGAGCCGGCACCGATAACAGTCATTGAAGCATTGACGGTGTTCATCAGGCATCCTGATGTGGTGCGGCACCTTCGCCTTCCGCCTGCTGCTGCAGATAGTTCATGAACAGCGCGTCAAAGTTGACCGGTGCCAGATTCAGCTGCGGGAAGGTGCCGCGGGAAACCAGGCTGGTGATGCACTCGCGCGCATACGGGAACAAAATGTTCGGGCAGTATGCGCCCAGGCAATGCGCCAGCTGCGTGCCTTCGATGCCTGCTACCGAGAAGATGCCCGCCTGCTGCACTTCGCACAGGAACGCCGTCTCTTCGCCCAGGGTCGCCGTCACGGTTACGCGCAGTACCACTTCATACACTTCGTCAGCCAGCTGGCTGGACGCGGTATCCAGATCAAGTTTAACTTCCGGCTGCCATTCCTGCTGGAAAACCTGCGGCGCGTTCGGCGCTTCGAAGGAGATATCCTTGGTATAGATACGTTGGATCTGGAAAGCCATTTCGGTGCTGTTTTGTTCTGACATGTGAGTAATACCCTTGGTTAAACGTCCTTATTGACACTCGGTGAACCGGCAAGCTGCTTAAAGCAGCGGATCCAGGCCGCCGCGAGCATCGAGTTCATATAAATCATCGCAGCCGCCGATATGCCGGCCGTCGATGAAAATCTGCGGCACGGTGGTGCGCCCGCTGCGCTCGATCATCACTTCGCGCTTGGCGTTATCGCCGTCGATGGCGATCTCGTTAAACGCCGCGCCCTTGCTGTTCAACAGCGCCTTGGCGCGATGGCAGAACGGGCAGGTCGCTTTGGTGTAGATATCAATGTTAGCCATGGATTGCCACCTCAAATAGGTTAAACGGTTACTTACCGCGCACCAGCGGCAGGTTTTCTCCGCTCCAGCCGGCAATGCCGTCTTTCAGCATAGTCACCTTTTCAAAACCGGCCTTGCTCAGGTTCTCCGCCGGCTCGCGGGAGGCGGTGCCGTTGGCGCACACGACGATGATCGGCTGCGCTTTGTGTTTTTCCAGCTCGCCCAGGCTGCCGTTTTTGATTTCGCTGGCGGTCAGGTTGATGGCGTTGGCCAGGTGACCACGGCGGAAATCGTCGCGGCTGCGGGTGTCGACCACCACGGCTTCTTCTTTGTTGATCAGGCGAATGGCTTCACCGCGGGCGATCTCTTTGACCTTGGAGAAACGGCTTTTGAAGGTCATGACGATCACGGCGACCAGCAGAGCGATCCAAGCCAGGCTCAGAATAGGGTGTCTGCTTACGAATGGCATAATTTCTTGCAGCATGGGGTGTAACAACTCCCGTCAGTTAAGGGATAAATAAGTCAAGGTTCCAGAGTATACCTGCCGAGTGCGGCAAATACAGCCAATAAGCAAGCGCGATTGTAGAAACTGCGGGCTGCGCTGAGAAATTCCCGACGTCAGAGCATAAAAGCCCGCGCGATTCGCCGCAACCTTGATCTCTTTGGGCTATTTATCGCCGGCGGCGGTGTAAAATCAGCCGGTTTTTCGAGGGCGAATAGCCATGCTTGCGGCGGGCGCATGGCTATTCGCAGCTTAAAAAGTTCATAAGAGGTCAATGCAATGTCGAACAACAAAAAACCGATGGTCCTGGTGATCCTGGACGGTTACGGCCACCGTGAAGAGCGGCAGGACAACGCGATCCTGAACGCCGGCACCCCGGTGATGGATCGTCTGTGGCGGGAGCAGCCGCATACGCTGATCGCCGCCTCCGGGCTGGATGTCGGCCTGCCCGATGGGCAAATGGGCAACTCCGAAGTCGGCCATGTCAATCTGGGCGCCGGGCGCATCGTGTACCAGGATCTGACCCGGCTGGACAAAGCGATCGCCGACGGCGACTTCTTTACCAACCCGGTGCTGACCGCCGCCGTCGATAAGGCCGTAGCGGCCGGCAAGGCGGTGCATATCATGGGCCTGCTGTCGCCGGGCGGCGTGCACAGCCATGACGAGCACATCCTGGCCATGATCAAGCTGGCCGCTCAACGCGGCGCCAAAGCCATTTATCTGCATGCCTTCCTCGACGGGCGCGACACGCCGCCGCGCAGCGCCGAAGCCCCGCTGCAACGCTGCCGCGACGCCTTCGCCGCATTGGGCGTCGGGCGCATCGCCTCGCTGATCGGCCGCTACTACGCGATGGACCGCGACAACCGCTGGGATCGCGTGCAGCTGGCCTATGACCTGCTGACC
The DNA here is from genome assembly GCF_052166845.1 of Serratia sp. CY71090. Taxonomy (NCBI): domain Bacteria; kingdom Pseudomonadati; phylum Pseudomonadota; class Gammaproteobacteria; order Enterobacterales; family Yersiniaceae; genus Serratia; species Serratia sp. CY71090. Next base: position 64,326 of record NZ_JBJNOA010000014.1, on the reverse strand, counting down.
GCAGCCAAAGGCGATTCCGTGGCCGAGGATGCGATCGCCGGCCTGCAGGCCGCTTATCAGCGCGGTGAAAACGACGAGTTCGTCAGACCGACCGTGATCCGCGCCGCCGGTGAGGCCGATGCCGCAATGCAGGACGGCGACGCGTTGATCTTCATGAACTTCCGCGCCGACCGCGCGCGCCAGATCACCCGCGCTTTCGTGAACGCCGACTTCGACGGTTTCCCGCGCGCCAAGCAGGTGCAGTTCGGCGATTTCGTGATGCTGACCGAATACGCCGCCGACATCGCGACCGCCTGCGCCTATCCGCCGGCGCCGCTGGCCAACACCTTCGGCGAATGGCTGATGAAGCACGACAAAACCCAGTTGCGCATCTCGGAAACCGAAAAATACGCCCACGTCACCTTCTTCTATAACGGCGGCGTGGAAGCGCCGTTCAAGGGCGAAGACCGCGTGCTGGTCAACTCGCCGCAGGTCGCCACCTATGATCTGCAGCCGGAGATGAGCGCCGCCGAACTGACCGACAAGCTGCTGAGCGCCATCCGCAGCGGCAAATACGACGCCATCATCTGCAACTACCCGAACGGCGACATGGTGGGGCATACCGGCGTGTATGAAGCGGCGGTCAAAGCGGTGGAAACGCTGGACGCCTGCATCGCTCAGGTGGTTGACGCGGTGCGCGACGTCGACGGCCAACTGCTGATCACCGCCGATCACGGCAACGCCGAGCAGATGCGCGATCCGGCCACCGGCCAGGCGCACACCGCCCACACCAGCCTGCCGGTGCCGCTGATTTACGTCGGCAAACCGGCGCGCGCGGTCGAAGGCGGCAAGCTTTCGGACATCGCGCCAACCCTGTTAACGCTGATGGGAATGGAAATCCCGCAAGAGATGACTGGTAAGCCGCTGTTCATCGTGGAATAATCCTTCTCCATGAGGGAGAAGGCGTTTTTTGCACTATCAAGGGTAACCCGAAGCGCAAACGCAGGCAGCCGGCCGCTGCCTGAACGCACCGCGCCAAGGACGTTCACCGCCATGTGCGCCAGCGTATTTTGCGCTGGCGTCTTGCTGTTGCCGCTCGCCGGCCAGGCGGCGGAAGACAATAAATCCCAGCTGAAAGACATTCAGCAGAGCATCGCCGAGAAAGAAAAAGCGGTGAAGCAGCAGCAACAGCAGCGCAGCTCGCTGCAGGATCAGCTGCGGCAGCAGGAAAAAACCATCGCCCAGGCCAGCCGCCAGTTGCGCGACACCCAGGGCACGCTCACCCAGTTAGGCAAGGACATTTCCGGCCTGAACGCCTCGATCGCCAAACTGCAAAAGCAGCAATCGACCCAGCAAAATCTCCTCGCCAAACAGCTCGATGCCGCCTTCCGGCAAGGGCAGCACAGCGCCGTGCAGCTGATCCTCAGCGGTGAAGAAAGCCAGCGCAGCGAACGTATTCTGGCCTATTTCGGCTATCTGAACGAAGCGCGCCAGAAAACCATCGAAGAGTTGAAACAGACCCGCACCGAGCTGGCGAAGCAAAAAACCACGCTGGTGGCCAAACAGGGCCAGCAAAAATCCTTACTGAGCGAGCAACAGACACAGCAGCAGAAGCTGGAGCAGGCGCGCGGCGCCCGCAAGAAAACGCTGACCGCGCTGGAAGCCTCGCTGGAAAAAGACCAACAACGCCTGGTGGAACTGCGCCAGAACGAAGCCCGCATGCGCGACAAGATCGCTCGGGCGGAGCGCGAAGCCCGTGCGCGCGCCGAACGCGAAGCGCGTGAAGCGGCCAAAGTGCGCGAACAGGTGCGCATCAAGGAACAGCAGGCGAAGAAAACCGGCACCACCTACAAACCTAGCGAAGCCGATCGCTCGCTGATGGCGCGAACCGGCGGCCTCGGTCGTCCGGCCGGCCAGCTGATGTGGCCGGTGCGCGGCCGCACGCTGCACGGCTTTGGCGAGCAGCAGCAGGGCGAGCTACGCTGGAAAGGCATGGTGATCGAAGCCCGCGAAGGCAGCGAAGTGAAAGCCGTCGCCGATGGCCGCGTGCTGCTGGCCGACTGGCTGCAAGGCTATGGCCTGATGGTGGTGGTCGAACACGGTAAAGGCGACATGAGCGTGTACGGCTACAACCAAAGCGCGTTGGTCAACGTCGGGGCGCAGGTGCGCGCCGGCCAGCCGATCGCTCTGGTCGGCACCAGCGGCGGCCAGGGAACGCCGTCGCTCTATTTCGAAATCCGTCGTCAGGGACAGGCGGTTAACCCACTGCCGTGGTTGGGAAGATAGATTTGCGTTATGTCAAAACCCGTACAGCTTTGTTAATCGGCTGTCTGCTGCAGGTTTACGCTGCGCAGGCAGGAAAACTCTCCATCGTCATCGATGACGTGGGCTACCGCCCTCACGAAGAAAACGCGGTGCTGCAAATGCCGACGGCGATCTCGGTCGCAGTGTTGCCCAACGCGCCGCATGCCCGCCTGATGGCCACCCGCGCCCACAGCCAGGGCCGCGAAGTCTTGATCCACATGCCGATGACGCCGCTCAGCAAGCAGCCGCTGGAACGCGATACCCTGCAGCCTTCCATGAGCAGCGACGAGATACAGCGCATCATCCGCAACGCGGTGAACAACGTGCCCTACGCGGTCGGCATGAACAACCACATGGGCAGCGCCATGACCTCCAGCCTGCCGGGCATGCAGAAAGTGATGCAGGCGCTCGAAAGCTACCGCCTGTACTTCCTCGACAGCATGACCATCGGCAGCAGCCAGGCGACCCGCGCCGCGGCCGGCACCGGCGTGAAAGTGATCAAACGCAGGGTGTTCCTCGACGATACCGCGAACGAAGCCGACATCCGCCGCCAGTTCAACCGCGCGGTCGAATTGGCGCGGCGCAACGGATCCGCCATCGCCATCGGCCACCCGCGCCCGGCGACGGTGAAGGTGCTGCAGCAGATGCTGCCGTCGCTGCCCGCCGATATCGTGCTGGTCAAACCGAGCGCGCTGCTGAACGAACCGCAGGGCAATGGCGGTGGCAGCTACGTCCCGCCGCCGGTCAAACCGCAAAAACCGCAGCCGAAGAACCCGTTCAGCGGCGGCATCAAGCAGTGCAAGGTCAAACCGCCGAAGGAAAAAGCCAGCGCCGGCACCGCGCTGGGCGTTATCGCCGACAGCATTGCCACCTCGCCGCCGGTGACCTTCATCAAGCGTCATTGGCAGCACTGGACGCAAACCAAACCGCAAACATAAAAAAAGGGCCGGAATTCCGGCCCTTTTCACGCCTGCCGAGATCAATCCCAGCTCAGCACCACTTTGCCCGACTTGCCGGAGCGCATGGCGTCGAAGCCCTGCTGGAACTCGTCGATCGAGAAACGGTGGGTGATGATCGGGGTCAAATCCAGGCCGGACTGGATCAGCGCCGCCATCTTGTACCAGGTCTCGAACATTTCACGGCCGTAAATCCCTTTGATAAACAGCCCTTTGAAGATGACCTGATTCCAGTCGATCGACATATCCGAAGGCGGAATGCCCAGCATGGCGATGCGCCCGCCGTGGTTCATCGCATTGAGCAGCGTGCGGAACGCCGGCGGCGCGCCGGACATTTCCAGGCCGACGTCGAACCCTTCGGTCATGCCCAGTTCGGCCATCACGTCGCTGAGGTTTTCCTTGCTGACGTTCACCGCACGGGTCACGCCCATCTTGCGCGCCAGTTCCAGGCGGTATTCGTTAACGTCGGTGATCACCACATGGCGGGCGCCGACGTGTTTGCACACCGCCGCCGCCATGATGCCGATCGGGCCGGCGCCGGACACCAGCACGTCTTCCCCAACCAGATCGAACGACAGCGCGGTATGCACTGCGTTACCGAACGGATCAAAGATCGAAGCCAGTTCGTCGGAGATGTTATCCGGGATCTTGAAGGCGTTGAACGCCGGGATCACCAGGTATTCCGCGAAGCTGCCCGGGCGGTTCACGCCCACGCCGACGGTGTTGCGGCACAGGTGCGTGCGGCCGCCGCGGCAGTTGCGGCAGTGGCCGCAGGTGATATGGCCTTCGCCGGACACGCGATCGCCGATGTTGAAGCCTTTGACTTCCTGACCGATCGCCACCACTTCGCCCACGTATTCATGGCCGACCACCATCGGAACCGGAATGGTCTTTTGCGACCACTCGTCCCAGTTGTAGATATGCACATCGGTGCCGCAGATCGCGGTTTTGCGGATTTTGATCATGATGTCGTTGTGGCCCAGCTCCGGCTGAGGCACGTCGGTCATCCAAATCCCTTCTTCCGCTTTCAGTTTTGACAGTGCTTTCATGGTTTTACCTTATGCAATAACGCCAAGATCCTTACCGATACGTGTAAACGCCGCCACTGCGCGTTCGATTTGCTCCGGGGTGTGGTCGGCGGACATCTGGGTGCGGATGCGCGCCTGGCCTTTCGGCACCACCGGATAGAAGAAACCGGTCACATAGATGCCTTCCTTGAGCAACGCATTGGCGAATTCCTGCGCCAACTTCGCCTCACCCAGCATCACCGGGATGATGGCGTGATCGGCGCCGGCCAACGTGAAGCCGGCGGCGGTCATTTTTTCGCGGAACAGACGCGCATTGGCCCACAGGCGATCGCGCAGGGCATCGCCCTCTTCCAGCAGTTCCAGCACTTTGATCGACGCGGCGACGATCGCCGGCGCCAGCGAGTTGGAGAACAGGTACGGGCGCGAACGCTGGCGCAGCCACTCCACCACTTCTTTCTTGGCGGCGGTGTAGCCGCCGGACGCGCCGCCCAGCGCTTTGCCTAACGTACCGGTGATGATATCGACGCGGCCCATCACTTCGCAGTATTCATGGGTGCCGCGCCCGTTGGCGCCGACAAAGCCCACCGCGTGAGAGTCATCCACCATCACCAGCGCCTGGTATTCGTCCGCCAGATCGCAAACCCCTTTCAGGTTGGCGATCACGCCGTCCATAGAGAAGACGCCGTCGGTGGCGATCAGGATGTGACGCGCGCCGTCGGCTTTGGCCTGCTTCAGCTGCGCGGCCAGCTCGGTCATGTCGTTATTGGCATAGCGATAGCGCTTGGCCTTGCACAGGCGCACGCCGTCAATGATCGACGCGTGGTTCAGCGCATCGGAGATAATGGCGTCTTCCGGGCCGAGCAGGGTTTCGAACAGCCCGCCGTTGGCGTCGAAGCAAGAGGAGTACAGGATCGCGTCTTCCATGCCCAAAAAGGCCGCCAGTTTCTGTTCCAGCTGCTTGTGGCTGTCCTGGGTGCCGCAGATGAAGCGCACCGACGCCATGCCGAAACCGTGGCTGTCCATGCCCGACTTGGCGGCGGCGATCAGCGCCGGGTGGTTGGCCAGGCCCAGGTAGTTATTGGCGCAGAAGTTGATCACATGGCTGCCGTCGGCGACGGCGATATCCGCCTGTTGCGCGGAGGTGATGATGCGTTCTTCCTTGAACAGCCCTTCACTGCGCGTGGCGGCAAGCTGTTGTTCCAACTGCTGATAAAAAGACGCTGACATTCGGTTATCTCCAGGATTGGGCTATTTGCGGCATATTTTACTGATTTGTAACCAAACTGACGAGAATGCGCGGGAGAGAATATTAAAATTGCAGCAGATATCACGGCAAACGGCGGACTTCAATGGCAATGCGGGATATTCGGAGCCCTTCCGCTGTTTGCCGCGGCATGAAATGCTATTATAACCGCCATTGAGCGTGGGGCATTGTGCCCCGCCAGGCAGCTTAGCAGGGGTAACCCAATGATTATCGTCACAGGCGGCGCCGGCATGATCGGCAGCAACATCATTAAGGCACTGAACGACAAGGGATATCGCGATATCCTGGTGGTGGATAACCTGAAAGACGGCACCAAGTTCGTCAACCTGGTCGATCTGGACATCGCCGACTATATCGATAAAGAAGACTTTATCGCCAGCATCGTGGCCGGCGACGATCTGGGCGATATCGAAGCGGTGTTCCACGAAGGCGCCTGCTCCGCGACCACCGAGTGGGACGGCAAGTACATGATGGACAATAACTATCAGTACTCCAAAGACCTGCTGCACTACTGCCTGGATCGCGAAATCCCGTTCTTGTATGCCTCCTCCGCCGCCACTTACGGCGGCCGCGAAGAGTTCATCGAAGAGCGTGAGTATGAAGCGCCGCTCAACGTTTACGGCTACTCCAAATTCCTGTTCGATCAGTACGTGCGCGAGATCCTGCCGGAAGCGGACTCGCAGATCTGCGGCTTCCGCTACTTCAACGTTTATGGCCCGCGCGAAGGCCACAAAGGCAGCATGGCCAGCGTCGCCTTCCACCTGAATACCCAGATCAACCGCGGCGAAAACCCGAAACTGTTCGCCGGCAGCGAAAACTTCAAGCGTGACTTCATCTACGTCGGCGACGTTGCGGCGGTTAACCTGTGGTTCTGGGAAACCGGCAAATCCGGCATCTTCAACTGCGGCACCGGCCGAGCGGAAACCTTCCAGGCGGTAGCCGACGCGGTGGTGGACTTCCATCAGAAAGGCGCTGTGGAATACATCGAGTTCCCGGAGAAGCTGAAAGGCCGCTATCAGGCGTACACCCAGGCCGATCTGACCAAGCTGCGCGCCGCCGGCTACAACGCACCGTTCAAAACGGTCGCCGAAGGCGTGAAAGAGTACATGGCCTGGTTGAACCGCACCGCATAAGCTGAAGGAATTAACGCTGGGTATGAAAATACTGGTTATCGGCCCTTCTTGGGTTGGCGACATGATGATGTCGCAAAGTCTCTATCGCACCCTGAAGGCCGAATACCCGTCGGCGGAGATCGATGTGATGGCGCCGGCCTGGTGCCGCCCGTTGCTGGCGCGCATGCCGGAAGTCAATCAGGCGCTGGCGATGCCGCTGGGCCACGGCGCGCTGGGGCTCGGCGAGCGCCGCCGCCTGGGGCGCGCTCTGCGCGCCAACCGTTACGATCGCGCTTACGTTCTGCCCAACTCGTTCAAATCCGCGCTGGTGCCCTTCTTCGCCGATATCCCGCAGCGCATCGGCTGGCGGGGCGAAATGCGCTACGGCCTGCTGAACGACGTCCGCGTGCTCGACAAGACCGCCTTCCCGTTGATGGTGCAACGCTATGTGGCGCTGGCCTATGACAAAGGCCGCGTTCTGCGCGCCGACGATCTGCCGCAGCCGCTGCTGTGGCCGCGGCTGCAGGTGAGCGACGAAGAGATCGCCGACACCACCGCGGCCTTCAACCTGACCGACAGCCGCCCGATCGTCGGCTTCTGCCCAGGCGCGGAGTTCGGCCCCGCCAAGCGCTGGCCGCACTATCACTACGCAGCTCTGGCTCAGCGGCTGATCGAGGGCGGCTATCAAATCGCGCTGTTCGGTTCGGCAAAAGACCATGAGGCCGGCGAACAGATCCGCGCCGCATTGCAGGACGACGCCCGCGATTTCTGCCTTAATCTGGCCGGGAAAACCCAGCTGGAGCAAGCAGTTATCCTGATCGCAGCCTGCCGGGCGGTGGTCAGCAACGACTCCGGTTTAATGCACGTTGCCGCAGCGTTGAACAAACCGCTGATAGCCTTATACGGCCCAAGCAGCCCCGACTTCACGCCGCCGCTTTCCGACAAGGCGCGGGTCATTCGCCTGATCAGCGGCTACCACAAGGTGCGTAAGGGCGATGCCGAGCAGGGATACCACCAAAGTTTGATCGATATTCAGCCGCAGCAAGTGTTGGATGCGCTGACGCCGTTACTTGTCGCCAGCGAGGAATAGTCATGCAGGTGTTAATTGTAAAAACCTCCTCGATGGGGGACGTGCTGCATACGCTGCCCGCCCTGACCGACGCGCTGCAGGCCATTCCCGATATCCGCTTCGACTGGGTGGTGGAAGAAGGCTTCAGCCAAATCCCCACCTGGCACCCGGCGGTAGATCGCGTGATCCCGGTGGCCATTCGCCGCTGGCGAAAAAACTGGTTCGGCAACGATACTCGGCAACAGCGCTGCGACTTCAAGCGCGCGCTGCAAGAACGCCGTTACGACGTGGTGATCGACGCGCAGGGCCTGATCAAAAGCGCCGCGCTGATCACGCGCATCGCCAAAGGCAACAAACATGGCCCGGACTGCAAGAGCGCGCGCGAGCCGTTCGCCAGCTGGTTCTACAACGTGCGCCATGAGGTAGACAAACAGCAGCACGCGGTGGAACGCACGCGCGAACTGTTCGCCAAAAGCCTCGGCTACGATAAACCGGGCAGCTACGGCGATTACGCCATCGCCGCACGCTTTCTCAGCCGCCCGCCGGCCGATGCCGGGCAGTATTTGGTGTTTCTGCACGCGACGACCCGTGACGATAAGCATTGGCCGGAGCAAAACTGGCGTGAGCTGATCGCGCTGGCGGCGGACAGCGGGCTGAAGATCAAACTGCCGTGGGGCGCAGAGCATGAACATCAGCGCGCGCTGCGCTTGGCGGAAGGTTTTCCACATGTCGAGGTGATGCCGAAACTCAGCCTGCAGCAGGTGGCCGAGGTGCTGGCCGGCGCCAGGGGTGTGGTCTCGGTCGATACCGGGCTCAGCCATTTGACCGCCGCGCTCGACAAACCGAACATCACGCTGTTCGGGCCGACCGATCCCGGCCTGATCGGCGGTTACGGGCAAAATCAGCACTCGCTGATTTCGCCGGAAAAAAGCATGGCGACAATCGACGCCGATACGGCATGGCAGGCGTTGCAAAAGGTTATAGCATGAAAAAACTGCACATTATCAACCTGGGTAAAATGGGCGGCGTCGAGCGCCTGTTCCTGCAGTACATCAACGATACCACCGACGGCAGCAACCAGGTCCTGTGCATCAGCGGCGACATTGGCGAAGAGATCCGCCGCCAGTTGCCGGCGCATCAGCCCGTCACCTTCGCCAACCGCCTTATCAATGCGCTGCCGTTGCGTTGCCCGCAATTCCTGCGCAAATTTTTGCTGAAACGGAAAATTGAACGGGCGAACGCTGACGTGGTGATCGTCTGGGACCTGGTGCCGGGGCTGGCGGCCAAACCCAAGCGCGGCAAGCTGGTTTACTACGATCACGGCTGCTCCTGGCGTTACCCCAAGAATAAAAAGACGCTGCGTTTCTTCGCCATGCTGGACGGCGTCATTTCCGCCTCACACGCGTCGAAACGGGTGATGGCGCTGCGCTTTAATCTGCCTTGCCCAAATCACGTGGTGATCAACCGCATCAAGACGCCGGCGGGGATCGACGCTGCGCCGAAAACGCTGTCGCAGCCGGTCAGGATCGGCACTGCTTCACGCCTGGTCAGCCTGAAAGGCATCAGCGTTTCATTATTGATGATGCAGGAACTGCTGCGGCGCGGGCATGACGTCACGCTGGAAGTGGCCGGCAAAGGGCCGGATCGCGCGGCGTTCGAAGCGCTGGCGGCACGGCTGCAGCTCGGCGATCGCGTCACCTTCAGCGGTTATCAGGATGACGTCGCCGGTTTCTTCAATCGCACGCACATCTACATGAGCACGCCAATCACCGAGCCGTTCGGCTTGTCCTGCATGGAATCGCTCTATTTCGGCGTGCCGGTCATTTTCCCGCGGGTCGACGGCCAGCCGGAAGCGGTCAGGGACGGGGTCTGCGGCCTTGGCCTGACGCCGTCGGTCACCATCGAACAACACCGGCAGCTCACCGATATCGAGGTCGACTTCCCGCATGAGGTCTACGATCCGCAGACCGACAGCCTGGTGGCGCCCAAGCTGCTGTCGCATATCGACTGTGCAGATGCCGTTGAGAAATTGCTGGAGCGAGAAACCTACCAGACTCTGAGCCGAAATGCGCAGCGCTATCCTGCGGATCATTTCAACTATGCTCAGTTCAAAGTTGAGTTCGACGACACGCTGCGCTCCTTCATCGCTTAATTAAAACGTGAGCCGGAAAACACGCCCAATGTTAAAACACAGAACACCGCACCCTGCCTTTAGCTATCTGATCTATCTGGGGTGCGCCATCGCTTTTTGCACCATTCCTTTCGGTTCCGCGACCGGACGCAATCTGTTTTATGTTTCCAGCTACATCGCCTTTATCGCCGTTTGCCTGTATCCGCGCTACTACTTCAGCAACGTTAGAAATCTGCTGCTGCCCGCGCTGATGTTCAGCGTAGGCATGGGAACCATCCTCTGGATGCACCACTTCAAACAGCCGGGTGAATACATCAACATTTACCGCTCTTATATGTCGACCGGTAAACTCCAACTGGCAACCGCCTTCATCCTGCTGATTGCGCTTAATGAGCGGTTGTGCGTGCAGCGCCTGCTCGTTGTCGTGGCCCTCATTACCGGTCTGGCGGTCAACGGTTATTCACTCTATCAGGGGCTGCGGCTGGATATTCCGCGCGTGGAGCTCAACTTCGATCGCGCCACGGTCGTTGCCTACCTGATGACCGCCATCGATCTGGTGATGATGCAAGCCATCCTGATGCTGCGCACCCGCTACCGTCTGGTGTTGTACATTGCGGCGTTCCTGCTGTCCTTCTCTGCGCTGGTGCTCACCGGCACGCGCGCGGCCATGCTGGTTTACCCGGTGGCGGTTTGCCTGTCGCTGCTGGCGACCAAGCATCTGGTATCCAGAAAACACAAGTTTTTGCTGGTCTCCTCGGTGCCATTATTGCTGCTCATCTGCGGATTCGTCTTTAAAGCGCAGATTGAACAACGCATTGCCGACTTCAAAACCAACATGCAACTGATCGATAAACCCGAGATAGATAACTCGATCATTTCCCGGCTGTCGATGCAAACGCTGGCATGGCGTACTGGTTCACAAGCCCCTTGGGGCCAATCCGCCGAACAACGCGGTGAAGAGATCCGCACCATCGTCGCGCAGCAGCCACATCTGTACGGCGTCATGCCCTACATCAACGTTCACCTGCACAACGAACTGCTGGAAACCTACTCGCTCAAGGGCGTCTGGGGCGCACTGCTGCTGCTGGCGCTCTACGCCGGCCTGCTCTTCTCTTCGTTCCGGCCGCAGCGCAACGCGTTACTGCTGAGCGTCAGCGCCAGCCTGTTCGTTTACGGCCTGAGCGACGTCATCTTCTTCAGCACGGAAGGCACCGTCATGTTCTGCCTGGCGCTGATCGCCGCCGTTCTTTCCGTTACGAAACAGCCCCCAGTTCAGGAGCCCGCCTTGTGAATCCTCAGCAGCCGCTGCTCAGCGTTATCGTGCCGTTTTATAATAATGAAGCGTTCGTTATCGCTGCGCTGGATTCGTTATTTGTACAGATTGGCGACGATATCGAGGTGGTGATCATCGACGATGGCTCCACCGACGCCTCCGGCGCGCTGGTCAGCCACTATCTGGCGCAGCGGCGGCATCCGCGCGCGGTCCTTACTTCACAGGCCAACGGCGGCATTGCGCACGCCCGCAACGTCGGGCTACAGCGGGCCACCGGGCGCTATGTCACCTTTCTCGACGGCGACGATCTGCTGAGCGACGACTATCTGGCGATCCTGCGCCCCCTGTTGATCGCCGGTGAATATGACCTGATCGATTTTAATTATCAGAAGTTCACCGAACATCCGTCGACAGCGGATAACCGCGCGGCGCAGCCCGCAGCCTACGACTTTTCACAGTTGGGGCTCGGCTGCCTGCAACCGCTGTTTGCACGCTCGATGTGGCATCTCTGGAGCCGGGTATATAAACGCACGCTGCTGGAAGGGGAAGCGTTCGAAGACGGCAGGCGCTACGAAGACGTGATTTTCACGCCTTTTCAGTATTTCAAAACTCGCCGCATCGCCCATCTTGACTGCGAACTCTACTTCTATCGGGACAACAGCCAGGGCATCACCCGCAATATCAAACCCAAAGATATTGAAGATCTGCTGTTCGCCATGGAGAAGATGCTGCGTTTTGTGGCGCAGCATCCCGGGGATGAGCCGCTGCGCCGGTTAGCCGCACTGATGCTGGCCAACTGCTTTTCCGAGGTGAAAAGCATGTCGAAGGCGGTATACGGCTATTACCATTACGCGCCGGCAACGCTACATATCCTGCGCCGCGCCGCCGCTGTCTGCCGCAACAGCGACGTGCCGGGCAAAAAAGTCCGCCAGATGCGCTATGCGCGAGTGGATACCTTTCTTTCGAAGCTGCGCGGGCGCAGGCCGCATTAACCGCATCGGCCGGGCGGCCGATGCGTCGTCTCGCCTTTAGCGCGCTAAAGGCACGTGCGCGACCAGCTCGTCATAAATCCGCTGCGGCTGGATAACCCCCATCGGGCTTTCCGCCTCCAGCGGCATCGTATAGCCGGTACGAGACACCTGAATGATGCGATGCAGTTCAGGATCCTGAATCGGCCCGGTGGAACGTGAGTCGGCGGTCACGAACAGGCTGATGGTTTTCACCTTCAACGCCACCGCCAGATGCAACGGCCCGGTATCGCCGGTAACCAGAACATGGAAACTGTCGAGCAACGTCAGCAAACCTTGCAGCCCCGTTTTACCGATCTGGTTATCCACGCAGGCCTGCGTTTGCGGGCCGATCAGACTCAAAAACTGTTTGGCCTTGCCGTCGTCAAACGGTGCGCCAATCAGCACGATGCGTACATTTGGGTGCTTCGCCACCAGCTCATCGGCCAGCCGCGCATAGTGCGCAACCGGCCAGCAACGCGACTCCGTTGACGCCCCCAGCTGAAAACCGATGGTGGGATGCTCGCTGCTTTTGACGCCGCGCTGATAATCCACGGGAATTTCCATCGTCGGATCGTCGCTGCGGCAGCCCAAAATGGAAATCAGCTCCAGCTTGCGGCGCACGAAGTGGCCGTAATAATGGAAGACGTAGTTGGTTAGCCAAGGCTCCAGCCCGCAAATGCCTGAACTGTAGTTATCCCTGATAATGTACTTCGCCCCGGCCAGTACGGCGCTGATGATGTCATAAGGCAGATGGGAATGCAGGATCAGCGCCAAATCCGGCTGATGTTCGCGCAGCGATTTCAGCAACGGGCGCATCGTCTTGATCTTGCTGTCCCAATACACCACGCGATCGTAATAGCGGCCGTTTTCCACCAGCTCGCGGTTTTTCTTGTGCACCACCAGCGTGATGTGCGCGTTGGGGTAGCGTTCCCGCATCGCCCGCAGTGCCGGCGTGTTGAACATGAAGTCGCCCAACGCCGTGGTGGAATAGATGACGATATTGTCAAACTGCTGGGCGCCGTCGAACGTCGCCTTATCCTGAAAACGGCCGTACTTCGCCGTATAGCGCCGCAAGAACCAGTCGGCAACCTTGATTTTCCATTTCTTCGACATGTGCGTGCTTAATTCGCTTTAAGTTGATAATACTCGGCCAGCGTCATGCCCACCGTGCGCTGCTGCAGCCAGTCAAACAGCTGCTCCAGATCGCGGTACAGCCCTTCGATATCCTGCTCGGTTTTGAACGTCGGGCTGCCGCCCGGCATAAATTCGGAGGAGTGCAGCATGAATTCGACGTAGTCATGCCCCTGCGCCAGCGATGTTTCAGCCACGCTTATCATCTTGGCCACATTGCCGCCACTCGGCCGCAGCCAGTTGACGGACGGCGAACGCCGCTTGCCGCGCAGCCGGTCATAGCCCTGCTTGAAGGCATTCATCAGCGCCGAGTGCTTGTACTGGATACTCATCGGCACTTCCAGCAACGACGAAGCGCCCGGTTTGGCGATGTTCTGCGGATCGATGAAATAGGCCTGCGACGGGAACCGGCTATAGTCTGTGCCGCCGTTGCCCTGCGGATTGCCCGGCGAAAACTGCCAGTTGACCCGCGGCGTCACCGAACAGTCCACCTGATAGCCATACTCCAGCAGCAGCGAGGCATAATATTCGTTGAACGCCCAGCGGCCGGCGCGATGGCTGAGCATTTTGGTCTGGAAGGCATCTTCCAGCAGCTTGGTCATGTGATCGACCTTGGCGCGGATCTGATCGGCGGGATACTCGATCAAATAAGGCTTGTGGCGCCAGTCGTCGTCGGTCAGCGGCGTCAGCGGCGGGCTGTTCCAGGCATGCAGGTGCATGCCCACTTCACCCGTGCCGCGAGCGATCACGTCGCGCGCAAACTCGACATAAGCCGGGTCCATCGCCATTTCATAGTTGGTGAGATAAACCGGTTTGAAGGCGTATTTTTCGCACAATGCCTGAAAGCGCGGCAAGAAACGCGTGTTTTCGGTCGCGATGCGATCGTGGTTTTGCCACAGATTATCGCCTTCGGTATCAATGGTGATGAGAAACGCCGGTTTAGTCATGAATATCGAGCCTGATATCAACAGAATGCACTATGTTACGCAGGCCGTTTCGCCAGGGCAAACGACTTTGCTGCCTGGTTTGGACAACGTTGAAGCGCATTCGTCCCCGGCTCGGCGATTTTTTTACGGCCAGGCAAGAAAACCTTGCAACAGTAGCCACATGCGATCGTGTCATTTAGAATCAAAGATTGGTTTCCCAGAAAGCGACTCATGATGAACGACGCGCCAGCCCCAACTTCCGCCCCATCCGTACAGCGTATTTTGATCATAAAACTGCGCCATCACGGCGATATGCTGCTGGTCACGCCGGTCATCAGCAGCCTGCGGCAAAACTACCCGCAGGCGCAGATCGATGTGCTGCTGTATCAGGAAACGCAGGAAATGCTGGCCAGTAATCCGGAACTGTCGACGCTGTTCGCCATTGACCGTCAATGGAAAAAACAGGGCACCCGCGCGCACCTGGGGCACGAACTGGCGCTGCTGCGTCGCCTGAAGGCGCAACGCTACGATCTGGTGGTCAACCTGGCCGATCAATGGCGCAGCGCCATCCTCACGCGCCTGACCGGTGCGCGTATCCGTCTGGGCTTCGATTTCCCCAAACGCCGCGGCTTCCTGTGGCGCCATTGCCACACCCAGCTGGTGCCGGTCGACAATCACGCCCACCTGCATACCGTCGAACAGAATCTTTCGCTGCTGGCGCCGCTGAACCTGCCCGCGCTCAATGAACATGTGACCATGAGTTACGATCCGCAGGATTGGCAGACCTGTGAGCAACGGTTGCAGAAACAGGGCGTCGCCGGCAGTTATATTGTGGTGCAGCCCACCTCGCGCTGGTTCTTCAAATGCTGGAGCGAAGAGAAAATGGCCGCCACCCTCACCGCCTTGCAGGCCGACGGCCACCAGCTGGTGATCACCTCCGGCCCCGACGCCAGAGAACAAGCCATGGTCGAGCGCATTTTGGCGCTCTGCCCGCCACAGGGCGTGATCTCGTTGGCCGGCCAGCTGACGCTGCGCCAACTGGCCGCCCTGATCGACCACGCCAAGCTGTTTATCGGCGTGGATTCGGTGCCGATGCACATGGCCGCCGCGCTGCAAACGCCGTGCGTGGCGCTGTTCGGCCCTTCCAAGCTGACTTTCTGGCGGCCGTGGCAAGCTACCGGCGCCGTGATCTGGGCCGGCGACTTCGGCGAACTGCCCGATCCGGACGCCATCGATACCGGCACCGACGAACGGTATCTCGACCTTATTCCTACAGACGCGGTGATTGCAGCCGCGCGGAGCACGCTGGCATGAAAGCATTCCGTTTGGCGATCGTTCGCCAAAAATACCGCCCGGACGGCGGAGCCGAACGTTTCGTTTCCCGCGCCCTGGAAGCGCTGGAGCAACAGGATCTCGATCTGAACGTCATCACTCGCGAATGGCAGGGCGACGCCAATCCCAACTGGCATATCCACCTGTGTAACCCGTTAAAGCTCGGCCGCATCAGCCGCGAGCGAGGCTTCGCCGTGGCAGCCAGGGCGCTGTGGCAGAAAGAGCGCTTCGATCTGGTGCAAAGCCACGAGCGCATTCCCGGCTGCGACATCTATCGCGCCGGCGACGGCGTACACCGCCGCTGGCTGCTGCAACGCGCGCGTCTGCTGCCGGAATGGCGCCGCAAGTGGCTGTTCTCCAATCGCTATCACCGCTATGTGATGTGCGCCGAACGCGCCATGTACGCCGCGCCCGAGCTGAAAGCCGTCATCTGCAACGCCGAGATGATCAAGCAGGAAATCATCGCCGACTTTGGCGTGCCCGCCGACAAGATCACGGTGATCTATAACGCCATCGACAATCAAAAGTTCCCGCCCGCCGACGAGGCCCTGCGTCAACGTCTGCGCGAGCAATATCAGATCCCGCAACAGGCGCACTGCCTGATCTTCGTCGGCTCCGGTTTCGAGCGCAAAGGGCTGGCCGCCGCCATCCGCGCCGTGGCGGCGACCGACAGTCACCTCCTGGTGGTCGGTAAAGACAAAGCCGAAAAACGCTACCGGGCGCTGGCGCAGTCGCTGGGCTGCGGCGATCGCATTTACTTTATGGGCGTGCAGAAGCAGACCCTGCCGTTCTATCAGGCCGCGGACGCGCTGCTGCTGCCGACGCTGTACGATCCGTTCCCGAATGTAATTCTGGAAGCGATGTCGTGCGGCCTGCCGGTTATCACCAGCACCACCTGCGGCGGCGCCGAGTTTATCACCCCCGGCCAGAACGGCTTCGTGACCGACGCGCTCGATGTACCGGCCATCACGGAGGCTATTCGGGCACTGCCGCGCCAGGCGCTGGGATCATCCATGGGCGAAGCGGCGAGATTGCGCATTATGACGGCTACGCCGGCGCATCTGTCCGAACAGCTGATTTCCCTCTATAACCGGTTACTGGATTAGCTATGCGTATTCTGATGATCATCGACGGCCTGCCGGGAGGCGGCGCGGAAAAAGTGGTGCTGACCCTGTGTCAGGGCATGCAGCAACAGGGGCACGACGTCAGTCTGATCTCGCTGCGCGACGTCTGCAATTACCCTATTCCACCGGGCATTGATTATCAGGTGCTGGCCGATCGCAGCCGTGCCCCCTGGCGCAAGCTGACCGAGCTGTCGCGCCGCGCCGCCGCGCTGGATCGCGCTATAGCCGAACACGAGCGCCAAAACGGCGCGTTCGATCTGGTGTTCTCCAACCTGCATAAAACCGATCGTATCGTCAGCCGCAGCAAGCGGTTGGCCGCGGATCGCCTGTGGTTCTGCATTCACGGCATCCTCTCCACCTCCTACCTCGGTCACCGCAAGGGTCTGGATCGCTGGCTGAAGCAACGCAAAATCGCCAACGTTTACCAGGGAAGAAATATCGTCGCCGTTTCACAGGCGGTCGGCGACGATCTGCAGCGGAACTTGCCGATCCGCCCGCGCCGGTTGGCGGTCATCAACAACCCGTTCGACATCGACGCTATTCAGCAACAGGCGGCGGCGCCTTGCGAACTGGCCGGCCAGGACTATCTGGTGCACGTCGGCCGCTTTCACACCACCAAGCGGCATGACCGCCTGTTGAAAGCCTATGCGCTCTCCGGCATTCAGGCACCGCTGGCCTTGATCGGGTCCGGTGACGACGCCAAAGTCGCCGAGGTCAAACGTCTGGCGACAGACTTGGGCATCGCAGAGCGCGTGTTGTTCCTCGGTTTCCAGAGCAATCCCTACCCGTTTATTCGCCATGCCTCGCTGCTGGTGCTCAGCTCCGACAGCGAAGGGTTTGGCAACGTACTGGTAGAATCGCTGCTGTGCGGCACACCGGTGGTCAGCACTCGCTGCCCGGGCGGCCCTGCGGAAATTCTGGAAAAAGCCGGCATGGCTAACGCGCTGGCGGAATTAAACGAAGCGTCGCTGGCAGAAAAAATGGCGGAGTTTTACGCCAACCCGCCGCAGATAAATCAACAGCAATTGCTGAGCTATGGGCTTGAGCCTATTTGCCATCAATATATTGAGCTGAAAGAAGAACAATAAAAAAATAAATAAGGCAGGGGATGCCTGCCTTATTTTCTTCGTTAGTTGAGCGCCTGCATTTTCTGCCAAACCTCATCGACAGAAACATCTTCACAGTGCCCCGATTCGCTTTGCAAAATATGATGGCGGCCAGTCCATGGATGCCAGGACACTTTATCGGTATCGCCAAAGAACACCACCATGTCCTTATTCAACGCAGCAGCAAGATGCATCTGCCCACCGTCGCTGCACAGCACCCGGTCGCATAAATCAAACCCGCCCAACAGCTCACGCACCGACGCCGTCGGATAAAGCGCGACGCGTTCGTTTTGACACAGCGCCAGCAGCTGTTCGGCGCGCTGCTGATCGCCGATGTCGTCCGGTGCCAACGTGCCCTGCGGCGACCAAAAGATCAGCACGCCGGTGCGGGGATCGGCAACCAGACGGTTGATGATTTCGGCATAGCGTTCAACCGGCCAACGCCGTTTCGGGCTGCGGCTGCTGATGTGCACGGCGCATACGCGCTCGACCGGCGGCAGACGTTCCTGCCGCCGCTGCGCCGCCAATTGCCGCTCTTCAGGCGCCAGAAACACCCGCACCGGCGGGATCGGAATGGATTGATCGGTTATCGCCGATAAATAGCTGTAGGTGTGCTCGACCTGATGGAGGCCACGGAAATCGTCCTTGCGGAACGGGCGATGAATATCTTTCGTGCCCAGATCGGCGCCGATGATATGGGTGGCGCCGGCCATTTTCGCTAGACGCAGGCTGTATTTGCAAGGCACCGGGTTGGCCAGAATAACCGCATCGAACTTTATTTTGCGCAGCTTCAGGAAGATCATCATACGTTCGAAATAAACGCCCAACGTGGTCTCATTTTTCGCCTTGTGCTTGGCCTTTTTATAGACAAAGACTTTCTCGAGATGAGGATTGTTTTTAACAACATCCTGGCTGACTTTATTGATCAGCAGATAAACTTTTGCGTCCGGATAGGCAATTTTCACCCCCTCAATCAAGGGCGTGGTGCAAACAAGATCGCCGATGTTGTCGCGGCGAATAATTAAAATATTCTTCATTCCGAGCCTGTCGGCGAAATCGCTCGCCGGTTGTCTGAAACTGACACCCAAGGTTACCAAATTAGCGCCTTTCCCTTCCAGTTATGGTACTATTCCGAATAACCCATATAAATGAAATTGATAGAATGTTGCTGCGTTTATATCAGGTACTACTCTACCTCATCCAACCCCTGATCTGGCTCCGCTTACTGCTGCGCAGCCGCAAAGCTCCAGCCTACCGTAAACGCTGGGCGGAACGCTATGGCTTCTGCGCCGGGAAAGTCGTGCCAGGCGGCATCATGCTGCATTCCGTCTCCGTCGGCGAAACGCTGGCGGCCATCCCGCTGGTGCGGGCGCTGCGCCATCGTTACCCCGCTTTGCCGATAACTGTGACCACAATGACCCCGACAGGTTCAGAACGCGTCCAGTCCGCTTTCGGCAAAGACGTGCATCATGTCTATCTGCCCTACGATCTGCCCGGCGCCATGAACCGTTTCCTCGACCAGGTGAATCCCAAGCTGGTGATCATCATGGAAACCGAGCTATGGCCTAACCTGATCAACGCGCTGCATCAGCGGCAAATCCCCCTGGTGATCGCCAATGCGCGTCTGTCGGCCCGCTCCGCCGCCGGCTATAAGAAAATTGGCGGATTCATGCGCGATATGCTGCGCCGCATCACGCTGATCGCCGCACAGAACCAGGAAGATGGCGATCGATTTATCGAACTGGGCCTGAAACGCTCGCAGTTGGCCGTCACCGGCAGCCTGAAATTCGATATCTCCGTCACCCCGGAGCTGGCCGCCCGCGCTGTTACATTGCGCCGCCAATGGGCGCCGCGCCGCCCGGTGTGGATCGCCACCAGCACCCACGACGGTGAAGAGACCATCCTGCTGGAAGCGCACCGCAAACTGCTGGAAAAACACCCTGACCTGCTGCTGATCCTGGTGCCGCGTCACCCGGAACGCTTCCCGACCGCCAAAGAGCTGGTGCAGAAGGCCGGCTTCAGTTACACCCTGCGCAGCAGCGGCGAAATCCCGTCCGGCAGCACCCAGGTGGTGATCGGCGATACCATGGGCGAACTGATGCTGCTGTACGGCATCGCCGATCTGGCCTTTGTCGGCGGCAGCCTGGTGGAACGCGGCGGGCACAACCCGCTGGAAGCCGCCGCGCACGCCATCCCGGTGTTGATGGGCCCGCATACTTTCAACTTTAAAGACATCTGCGCCAAGCTTTCGCAGGCCGAAGGCCTGATCACCGTGACCGATGTCGATTCGCTGGTGAAGGAAGTGGCAACCCTGCTGACCGACGAAGACTACCGTCGTTACTACGGCCGCCATGCGGTGGAAGTGCTGTATCAGAATCAGGGAGCGTTGCAGCGCCTGCTGCAGCTGCTGGAACCGCACCTGCCGCCCCGGAGTCACTGAATGAGCAGCCGCAAAAGCCTATCGGTGGTGATGATCGCCAAAAACGAAGCCGGGCTGTTGCCGGACTGCCTGCGCTCGGTCGAGTGGGCCGATGAAATCATCGTGCTGGACTCCGGCAGCGAAGACGACAGCGTCGCCGTCGCCGAAAGCCTGGGCGCCAAAGTCTTCACCCACACCGACTGGCAAGGGTTTGGCAAGCAGCGTCAGCTGGCGCAAAGCTACGCCAGCCATGACTACGTTTTGATGATCGACGCCGACGAACGCGTCACACCCGAGCTGCGGCAATCTATCGAACAGGTGTTGAACGCGCCGGAGGACGGCGCTGTCTACAGCTGCGCGCGGCGCAACCTGTTCCTCGGCCGCTTCATGCGCCACAGCGGCTGGTATCCCGACCGCGTCAACCGCCTGTACGCCAACCAACGCTATCGCTATAACGACGATCTGGTACACGAGTCGCTGAACATCGGCGACGCCAAAGTGATCCCCCTCAGCGGCGATATGCTGCACCTGACCTGCCGCGATTTCTTCGCCTTCCAGCGCAAACAGCTGCGCTATGCCGAAGAGTGGGCCACGCAGCGCCACCGGGCCGGCAAGCGTTGCGGCTATTTGTCTATCCTGACCCACACGCTCGGCGCCTTCGTCAAAACCTGGCTGCTGCGCGCCGGCTTCCTGGATGGCAAACAGGGGTTGCTGTTAGCGGTGGTCAACGCGCAATATACCTTCAATAAATATGCCGCATTATGGGCATTGGGCCGCAACTACTCAGAGAAGTGAATCATGACCAGCAAAGCCATCTATCCCGGGACGTTCGATCCCATGACCAACGGCCACCTGGATTTAGTGACGCGCGCGTCGCTAATGTTCGATCACGTCATTCTGGCCATCGCCGCCAGCCCGAGCAAAAAACCGCTGTTCAGCCTGGATGAGCGCGTGGCGTTAGCGACGCAGGTCACCTCACATCTGGGCAATGTTGAGGTACTGGGCTTCAGCGAACTGATGGCACACTTCGCCGCGCACCAGAATGCCAATATCCTGGTGCGTGGCCTGCGTGCGGTGTCTGACTTTGAATATGAATTGCAGCTGGCGAACATGAACCGCCATTTGATGCCAACGCTGGAAAGCGTATTTCTGATGCCTTCCGAAGAGTGGTCGTTCATCTCCTCCTCACTGGTGAAGGAGGTCGCCCGTCACGGCGGCGATATCGCGCCTTTCCTGCCCGATGTGGTCACCCAGGCGCTGATGGCGAAGCTCGCCGCCGAGTGATCGGCTCAGCGCTGGCAGCGGCGGCAAAAGAAGGTGCTGCGCTGCCCGTGCTTGGCGGATTCGATCGGCGTGCCGCACGCGCGGCACGGTTCTCCCGCCCGGCCGTAAACCTGCAACTCCTGCGCGAAATACCCCGGTTTGCCATCCGACTGCAAAAAGTCGCGCAATGTCGTGCCGCCCTGCTCGATAGAGCGCTGCAACACCGCCTTGATGGTCTTCGCCAGCAGTTCCGCTTCGGCTTTGCTCAAGGATCCCGCCGGACGATCGGGCAGGATCCCGGCGCTGAACAGCGATTCGCTGGCGTAAATGTTACCAACGCCGACCACCAACTTGTTATCCATCAGCCACGGTTTGATCAGCGTGCGCTTATTGCGTGATTTTTCATACAGGTAGTCGCCGTTGAACGCTTCGCTCAGCGGTTCCGGCCCCAGATGCGCCAACACGCTGCTGGTCGCCAGGTCTTCGCACCACAGCCAGGCGCCGAAACGGCGCGGATCGGTATAGCGCAGGATCATGCCGTTGCTGATCACCAGATCGACGTGGTCGTGTTTGCCGGCTTCGTCTTCGTTTTCCTCGCGCAGCATGCGCAGGCTGCCCGACATGCCCAGGTGCACGATAATCCAACCGTTCTCCAGCTCGATCAGCAGGTATTTGGCCCGGCGCTGCACGCTGAGCACCGGCCGATCGCTCAGCGTCAGGATCTGCTCGGAAACCGGCCAGCGCAGGCGCGCATTGCGCACCACCGCATACTGAATGCTGTGGCCGACAAGATAAGGCTCTATACCGCGTCTGCTCGTCTCAACTTCCGGTAATTCAGGCATCTGGCTTCCCCTCCGACGTTTTCTACCCTTTATAAAACAAAAAACCCGGCCAAGGCCGGGTTTTTCATTAATCCACTAAAATTATTTAATTTTAGCTTCTTTGTATACTACGTGCTGACGGACAACTGGATCGAATTTCTTCAGTTCCAATTTTTCCGGCTTAGTACGCTTGTTCTTCGTGGTGGTATAGAAGTGACCAGTACCAGCAGAAGAAACCAGCTTGATCTTCTCGCGAACACCTTTAGCCATGATTCAGTTCCTTAATACTTCTCACCACGGGCACGCAGATCGGCCAGAACCGTCTCAATACCCTTCTTATCGATAACACGCATACCTTTAGCAGATACACGCAGAGTTACAAAGCGCTTCTCAGCCTCAACCCAAAAACGGTGTGAGTGCAGGTTAGGCAGAAAACGGCGTTTGGTCGCGTTCATTGCGTGGGAACGGTTGTTACCGCTCACCGGGCGCTTGCCAGTAACTTGGCAGACTCGGGACATGTCTATTCTCCAAAAATCAAATCAGCTCGAGCTTCGTATAGGGTATGGCCGCCTCGTCAGGCTTTTAGAGCCCATCTCAGCAAACTTCATACTGAGGAGACTCTCGTCATCAGGTAGAAACCACACATCAGGTCAGAAACCTGCTGAGATAGGCTCTTGCGCCAAACCCAAGATTCTCAAAGGTGGCGTAGTATACGCTCTGAAGCGTAAGTGCTCAAGTCCCGAACAGCTAAAGATCCCACAAGGATCGCGAAAAAATCGCTTAAAGCCATCCGCGCTCGGCAAAAGAGACGCATTCACCCCGACCGATCACCAAATGATCAAGCACTCGGATCTCCAATAACTGACAGGCTTTCACCACCTGTTCCGTTATCAAACGGTCGGCATGACTGGGTTCAGCCTTACCCGAAGGGTGATTATGCGCGAGAATCAGCGCGGCGGCATTAGCCTTCAACGCTTCACGCACAATTTCTCTCGGATAGACGACGACGCTGCTGATGGTACCAGCAAACATCTCCTGATGGCGAATAACCCGATGCTGATTGTCTAAAAACAATACCAAAAAGACCTCTCGCTCGCGATGCGCCAGCAGGCTTTGCAGATAATGCTGGGTGACGCGCGGGTTGAGCATGGCGTTTTCCTGCGACAAGTGGCTGGAAAAGAAGCGCAGCGCCAGCTCGGCAATCGCCTGCAGTTGGGTATAGCTGGCGTCGCCCAGGCCTTTTTGGCTGCAAAAAGCCTGATGGTCGGCCGACATCAGGTGATAAAGCGAGCCGAATCGGCGCAGCAGTTGCTCCGCCAGCTGCATCACATGCACGCCGGGCAACCCGGTGCGCAAGAAAATGGCCAACAGCTCTGCGTCAGACAGCGACGCCGCCCCCTGCATCAACAGCTTTTCACGCGGCGCCAACGCGCCCGGCCAGCACGCCACAATCGGGTTGCTCATCGTGTTCCTCCCTGAAAGGGCTACAGCATGCCATGCGCCACCCGACGCGTTCGACAGGTGTTTGATAACATTGCGAAGTGTTTCGCAAAGCACAATGTAACGCCCTGCAGCCATTGCGGAATCGCTCACCTGAACGGCGGATATGCTAAAATGGCGCATCTTTCGGCTTTCAATCGGACAATGATGATGACGGGACTTTCCGGCAAACATATTGTGCTTGGCATCAGCGGCGGCATCGCCGCCTACAAGTGCCCAGAGCTGGTGCGCCGCCTGCGCGACAGGGGCGCGGAAGTGCGCGTGGTGATGACCCACGCCGCCAAGGCGTTCATTACGCCGCTGACGCTGCAGGCCGTTTCCGGCCATCCGGTGTCCG
Source organism: Serratia sp. CY71090 (assembly GCF_052166845.1). Classification (NCBI taxonomy): domain Bacteria; kingdom Pseudomonadati; phylum Pseudomonadota; class Gammaproteobacteria; order Enterobacterales; family Yersiniaceae; genus Serratia; species Serratia sp. CY71090. The sequence goes on along the minus strand of NZ_JBJNOA010000014.1, from coordinate 40,241 downwards.
ACGATCTGTTGGATCCCGCCGCCGAAGCCGCCATGGGCCACATCGAGCTCGGCAAATGGGCGGATCTGGTGATTCTGGCGCCGGCGACCGCCGATCTGCTGGCGCGCGTCGCCGCCGGCATGGCCAACGATCTGCTGACCACCGTCTGCCTGGCGACCGACGCCCCTATCGCCGCCGCGCCCGCCATGAACCAGCAGATGTATCGCGCCGCCGCCACGCAGGCCAACCTGCAAACGCTGCAGGCGCGCGGCATGCTGCTCTGGGGGCCGGACAGCGGCAGCCAGGCCTGCGGCGACGTCGGCCCGGGCCGCATGCTGGATCCGCTGGACATCGTCGAGCTGGCGAGCGGTCATTTCTCCGCCCCGCAGGATCTGCAACATTTGCAGGTTATGATCACCGCCGGCCCGACGCGTGAAGCGCTGGATCCGGTGCGTTTCATCAGCAATCACAGCTCCGGCAAAATGGGCTTCGCCATCGCCCGCGCCGCCGCCGCCCGCGGCGCGCAGGTGACGCTGATCGCCGGGCCGGTGAGCCTGCCGACGCCGCCGAAGGTCACACGCGTGGACGTCACCAGCGCGCTGGAGATGGAGCAGGCAGTGCAACAACGCGCCGCTCAGCAGCAGATTTTCATCTCCTGCGCCGCCGTGGCCGACTATCGCCCCGAGCGGATCGCCGATGAAAAAATAAAAAAACAGGGTGATGAAATCGTCCTCAAGATGGTAAAAAACCCCGATATCGTCGCCGGCGTGGCGGCGATGACCAAAAATCGACCGTTTGTCGTGGGGTTTGCCGCCGAAACCCAGAATGTGGAAGAATACGCGCGGCAAAAACTGGCGCGTAAGAAGCTGGATTTGATTTGCGCTAACGATGTTTCGCTTGCAGAGCATGGGTTCAACAGCGACACCAATGCCCTGCACCTTTTTTGGCAGGATGGAGAAAAGCGCCTGGCGCTGAGCGACAAGGCACTCCTTGGCCAACGTTTAATAGACGAGATAGTCAGCCGTTATGATGAAAAAAATCGACGTTAAGATCCTCGACCCGCGCATCGGTCAGGATTTCCCGCTACCGACCTACGCTACGCCGGGCTCCGCCGGTCTCGACCTGCGCGCCTGCCTGGATAGCGCGGTAGAGCTGGCGCCGGGTGAAACCACGCTGCTGCCTACCGGCCTCGCGATCCACATCGCCGACGCCGGCCTGGCGGCGGTGATCCTGCCGCGCTCAGGCCTGGGCCATAAGCACGGCGTCGTGCTGGGCAATCTGGTCGGCCTGATCGACTCCGATTATCAGGGCCAGCTGATGGTGTCCGTCTGGAACCGCAGCCAGAAGCACTTCACCATCGAGCCGGGCGAACGCATCGCGCAGATGGTCTTCGTGCCGGTGGTGCAGGCCGAGTTCAACCTGGTGGAAGAGTTCGACAGCAGCGAGCGCGGCGAAGGCGGCTTCGGCCACTCGGGGCGCCACTAAGCGCCACCCAATGCACGAGGGCCGGCAGGGAAACGTCGCCTGAACCTTGCTTTCCGGGGAGATGGATGTCTCTGCGGCAAGGTTTTACCGCGACAATTGCAGCGCACACCAGGCAGCGCGGAAAAAGGCCGTTAAGGCCGCTGACCCCAGCATCGTAAAAAAGCTATCACATAAGCCGCACAGAGCCTGCTCTGCAGCGGCCGGTGCGCGGGTTTCCGTCAGTTAAGTTTTAGCAAGGGTCTAATCAGACATGGCAGAAAAAGAAAAGACGAAAAGGAATCGGCGCGAGGAAATATTGCAGGCGTTAGCCCAGATGCTGGAGTCCAGCGACGGCAGCCAACGCATCACCACCGCCAAGCTCGCCGCGAACGTGGGTGTTTCTGAAGCTGCGCTGTACCGGCATTTCCCCAGCAAGACACGGATGTTCGACAGTCTGATCGAGTTTATCGAAGACAGCCTGATCACCCGCATCAACCTGATCTTGCAGGACGAGAAAGAGACGTTTAATCGTCTGCGCCTGATTTTGCTGCTGATTCTGGGCTTTGCGGAGCGCAACCCAGGGCTGACGCGCATCATGACCGGCCACGCGCTGATGTTTGAACAGGATCGCCTGCAGGGCCGCATCAACCAGCTGTTCGAGCGCATTGAGGCGCAGCTGCGTCAGGTGCTGAAAGAACGCAAATTGCGCGAAGGCAAAGGCTTTATCGTCGATGAAACGCTGCTGGCCAGCCAACTGCTGGCCTTCTGCGAAGGCATGTTGTCGCGCTATGTGCGTTCGGAATTCCGCTATCGCCCCACGCAGGAATTCGACGCCCGCTGGCCGCTATTAGCGGCACAGCTGCAATAACGAAAACGCCGGGCATGCCCGGCGTTGTTATTTATACCCCGTACTGCTCGCGGTAAGCGCGCACCGCCGCCAGGTGGTCCGCCATCTCCGGTTTCTCTTCCAGATAGGCGATCAGATCCTTCAGCGTGACGATTGAAATCACCTTGCAGTGATAATCGCGTTCCACTTCCTGAATGGCGGAGATATCCGCGCGGCCGCGTTCCTGACGGTCGAGGGAGATCAGCACACCCGCCAGCGAAGCGCCGCTGGCGCCGATGATTTCCATCGACTCGCGGATCGCGGTGCCGGCGGTGATCACATCGTCCACCAGCATCACGCGCCCCTGCAGCGGGCTGCCCACCAGCGAACCGCCTTCGCCATGAGTTTTGGCTTCCTTGCGGTTAAAGCAGTAAGGCACGTCGCGCTCATGGTGTTCCGCCAGCGCCACCGCCGTGGTGGTGGCGATAGGAATGCCTTTATAGGCCGGGCCAAACAGCAGGTCGAAATCGATGCCGGAATCCATCAGGGCTTCGGCGTAGAAGCGCCCCAACAGCGCAAGATCGCGCCCGGTATTAAACAGGCCGGCGTTGAAGAAATACGGGCTGGTGCGGCCGGATTTCAGGGTGAACTCGCCGAACTTCAATACCTGCTTGTTAAGCGCGAACTCGATAAACTGGCGCTGATAGGCTTTCATTACTGCTTCTCCTCGTCTGAATCTGCTTGGGTCTTGTCATTACTGCCGCCCGATCGCCGGGCATAAAAAAGGCGACTTCTCAGTCGCCTTGAAAAATCAGTCCGCCAGCGCCGCTTTCTGCGCCTGGAAGATGGTTTCGATGCCCCCTCGGGCCAGCGCCAACAGCGCCAACAGCTCATCATGGCTGAACGGCTCGCCTTCGGCGGTGCCCTGCACTTCAATCATGCGGCCGTCTTCCATCATCACCACGTTCATATCGGTTTCCGCGGCGGAATCTTCCACATACTCCAGATCGCACAGCGCTTCGCCATTGACGATGCCGACGGAAACCGCCGCCACCATGCCCTTCATCGGGTTGGCTTTCAGCTTGCCGTTGGCCACCAGGGTGTTCAGCGCGTCGGCCAGCGCCACGCAGGCGCCGGAGATGGAGGCGGTGCGGGTACCGCCGTCGGCCTGCAGTACGTCGCAGTCGAGGGTGATGGTGAATTCACCGAGCTTTTTCAGATCCACCGCGGCACGCAGCGAGCGGGCGATCAGACGCTGGATTTCCAGCGTGCGGCCGCCCTGCTTGCCTTTGGCGGCTTCACGGGCGTTGCGGCTGTGGGTGGAGCGCGGCAGCATACCGTACTCGGCGGTGATCCAACCTTGCCCCTGGCCTTTCAGGAAGCGCGGAACGCCCTCTTCTACCGTGGCGGTGCACAAGACTTTGGTATCGCCAAACTCAACCAGCACTGAACCTTCAGCGTGTTTGGTATAGTGACGGGTCAGTGTCAGGGGGCGAACTTGCTGTGGTGCTCTGCCTGCAGGACGCATGGGCTCTCTCCGGCTTCAAATCAACTATTGGCTGCGCATTATACGGGCTTCGTGACGTAATGCCTATCCTGCCCGCAGCCGCGACGCTATAATCGCCCCATCTTTTCCTATTACGGGTACGCATCAATGATCCGCAGCATGACCGCCTACGCCCGGCGTGAAATCAAGGGTGAATGGGGCAGCGCAGCCTGGGAGCTGCGTTCCGTTAACCAGCGCTACTTAGAAACCTACATCCGCCTGCCGGAACAATTCCGCAGCCTGGAGCCGGTGATCCGTGAACGTATCCGTGGCCGCCTGACCCGCGGCAAAGTCGAATGCAACCTGCGTTTCGAACTGGATCCAAGCGCGCAAAGCTCGCTGATCCTGAACGAAAAGCTGGCCAAACAGCTGGTCGAAGCCGCCAACTGGGTGAAAATGCAGAGCGACGAAGGGGAAATCAACCCGATCGACGTGCTGCGCTGGCCGGGCGTGATGTCCGCGCAGGAGCAGGATCTGGATGCCATCAGCGCCGAGCTGATGCAGACGCTGGACGGCGCGCTGGATGACTTTATCGTCGCACGCGAAAGCGAAGGCGCCGCGCTGAAAACGCTGATCGAACAGCGCCTCGACGGCGTCAGCGCCGAAGTGGTCAAAGTGCGCGCCCAGATGCCGAACATCCTGCAATGGCAGCGCGAGCGCCTGGTCAGCAAGCTGGAAGAGGCGCAGGTGCAGCTGGAAAACACCCGCCTGGAGCAGGAGCTGGTGCTGATGGCGCAGCGCATCGACGTCGCCGAAGAGCTGGACCGCCTGGAAGCGCACGTGAAAGAGACGCACAACATCCTGAAGAAGAAAGAAGCCGTCGGCCGCCGTCTCGACTTTATGATGCAGGAGTTCAACCGCGAATCGAACACCCTGGCCTCCAAGTCGATCAATGCCGACGTCACCGCCTCCGCCATCGAGCTGAAGGTGCTGATCGAGCAAATGCGCGAGCAGATCCAGAACATCGAGTGATCCCGCTCCGCTCACCGTCAAGCCCGCGCCACGCGGGCTTTTTTCCGGCTGCAGATCAGCGATAGGCGGCCGCTTGCTCCTCACCGATCAACCCCATTTTCTGCAGCTGCACCGCAATGCTCCAGGTTGAGCGCTCGAACTCATCGCTCAGCGCTTCCAGCGTCGTCCCGGCCGCATGGCTCTCGCGCAGCCGCAGCTTTTCCTCTTCCGGCCAGGGGAAGTAGGCATTGGCCGGCCGCCCCTCGGCCAGATTCTTCTGCCGCTTCTCCTCCGGTGTCAGCCGGGCTTTTTTCTGCAGTTCGGATTCACCGTCAAACTCGTTGGCCAACGCGAACAGCAGCCGGATAGCCTCCGGCGCGCAGGCCGCCGAAGCCGGTCTCAACAGCTCGCCGGTGTCGGGATTAACGCCGTTGGCCAGCGCCCTGAGCAACGTGCCGGTATTCATCGTTCGCCTCCTGGTTTGAGAAAATGCGCGCCAGTCGCGGCGCCTTGCCCAAACATGTTTCTCCGCCTTAGCCAAGAAAACCACATTTTGCGCCGGGAAAAATCGCCCATTGCGAGCCAGATTCCAGGTGCCTGAACGTGCGGGACGGTGGTTGCATCAGGCTGCGAGCCGGCAGGCATCATGGAAGACGGCTCACTAAGGCACTTCGGGGGCTTATGAAAAACTGCCGAGCAGCGCGTGCGGATGACAATCGGCAAGATATCCCGCATGCCATAAGTATTTTGTTCTAATTATCACGCAAGGTAATGAAAGGACGGCAATGCTGTGGCTAAATGTGTTTTTTTCCTGCCCGTGAACCGTACGGACCGTTTATGCCACAAATTCTGCAATTTATTATGGCCCTGGTGGTGATCATCGCCCTGGCGCTGCTGGTCAGCAATAATCGCAAGAAAATCCGCCTGCGCTATATCATCCAGCTGTTGGTGATCGAAGGCGCGCTGGCCTACTTCTTCCTGCACTCCGCCAGCGGGCTCAGCGTGATCAAACACGTCGCCGGCTTCTTCGACACCCTGCTCGCCTACGCCGCCCAAGGATCGGAGTTCGTATTCGGCGGCATGAGCAAGGATGGCCTGGCGTTCATCTTCCTCGGCGTTTTGTGTCCTATCATCTTTATTTCCGCCCTGATCGGCATTTTGCAGCATTTCCGCATTCTGCCGCTGATCATCCGCATGGTGGGCACCCTGCTGTCCAAGGTCAACGGCATGGGCAAGCTGGAATCGTTCAACGCCGTCAGCACGCTGGTGCTGGGGCAGTCAGAGAACTTCATCGCCTACAAGGGCATCATCGGCGACATCTCGCCGCGCCGCATGTACACCATGGCCGCAACCGCCATGTCGACGGTATCGCTCTCCATCGTCGGCGCCTACATGTCGATGATCGACGCGCAGTACGTGGTGGCGGCGTTGATCCTTAATATGTTCAGCACCTTCATCATCCTGTCGATCATCAACCCGTATCAGGTCGAAGACGAGCCGGAGCTGAAGCTGAACAAACTGCACGAAGATCAGAGCTTCTTCGAAATGCTGGGCGAGTACATTCTGGCCGGCTTCAAGATTGCGATGATCATCGCGGCGATGCTGATCGGCTTTATCGCGCTGATCTCCGCCGTCAACGCGCTGTTCTCGGCGGTGCTCGGCATCAGCTTCCAGCAGATCCTCGGCTACGTGTTCTATCCGCTGGCCTGGCTGATCGGCATCCCGGCGGAGGAGGCCCTGAAGGCGGGCAGCATCATGGCGACCAAACTGGTGGCCAACGAATTCGTGGCGATGATTGAACTGAAGAAGATCGCGGCGGAGCTGTCGCCGCGCGGGCTGGGCATTTTGTCGGTGTTCCTGGTGTCGTTCGCCAACTTCGCCTCCATCGGCATCGTCGCCGGCGCCATCAAAGGACTGAACGAGCAGCAAGGCAACGTGGTTTCCCGTTTTGGCCTGAAGCTGGTTTACGGCTCGACGCTGGTGAGCCTGTTGTCGGCAGCCATCGCCGGCCTGGTGCTGTAATCCCCACTCCCGGCCAGGCGGCCGGGAGTGCGTTTTAGAACGCCACGCACACCGGCGCATCCACCCGCATCACCGAATCCTGCGCAAACTGCTGCTTATAGCCGCTGCGCAGCGCCTCGATATTCGCCTCGCTCTCTTTGCCCGGCGCATGGATCAGCAGCAGCGCCTTGCTGTTCTCGCGCGCCAGTTTGCCGTCGTGGCCCAGCCACTGCCCTTTGGCATCAAACACCGTCAGCCCGTCTTTAAAACGTGGTGTCACCTGGCTATCGACGAAGGTTTGCCACTCGGCGGCGGTGATCGCCGGCCCCGCCGGCCGGTTCAGGCCGAAGTAGAGCGTTGTCTGCACCAGCGGATCGCCGGTGCGGCAAGCCGGGGTGGGGGAAACAGCCTGGTGGCCTGGCGCCACGCAGCCGCTCAGCAGCAGGGCTGCCATCATGGCGCCAGCAGCCAGTCTCGGGGAGTTTTTCATCTGCAGTCTCGGTTTCTCGGTTGAAGGATTCGCTGCAAAAATCATAGTCAGCGATGGAAATTAGCGCGAAATTTCTAATGCTTTCATTAACAGCCAGATGTTAAAAAAGGCTGGTTATCGGCAATAAAAACGGAGTTTGGATTAGCTATATTAATCCGAAATTCCATCAGTGAAAAAAACTCAGTGGCGCGCGTCCTCGGCGGCGATTACCCTGCCGGCCATCATTCTGACGCAAGTACGCTGTGAATCCCTTATGTTACTGAGCATCCTTTATATCATCGGCATCACCGCCGAAGCCATGACCGGCGCGTTGGCGGCCGGCCGCCGCCAAATGGACATGTTCGGCGTGATCATCATCGCCTCGGTCACCGCGATCGGCGGCGGGTCGGTGCGCGATATGCTGCTCGGGCATTTTCCGTTGGGCTGGGTCAAACACCCGGAATACATCGTCATCGTCGCAATAGCGGCGATCGTCACCACCTGGGTGGCTCCTCTGATGCGCCATCTGCGCCGCCTGTTTCTGGTGCTCGACGCCGTCGGCCTGATCGTTTTCTCGATCATCGGCGCGCAGGTGGCGCTGGATATGGGGCACAGCGCGATTATCGCCGCCATCGCCGCGGTGATCACCGGCGTCTTCGGCGGGGTGCTGCGCGACATGTTCTGCAACCGTATCCCGCTGGTTTTCCAGAAAGAAATCTACGCCGGCATCTCCTTCAGCGCCGCCTGGCTGTATATCGGCCTGCAGCACCTCAGCCTGCCGCACAATCTGGTGGTGATCCTCACGCTGGTCGCCGGCCTGAGCGCGCGTCTGATCGCCCTGCGCTTCCGCCTCGGTCTGCCGGTGTTCAACTACCAACATCCGGATCACTGATCCCGGGGCGGCAGCGCGCCGCCGCTGGGCCAAAACTGCCAAAATATCGCTCTTCAGCGCGCATATTCGCGCATTCGACGCTTTTTCCGCGCAAAGCCACGGGCAAAATGCGAGCTAACGCTGCACCCGGCGCGTTAGCCGTGTATACTGTGCGGAGAAAATACACATCCGCTGTTTTTGGCATATCAACCGTTATCAACGAACATCATCATGGCTCAAGGCACGCTTTATATTGTCTCTGCTCCCAGTGGCGCAGGTAAATCAAGTCTGATTCAGGCTTTGTTAAAGACGCAACCGCTGTACGACACGCAGGTTTCGGTTTCGCACACCACGCGCGACAGCCGCCCGGGTGAAAATCACGGCGAGCACTATTTCTTCGTCTCGAAAGACGAATTCCGCCGGATGATCGAGCAGGATGCGTTTCTTGAGCACGCCGAAGTGTTCGGCAACTATTACGGCACCTCGCGCGCCGCCATCGAACAAGTCTTGTCGACCGGCGTGGACGTGTTTCTGGATATCGACTGGCAGGGCGCGCAGCAAATCCGCGCCAAAATGCCGCAGGCGCGCAGCATCTTCATTCTGCCGCCGTCGAAGGAAGAACTGGGCCGCCGCCTGCGCGGGCGCGGGCAGGATTCCGAAGAGGTGATCGCCAAACGCATGGCCCAGGCCGTGGCGGAAATGACGCATTACGCGGAGTACGATTACCTGATCGTGAACGATGATTTCGATCTGGCGCTGTCCGATCTGAAGACCATCATTCGCGCCGAACGCCTGCGTTTGGGCCGCCAGTTGCTGCGGCATGACGCTTTAATCAGCAAACTATTGGCAGACTGAAGGCAGTTTCAGTATCATGCCCAGTCTTTTCGTCACCTGTGGAGTAGCACAAATATGGCACGCGTAACTGTTCAAGACGCTGTAGAGAAAATTGGTAACCGTTTTGACCTGGTGTTGGTCGCTGCTCGTCGGGCGCGTCAGATCCAGACCGGCGGCAAAGATGCACTGGTTCCGGAAGAGAACGACAAGTACACCGTTATCGCCCTGCGCGAAATCGAAGAAGGCCTGATCACCAGCCAGATCCTCGACGTGCGTGAGCGCCAGGAGCAGCAAGAGCAGGAAGCCGCAGAGATTCAAGCGGTTACCGCGATTGCTGAAGGTCGTCGTTAATTAGACAGCGAGTCCGCCTTGTACCTGTTTGAAAGCCTGAATCTGCTGATTCAACGTTACCTGCCCGAGGAGCAGATTAAGCGCCTCAAACAGGCATACCTCGTCGCGCGCGACGCGCACGAGGGTCAGACACGCTCCAGCGGTGAGCCCTACATTACTCACCCGGTCGCCGTGGCCTGCATCCTGGCGGAAATGCGTCTCGATCACGAGACGCTGATGGCGGCGTTGCTGCACGACGTCATCGAAGACACCCCGGCCACCTATCAAGATATGGAACAGCTGTTCGGCAAGAGCGTCGCCGAACTGGTCGAGGGCGTCTCCAAGCTCGACAAGCTGAAGTTCCAGGACAAGAAAGAAGCGCAGGCGGAAAACTTCCGCAAGATGATCATGGCGATGGTGCAGGATATCCGCGTCGTGCTGATCAAGCTGGCCGACCGTACGCACAACATGCGCACCCTCGGTTCGCTGCGCCCCGACAAACGCCGGCGCATCGCGCGTGAAACCCTGGAAATCTACAGCCCCCTCGCCCACCGCCTGGGTATTCATCACCTGAAAACCGAGCTGGAAGAGCTGGGCTTCGAGGCGCTGTACCCAAACCGCTACCGCGTGATCAAGGAAGTGGTGAAAGCCGCGCGCGGCAACCGCAAAGAGATGATTCAAAAAATCCTCTCCGAGATCGAAGGGCGGCTGACGGAAGCCGGCATCGCCTGCCGCGTCAGCGGGCGGGAAAAACACCTCTATTCCATCTACCTCAAGATGCACCTGAAAGAACAGCGTTTTCATTCCATCATGGATATCTACGCGTTTCGGGTGATCGTCAAAGAGGTCGATACCTGCTACCGCGTGCTCGGCCAGGTGCACAGCCTGTATAAACCGCGCCCGGGGCGGGTGAAAGATTATATCGCCATTCCCAAGGCCAACGGCTATCAATCGCTGCATACCTCGCTGATCGGCCCGCACGGCGTGCCGGTCGAAGTGCAGATCCGCACCGAAGACATGGATCAGATGGCTGAGATGGGGGTGGCCGCGCACTGGGCTTACAAGGAAAGAGAACAGGGCGAAACCGGCACCACGGCGCAGATCCGTGCCCAGCGCTGGATGCAAAGCCTGCTGGAGCTGCAGCAAAGCGCCGGCAGTTCGTTTGAATTTATCGAGAGCGTCAAATCCGATCTGTTCCCGGATGAGATTTACGTTTTCACCCCGGAAGGCCGCATCGTCGAGCTGCCCGCCGGCGCCACGCCGGTCGACTTCGCCTATGCGGTGCATACCGATATCGGCCATGCCTGCGTCGGCGCGCGCGTCGATCGTCAGCCGTACCCGCTGTCGCAGTCGCTGACCAGCGGCCAGACCGTCGAGATCATCACCGCGCCGGGCGCGCGGCCCAACGCCGCCTGGCTGAACTTCGTGGTCAGCTCGAAAGCGCGCGCCAAGATTCGCCAGATGTTGAAGAACCTCAAGCGCGACGACTCCGTCGGCCTCGGCCGCCGTCTGCTCAACCATGCGCTGGGCGGCAGCCGCAAACTGGCCGAAATCCCGCAGGAAAATATTCAGCACGAGCTGGATCGCATGAAGCTGGCGACGCTGGACGATCTGCTGGCGGAAATTGGCCTCGGCAACGCCATGAGCGTGGTGGTGGCGAAGAACCTGCAGGGCGATCAGTCCAGCCTGGGCTCCACCTCCGGCGTGCGCAACCTGGCCATCAAGGGCGCCGACGGCGTGTTGATCACCTTCGCCAAGTGCTGCCGTCCGATTCCGGGCGACCCGATTATCGCTCACGTCAGCCCGGGCAAAGGGCTGGTGATCCACCATGAATCCTGCCGCAATATTCGCGGCTATCAGAAAGAGCCTGAGAAGTTCATGGCGGTCGAGTGGGATAAAGAGACCGAGCAGGAGTTCATCGCCGAGATCAAGGTGGATATGTTTAACCACCAGGGCGCGCTGGCCAACCTGACGGCGGCGATCAACGCGGCCGAATCCAATATTCAGAGCCTGAACACCGAAGAGAAAGACGGTCGGGTTTATAGCGCCTTTATCCGCTTGACCACCCGCGATCGCATCCATTTGGCAAACATTATGCGTAAAATCCGTATCATGCCGGATGTGATCAAAGTTAACCGCAACCGAAACTAGCGCTTATGAGTCCTGAACGCTATGCGCGGATTTGTGAAATGCTCGCGACCCGGCAGCCGGATCTGACGGTCTGCCTGGAGCAGGTACACAAGCCGCATAACGTCTCCGCCATTATCCGTACCGCCGACGCCGTCGGCGTGCATCAGGTCCACGCCGTGTGGCCCACCACCCGCATGCGCACCCTGGTCTCCTCCGCCGCCGGCAGCAACAGTTGGGTCAGCGTTAAAACCCATCGCACCATCGGCGACGCGGTCGGTCACCTGAAAGCGCAGGGCATGCAAATTCTGGCCACCAACCTGTCTGCGCGCGCGGTCGATTTCCGCGAGGTGGACTACACCCGGCCAACCTGCGTGCTGCTCGGCCAGGAAAAAACCGGCATCACCGAAGAAGCGCTGGCGCTGGCCGATCAGGACATCGTCATTCCGATGATCGGCATGGTGCAATCGCTCAACGTCTCCGTGGCTTCGGCGCTGATCCTGTATGAGGCGCAGCGCCAGCGGCAAAACGCCGGCCTGTACCGTCGCGACAACAGCATGCTGGACGAAGAAGAGCAGCAGCGTCTGCTGTTCGAAGGCGGTTACCCGGTGCTGGCCAACGTGGCCAAGCGCAAAGGGCTGCCGCGCCCGCAGATCGATGAACAGGGCCAGGTGGTCGCCAGCGCCGAATGGTGGGCGGCCATGCAGGCGACGGTGCGCAAATGAAAGGCCGCCTGCTGGATGCTGTCCCACTCACCACGCTTTCCGGGGTTGGCGCCAGCCAGGCGGGCAAATTGGCCAAACTCGGCCTCGACACCATTCAGGATCTGCTGCTGCACCTGCCGCTGCGCTACGAAGACCGCACCCGCCTCTACCCGATCAACGATCTGCTGCCGGGCATCTACGCCACGGTAGAGGGGGAAGTGCTGCGCAGCGACATCAGTTTCGGCCGCCGCCGCATGCTGACCAGCCAGATCAGCGACGGCACCGGCATCCTCACCATGCGGTTCTTCAACTTCAACGCCGCAATGAAAAACAGCCTGGCCACCGGCCGCCGCGTGACCGCCTACGGCGAGATCAAACGCGGCAACCACGGCGCGGAAATCATCCATCCGGAATACCGCATTCAGGGCGAAGCCAGCGAGGTTGAGCTGCAGGAGTCGCTGACGCCGGTTTATCCCACTACCGAAGGGGTGCGGCAGGCCACGCTGCGCAAGCTGACCGATCAGGCGCTGGCGCTGCTGGATACCTGCGCCATCGCCGAACTGCTGCCGCCGGAGCTGAGCGGCGGCCTGATGAGCCTGCCGCAGGCGCTGCACACACTGCACCGCCCGCCGCCGGACATCCAGCTGGCGGATCTGGAGCTGGGCAAACACCCGGCGCAAAAACGCCTGATCCTCGAAGAGCTGTTGGCGCATAACCTCAGCATGCTGGCGGTGCGCGCCGGCGCCCAGAGTTACCGGGCGCAGCCGCTGCTGCCGGACGATCGGCTGAAAAAACGTTTTCTCGCCCAGCTGCCGTTCTCGCCGACCGGCGCGCAAACGCGCGTGGTGGCCGACATCGAAGCCGATATGCAAAAAGACTTCCCGATGATGCGGCTGGTGCAGGGCGACGTCGGCTCCGGCAAAACGCTGGTGGCGGCGCTGGCGGCGCTGCGCGCCATCGCGCACGGCAAACAGGTGGCGCTGATGGCGCCGACCGAGCTGCTGGCCGAGCAGCACGCCAACAATTTCCGCCAGTGGTTTGAACCGCTGGGGCTGGAGGTCGGCTGGCTGGCCGGCAAACAGAAAGGCAAGGCGCGCATCGCGCAGCAGGAAGCCATCGCCAGCGGCCAGGTGTCAATGGTGGTCGGCACCCACGCCATCTTCCAGGAGCAGGTACAGTTCAACGGCCTGGCGCTGGTGATCATCGATGAGCAGCACCGCTTCGGGGTACATCAGCGGCTGGCGCTGTGGGAGAAAGGCGAAGAGCAAGGCTTCCACGCCCATCAGCTGATCATGACCGCCACGCCGATCCCGCGCACGCTGGCGATGACCGCCTATGCCGATCTCGACACCTCGGTCATCGACGAGCTGCCGCCGGGCCGCACGCCGGTGACCACCGTCGCCATTCCCGATACCCGCCGCGCCGACATCATTCAACGGGTGAAGAGCGCCTGCCTGGAAGAGGGGCGGCAGGCTTACTGGGTGTGTACGCTGATCGAGGAATCTGAGCTGCTGGAAGCGCAGGCGGCGGAAGCCACCTGGGAGGAATTGAAAGCCGCATTGCCAGAGCTGAAGGTGGCGCTGGTGCACGGCCGCATGAAAGCGCAGGAGAAGCAGGCGGTGATGCAGGCGTTTAAACAGGGCGAGCTGCAGCTGCTGGTCGCCACCACGGTGATCGAAGTCGGCGTCGACGTACCGAACGCCAGCCTGATGATCATCGAAAACCCGGAACGGCTGGGCCTGGCGCAGCTGCACCAGCTGCGCGGCCGCGTAGGGCGCGGCGCGGTGGCCTCACACTGTGTGCTGCTGTACAAAACGCCGCTGAGCAAAACCGCGCAAACGCGCCTGCAGGTGCTGCGCGACAGCAACGACGGCTTTGTCATCGCCCAGCGCGATCTGGAGATCCGCGGCCCGGGCGAGCTGCTCGGCACCCGCCAGACCGGCAGCGCCGAATTCAAAGTGGCGGACCTGCTGCGCGACCAGGCGATGATCCCCGAAGTGCAGCGCGTCGCTCGCCACCTCCACCAGCACTACCCGGAACACGCCCAGGCGCTGATTGAACGCTGGCTGCCGGAGAAGGCGCGCTACTCCAACGCATAAAAAAGGGCGCCGACGGCGCCCTCTTCTTTTTTTCTGGCTCGCGATATCACCCCACCGCCGGGAACACCGGCAGCAGCAGATACAGCTTGATGACGATGGCGTTGGCGATATCGATAAAGAACGCCCCCACCATCGGCACCACCAAAAACGCCACGTGCGACGGGCCGAAGCGATCGGTGATCGCCTGCATGTTGGCGATCGCCGTCGGCGTGGCACCCATGCCGAAGCCGCAGTGGCCGGCGGCCAGCACCGCCGCGTCGTAGTTCTTGCCCATCACCCGGTAGGTGACGAATATCGCGTACAGCGCCATCACCAGCGTCTGCATCGCCAGGATCGCCAGCATCGGCAGCGCCAGCGAGGCCAGCTCCCACAGGCGCAGGCTCATCAACGCCATCGCCAGGAATAGCGACAGGCTGACGTTGCCCAACACCGACACCGCCCGCTCGAACACGGTATAGAAGCCGGTGAAGGCCAGCGTGTTGCTGAGGATCACCCCGACGAACAGCACGCAAACGAAGTTCGGCAGTTCAAACACCGTGCCGCCCAGCAGGCCGGCAATCAACTGCCCCAGGCTCAGACAGATGGCGATCATGGCGATGGTTTCGATCATCACCAGCGAGGTGATGAGACGGCCGCTTTCCGGCTTCTCAAAACCGCTCGGCTGCACGCTGTCATCCGGGGTGCCTTCCGGCGTGGAGGAGTGTTTGACCAGATAGCGCGCCACCGGGCCGCCGATCAGGCCGCCCAGCACCAGGCCGAAGGTGGCGCAGGCCATGGCGACTTCCGTGGCGTTTTCAAAACCGTAGCGCTCGATGAACAGCTTGCTCCAGGCCGCCCCGGTGCCGTGGCCCCCCGACAGGGTGATCGATCCGGCAATCAGGCCCATCAGCGGATCCAGCCCCAGCATTTTCGCCATGCCGATGCCGATGGCGTTCTGCACGATAAGCAGCCCCAGCACCACGAACAGGAACACTACCAGCACCTTGCCGCCGGCGCGCAAACGCGCCAGGTTGGCGTTCAGGCCGATGGTGGCGAAGAAGGCCAGCATCAGCGGATCCTTCAGCGACATGTCAAAACTGACTTCCCAGTTGACGAGCTTTTTCAGGGCTAACAGCAGAAGGGCCACCAGCAAACCGCCGGCGACGGGAGCGGGAATGGTATATTTTCGCAGCAGGGGAATGGTTCTGACGCACTTGCCTCCGAGGAGCAAAACCAGCGTCGCCGCGACTAACGTGCCATAAGTATCAAGATGAAACATCCAGGTACTCCATGTAAGGGAAAAGATCCAAATAAAAATAATAAGTTATAGAAAACCACTTAGTTTTTAAACTTGATGAGTGCAGGATTAGAAGTAAAAAACGCTGAGATGACAAGAAAAAATGAATGAAAATGCGACATAAACGGGAAAGTCGGCAACATAATATTTACGCGCAACCGTTTGCTTTTGCGGGGCGGGGCATTAAAATGCCTGCTTTGCCGTATCTGGAAACGCCACACCATGAGCATGTCATCCTCCGAGCTTGATGCCGCGCGCCAAGCCGCCTCAGAACCCCGCGCCAGTGAACTGATTTATCGCCTGGAAGATCGCCCGCCGCTGCCGCAAACGCTGTTTGCCGCCGGCCAGCATCTGCTGGCGATGTTCGTCGCGGTGATCACACCGGCTCTGCTGATCTGCCAGGCGCTGGGCCTGCCGGCACAGGATACCCAGCACATCATCAGCATGTCGCTGTTCGCCTCCGGTCTGGCTTCCATTCTGCAAATCAAAACCTGGGGGCCGGTGGGTTCCGGGCTGTTGTCGATTCAGGGCACCAGCTTCAATTTCGTTTCGCCGCTGATCATGGGCGGTCTGGCGCTGAAAAACGGCGGCGCCGACGTGCCGACCATGATGGCCGCGCTGTTCGGCACGCTGATGGTCGCTTCCTGCACCGAAATTTTACTGTCGCGCGTGCTGCATCTGGCGCGCCGCATCATCACCCCGCTGGTTTCCGGCATCGTGGTGATGATCATTGGCCTGTCGCTGATTCAGGTCGGTCTGACCTCGATCGGCGGCGGTTATGCCGCGATGAACGATCACAGCTTCGGCTCGCCGAAAAACCTGCTGCTGGCCGGCGCGGTGCTGGCGGTCATCATCCTGCTGAACCGCCAGCGCAACCCTTACCTGCGCGTCGCTTCGCTGGTGATCGCCATGGCGGTCGGCTATCTGTTGGCCTGGGCGATGGACATGCTGCCCGCCGACGCATCGGCAGCCCCCACGGCGGCGATCACCATCCCCACGCCGCTCTATTACGGCCTGGGCTTCGACTGGAACCTGCTGCTGCCGCTGATGCTGATCTTTATGGTCACCTCGCTGGAAACCATCGGCGACATCACCGCCACCTCTGACGTCTCCGAACAGCCGGTCAGCGGGCCGCTGTACATGAAGCGCCTGAAGGGCGGCGTGCTGGCCAACGGCCTGAACTCGATGCTGTCGGCGGTGTTCAACACCTTCCCCAACTCCTGCTTCGGCCAGAACAACGGCGTGATCCAGCTGACCGGCGTCGCCAGCCGCTACGTCGGCTTCGTAGTGGCGCTGATGCTGATCGCGCTGGGGCTGTTCCCGGCGGTGGCCGGCTTCGTGCAGCACATTCCCGAGCCGGTACTGGGCGGCGCGACCATCGTGATGTTCGGCACCATCGCCGCCTCCGGCGTGCGCATCGTGTCGCGCGAGCGCCTGAACCGCCGCGCCATCATGATCATGGCGCTGTCGCTGGCCGTCGGCATGGGCGTCTCTCAGCAGCCGCTGATCCTCCAGTTCGCGCCGGACTGGCTGAAAACCCTGCTCTCTTCCGGCATCGCCGCCGGCGGCATTACCGCCATCGTGCTGAACCTGGTGTTCCCGCAGGAACACGAGAAAAAGTAACCCGTCCATTGGCGTTCAAACGGCCGCTTGCGGCCGTTTTTTATTGTCTATCAGACCATTGCCCTTGAGATGCCCGGCCAATTGCGGCATAAACAGGGTATCTTTTTTGACCGATGCGGATGTAGACGATGAAATTTATCGGAAAGCTGTTGCTGACGTTGCTGCTGCTGACCGTGCTGGCGGCGGTGGTGCTGTATCTGGTGGGGCAAACCCGCTGGGCGGCAGGCCGCCTGAGCGCCTGGATCAGCGACAACAGCGAATACCGCCTGTCGATAGGAAAAATCACCCATTCGTGGCGCCAGCCGGACCAGATCGGTCTGGAAGAGGTGCAGCTGGCGCGCAATGGCCAGCCGCAGGCGCTGGCCGCCAAACGCGTCGATCTCGGCCTCAGCCTGCGCCAAATCACCGAACCGCGCTATTTCCGCAGCGTCACGCTGCGTGACGGCACGCTGAACGTGCAGCCGCAGACTGCTGCGCTGCCTGTACAGGCCGACGTGCTGCAGCTGAGCAACATGGCGCTGCAATCCAACGATAACGAGTGGCAACTCAACGCGCAGCGGGTCAATGCCGGCATCACGCCGTGGCGCCCGCTGGCCGGCCATCTGCTGGGGGACAACAATCAGTTCCAGTTCAGCGCCGGTTCGATGACGCTGAACGGCATTCCCGCTTCGAAGGTGTTGGTGCAGGGGGAGCAAAAACAAGGCCAGCTGCTGTTGAACAATTTCGGCGCCGATCTGGCGCAGGGCGACCTGACCGGCGTGGCCAGCCGCGCCGCCGACGGCAGTTGGCAGGTGGATCGCCTGCGGCTGAGCGGCGTGCGCATGCAGACCCCGTTGACGCTGGCGGAATTCATGCAGCGCTTTACCACTCTGCCGCCGGTCACCCTCAAGCGTTTCGATCTGATCGACGCGCGCCTGGAAGGCAAGGCGTGGGCGTTTAACGATCTCGATCTGTCGCTGCAAAACGTCAGCATCGAAAAAGGCGACTGGCGCAGCAAAGACGGCTCGCTCAACGTCAATGCCAGCGATGTGATCAACGGCGGTTTCCACCTGATCGACCCGATCGCCACCCTGCGCCTCTCCTCCGCCGGCATCGCCATTCAGCAATTCACCACCCGCTGGGAAGGCGGGCTGCTGCGCACCTCCGGCAATTGGCTGCGCGCCGGCAAACGCCTGCAGCTGGATGAAGTGGCCATGGCGGCGCTGGAGTACACCCTGCCTATCGACTGGCGCGAGCTGTGGCTGAAACCGCTGCCGGACTGGCTGGCGGAGGTGTACGTCACCAAGCTGACCACCAACCGCAATCTGATTATCGATATCAACCCGGCATTCCCGTTCCAGATCACCGCGCTGGACGGTTACGGCAGCAACCTGCTGCTGGCGCGCGACCACCAGTGGGGCATTTGGTCCGGTTCGTTAAACCTGAACGGCAGCGAAGCGACCTTCAACAAGATCGACGTGCGGCGCCCTTCGCTGGCGCTGAACGCCGACGCCAACCAGATCGCCGTCACCGAACTCAGCGCCTTTATGCCTAATGGGCTGCTTGAGGCCAACGCGACCGTCGATCAGCTGCCGGGCAAACCATTCCTGCTGACGCTGCACGGCCGCTCGGTACCGCTCAATACCTTGCAGCAATGGGGATGGCAGCCGGTGCCGCTGACGGGCGACGGCAACCTTGAGCTGCAGTTGAAAGGGCTGTTGAACAGCGACGGGCCGTTCAAAGCTTCATTGAAGGGGACTCTGCAAGCCACCGCCGGCGACGGCCAGACGGTGAACCAACAGCTGCCGTAATCTATCGCGCGGCCCGCCGCCAGGCAGGGCCGCCGTTTTACTCTTCCAGCGCTTCGGAACCGCCCTGATCCAGCGGCACATCCGGCTCGGCCGGCAACACCATGTAAGTGCCTTCGAACACCGCGCCCTTATCCTCATCGCCGAACAGATGCACTTCGGCGTGCACGCGCGCACGGCGGCCCCGCGCCAGACGCGCCAAATCACCGCTTAGCGAACCGAGATCCGCCACCGCCCGCGGCCTGCCGGTGATCGGTTTGCTGTAGCGAATGTGCGCGTCCGCCAGAATGATAGTGCCACCGAGATGGCGCTCGCGCAGCAGCAGCCAAATCAGCCCCCAGGCGGTCAGCGTCGCCAGCGAGAACAGGCTGCCGGCAAACAGCGTATGGTGCGGGTTCTGGTTGCCGATCTCCGGCATGGTGGTGACGAAGCGCTGGCCGGTGTACTGGCTGATGCGCACGCCCATCTTTTCGCTCAGGGGGATATGTTCATACCAGGCCTGCTGCAATTGGCCGCACCAATCGGGGCGATGCAGGATATCGTCCAGCGTCGCTACCGGTTTGATCATCAAAAAGTGGCGGATCGGGGTGGTCTGCGGTGCAGTGATCTCGCCCTGATTGACGAACCCCAGCTTGGCAAAGAAATCCACCGCGTCTTCACGGGCGCTGCACACCACCCGCTTCACGCCTTCCTGCCGCGCGACGGACTCCAGCGTCATCGCCACCAGCGTCCCCAGCCCTTTATCCTGCAGCGTCGGGTCTACCGCCAGAAAACGGATCGCCGCCTCGTTATCAGCATTGATGTACAGCCGCCCGATGGCGACGATTTTACCGGCTTCATCCACCACCATTTGGTGATGGGCCATGGCGTCATAGGCATCCTTTTCCGAACCCACCGGCTGGTGCAGCGGCTTGCGCAGCATTTCCCAGCGAAACTGGTAATACTCTTTCAGTTCTTGCTCTGTTACGGGTACTCGTAGGTGATACATAGACGCCTGTTCTCCGAATGCTTAGACCTGTAGCCAGAATGTCACCGGACCATCGTTGACCAGCGCCACCTGCATGTCGGCGGCGAACTCGCCGGTCTGGGTCTCTACGCCGCGTTCGCGGCACTGGCCAACAAAATATTGATACAACCGATCGGCTTCTTGCGGCGCCGCGCCGCGCGAGAAGCTGGGCCGCATGCCCTTCTGGGTGTCCGCCGCCAGGGTGAACTGCGAAACGACCAGCACGCTGCCCCCGGCCTGCTGGACGTTGAGGTTCATCTTGTCGTTCTCGTCGCCGAAAATGCGGTATCCCAACACGCGTTCGCACAGGCGCTGCGCTTTTTGCTCGTTATCGCCCTGCTCCACGCCCAATAACACTAACAAACCGGGGCCAATTTTGCCTACCGTCTCGCCACCCACCGTGACGCTGGCGTTTAACACCCGTTGAATCAACGCAATCATTCCTGCTGCCCTTCTGGTTTTGGTTCCTGTTGCTCCGCCTTCTGCCGGCGGTAGTCGCGGTATTCGCCGATGGTCACGGTAATTTCCGCGCCGAGTAACACGATACACCAGCTCCAGTAGACCCACAGGAATAAAATCGGGATCACCGCCAGCACGCCGTAAATCAGCTGATAGGAAGGGAACATGGTGACGTACAGCGCGAATCCCTTCTTGCCCAGCTCGAACAGCAATCCGGCCACCACCGCGCCAATCAGCGCGTCTTTGGGCGGCACGCGCACCGTCGGCACGATGCAATACAGCAGCCAGAAGGAGATGCACGACAAAATCAGCGGGAAGATGCGCAGCACCTGATCCACCAGGCCATTGACGCCGGTCTGCGCCAGCCAGTTGAGCGACAGCAGGTAAGAACTGATGGCCATGCTGGCGCCCACCAGCAGCGGCCCCAGCGTCAGCACCATCCAGTACACGGCGAAGGAGAAGACGATCGGCCGTTTGTTCTTGCTGCGCCAGATGGTGTTCAGCACGCTGTCCACCGAGGAAATCAGCAACAGCGCAGTGACGATCAGCCCGCAGGTGCCGACGGCGGTCATCTTGTTGGAATTGGCGACGAACTGTTCCAGGTAGTTCTGGATCACGTTGCCGGCGGCCGGCACGAAATTGGAAAAGATAAAGCTCTTCAGCTGCTCGCTGATGTCGGAAAACATCGGGAAAGCCGCGAACAGCGCGAACACCACCGTGACCAGCGGCACCAGCGACAGCAGGGAAACATAGGCGAGATGGCCCGCCAACATCGTCAGGCCATCATGATCGATACGCTGGTACAGCAGCCGTCCGAAGGTGACGCCGGGCTTAATCGCAGAGGGCAGCTTCTTGCGGCGGAAAAACGACATGGTCACTCCTTGATGTCCGTTGATACGCCTTAAGCTTAACGCGCCCTGCGCTCATTGAGCAAAATAGGCCGGCACCACGTCGCGATCGGTGACGTGCACCGTCTTGATCCCCAGCGCCTGCGCGGCGAGGACGTTCGCCGGGTGATCGTCGAAGAACACCGCGTCGGCGGCGGCGGTGTTTTCCGCGGCCAGCACATGTTGATAGATATCGGCCTCCGGCTTGCGCATGCCGAGATCTTGCGACAAATAGAGATGATCGGCGGCGGCGGCCACTTCAGGATAGTGCTGCGGCCAGTAGTTGCAGTGCAGGCGGTTGGTGTTCGACAGCACCACCACCCGGTGGCCTTCGTTGCGCAGGCGCTGCATGATGTCGATCACTTCCGGGCGCAGCGCGACAAATACCGCCTGCCAACCGGTGGCGAATTGTTCGAAGCTGAGCGCAATGCCCATTTCATCGCACAGCTTGCCGGCGAAGTCTTCATCGCTGATTTCACCGCGCTCATGTTGCTGGAACACCTCACCCATGGCGAAACGATCGGACAGCACCGCCAACGGCGTGCCGCTCAAATTGCTCCACACGCCCAGCACACGCTTGAAATCGATATCGACGATCACATTACCTAAATCAAAGATATACAGCATAGTCCTCTCCTGATGGGCCGGTGAGATTTCACTGTAGCGGGAAAAGGAACAGCTGAACAGGGAGCGAGCGGAAAAGCGCATAGCGCGCCGCACAAACGGGGAACAACAGAGGAAAAAACTCAGGGCGCGAGAACCGCGCCCTAAGCATGAGACACTCAATCAGCGATTAAGCGTCTTTAGGACCGCGGCTGGCACGCTTACGATCGTTTTCCGTCAGGTGACGCTTACGGATACGGATCGAGGCTGGCGTTACTTCTACCAGTTCGTCGTCATCGATGAACTCCAGAGCTTGCTCCAGGGTCATTTTGATGGCCGGAACCAGGGTAGTCGCTTCGTCAGTACCGGAAGCTCGCATGTTGGTCAGCTTCTTACCGGTCAGGCAGTTTACGGTCAGGTCGTTGGAACGTGAGTGAATACCGATGATCTGGCCTTCATACACTTCCGCACCGTGGCCCAGGAACAGCTTGCCGCGATCCTGCAGGCCAAACAGCGCGAACGCGACCGCTTTGCCCTGGCCGTTGGAGATCAGCACGCCGTTCTGGCGCTGGCCCACTTCGCCCGGACGCACGTCGTCGTAGTGGCTGAAGGTGGAGTACAGCAGGCCGGTACCCGAAGTCATGGTCATGAATTCGTTACGGAAGCCGATCAGACCGCGGCTTGGGATCACGTAGTCGAGACGCACGCGGCCCTTACCGTCCGGATCCATGTTTTTCAGGTCAGCTTTACGCTCACCCATCGCCTGCATCACGGAACCCTGATGCTGCTCTTCGATATCCAGCGTTACGTTCTCGAATGGCTCCTGCTTGCGGCCATCGATTTCGCGGAAGATAACTTTCGGACGGGAAACCGCCAGCTCGAAACCTTCGCGACGCATGTTTTCGATCAGCACCGACAGGTGCAGCTCGCCACGACCGGATACGCGGAAGGCGTCCGCATCGTCGGTTTCTTCGACGCGCAGCGCCACGTTGTGCACCAGCTCTTTGTTCAGACGATCCAGGATCTGACGCGAGGTCACGTACTTACCTTCTTTACCGCAGAACGGCGAGGTGTTGACGTTGAAGAACATGGTTACGGTCGGTTCGTCGACGGACAGCGCCGGCAGCGCTTCTACGGCGTTGGTGTCGCAGATGGTGTCGGAGATGTTCAGCTCGCCCAGGCCGGTGATGGCGATGATGTCGCCCGCTTCCGCCAGGGTGCTGTCGATACGCTCCAGACCCAGGTGACCCAGCACTTTACCCACTTTACCGTTGCGAGTTTTGCCTTCGCTGTCGATGATGGTGACCTGCTGGTTCGGCTTCACTTTACCGCGCTTGATGCGGCCGATGCCGATAACGCCCAGGTAGTTGTTGTAGTCCAACTGGGAGATCTGCATCTGGAATGGCGCTTCCAGCTCAACCTGCGGCGCAGACACGTGGTCGACGATCGCCTGATACAGTGGGGTCATGTCTTCCGCCATGTCGGTGTGATCGACGCCGGCGATGCCGTTCAGCGCAGAAGCGTAGATGATCGGGAAGTCGAGCTGCTCGTCGGTCGCGTCGAGGTTCACGAACAGGTCGAACACCTGATCCACAACCCAGTCAGGGCGCGCGCCTGGACGGTCAACCTTGTTGATGACCACGATCGGCTTCAGACCGTTGGCGAAGGCCTTCTTGGTCACGAAGCGGGTTTGCGGCATAGGGCCATCCATTGCATCCACAACCAGCAGCACCGAGTCAACCATCGACATCACGCGCTCTACCTCGCCGCCGAAGTCGGCGTGTCCCGGGGTATCCACGATGTTGATACGGTAACCGTTCCAATTAATGGCGGTGTTTTTTGCGAGGATGGTAATCCCACGCTCTTTCTCCAAATCGTTGGAGTCCATTACGCGTTCGGTGGCTTCCGCACGCTCTCCGAAAGTACCGGATTGTTGCAGCAGCTTATCAACCAGGGTGGTTTTACCATGGTCAACGTGGGCAATAATGGCGATGTTACGCAAATTTTCGATCACAGCTTTGCCTCGGGCATTAGAAATAGCGCGCTATTGTACACGTATTAAGCGAGGGACTAAACAAGATCACAACCATCTCTTATAAACAACCGCGTACCGGTCAGTTTGTGATCCCTTTCACGGTGCAAAAAGCCGCAATCGTTGCACTTTTGCACCATTTCAGTGCCCACGCCCACCCCAATTGCACCATTTCGGTGCAATTTATCACTAATGGTGCATACTGTGGTTGGGTAAAACCCGCGCAGAAAGGCGATGAAAGCCTTTTTTAAAAGTTGGCACGCTTTTCGCTTTAGTCTTTTCAAGGCGAAAAAAAGCCAGTTCCACAGATTCGTTCCACGACGACGACAATGATAAACCGGGAGAGTTAAGTATGTCCGCTGAACACGTTTTGACGATGCTGAATGAGCATGAAGTGAAATTCGTAGACCTGCGTTTCACTGACACCAAGGGTAAGGAACAGCACGTGACTATCCCGGCTCACCAGGTAAACGCCGACTTCTTCGAAGAAGGTAAAATGTTTGACGGCTCCTCTATCGGTGGTTGGAAGGGCATCAACGAATCTGACATGGTGCTGATGCCGGACGCCAGCACGGCGGTTCTGGATCCGTTCTTCGAAGAACCTACGCTGATCATTCGCTGTGACATTCTCGAGCCGGGCACCATGCAAGGCTACGATCGCGACCCGCGCTCCATCTCCAAACGCGCCGAAGACTTCCTGCGCTCCTCCGGCATCGCGGACACCGTGCTGTTCGGGCCAGAGCCTGAGTTCTTCCTGTTCGACGACATCCGCTTCGGCAGCAGCATCCGCGGTTCCCACGTGGCGATCGACGATATCGAAGGCGCCTGGAACTCCGGCACAAAATACGACGGCGGCAACAAAGGCCACCGTCCGGCGGTGAAAGGCGGTTACTTCCCGGTTCCACCGGTCGACTCTTCGCAGGATCTGCGTTCCACCATGTGTCTGACCATGGAAGAGATGGGCCTGGTGGTTGAAGCGCACCACCACGAAGTGGCGACCGCCGGTCAGAACGAAGTGGCGACCCGCTTCAACACCATGACCAAGAAAGCCGACGAAATTCAGATCTACAAGTACGTGGTGCACAACGTGGCGCACGCCTTCGGTAAAACCGCGACCTTCATGCCGAAACCCATGTTCGGCGACAACGGTTCCGGCATGCACTGCCACATGTCGCTGTCCAAGAACGGCACCAACCTGTTCGCCGGCGACAAATACGGCGGCCTGTCTGAAACCGCACTGTTCTACATCGGCGGTATCATCAAGCACGCCAAGGCGATCAACGCGCTGGCCAACCCGACCACCAACTCGTACAAACGTCTGGTGCCAGGCTACGAAGCGCCGGTGATGCTGGCTTACTCCGCCCGTAACCGCTCCGCGTCCATCCGTATCCCGGTGGTCGCCAGCCCGAAAGCGCGCCGCATCGAAGCCCGCTTCCCGGATCCGGCGGCTAACCCATACCTGTGCTTCGCCGCACTGCTGATGGCCGGCCTGGACGGCATCATCAACAAGATCCACCCTGGCGATGCCATGGACAAGAACCTGTACGACCTGCCGCCGGAAGAAGAAGCCGAGATCCCAAAAGTGGCCGGCTCGCTGGACGAGGCGATGGCCGCACTGAACGAAGACCGCGAGTTCCTGACCCGCGGCGGCGTGTTCACCGACGATGCGATCGATGCCTACATCGAACTGCGCAAAGAAGAGATGGACCGCATTCGCATGACGCCACACCCGGTTGAGTTCGAACTGTACTACAGCGTCTAAGTTCTACCCGCGCCGTCTGCCCTGGCGGACGGCGCCCACAATTTTTGTTATCGCTTTTTTGTTGCCGTGGAAACTTTCAGCCCATCTTCGGATGGGTTTTTTTCTCCACCGTATTTTCTGCAAAACTATTCCATACCGTGTCGATCCCGGATGGAGTAGGATAGATGCACTAAAAAGGTGCAGGAGTCTGCTGTATGGCAACTGGCAAGCTGCCCGATGCTGGGCAGATCCTCAATTCACTCATCAACAGCATCCTGCTGTTGGATGACTCTCTGGCGGTTCACTACGCCAACCCGGCGGCACAGCAGCTGCTGGCGCAAAGCTCCCGCAAGCTGTTCGGCACGCCGCTGCCCGATTTGCTCGGTTATTTTTCGCTGAACGTCTCTTTGATGCGCGAAAGCCTGCGCGCCGGGCAGGGCTTCACCGACAACGAAGTGACTCTGGTGGTCGACGGCCGCGCGCATATCCTTTCCCTGACCGCTCAGGCGCTGCCGGAAGGCTATATCCTGGTCGAACTGGCGCCGATGGACAATCAGCGCCGCCTGAGCCAGGAACAGCTGCAGCATGCCCAACAGGTGGCGGCCCGCGATCTGGTGCGCGGTTTGGCGCACGAAATTAAAAACCCGCTGGGCGGCCTGCGCGGCGCGGCGCAGCTGCTGGCCAAGGCGCTGCCCGATCCGGCGCTGACCGAATACACCAAGGTGATCATTGAGCAGGCCGATCGGCTGCGCAATCTGGTGGATCGCCTGCTCGGACCGCAGCGGCCCGGCCAGCACATCACCCAGAGCATCCATCAGGTCGCGGAGCGCGTCTGCCAGCTGGTGTCGCTGGAAATGCCGGATAACGTCACGCTGGTGCGCGACTACGATCCGAGCCTGCCGGAAATGGCCCACGACCCGGATCAGATAGAACAGGTGCTGCTGAACATCACCCGCAATGCGCTGCAGGCGCTGGGTGAGGCGGGCGGCACCATCACGCTGCGCACCCGCACCGCGTTTCAGATAACGTTGCACGGCACCCGCTATCGCCTGGCGGCGCGCATTGACGTCGAAGACGACGGCCCCGGCGTGCCGGCGCAGCTGCAGGACACGCTGTTTTACCCGATGGTCAGCGGCCGTGAAGGCGGTACCGGCCTGGGATTATCCATCGCCCGCAATCTGATCGATCAGCATTGCGGAAAAATTGAGTTCAACAGTTGGCCAGGTCATACCGAATTCTCGGTCTACCTGCCCATTCGTCAGTGAGGTTTGCAATGCAACGAGGGATAGTCTGGATCGTCGATGACGATAGCTCCATCCGCTGGGTGCTTGAGCGCGCGCTCACCGGCGCGGGCCTGAGCTGCGCCACCTTCGAAGGCGGCAATGACGTGCTGGAAGCCTTGGCCACGCAAACCCCCGACGTGCTGCTGTCCGATATCCGCATGCCGGGCATTGATGGTCTGGCGCTGCTCAAGCAGATCAAACAGCGCCACCCGATGCTGCCGGTGATCATCATGACCGCGCATTCGGATTTGGACGCCGCCGTCAGCGCCTATCAGCAAGGGGCCTTCGACTACCTGCCGAAGCCGTTCGACATCGACGAAGCGGTGGCGCTGGTCGAGCGCGCCATCAGCCATTATCAGGAGCAGCAGCAGCCGGTGCGCAGCCAGCCGGCCAGCGATCCGGCGGCGGACATCATCGGCGAAGCGCCGGCGATGCAGGACGTGTTTCGCATCATCGGCCGGCTGTCGCGTTCGTCGATCAGCGTGCTGATCAACGGCGAATCCGGCACCGGTAAAGAGCTGGTGGCACATGCGCTGCACCGCCACAGCCCGCGCGCCAAATCACCGTTCATCGCCCTGAACATGGCCGCTATTCCCAAGGATCTGATCGAGTCCGAGCTGTTCGGCCACGAGAAAGGCGCCTTCACCGGCGCTAACCAAATCCGTCAGGGGCGCTTTGAACAGGCCGACGGCGGCACGCTGTTCCTCGACGAGATCGGCGATATGCCGCTCGACGTGCAAACGCGCCTGCTGCGGGTGCTGGCGGACGGCCAGTTCTACCGGGTCGGCGGCTATGCGCCGGTGAAGGTCGACGTGCGCATCATCGCCGCCACGCACCAGAACCTGGAGCTGCGGGTACAGGAAGGCAAGTTCCGCGAGGATCTGTTCCACCGCCTGAACGTGATCCGCGTACACCTGCCGCCGCTGCGCGAACGCCGTGAAGACATCCCGCGGCTGGCGCGCCACTTCCTGCAGATCGCCGCCAAGGAGCTGGGCGTCGAGGCCAAGAACCTGCATCCGGAAACCGAAACCGCGCTGACCCGCCTGCCCTGGCCGGGCAACGTGCGCCAGTTGGAGAACACCTGCCGCTGGCTGACGGTGATGGCCGCCGGGCAAGAGGTGCTGATTCAGGATCTGCCGGGTGAACTGTTCGAAACCGCTGTGCCGGAGAGCCCCAGCCACAGTCTGCCGGACAGCTGGGCCACGCTGCTGGCGCAGTGGGCCGATCGCGCGCTGCGTTCCGGTCATCAAAATCTGCTGTCGGAAGCACAGCCGGAAATGGAGCGCACGCTGCTCACCACCGCCCTGCGCCACACCCAGGGGCACAAACAGGAAGCCGCGCGCCTGCTGGGCTGGGGGCGCAATACCCTCACCCGCAAGCTTAAAGAGCTGGGCATGGAATAGGAACGGGGTGGATGATGAAAAACGCAGTCCGGCGCACAAAAAAACGCCAACCTCAGGCTTTACAGCAGGTGCGGGCGCAGTATGATCGTGTCGCACACTCTGGAGGTTGACGATGCTGGACTCATTCATCGCATTCATTTCTCAGGGCGCGGAGCTGGGCTCCGCCGCCAGCCACACCCCGCAGGCGGCGGTCGCCGCAGTGTTGTGCGCCGCGCTGATTAACTTCTTCAGTTAAAAAAACAGCCGCATCAGCGGCTGTTTTTTCATCCTCAGATCACCCGTGAGAACTGCTGGCTGCGCGCCTGTTGCCGCAGATAGCGGTCAAAACACATGCAGATATTGCGGATCAGCAAGCGCCCGCGCGGCGTGACGCGAATGCCCTGCTCGTCGCGCTCCACCAGCCCATCGCGTTCAAACGGCGCCAGCAGCTGCAGGTCTTCGGCGAAATAGGCGGTGAAATCGATGCCGTATTGCCGTTCGAGCGGCTGATACGCCAACCGAAAGTTGCAGATCAGGGTTTTGATCAGATCGCGCCGCAGGCAATCGTCGTCCGTCAGCGCCAGCCCGCGCCACAGGGCGTTGCCCTGCGCCGGTACGCTCTCATAGTAACGCTTCAGCTCTTTCTGGTTCTGCGCATAGCTGTCGCCGAGCATGCTGATGGCCGACACGCCCAACCCCAGCAAATCGCTGTCGCCCTGGGTGGTATAACCCTGGAAATTGCGGTGCAGCTTGCCTTCGCGTTGCGCAATCGCCAGCTCATCGTCCGGGCGTGCAAAGTGATCCATGCCGATAAACTGATAGCCGGCGTCAGTCAGGAACGCGATGCTCTGCTGCAGGATATCCAGCTTCTGCTGCGCGCTGGGCAGATCGGCGTCTTTGATTTTGCGCTGGGCGGCGAATAAATTCGGCATATGCGCGTAGTTGAACACGCTGAGGCGATCGGGATTCAGTTCAGCCACCCGCTGCAGGGTGAAGGCGAAGCTTTCCGGCGTCTGTTTCGGCAGGCCGTAGATCAGATCGATATTGGTCGAGCGGAAGCCCAGCGCTTTGGCCCGCTCGATCAGGGCGAAGATAAAGGCTTCGTCCTGCTCGCGGTTGACCAACTGCTGCACCTGCTTGTTGAAATCCTGCACCCCCATGCTCAGGCGGTTAAAGCCTTCGGCGCGTAAATGATCGAGCACATCCAGCGCTATCTCGCGCGGATCGACCTCGATCGACATCTCCGCATCGGGCAGAAAATCAAAATGTTCGCGCAGCAGCGCCACCAGCCGGCTGATTTGCGCTTTATCCAGATAGGTTGGCGTACCGCCGCCCCAGTGCATCTGGCCAACCTTGCGGCCGGCGAACAGCGGCGCACGGCTGGCGATCTCTTGCGCCAAAACGTTCAGGTATTCGTCGGCCTTGTGCGTCTGGCGCGTCACCAGCTTGTTGCAGCCGCAGAAGTAGCACAGCTTATGGCAGAAAGGGATATGCACATACAGCGACAGCGGGCGCTCAGGGTAGCGCACCGCGGCGCGTTGAAACGCCGCTTCGTCGTAGCGCTGGTTAAACTCGAGCGCCGTGGGGTATGAGGTATAACGCGGCCCTGAGTAGTTATATTTTTGGATCAGGGCCAAATCCCAGACAATCGTCTGCTCTGACATGCTCACTCCTTCCGATATCTTTTTCTACCGGGCCGGGAGAGAGGCGGTTGTCTGCGCTGTCTGGCCACGGAAGCGCTGCGAAAACGCGCTTTGCGCTTAGACAGCCGCCATAGTTTACCGAATAACCACAGCAGATAACACATCAAGAGTAGGGCTATTGTCGGGATCAGCCACATGGCGCGTTAAAAGGCGTCCTTCGGGTTACCGCCTTTCAGCAGCTTCAGAATATCTTCCTGCTTCTCTTCTTCTTCTTCGTCGTCTTCATCGCCCAGCTCGATGCCCAGCACGTCCATCAGCACATCGATACGATCCAGCGTCTTGTCGACATACGCCTGCTCTTGCGCGTTCAGCGTTTCGCCATCGTCGATGCGATCCAGCAGCGCGTTCAGGCGTTCGTCATTTTCCAGCTTCGCCAGCTCTTCTTCCGGCGACAGACGCGGTTTCGCTTCGGCCTTTGGCTTCGGCTGCGGTTTGGCCTTCACTTTGGTTTCGTCGACCACCAGCGCAACCGGCACTTTACTGCCGATACGCGGATCTTTGGCTTCCGCCGCCGATTTGTTTTTCTGGCTGCCGGACTCGACCTGAGTGCGTGAACCGGAAGCGTGGCCGCGGCGCTTTTTCAGGCGTTTGCGCTCGCGCGCTTCCTGATCGAGCTCCATACGGCTTTTCTTTTTCGTTTTTGACTTCGCCGCGCTGCCGCGAGGTGCTTTTGATGGCTGGTTCATAGCGTGTGCTCTTAGGTATGTAGATTCAGTATAGAATTGCGGCGGAATCTAGCAGAAAGCGGACAAAGAAAAAAGGCGGCAGGTTAAACCTGCCGCCTATTTCGCACCTTCTTGCGAAGGGTATTCCTGTTACGCGCTCCTTGCGTACATGCAACATCCCGGTTTTTCCTTCTGCTATAACCGCATTCCCTGCCACTACGTCCTTCATCCTGAAAGGAAAATCGTCCATGGCGCAATCCATTCGCATCCGCTCTTCCCGAGCGCGCTTCCTGCGGGCATCCAAACTGCCGATACTTCACCATCCGATGTGCCTGCCGCCTATTCCGGTGCGAAAGGGTCACTTCCTTTTGCGTTCATCCTGGCACTCATTGCACGCCCTGTGCATTCCCTGAGATTTGTCATCCTTCCCGGATGTTCCCTAATCCTGCGCAACCCTGCGTTAACGAGTACTTTACGTTATTGTTGCGAAGGCTCAAGGCACCTGACGCCGATTTGACTGACATTTCCACACAACGAAAAAACAACATGTTGTTTTTAAAATAAAAATAGAAATATCACTTTCGAATAAAGCGACATTACCCGCGATTCGAATGGCAAATGTCTCACAACGTACGGTCGGCTTAACTGTCGTTTTATCGCGCCCCGCCGCTTAAAAACGGAGAAACACGCCATTTTTACCGCTGATGCAGTTATAATCGCCAACCAGTTAGCCATCCTCACGGAGACGAAAAATTTTGACCAGCAAGAACTACAACTATCATGTGACCCATTTCGTCACCAGCGCACCCGATATTCGCCATCTTCCGGGGGATGCAGGAATTGAAGTCGCCTTTGCCGGCCGTTCCAACGCCGGTAAATCCAGCGCGCTGAATACGCTGACCAACCAAAAAAGCCTGGCGCGCACCAGTAAGACGCCGGGGCGCACCCAGCTGATCAACCTGTTCGAAGTGGAAGACGGCATTCGTCTGGTCGACCTGCCGGGTTATGGCTACGCCGAAGTGCCGGAAGAAATGAAGCGCAAATGGCAACGCGCGCTGGGCGAATACCTGCAGATGCGCAACAGCCTGAAAGGGCTGGTGGTGCTGATGGATATCCGCCATCCGCTGAAAGATCTCGACCAGCAGATGATCCAGTGGGCGGTCGACGTCGGCACGCCGGTGCTGGTGTTGCTGACCAAGGCCGACAAGCTGGCCTCCGGCGCACGCAAGGCACAGCTCAACATGGTGCGTGAAGCGGTGCTGCCGTTTATGGGGGATATCCAGGTCGAAGCCTTCTCATCGCTGAAAAAGATCGGCGTCGACAAGCTGCGCCAGAAGCTGGACACCTGGTTTAACGAGATCCCGCCGGAAGTGCTGCCGGAAGAGGACATCGGCGAATAAGCCCTGATCGCACGTTTGAGCCGATGTCTTACCGCATCGGCTTTTTTATGCCCGCAGATCGGCCGCAGGCGGGATTTTTTGTTATCTAATTACACTTTTGAAATAAAGCCATCATAAAGACTTATTGCCAAAACGGGCTTGTCTCGCCGAATTACGCGGATTGAGGGAGCGGAAGCTGAAATGAAAAGCGAGGCCGAGCGATAGGAAAAACGTATGGTTTGCTGCTGTTTTTACAATAAAAAACGCCCCAGTCAATACTGACTGGGGCGGCTAAATATTCAGCCAAATCCGATTACGTGAAGTAAAAGGTCTGAAAGATAGAACATCTTACCTCTGTACCCTACGCCTGTAACTCTACATCATTTTTTCGCAGGGAAAAAGAATTTTTTGTAGTTTACTTACACAATTTGCGGCGCAAGAACGGCGAAGTTGGGGAAACTATCGCCGCATCTTGTAGCTTAATTACGAAAAGTGCTTAGCTTCTCGCCAGTTAGCGCATACGGCGATAACCCGGCGATCAGTGCGCTTCATCCCAGTTCATGCCGACGCCCACATCGACCTTCAGCGGCACCGCCAGGGCCATGCTGCCTTCCATCAGTTGGCGGATGCGCTGGCTGGCTTCTTCGATCACCGATTCATGCACCTCGAACACCAATTCATCGTGCACCTGCATGATCGCGCGCACCAACGGCTTCTCCTGCCCTTGCAGCCAGGCGTCGACCTCGATCATCGCACGCTTGATGATATCGGCTGCCGTGCCCTGCATCGGGGCGTTGATGGCGGCGCGCTCGGCCGCCTTGCGGCGCATGGCGTTGCTGGAGCGGACGTCCGGCAGATACAGACGGCGGCCGTCCAGCGTGCTGACATAGCCCTGCTCGGAAGCCTGCTGACGGGTGCGCTCCATGTAATCCAGCACGCCCGGGTAACGCTCAAAGTAGAGATCCATATAGCGCTGGGCTTCCCCACGCGGGATCCCCAACTGACGCGCCAGGCCGAAGGCGCTCATGCCGTAAATCAAACCGAAGTTAATCGCCTTGGCGCTGCGGCGCTGCTCGCCGGTCACTTTATCCAACGGCACGCCGAAAACTTCCGACGCCGTGGCGCGGTGAATGTCTTTCCCTTCGGCAAAGGCCTTCAGCAGCCCCTCATCCTGTGATAGATGCGCCATGATGCGCAGCTCGATCTGCGAGTAGTCGGCCGCGACGATGCGGTAGCCTTCCGGCGCAATAAAGGCCTGGCGAATGCGCCGCCCTTCTTCGTTGCGCACCGGGATATTCTGCAGGTTCGGATCGCTCGAGGAGAGACGGCCGGTGGCGGTCACCGCCTGATGGTACGAGGTATGCACCCGGCCGCTGACCGGATTGATCATCAGCGGCAGCTTGTCGGTATAGGTGGTCTTCAGCTTCGCCAGGCCGCGGTATTCCAGGATCACCTTCGGCAGCGGGTAGTCCAGCGCCAGCTCGGCCAGCACCTCTTCGTTGGTGGACGGTGCCCCGCCCGGGGTTTTCTTCAGCACCGGCAGCTTTTGTTTTTCGTACAGGATCGCCTGCAGCTGCTTGGTCGACGCCAGGTTGAACGGCTCTTCCGCCAGCTCGTGGGCCTGCGCCTCCAACTCTGCCAGACGCTTGGCCAACTCCTGGGAGTGGGCCGACAAAATGGCCGGATCGATCAGCACCCCGGTGCGTTCGATATGCGACAGCACCGGCAGCAGCGGCATTTCAATCTCATTGAATACCGTCAGCAGTTCCGCGCTCTGTTTCAGCTGCGGCCACATCGCCAGGTGCAGCTGCAGCGTGACATCGGCGTCTTCGGCGGCGTAAGGCGCCGCCTGCTCCAGCGCGATCTGATTGAACGTCAGCTGGTTTTTGCCCTTGCCGGCGATCTCTTCGAAGGTGATGGTTTTGTGGCCCAGATAACGATCGGCCAGGCTGTCCATATCGTGACGGCCGCCGACGCTGTCCAGCACATAGGACTCCAGCATGGTGTCGTAGGCGATGCCGCGCATCTCGATGCCGTAGCGCGCCAGCAGGCTCATGTCGAACTTCAGGTTTTGCCCGACCTTGAGCGCCTTCTCGTCTTCCAGCAGCGGCTTGAGCGCCTCCAGCACGTAAGCGCGATCCAGCTGCGCCGGCGCATCCAGGTAATCGTGCGCCACCGGCAAATAAGCCGCTTCGCCCGGCGCGACCGCGAAGGACAGGCCGATCAGGTTGGCGGTCAGGGTATCCAGACCGTCGGTTTCGGTATCGAAGGCAAACACGTCGGCCTTTTTCAGCCGCGCCAGCCAGTCGGTAAAGGTCGCTTCATCCAGGATAGTGACATACCCGTCCTGGGACAGCTTGGCTTCCGCCAAGGCTTTCGGCGCTTCCACGGCGGCTGCCGGTTTGGCGACGCCGGCAGCTTTCGCGCCCGCGCCTTTCTTGTTTTCCAGCCAGACGCCGGCTTCCACGTCCGCCAGCCAGCGTTTGAACTCGTACTGTTTGAACAGCTGTTGCAGCGTATCGACATCCGGCTCGGAGACCGTCAGGTCCGCGCAGGTCAGATCCAGTTCGACGTCGGTTTTGATCGTCGCCAGCTTATAGGAGAGGTACGCGACCTCTTTGTTCTGCTCCAGCTTGGCCGCCATGGTTTTGGCGCCGCGGAAGCTCAGCGTGGCGATGTTCTCCAGATTGCCGTACAGCGCATCCAGCCCGCCGATCCCCTGCAGCAACGCCTGGGCGGTTTTCTCGCCCACGCCCGGCACGCCGGGAATGTTGTCCGATGAATCGCCCATCAGCGCCAGGAAGTCGATGATCAACTCCGGCGGAATGCCGTACTTGTCGCACACTTCCTGCGGGCCGAGGATCGTGTTGTTCATGGTGTTGATCAGGGTGACGTTCGGCGTCACCAGCTGCGCCATGTCTTTGTCGCCGGTGCTGATCAGCACCGCATGGCCGGCCTTTTCGGCCTCCAGCGCCAGCGTACCGATAACGTCGTCCGCCTCAACGCCGGGTGTCACCAGCAGCGGCAGGCCCATCGCTTTGACCATGCTGTGCAGCGGCTCGATCTGCGCGCGCAGATCGTCCGGCATCGGCGGCCGGTGTGATTTGTATTCAGCGAAGAGATCATCGCGGAAGGTCTTCCCTTTGGCATCAAACACCACGGCAACGTGGCTCGGTTGATACTGCAGCAGCAGGCTGCGCAGCATATTCAGCACGCCGTACATCGCGCCGGTCGGCTCGCCCGCCGAGTTGGTCAGCGGCGGGAAGGCGTGATAAGCGCGGTAGAGGTAGGAGGAACCGTCAACCAGGATTAGTGGGTTTTCTGCAATCTGGGCCATAGCGTTTCTTTATCGTGATCGGACATAGGGGTAAGCATGCCATAGCTGGCCGCCGGAGACGAACCTTAGCGTGCATTGCGGACGAAAATGATGTGATTGTGTGCGAGGATCCGCAAGATCTTACCTGTGGATAACTTTGTGCATAGAAAAGAGACCGAATTATAACGCTGCGATTATCGTTATAACGGCGAATAAAATTCCTATTTAAATCACCGCGTTAAAAGAACGAATTCCGGCGATGCTTTATTACTGGCATTTATTGAATTTGTGGATATAACTTTCGCCGGATTTTAATCGCACTATTAATCAAATTCGGCGCCTCAATTACCATAGCACAAGCTGGACAAGTTGCACGAAAACTCAGCAAATGGTTATCCATCGAGACGAAAAACAGTGATTTTTAGCGGCGCTTTACCCCGGCGATTTCTGTTAAAATGCGTTTTTGTTCATGCGCTTTGGCATGCAACGATGTTCCCAACAACCGTCAGCCCATAATCATGCCAAGATTGTTAACGCCTGTTATCTTTATCATTTCCGTCATACTTACCATTCTGGTGACGGTGTTGTGCTCCATCCCCATCACGCTGGCCGGCATCGTGAAACTCCTGGTGCCCATTCCCGCCGTCTGGCGATATATCTCGGCTTTCGCCGATTTCATGATGTGGTGTTGGTGCCAAGGGCTGGCGTTGTTATTGCGCATTAACGGGCAATTGCGTTGGGATATTGAAGGGCTGGAAGGGTTGGATCGCAAAAACTGGTATCTGCTGATCAGCAACCACGAAAGCTGGTCGGACATTGTTGTGTTATGCGTGCTGTTCAGAAATCATATTCCAATGAATAAGTATTTCCTCAAGCAACAGCTCGCCTGGGTGCCTTTTGTCGGCCTGGCCTGCTGGGCGCTGGATATGCCATTCATGAAGCGTTATTCCCGCGCCTATTTGCTCAAGCACCCGGAAAAACGCGGCAAGGATATCGAAACGACGCGCCGTTCCTGCGAAAAATTCCGCCAGCGCCCAACCACCATCGTCAATTTCGTCGAGGGTTCGCGCTTCACTGAAGCCAAGAAAATTAAAAGCAATTCGCCGTATCGCAATTTGCTGGCGCCTAAAGCCGCCGGCATCGCGTTTACCCTTAGCGCGCTGGGCAATCAGTTCGACAAAGTGTTGAACGTTACTCTGCTCTATCCGGAAAATAACCAGCGGCCTTTTATGGATATGCTGTGTGGGCGGCTGACGCGTATCGTGGTGAGAATAGAGACGCTGCCGATCGATGAAACCCTGCACGGCGACTACTTCAACGACAAACAGTTCAAGCGGCGCTTCCAGCTGTGGCTGAATACGCTGTGGCAGGAAAAAGACCGGTTGCTGGATAAATTGAAGCGGCAATACGGATAAAAAAACGCCGGCGATGCCGGCGTTTTTCATGTTGAATCAGGCTTATTTCTGCTGGCTGAGGAATTTAACCACATCGGCGAACTGCTTCACGTAAGCGTCCATCGAGCTGGTGTCCAGGCCATCGTTTTTCACCATGTATTTGCCGTTGACGAATACCGCCGGCACGCCGCGCAGCTGCAGATCTTCTGCGGCTTTCTCCTGTTGAACCACCAGAGATTTCACCACGAAGCTGTTCCAGGCCGCGTCATAATCTGCGGCGGTCACGCCCGCTTTCACGAAGACGTTGCGGATATCGTCCGGCGTTTGCACGGTCTGGGTTTTCTGCACCGCTTCAAACATCAGCGGGCTCACCTTGTCTTCCACGCCCAGCGCCATCGCCACCGCCCACGCCTGAGTCAGCTGTTTGCCCAACGGCCCCAGGAACTCCACGTGGTACTTGGTCATTTTGGTGCCGGCAGGCAGCGCTTTCTTTACGTTCTCAGACACATGATAGACCTGCTCGAACTGGTAGCAGTGCGGGCAGTAGAAGGAGAAGAACTCCAACACCTGCGGCTCGCCGGTCACCGGTTTGTCCAGAGTCACATACTGAGCGCCATCGCTAAACTGTGCCGCCGAGGCACTGAATGCCATTACCATGCCAACGAGCGCCAACCATATTTTTTTCATAAGACTAAACTCTCCATTGTGTTAAAGCTTCAATACATTGGCGTCAGCTGCAGAGGGGGCTCCTGCAACAGCTTAACCTGTTCGGTGAAGGCCGCAGTCTGAGACAACCAGAAATCAGACTCCGCCATCCACGGAAAACTCTTAGGGAAGGCCGGATCCTGCCAGCGGCGAGCGACCCAGGCCAGGTAATACACCATGCGCATCGCCCGCAGTGGTTCAATCAACGCCAGCTCGCGCTGATCGAACTCGGCAAATTCGCTATACGCCTCCAGCAAGACATCCAGCTGCATCAGTTGATCGCGACGTTCGCCGTGCAGCAACATCCACAGATCCTGCACTGCCGGGCCGTTGCGCGCGTCATCAAGATCGACGAACAGCGGGCCATCGCGCCACAGAATATTGCCCGGATGGCAATCACCGTGCAAACGGCGCGGCTGCCAGTTCAGATGCCAGTGCGACTTGATCGCCGCAATCAGATCATCCGTCACCTGCAGGAACGCGTCACGCTGCGTTGCCGGTAGCAGCTCGCAATCGGCCAGCACCTGGCGCGGGGCGGTGAGGTACTCTTCAATCCCCATCGTTGGCCGCTCGGCAAACAAACGCTCACCGCCGACCTGGTGGATACGCCCCAGAAAACGGCCCACCCATTCCAACTGATCCAGATTGTCTATCTCGTATTGCCGGCCCCCCACGCTGGGGAACAGGGCAAAGAAAAAGCCGCCGTGCGTATGCAGCGTAGCGCCTTGCAGCGCCAGCGGCGCCACCGCCGGGATCTCCGCGCCGGCCAGATCCAGAGCGAACTGATGTTCCTCACCGATCTGTGCGGCGCTCCAGCGCTCCGGGCGGTAAAACTTCACCACGTAGCGCCGGCGATCTTCGTCCATAAACTGATAGACGCGGTTCTCGTAGCTGTTCAGCGCCGTGAGGCCGGAATCGACGCGCAGGCCAACTCCTTCTAGCGCGTCCATAATCAAATCTGGCGACAGGGTTTCGAAATTAAAAGCAGAGTTATTCATAACGTTCGTTTGATCGCTGACAGCACGGTGCCGGGAATGAGAAATAGTAGCATTAATGGCGCATTTCACGCGCGATGCTTTCTCGCACCGCACGAGGATCAGTCCTTGATAACGCCGCGAGCGCGCAGCAGCGCCGTTTTAAAATCTTCTTCGTAATCTTTCTTCAGACCCGGGATCTGATCCGTGCCTGCACTACCGCGCATTTTCAGGTGATAAATGAGAATATCGTCGCTCAGTTCGGACAACTCGCCCTGGAAGCCCGCTTCCTTCGCCAGCTTTTGCAAAAACTGCATCAAATTGAGATCGGGATCTTCCTGCCAGGCCGGGTGCAACAGCTCGATCAACTCGTTTACGCGATGCGTTTTCATCTCAATATCGTCCAATAGCATGAATAAACTCACAAAGTAGCAGGCTTACCCACACAGTGAAAGAACCGGCTTGTCAATAAAGGTAAATCCTGATGTCACGCCTGCTTTAGCGCTACAATCAGCCCATCGACAAGGCGGGATAAACGAGATGCATAAAGAAATCAGCGGCGTCATTTTGGCCGGTGGACGGGCCACGCGTATGGGCGGTGAAGACAAAGGCCTGGTGTCGATTGGTGGTATCGCACTCTATCAACACATATTGGCTCGGTTACGGCCGCAGGTGGCTTCCATCGTCATCAGCGCCAATCGCAATCAGGCATGTTATCAGGCGAGCGGTTTGCCGGTGATTGGCGATCTGACGCCCGATTTCGCCGGGCCGCTAGCCGGTATGCTGGCCGGGCTCAAGCAATCTTCCAGCGAATGGGTGGCCTTCGTCCCTTGTGACGTCCCTGACTTTCCCACCGATTTAGTCGCTCAACTCTGGCGACAAAAAGACGCGGCGCCGGCGGCCTTTGCCAGTGATGGCGAGCGAGATCACCCTACGCTGGCGTTATTGCATACCCAACTAGCGCCGCAGCTGGCCGACTACCTGGCGCGCGGTGAACGCAAGCTGATGCTGTTCTTGCATCAAATTGGCGCACAACGCGTAGTGTTCAGCGGGCAGCAAACGGCATTTCATAACCTGAATACGCCGGAAGACTGCCTACATTGGCAGCAAACACGAGAGCTAAAGAAATGAATCGTTCATTGCCCCCCTTGCTGGCCATCGGCGCCTACAGCGGTACGGGAAAAACCACCCTGCTCAAACAGCTAATCCCGTTGCTGAAACAACGCCAGGTAAGGATTGGACTGATCAAACATACGCATCACGATATGGATGTGGATACGCCAGGTAAGGACAGCTATGAGCTGCGTAAAGCGGGCGCCGAGCAAACGCTGGTCGCCAACGATCGCCGCTGGGCATTAATGACCGAAACGCCGGAGCAACAACCTTTGGATCTGCGCTATCTGGCTGAGCGTTTTGATGCCGATAAGATCGATTTAATTCTTGTTGAAGGGTTTAAACATGAGCCGGTCAGCAAAATCCTGCTTTATCGGGCCGAGATCGGCAAACCGTTGGAAGACATGTTGGATCAGTTTGTCGTCGCGGTAGCCAGCGACCGACCACTATCCATCTCAGCTAAGCAGCTGGATCTCAATCAACCGGAAAGCATCGCCGACTTTATTGTCGAGTGGTTGAAAGGCGCAGCGTAGCTGCGCTTTTTTACGTATTGCACATAGCAAAAAGCCCTGAACGTCAGTTCAGGGCTTTTTGCTTTATTTGATGCCTGGCAGTGTCCTACTCTCGCATGGGGAGACCCCACACTACCATCGGCGCTACGGCGTTTCACTTCTGAGTTCGGCATGGGGTCAGGTGGGACCACCGCGCTATT
>NZ_JBJNOA010000013.1:0-180270 GCF_052166845.1 Serratia sp. CY71090 | reverse complement strand
AGGATAAGAAGGACCAAGAGATCGAACAGCAGATGGAGCTGTTGCAGGATTAACTCGAAAATGGCCCCCTTTTAGGGGGCGTCGTGTAAAGCCACCTCCTCAGGAGGTGGTCTTTTACTGCCTGCGAATTATCGGGTGGCTAAGCGAAAATGTTTATTTCGGGTTAACAGAGGAACCGGGTGGTTAACATCGGCAGTCGGATGGTGAAATAACGGCGGTTATTAAACTAAAGAAAGTCATTTTTTATTTACCCTTGCCGCCGGCTGCGGGTATTTTATTTCCTTTAAGGAGAAAACTATGACATGGCGTTATTGTGCCACGGTATCGTTGTTTTTGTTGAGCGGCTGCAGCGCGATCCAGCCAACGTCGACGTCCCCGGACTGGTCTCAGCCTCAGCCGGCCACGCGGGAACAGCGGCAACGCATCATGGCGGGTGAGTCTGCCTCGTCGGTATTGCATGAAGGTAATATCGGTATTGGCGGCACGTTAGATGGGTCGAAAATATTCGATCGTTAAACCGCTAAATATATTCAGCCAAATTAATGCGCGCATTCTGCCGATATTGTCGGAGGGTTTACCTTTCCTGCGTTATTCTGCCGTGGCTTGACCATTCATTGCGTTAGCAGACAATTCGTTTTCCTTATAGGGAACCGCCGGTTTATTTCGGCGTAATCAAAGGAGTTGCCCATGACGAAGAACATGGCCGCGATCTTTCTCTTGCTGTTGCCGCCGCTAAGCCAAAGCGCCGGCGCAGCGCGCTACGACAGGCCGTGCGAAGGGGTGTCGCCGGTGCTGTTTCAAAAGCGCCTGAAAGCGCTGGCGCAGGATCTGCGGCAGGAAATGAGCGAGGAAGCGCCGCCGACAGAGCGCGATGCGGAAGAGCTGGCGCGGTTGGCGGAGTGCGCTATCGAGCCCGGCAAAGCGCCCGTCACCGGGGGGCAGCGCGTCTCCCGTTCAGAGGAAAAGCCGACGGCATCGCCGAACGGTTGCTGAGCCGGCGTGTGCGCAGAGTCAAGCGATGTAATGTCAAAGGAGTCATTGATGAAAAGGATCGTGTTGGCCGGCGTGGCCTTGTGTTGTTCCAGCTTCGCGCAGGCGCGGGTGGATCTGGAATACCATGCGGCGACGCCGAAGGACAGTAAGGTCACCGAGGAGTACCAGAAAAAGCGCGACGCATTGCGCCACAAGGTGTGGAATGTCGATAACCTGACGCTGGCCAACGAGCAGGCAATTGCACGTGAACAGCAACGCGAAGCCGCTGAGACCGCCGAGCGGCAGCAGCGGAACCTGGAACAGCAGCAGAAAAAGCAGCGCTGCCTGCGCAGACACTCGAAAGATCCTCATCCCGAGGCGAAGTGTTACATGCACAACTTCTAACCTTTAACGTCCGGGCGCTTTCTGCGCCCGACGTCGTTTAGGCCGGGCGGCAATGCTCTTTCAGCATGGCGATCGCGTCCGGTTTCAGCTGATACAGATAGACCGGCCGGCCGGTGGCGCCGTACAGAATACGGGTGCCGAGGATGCCGCTTTCCGCCAGATAGATGAGGTACTTGCGGCAGGACACCCGCGAAATGCCAATGGCGTTGGCCAGATTGTCGGTAGAGAATTCGCTGTCGTGCTGTTGTTCGATCCACTCGCACACCGTGCTCAGGGTGATGCTGGTCAGGCCCTTCGGCAGCTTTTTGCTCTCCTGGCCGCCGGGCTGGCGGCGCAACAGGCTGTCGACGTCGGCCTGCGAAAACTCGCGTTGCGCCAAGAGCTGTGACTGTTGCCGGTAGTGGCTCAGCGCCTCCTTGAAGCGGCTGAACTGGAACGGCTTGATCAGATAATCCACCACGCCGTAGTGCAGCGCTTTTTGCACCGTGTTCACGTCGCTGGCGGAGGAGATGATGATCACATCGGTCTTCTCGCCGAGTTCGCGCAGGCCGGGCAGCAGATCCAGCCCGTTCTCCTGCTGCATGTAAATATCCAGCAACACCAGATCGATGCTGACGCTGGCGTCGGCCAGCAGGGCGCGCGCCTGGCTCAGGGTCGCGACCGTCGCCTGGCAGTGAAAACCGCCGACCTGGCTCAGGTAGTATTTGTTCAGCTCCGCCACCATCGGGTCGTCGTCGACAATCAGTACGTTAATCATGGGTTCCGCTCTTGGCCTGATAGGGAAGGTGCACGAAAAATTGGGTCAGCTCGCCCGGTTCGGATTCGAAATCGATGCTGCCGCCCAGTTTCTCCAGATGGCTGCGGATCAGCGCCAGGCCGATGCCGCGTCCCGTTCCCTTGGTGGAAAATCCGTGTTCGAAGATGCGCGAGCCGATCGCCGGATCGATGCCGGGGCCGTCGTCGCTGACGATACAGTGTAATTGATCGTCGTGATGATGGAAGCTCAGGCCGATCTCGTGGCCCTCAACGCCGTCGATGGCGTCGATGGCGTTTTCGATCAGGTTGCCGAGCACGCTGATCAGCACGTGGGTGGTTTCCGCATCGTCGGTTTCCGGCAGCAGGCTGGTTTCCTCGATGGTCAGTTCGATGCCGGCCTCGTGGGCGCGGCTGATCTTGCCGATGAAGAAGCCTGCCACCTCCGGCGAATGGATCTTGCGCAGCAGCGCGCCGATCTCTTCCTGGTAGTTGCTGGCGGTGTTGATGATGTAGTTTTCCAACTGCTGATAGGCCTTCATATGCAGCATGCCGAGTATCACATGCAGCTTGTTCATAAATTCGTGCGACTGCACCCGCAGGGCGTCGGCGTAGTGCGCCATGCCGCTCAGCCGCTGCAGCAGGCGGCTGATCTCGGTCTTGTCGCGGAAGGTGGCGATGGCGCCGGTCACCTGGCCGTTGACGATCACCGGCACGGTATTGGTCAGCAGTTCGCTGCCGTTGAAGCTGATCTGCCGATCGCGCAGCGGTTCGCCGCTGGCCAGCACCTCCGCCAGATGCAGCTGCGCCGGCCAATGCTTGCTGGCGGCTTCCCGCAGCAGGTTTTCCACCGGCCCGCTCTGGCGCAGCAGGCGCTTGGCTTCGTCATTGACGATGGTGATGCGGGATTCATTATCGACCGCGATCACGCCTTCTTTAATCGATTGCAGCATGGCGTTGCGCTGTTCGAACAGGTTGGAGATTTCGTAGGGCTCGAAACCCAGCATGATGCGTTTGAGCGCAGAGACCAGGAAAAAGGTGCCCAGGCTGCCGACCAGGGCGGCGAAGGCGATGGTCCAATAGATGATCCATCGGCTTTCCGCCACCACCCGCTGCACGGTGTCCAGCGCGATGCCGAGCGCCACCACGCCGATTTGTTTTTTCTGATCGTCATACACCGGCACGAACACCCGCAGCGCCGGAGCCAGCGTGCCGCGGTTGATGGCGCTGTTGACGTTGCCTTGCAGCGCGGGCGCCAGATCGTCGCCGATAAAATGCTTGCCGATCAGCCAGGGTTTAGGGTGCGAATAGCGGATGCCCTGCATATCCACCACCACCACGAACAGCAGCTCGTTTTGATGGCGCACCTGCTCGGCGAAGCGCTGAATGGCGCCGCTGTGATCGCGCCGCTGCAGGCCGTCGATCACGGTGTTGGAGAGCGCCAGCGTGTTGGCAACGGCGATGGCTTTCTGCTGCAGCTGATCTTGCCCCTCGCGGCTCATCTGCACGAAAAACAGCGCGAACACCACCAGCAGCACCGAAGCGATGATGGCGGACACCATCAGCGTGATGGAGGTGCTCAGCTTGAGCGGCACCCGTTGTTTTGGCATGGCGGTTCTCCGAATGGCGATATCACGGCGTATTCTAGCGAGGAATGCGGCAAGCTGCAGTTACCGGCAGCAGGTTATAGCACGCTGCCGGGGGGCGGAGGGGTTATTTTAGTTACAAAAGCGGGTTACTGCTGGTGATAGATCTCCAGCGCCTGTTGGCCGCTGGCGCCCTGGTGGATGATCGCCATCAGGGCGCGCACCACCTGCGACGGATTACTGTGTTGATAGACGTTGCGGCCATAGACCATGCCGGAGGCGCCCTGGGCCATCAGCGCGGCGGATTTC
Organism: Serratia sp. CY71090; assembly: GCF_052166845.1. Taxonomy (NCBI): domain Bacteria; kingdom Pseudomonadati; phylum Pseudomonadota; class Gammaproteobacteria; order Enterobacterales; family Yersiniaceae; genus Serratia; species Serratia sp. CY71090. Next base: position 176,245 of record NZ_JBJNOA010000013.1, on the reverse strand, counting down.
TCCAGCACCGGGCCCAGCTCTCCCTTGCCGCCGCCTCGCACCAGCGTCGGGCAGCGCGCCGCTTCCACCACGCGGTGGAAATCTTCCACCCGATCGGTCGGATCGGCCTTGATGATGTCGGCGCCCAGCTCGCGCGCCAGCCGCACCAGCGGCACGATTTTCTCCACGTCACCCAGCGATCCGTAGGCGGCGCCCTGGCCGGCCGGGGCCATCACCAGCGGTTCGATCATCAGCGGCATGGCGTAGCGATCGCAGGCGTGGCGCAGGCGGCCGATGTTTTCTACGCACTGGCGGAAAATGCCGGGTTCATCCGGGATCATATAGAGGTTGACCACCACCGCGGCGGCGTCCATTTGCAGCGCGGCCAGGATCGGCGCTTCCGGGTTGTGCAGCACCGCCCACATTTCGCGGTGGCGTGCGGCGTTATAGGCGTTGCCGACGTCGGTGCGCATCACCAGCGCCGGTTTTTCGCGCTGCGGCGCGCGCTGCAGCAGATCCGCCTGCCCGTAGTTGACCTGAATCGCGTCGGGGCGCGCGGCGATCAGGTTGCCCATCACCCGTTCGATATCTTCCAGCCCGATTAAAAAATCCGGTTCGTTGGCGATGCCGTGATCGATCGCCACATCCAGGCACTTGCCGTTGTTGAACAGGCGGTTCATCCGCACCTTACTGCTGAGCTGCATGTCAGGTCCTCCTGAGATAGGGATATGTCCATTATTGCCGAGTAAGGATGGTCGGGAAACGCGGAAACCGCAAACTGCGCGCCCGCTCGCAGTTTTTGCCGGCGCACGAAAGGGGAACGCTCACGGGCGGCTTTCATTTCATTTGTTAGATCCGTGTCATGTTTTTGTTAATAAGCTATTCCAAAACGCATGTTTCGCTTGTTTGGGTTAAAAAGTTTCAATAGTCTAAATTATGAAATAAACATTTAAAAAAGCGGCGAAGACGCGGCTTGCTCCACCAGGGGTTTATTTCAATTGATTGTTTTTAATCTATTTTGAGATATCGATCACCATTTTGTTCACGGCCTTAATACGGCGATAACGCGGTAATTTCGCCGTATCAAAGGGATAACACCGACCGTATTGTTGTTTGAATGTAAAAAATATTTTTCATTAGCTGTCAACCAACAGACCTCTTCATTCTAACGATTAAAGGGTAACGAACATGAAGCTGAAGAAATTGATCGCCGCCTCGGTACTGATGTGCATGCTGCCGGCCAGCGTGTTGGCGAAAGACATCAAGATCGGCGTTTCCATGGCTTACTTCGATGACAACTTCCTCACCATTCTGCGCCAGTCGATGCAAAGCAAAATGAAGGCCGACGGCAACGTCAGCGGCCAGTTCGAAGACGCCAAGGGCGACATCGCGCAGCAAATTCAACAAATCGAAAACTTCGTCAGCCAGGGCGTCGACGCCATCATCCTCAACCCGGTGGATACCCAGGGCGTCAAGCCGATGATCAAACTGGCCGAGAACGCCAAGATCCCGCTGGTGTTCGTCAACCGCAAGCCGGAAGTGGCGCTCCCGGCCGGCATGGCCTACGTCGGCTCCGATTCCAAGCTGGCCGGCAAACTGCAGATGGAAGCGTTGGCCAAGCTGATGAACGGCAAGGGCAACGTGATGATCCTGATGGGCGAGCTGTCGAGTGAAGCCACGCGGGACCGCACCCGTGGCGTGGAAGAGGTGGCGGCCAACTACCCCGGCATCAAAATAGTCGACAAGCAAACCGCCAAGTTCTTCCGCAAAGAGGCGGTGGACGTCACCACCGACTGGATTTTGTCCGGCCAGCAGATCGACGCCATCGCTTCCAACAATGACGAAATGGCCATCGGCGCTATTTTGGCGCTCAAGCAAGCCAAGAAATCCGGCGTGCTGGTGGCCGGCGTTGACGGCACGCCGGACGCGCTGGAGTTCATCAAGAAGGGCGATCTGGCGCTGAGCGTATTCCAGGACGCCAAAGGCCAGGGCGAGGGCGCGGTGCAGACCGCCGTTCAACTGGTGAAAGGCGAGAAAGTGGAGAGCAACGTGCTGATCCCTTACCAGCTGATCACCCAGGCCAATTACCAGCAATTCGCCGATAAAAACAAGAAATAAGCCTTGAAGCCCGCCGCGGGCGCCGGTGTGGGGCGAGCGCGGCGGAAAACGTGGGTCAGTGCGGAGGTAAGCGGTATGTACCCTTATGTTCTTGAGGCCGAAGGCATCAGCAAGCAGTTCCCCGGCGTCAAAGCGCTGGATAAGGTCTCGATTAAAATCAAACCCGGCAGCGTGCACGCGCTGATGGGGGAAAACGGCGCAGGCAAATCGACGCTGATGAAATGCCTGATCGGCATCTACCACCCGGACGAAGGCTCGATAAAAATCAAAGGCCGGCCGGTCACCTTCAGCGACACGCTGCAGGCGCTGCATTCGGGCATTTCCATGATCCACCAGGAGCTGAACCTGGTGCCTTATATGACGGTAGCGGAAAACATCTGGCTGGGGCGCGAGCCGGCGCGGTTGGGGTTCGTCAACCACGAGCAGCTGAACGAGAACACCCGCGAACTGCTGGCGCGGCTGAACATCAAACTGCAGCCGGACACGCTGGTGGGCGAACTGAGCATCGCCAACCAGCAGATGGTGGAGATCGCCAAGGCGGTGTCCTACAACGCTGACGTATTGATCATGGACGAACCGACCTCGGCGCTGACCGAAGGTGAAGTGGTGCATCTGTTCGCCATCATCCGCGAACTGCGCGAGCAGGGCAAAGGCATTATCTATATCAGCCACAAGATGGACGAGATCTTCGCCATCACCGACGAAGTGAGCATTTTCCGCGACGGCACTTTCATCGCCTGCGACAAGACCGAAAATCTGACCAAGCAGTCGCTGATCACCATGATGGTGGGGCGTGAACTGACGCAGATGTTCCCCAAATTCAACAACAATATCGGCGAGGAAGTGCTGCGGGTGGCGGGGCTGCGCCGCAGCGGCTGGTTCCACGACGTGTCGTTCAGCGTCAAACGCGGCGAGATCCTCGGCGTCGCCGGGCTGGTGGGCGCCGGGCGCAGCGAAGTGATGGAAAGCCTATTCGGCATGCACCCGGCGGACGGCGGCGAGATCTTTATCGAGGGCCAGGCGGTGAAGGTCGATTCCCCGGCGAAGGCGATCGAGAGCGGGTTGGCCTTCCTCACCGAAGACCGCAAAAAATCCGGCCTGTTTTTGGTGCTGTCGGTGGTCGAGAACATGAGCATCGTCAACCTGTCGGAATACATCGGCAAGAACGGTTTCGTCAGCCACGTGCAGATGGCCAAAGACTGCATGGATCAGATCAAAAAGCTCAACATCAAAACGCCGACCATGGATCAGATCATCAATAACCTCAGCGGCGGCAACCAACAGAAGGTGCTGATTGCGCGCTGGCTGCTGGCGCAGCCGAAAATCCTGATCCTCGACGAACCGACGCGCGGCATCGACGTGGGAGCCAAAGCGGAAATCTACCGCCTGATCAGCGAGCTGGCCAACCGCGGTGTCGCCATCATTCTGGTCTCCTCCGAGCTGCCGGAGATCCTCGGCATGAGCGACCGGGTGATGGTGATGCACGGCGGCCGCATCACCGGCATTTTGGACAAAGACGACGCGGACCAGGAAAAGATCCTGGCACTGGCCTCAGAATAACGAAGGGTGAACATCATGAGTAACGTAAAGATTGAGAAGCCGCTCTCCGCCGATTCAACGAGCAAGGGAACGCTGTTCTCCGGGCTGAGCGGCAAAATGCCGAAGGATACCGGCATCTTCATCGTGATGCTCGGCATCGCGCTGGTCTTCGAAATCCTCGGCTGGTACATGCGCGATCAGTCGTTCCTGCTGAACCCGAACCGCCTGCTGCTGATCGTGCTGCAGGTGGCGATCATCGGCATCATCGCGGTGGGCGTCACCCAGGTGATCATCACCACCGGCATCGATCTCTCCTCCGGTTCGCTGATTGCGCTGACTGCGGTGGTGGCGGCCAGCCTGGCGCAGACCTCGGACAGCATTTCGCCGATGTACCCGGGGCTGCTCGATCTGCCGGCGGCGATCCCGATCGGCGCGGGGATTGGGGTGGGCATTGTCTGCGGCTTTATCAACGGCTTCCTGATCACCCGCACCGGCATTCCGCCGTTCATCGCTACGCTGGGGATGATGGTATCGGCGCGCGGTCTGGCGCAGTACTACACCAAGGGTAACCCGGTCAGCTTCCTGTCGGACGGTTTCACGTCAATCGGCCAGGGCGCGATGCCGGTGATCATCTTCCTGGTGATTGCGGTGATCTTCCATATCGCGCTCAAACACACCCGCTATGGCAAATACATCTACGCCATCGGCGGCAACATGACCTCGGCGCGGGTGTCCGGCATCAACGTCAACAAATATCTGGTGACGGTTTACACCATCGCCGGCGGGTTGGCGGGACTGGCGGGCGTGGTGCTGGCGGCGCGCGTCAGCAGCGGCCAGTCGAGTATGGGGATGTCGTACGAGCTGGACGCCATCGCCGCGGCGGTGATCGGCGGCAGCAGCCTGATGGGCGGCGTCGGGCGCATCACCGGCACGCTGATCGGCGCGGTGATCCTCGGCCTGATCAAAAGCGGCTTCACCTTTATCGGCGTTGATTCTTACATTCAGGACATCATCAAAGGCGTGATTATCGTCGCCGCCGTGTCGATCGACATGCGTCGCAACCGCAAGAAACACTGATTGCCGTGAATTGCCGCCGGCGCCAGGGTTGGCCGGCGGTGTTTTTTTACCGGGGGGCACATCATGAATTACCTGAAAGGGCTGTGGCTGGCGGTGGCGCTGTGTGCGTCCACCCCGGCATGGGCGCAAACCATCGGCGTATCGATGGCCTATTTCGACCAGAACTTCCTCACCATTATCCGCCAGGCGATCGACAAGGAGGCCAAGGCGCGCGGCATTACCGTGCAGTTCGAGGACGCGCGCGGCGACGTCGGCCGCCAGACCGACCAGGTGCAGAGTTTTATCAGCGCCGGGGTGGACGCGATTATCGTCGATCCGGTCAACTCGGCCAGCACGCCGGTAATGACCAAAATGGTGCAGGCCGCCGGCGTGCCGCTGGTGTACGTGAACCGCACGCCGGGCGACGCCAAACTGCCTCAGGGCGTGGTGTTCGTCGGCTCCGACGAGCGGGAGTCCGGCACGTTGCAAATGGAGGAGTTGGCGCGGCTGGCCAACTATCAGGGCAACGTGGCGGTGATGATCGGCAACCTGACCGACGCCGGCGCGTTGCAGCGCACCAAAGACGTGGAGCAGGTGGTGGCCAAATACCCGAACATGAAGGTGGTGCAGAAGCAGAGCGCCAACTATTCACGCAGTGAAGGCATGGATCTGATGATGAACTGGCTGACCAACGGCGAAGCGATCGATATCGTCGCCGCCAACAACGACGAGATGGCGATCGGCGCGATCATGGCGCTGCAGCAGGCGGGCAAGGCGGACAAGAAAGTGCTGATCGGCGGCATCGACGCCACGCCGGACGGCCTCAAGGCGCTGGCCTCCGGCAAGATGCAGGTCACGGTGTTCCAGGACGCGATCGGCCAGGGTAAGGCCTCGGTCGAGGTGGCGCAGCGCATGATCAACGGCGAAAAGCTTGAGCCGTATTACTGGATCCCGTTCGAGCTGGTGACGCCGGCCAATCAGGATAAATACGCGGCCAAACCGTGAGTTCGCCGTCGGATCCGCGTTGCCGGGGCGCTGCTTGCAGCGCCTTTTTTATTGCGCCAATTGCATGTCCGCTTGCGGCCAGCGCGGCGTCGAACCTTGCCTCACACTGAGGATCTTTAAACAACGTGAGGATGAGCGATGAACGCATTAAACGGCAAGGTGGCGGTGATCGGCGGCGCCAGTTCGGGGATCGGCAAAGCGGCGGCGCTGCTGTTCGCCCGGCAGGGGGCGGCGCTGGTGTTGGGCGCCCGGCGCGCGCCGCTGTTGGCCGAGCTGGTGGAGGACATTCGGCGCGAGGGCGGCCGGGCATTGGCGGTGGCGGGTGACGTGCGCAACGAAGCCTTCGCCGAACGGCTGACGGCGACGGCGGTCGACGAATTCGGCGGCCTGGATATCGCCTTCAACAACGCCGGCACGTTGGGGCCGCTGGGGCCGTCGCTGGCGCTCAGCGCGTCAGAATGGCGCGAGGTGCTGGAAACTAACCTGTCCAGCGCCTATTACGGCGCCAGGCATCAAATTCCCGCCATGCTGGCGCGCGGCGCGGGCTCGGTGATCTTCACCTCCACGTTCGTCGGCCACACCGCGGCGTTTCCCGGCACGGCGGCCTATGCGGCCGGCAAATCGGGGCTGATCGGCCTGACGCAGGCGCTGGCGGTGGAGTTTGGCGGGCGCGGCATTCGGGTGAACGCGCTGCTGCCGGGAGGCACCGATACGGCGATGGGGCGGCAGATGAGCAATACCCCGGAAGCCTTGGCGCAGGTGGCCGACCTGCACGCGCTGAAGCGGCTGGCGATGCCGGAGGAGATCGCGCAGGCGGCGCTGTATTTGGCGTCTGACGCTTCCTCGTTTGTCACCGGCACCGCGATGCTGGTGGACGGCGGCGTGTCCATTCAGCGCGGCTGAGGTTGGCATGGCCCGTGGTTAGGCGCCACGGGCATACGGGAGAGCGTTACCAGCCTTTGACGGCGTCGCCCTTGTAGATGTCGGCGGCGCTGGCCGCCACTTCGTCGGTCTGATAGGCCTTGACCAGATCCTTCACTTTCTCGCTGTCTTTGTTGTCGATGCGGCTGGCGAAGATGTTGACGTACGGCGAGTTTTTGTCTTCGACAAACAGCCCGTCCTTGGCCGGCGACAGGCCGATCTGGCTGGAATAGTTGGTGTTGATGATCGCCAGCGTCACCTGTTGGTCGTCCAGCGCGCGCGGCAGCTGCGGCGCTTCAATCTCGACGATCTTCAGCTTTTTCGGGTTGCTGACGATATCCAGCGCGGTCGGCAGCAGGCCGACGCCGTCTTTCAGGGTAATCAGCCCCTGTTTTTGCAACAGCAACAGCGAGCGGCCCAGGTTGGTCGGATCGTTCGGCACCGCCACCTGCGCGCCGTCCGGCAGCTGGCTGAGTGCGGTTATCTTCTTCGAATACCCGGCGATCGGGTAGACGAAGGTGTTGCCCACCGCCGCCAGTTTGTAGCCGCGCTCCTGCATCTGCTTGTCCAGATACGGCTTGTGCTGGAAGGCGTTGACGTCCAGATCGCCGTTGTTCAGCGCTTCGTTCGGCAGCACGTAGTCGTTGAAGGTCACCACCTCCACGTCCAGATCGTATTTCTGCTTGGCGACCTTTTGCACCACCGCCCACAGCGACTGATCGATACCGGCGCTGATGCCGACCTTGATGTGGTGATCGTCCTGTGCCGTTGGGCCGCAGGCGGTCAGCAGCAGCGTGCCGGCGGCGGCCAGCGCCAGGGTGAGGTTTTTCGGCGTAAATGTCATTTTCCCAGGGTCCTTGTCAACATTGCCTGCTAATTTTGGCGGGCAGAATAGTGGCAGTGACTGTAGGTAATCGCTGGGCTAAAACAAAATACTGATTCACTATGACTCATAGCGATTAGCTATGAGCGGCCGCGGCCTGGTGCGGAGCGGATTGTTTTGACGGCGAATCGGCGGGCTTATTATGATAGCCGTTGGCCCGCGAGGGCAGACTGGGTACTGAAACGAAGGAAAAGACAATGCGATTGAACACTTGGAGCAAGGCGCTGCTGCCGCTGGTGGTGTTGGCCTGCGTCTCGGCGACTCAGGTTCGGGCGGCGGAAAGCGATACCGGGCCGATCCCCAAACAGCTGCTGGGCAACTGGCGCGTCAGCAAGATCGTGCCGACCCAGACCACCGGCTGCTGGGATCAACAGCAGGCGCAGAGCCTGATCGGCGGTAAAATCAGCTACAAAGCGGATGCGTTCAGCTGGAACGGCACGGCGCTGAAAAGCGAAGGGGCCACCGTCAGCACCGTAGAAGCGCAGGAGTTTGTCGAGGACAATGCCGGCAGCAGCTCCTACATCGATTTCCCGATGCTGGGCATCAGCACGCCGTCGGTCGAGCGCGTGGCCATTCAGCACGCGGATACCGCCATCAAAGGCATCACCGATCAGGGCACCGATGGGGTGCCCGGCGATAACGTGCTGGTGAAAGATGCCAACACGCTGATCCTGTCGTTGTGCAACGTCTGGTTTGAGGCGCAGCGCGAGAAATAATTTTTTGCCTTCAGCCCCGGCGACGGGGCTCTTTCCCACTGCATCACCTCCCGCCACGAGCGCCATTTCTGAACTAAAATTAATCATAACGATATGACCCCGGCGTGATATCGGAGCCTCGGCTCAACCGAGTCCATGACAGGAGGCGCTATGTGTTACCACCATATTGTCATCGCCACCGATCTGAGCGATGACGGCAAACGGCTGGTCGAAAAGGGGGCGTTGCTGGCGGAGGCGCTGCAGGCCAAACTCTCGCTGATCTATGTGGACGTCCACTACGACACCTACCACGCGGCGATCGGCTTTTCGGAGCGCAGTTATGACGGCGTGCCGTTCGAAGAGAAGATCCGCAAAGAGCTGGAACCCACCACGCAAAACGTCAATTATCCGATCGCGGAAGTGATTATCGGGCGCGGCGGCTTCGTTGACGAACTGCGCACGGCGGTCGTGGACAAGAACATCGATCTTCTGGTGTTCGGCCATCACCACGATCTGTGGAGCAACCTGTTTTCTTCTACCCGCAACGCCATCAACCAGCTGAATATCGACGTGCTGGTGATCCCGATCCGTTCGTAAGCGCGATTTGCCGGCGATCATTCTTCATCATTCACTCCGCGCCGCGGCGCGGAGTTTTCTCGAGGCAAAAATTTGCCTTGTTTGCTTGCATAATACATAAGTGAATACTAATGTGTTTGTATGAACGAAAATGACATCTTCAAGGCGTTGGCCGATCCGACCCGCCGCAGCATCTTCGACAAACTCGCTGTCGCTAGCATGAACGCCAGTGCGTTGCGCGAAGGGCTGCCTATCAGCCAGTCGGCGATGTCGCAACACCTGGCGGTGCTGCGCAACGCCGGACTGGTACGCGAGACGAGGCAGGGGCGCTGCGTCAATTACCAGGTCGACCCGGAAGGGCTGGCGCAGATCGCCCAGTGGCTGGCGAAGTACCGCGCCTACTGGCCGGCGCGCATCGACGCGCTGCAAACTTTGCTGAAGGACATGGATCAATGAACAAACAGGCTGAGCGGCCGCCGCGCGACCGGCTGGTGTTGGAATATTCGCTCGAGGCGCCGCCGGAAAAAGTGTGGCGGGCGCTCAGCGTTCCCGAATTGCGCGAGCAGTGGCTGCCGACGGGGGATCTGGCGCAGGCCGAGCCGCTGGCCGCCACGCCGGGTGAGGCGGTGAGCTATCGCCTGCGCGATGACCAACCGCCGTTTCTCGAAAGCGTCGTCACCCTGCAGATCGTGCCGGACGCCGGCGGCGGCAGCCTGCTGCGGATTATCCACCAGCTCGATGCCGCCAACGATGGCCCGCCGACGGTGATGCGCGCCGCCTGACGCGTTAAACACATTTCTCTTTGTTGCCAACCCAGGAGTTCACCGATGCGTGAGAAGATGATGCTCGTCCCGATGGTGGTGGAACAGACCAGCCGGGGAGAACGTTCCTTTGATATTTATTCGCGCCTGCTGCGCGATCGGATAGTGTTCCTTAACGGCGAAGTCAACGACGACGTGGCCGAAATGCTGTGTGCCCAACTGCTGTTTCTGGAGGCGGAAAACCCGGAAAAACCCATCCATCTTTATATCAACTCGCCGGGCGGGGTGATCACCAGCGGGCTGGCGATTTACGACACCATGCAGTATATCCGCGCCCCGGTGCATACGCTGTGCATGGGCACCGCGCGCTCGATGGGCTCGTTCCTGCTGATGGCCGGCGAATCGGGGCACCGCATGGCGCTGCCTAATGCCAGCCTGCACGTGCACCAGCCGCTGGGCGGCTTTCAGGGGCAGGCCTCCGACATCTTGATCCACGCCGAAGAGATGAAGCGCACCAAAGACACGGTGATTCGGTTGTATGCCCAACATTGCGGCCTAAGCTATGAAGAGGTGGAGCGGGTGTTGGATCGCGATCGCTTTATGACCGCCGACGAAGCGGCGGCCTGGGGGCTGATCGATCGGGTGCTGCGGGCGCGGTGAGTGTCGGCCCCGATAGCTGAATGAAGGGGGCAATATCATTGGTAGGTGAGCGCCGTTGAGGTGGTCCAGCCTCGCTGACCGGCACATTCGCCGATAATGATGGCGATCTCTTTCCTTTCTGCATTGCCGATGTTCATTGCAGCGCTTTTACCCGTCAATGTGACCTGTGTGCCGGCGATGAGCTGGCAAATATGTTTGGTGGGCTCCAACAAGTTATCCATATTGGGTTGAGTAATTAATGGCATCGGGCCGCTTCAGCACTAGCTGAGGCGCCTTTTAACCGGGTGTGTTGGTGATGGTGATATTTTCGCAATTATTTCCAATCGTCGTATTCGCACTGCCATTAACGAACTGACTGCGTGTTTCCATTGAAGATGAAAAGGCAGAATAACCAGCGAAGAGGGTATCGATAATTGTGGCTATACCCGCGAGGATGGGGATTTTATTGTGCAGGATATTTCTCTATGGGTATTTGTTATATTGATGCTTGGTAAATATACCTTTCTCTACTAAATGGGTAAAGTGTAACTGAAAATATAATTAATTGAGTTTTAAAATGCATTTTTGCTTAATTATTCAACAAATCTATGATTATAAATGGGAACATTCTAATTATTGTATTTGGTTGTTTCCTTCAGCAATAAAACCAAATTGGAGCGCATACTTCATCTTCCTCGCAGTTATTAATGCAGTGGCCTTTATTTTTCCCCTTATTTAACAGTGTGGTTAGCCATTCTGTATCTCGCTTTTGCACACTTCATTTTGCCTCTTTTTTTGAACCAGTAATACCTTTTTCTCTTCAGGGGTAATTGTTATGAATTTGTTTCTGATCACAAATTGAGCAATTTTATATTGCCATGATCTTGTCTATACAACTATATACTTGAGACAAAACGAATGACCAATAACCAGCTGGACTTTACGTGGTTAATTTTTTTTGGTGTTTAATTTTACGATTTAATAATGTCTAAGTATTAATTCATTTTTATTTTGAATGAAATTGATGGATTGAATGTCAATTTACCGTATATCACGTGCTAATCGGGATTTTACGCTTCAAGGAGATAGTCGAACATGAAACTTGGCGCATTTTTAATGCCGGCACATCCGCGTTATCGCTCGTGTCTCTTTTTGAACGGTGTAGAGCCAGGAGACAACGTTTACATCGTGGACGATCTCATCAGCACCGGTGGAACATTGGTGGGATTAATCTCCGCAGTGCGTAAAGCCGGAGCCGAAGTGTCAGGCATCTTATGCGTGGTGGAAAAACGCAACTATGGTGGAGCCAGGCGTGTGTTCGAGGCGACGGGGATCTCGGTGCAATCGCTTATTGAAGTGGATGTGAGCGGCGAGCATTCGGTCGTTGTGGGCGTCAATTATTAAATAAAAGGAGGCTGTGATGATCAAGGAAGGGCAGTTTCGCGGTTGGTACATGGTCGGCGCCGTTCATCTTTTGCTGGCGGTTATTTTTGGTGCGGCCTATTCATTCGGAGCATTTTTTACTGCATTACAGACGAACTTTGACGCTGGGCGTTTTTCTACCGCCTCAATCTTCTCGCTGACGGCGTTAATTTACTATGCCGTTGGGGTATTTTCCGGTGCCTGGAGCGATCGTACTTCGGTGAGGACGGTAACCGGCATCGGTATTTTACTGCTTTCGCTGGGATTCTTCGGCAGTAGCCTGCTGGCATCGTCACTGACGGCATTTTTGCTCACGTTTTGCCTGTTGGTAGGGGTTGGCGTCGGATTGGTTTACGTGCCGGCTGTTTCAACCATCCAACGTTGGTTCGTCGTTCATCGCAGCTCGGCTTCCGGCCTGGCGCTGGCCGGCACCGGCTTGGGAACGCTGGTGGGGCCGATGGTGGCCGGTGGGCTGATGCAACATTTGTCCTGGCAAAGCACTCTGCAAATTTATGCCGTCGCTATCGCCGTATTGGGGTTGGCTGCCGCCTTCATTTTACGAGGCCGGCCAGAGGACGTGGGCGAATATCCCGATGGGCTTCGTCCCGTTGAGGTGACATCAATACCGGGTTCCGCGTTTAACGGTAGCGTTACGTTGCGAGAAGCGGCGAGACAGGCTCAGTTTTGGTGGTTTTTTATCGCGATATTTTTCGGTTCGATCGGGCTGTTTCTGGCATTGGTTCATATCAATCCTTATGCGCTGCAACAGGGGCTAAATTCAACGCAGGCCAATCTGCTCATCGGCTTGATCGGCGTGGGCAATATCGGCGGCCGTCTGGTTTTGGGGCGGATAGGCGATCGCATGGGCGCGCGACGTTTTTTGGTCATTGTTACGTTGAGTTTGGCCGTGTTGTGCGGCTTTTGGAGTGTGGCGCACAGCTTTACCGCGCTTGCGATTTTCGCGTTGTTATTCGGCGCGGCCAACGGCGGCTGTATTGCGCTGTATCCGGCGGTGGCCAGTACATGGTTCGGCACCGCCAATCTGGGCGCCATTCTGGGGGCGTTGTATATCGCGGTGGGGATCGCCGCCGTTGGCGGGGGCAGCGCCGCCGGTTGGCTGTATGATCTGTATCAGAGTTACACGTTGTCCATTGCGTTGGCCGGCATGGCGGCGCTGTTGTCTGCGTTGGGGATCGTCTTGGCTTCTCGCTGTACTTCCCGGATGGGATGAGGGGGAGTCAAATGCTATTGCCTAATGACTTGCGCTCTACCTTGGCGCTGTTGCGGCAAACAGGGGATGAAATCACCCTGGTGAAGAGATCGATTTCTCCCGAGGTGGAGATGATTGAAGATTTTCTCGATGCCTATCGCCAGCCTGGCGGTTCCTGGTTTGCCGATGAGCAACCGTTACGGCTTTATCGACGACCAACACGGGGCGAGTTTCCCGTTTTGATGGGGATGTTTGGCAATCGTCGCCGTTGTAGGTTGTTTTTGGATCCCTACGGACGTTATTCCTCAGAAATATCAAATGCTCAGTTGCTGCTGCAGGCGGCGAGTAGTCCGATAGCACCCAGATTACTGGGCGGGGATAAACGCAACTTTCGCAACGTGCGTAAGCCTGCTGAAATCCTGGATTTGCTGCCGATCCTACGTTATCTGCAAGATGATCCTGGGCCGACGGTGACGTTGGGGTTGATCTATGCGCACGATAATCGAACCGGAGCCGCGAATTGTTCTTACCACCGAATTACCTTCAAAGAGGATTCCGCAGTGGTGTCGATTGACTCTCGTGGTCACTTGCAACACATGCTTTCGACACATCTGGCGCGCGGAGAGCGACTGCCGATTTCCGTCAATATTGGGCTTGATCCGGCCATTTATCTGGCTTCGACATTGACTCGGCCTTGTCTTTCTTACGGTAGCGACGAGTTAGGCGTTGCGGGGGCCCTGCGCAGCAATGCGGTCGAGGTTGCGCCATGTCGCGCCAATACGGGGCGATATATCGCCCATGCCGAGATCGTTATAGAAGGGATGTTGAGTGCGGAAAAAGAGCCGGAGGCAGCAGAGGTGGCCGGTTTTTCCTTACCTGAATATCTCGGTTATCGCTCGCCATGCGGTATGGCCACAACACTGCAGGTTCAGGCGGTAAGCTACCGCGCCGGGGCGATATATCAGACGCTGTCGGGTCCTGGAGTGGAGCAATCCATTCTGCTTGGTTTAGGCCAAGAGTGTTCGCTGCTCGCCCGACTAAAAACAGAAGGGCTTGAGAGGTTGTTTTGTCGAGTCGCGGCTCTGCCTTCCGGCGACGGTCACTTGCTTACCGTATTGCAAGTCGCTAAACGCGCTTGCGGTGACGATCTGTGCGTTATCGACGCAGCCAAGAGATTGCTCGGCGAAGTGCCGTCACTCAAAAATGTGTTACTGGTGGATGAGGATGTTGACCCTTATTCGGAGCGTGATGTCCTCTGGGCTATGAGTACGCGCGCCCGACTTGAACGCGACATTCACGTTAGCGCTTTGCTGCCCGGCACTTCCCTTGATCCCTCGCAATTGCCGCTTTATGGCGGGAGTGATGCGAATGGGTTCGTCAATAAATGCGTCGTTGATTGTACGGTTCCTTTTAGCTCTCGGCGGCGTTTTCAACGGGCGTTTTAATGTGAGCGGTACGCCTTTCTGTAGCCTGCCTGACTAGGCTGGCGAACCATGATGTCTGTCATGTTGAAGGAGACAAGCCATGACGAATACTCTCGATCCTCGTTTCGATTCCACCCGGAATATTTGTGCTCCCAGGGGCAATCAATTGACCTGCAAAAATTGGCTGACTGAGGCGGCCTATCGCATGATTCAAAATAATTTGGATCCCGACGTCGCCGAAAACCCGCAAGGGTTGGTCGTGTATGGCGGTATCGGTCGCGCTGCTCGCAATTGGCAATGTTACGATCAGATTTTAGCCTCACTTAAAGCGCTCAATGAAGACGAAACTCTGTTGGTTCAATCCGGAAAGCCGGTTGGTGTATTCCGCACCCATACCGATGCTCCCCGAGTGTTAATCGCCAATTCTAATTTGGTTCCACAGTGGGCCAATTGGGAACACTTCAGCGAGCTTGATCGCAAGGGATTGTTCATGTACGGGCAGATGACGGCCGGTAGTTGGATCTACATAGGTAGTCAGGGCATTGTGCAGGGTACGTTTGAAACGTTTGCTGAAGCGGGCCGCCAGCACTATGGCGGGGATCTGACAGGACGCTGGATCCTTACCGCCGGGCTGGGGGGCATGGGCGGGGCGCAGCCGTTAGCGGCGACATTGGCCGGCGCGGTTTCTTTGAATATAGAGTGCCAGCAGAGTAGCCTGGATTTTCGTTTGCGCACGCGCTATCTCGATAAGCAGGCAAAAGACCTGGATGAAGCTATCGCTTTGGTTAAGGAATACACGGCGGCCGGACAGGCGATTTCTATAGGGCTGCTAGGCAATGCCGCAGAGGTGTTGCCTGAGCTGGTCAAACGCGCGCGTGCAGGCGGTATCCGGCCCGATCTGGTTACCGATCAGACCTCTGCGCACGACTTGATCCACGGTTATTTGCCGGTTGGATGGAGCGTGGCGCAGTGGAAAGCAGCGCAACGCGATCCGGCGCAACATGCCCGATTGTCTGACGCTGCAGCCGGTAGCTGCGCCATTCATGTGCAGGCTATGCTTGATTTCGTTGACATGGGGGTGCCGGCCGTTGATTACGGTAACAACATTCGCCAGGTCGCACGCGACATGGGCGTGGAAAATGCTTTCGATTTTCCTGGCTTCGTACCGGCTTATATTCGCCCGCTGTTTTGCGAAGGCAAAGGACCGTTTCGTTGGGTAGCGTTATCTGGCGATCCGGAAGATATCTACAAAACGGACGCCAAGGTTAAAGCGCTGTTTCCTGAAAACCAGCATATCCATCGTTGGCTGGACATGGCGCGTGAGCGCATTGCTTTCCAGGGGTTGCCGGCGCGCATCTGTTGGTTGGGGTTGGGCGAACGCCATCTGGCAGGCCTGGCTTTCAACGAGATGGTGCGCAGAGGGGAGCTTAGTGCACCGGTTGTTATCGGCCGAGATCATCTGGACACGGGTTCAGTCGCCAGCCCCAATCGTGAAACCGAAAGCATGAAGGATGGAACCGATGCCGTTTCCGATTGGCCGTTGCTGAATGCATTGCTCAATACTGCGGGCGGCGCTACCTGGGTGAGTTTGCATCATGGTGGCGGTGTGGGTATGGGATATTCACAGCACTCGGGAATGGTGATCGTGTGCGATGGCAGTGAGGAGGCTGACCGGCGGCTTGCTCGGGTGTTGGTCAACGATTGCGGTTCCGGCGTGATGCGCCATGCCGATGCCGGCTATGAGCAAGCCGTTGCCGCCGCGAAAAGGTTTGGATTGAAACTGCCGATGCTTTGAGAATCAGAGCTTATTGGGACTTTATAGCGGTTCTTATAGGGTGGAACCGCTATTTTTCTATAGGCCGATTTTCACACCATTGTGAGTATTTCACCTCTGGGCATGTGACGATTTAGTCTCGGCGTCAACTTACGATTTTGCTGTCTGGCCTTCTTGCCTGTTTTGCCAAACCCGTTCAAGTCCGAATTCGACCATCGCGAAATAGAGACTAAAATAGCGCTCCGCCATGATGAAGAACGAACTGTTGAGTTCGATCACCACATTATTGGTGGTGGTCAGCAGGCCGGATTTTTCCGCCGCCTGCAGAATGCGGTTCACGTGCGCGCGTGAGACGGAGCAGGACTTGGCGATTTTCGCCGAGGAGAGCAGCAGAAAGGGGGAGTCCTGTCGGATGCTTTCGATAAACAACATCAACAGCACCATGTGGCCGGCATCTTTGCTGATGAACAGCGCGGATTGCGGCACCAGGTCGATCAGGTAGACCTCCTTGAGCATCAGTTGCCCGTAGGCGGCGAAAAAGGTGGACAGAAAGTCGGGCGCCGCCAGCAGCGCCGCGATGGGCATCTGTGGCGCCAGCGCCTGGTAAGGGCGCGCCATTGAGGCGATCAGCGCCTGGGTTTCCGCCAGCGCGTGCGGCGTAGGCTTATAGCGTAACTGGCGTTTGTCATGCTCGCAGGGTTTGACCTCCAGCCGGCGCCCGACCCGTAAAAAGAACAGAAAGGAATCCAGGGAATTCTCGCTGATCATATTCTTCCCTTTGAAAAAGGCCTTGATGTCTTTCAGCGCGGCGGCGGGCTGGTGGTAATAAATGGACAGGATGGTGGAGCAGATGATGAACCGGCTGTTCCTGAAAATGATTTTGTAAAACAGCGGATGCTTCTTGTAGGTCTCCCTCAATAATTCCCCGTGTTTGACGATGGCGGCGTGGAACGCCGGTGACTGCCTGATGATGTTGGCCTGTTTCTCCAGGTGAAACTGTAGCTGGAATCTGCTTAGACTCATTTTCCCTATTTCCTGTACTTAAAAAATGTGCTGCTTTTTATCGTTATGGGTTTGCTGTGTATGACTTGACGATCTGCTGGCCCTGGTCGTTGATGAGGGTGGTCTGAACGGTGGCCCGAGAGGGGAGCCCGGATGCCGAAACGCCGTCGAGGTGATAATCCCGCGAGCTGAATGGCGCGGTCATCATGTCGCTTTCTTGTCGCACCGGGTAATCGCGCCTGTTGGTGTGCACGGCGATGTGCGCGAACGAGAGATAAAACGCCGATCGGTTTTGACAGCGCAGCAGATAACCGTCCGGCGATTTTTGCAGCGTGAATGAGACGGCCCCGGCCGCGTTTTCGGCTTTCCCCTGCAGCGCTCTGGGCCGGTAGAAGATTTTCATCTGGGTGTTCATCGCCAGCGTCACGCGCGACGCCAGCGGCGGCGTGGCCGGCCGGCTGGGCGGGATCTCATACAGGTTAAGCCAGAACACCGACTCCCGGTCGGCGGGCAGGTTCGCGCCGGCAAACAGGATCCTAAGCCCCTTCAGCGCCGAAGGCGGCAGGGCGAACACGCTGGGCAGGGTGACAAACGGCGCGCGGGACAGTTCGGGGGCGGCGTTGACGTCGCCGTTATCGACCCAGGTTTGCGCCACGATCGGATAGCCGTTGGTGTTGAGCAGCATCAGGGTTTTTTCCGTCTCGCCTTCGCGGAAAATCACCCGCGTGGCGGAGGCGATGATGCCCGCCTGCGCGCCGATGGAAGCCAGCGCCAGCAGCAGGGCGCATCCCATCGTCAGATATTTCTTTCTCATCATTGAACCTTAACCCAAACGTAGGCCCTGGCGTCCACCTTGCCGGCGGTGACGGTTTGCCCGGGCAGCCGGGCGAGCGTGGCGGTGAGCTGGGTGGTGTAGTGGGTAAACCCCGCCGAGGTGCTGCCGCCGCCGCTGGCGCCGTTGAGCACCGGGTACCAGCCGGCGTCGTTGCCCTGCGGGCATTGCCCGGCGCTGCAGCGCGCCCAGCCGACGAAATTCATCGGCGCGCCGTTGCCGGCGTTGGCGAGCGCGATACCCACGCCGGTAGCGACGCTGCTGTCGGTGCCGTAGCCGCTGGAGAGCAGGTAACTCACGCCGCCGTTGGCGCTGACCAACCCGAGCCGCTGCGCCGCGACATAGCTTTCATACGGCACCTGCAGGCCGAGGGCGGTATTGTTGCTGCTGACGCCGGACACGGCGGCGTTGTCACATTCGATATTGAGGGTGAACTGCGCCTGTGAGGTTTGCCCGGCGGTCAACTGGCTGACGGAAATGGTCGGCAGGATCACCAGCGGCGTGACGTTGCGCGCCACGCAGGTGGCGGTATAGGTCAATGAGGAGATCGGTGCGGTGCCCATGCCCATCGCGTTCCAGCGCCCGGTGCCCCAGGTGGCGTAGTTGGTGGCGGAATCGCTGCCGATAGGATCCGAAGCGATGCCGGGCCCCTGAAAGGTGACATAGCCGTTCGGCTGCGTGCAGGTATAGTTCGAATTGCCGGTGGTCGACGCCATGCCCACCAGCGGGTTGCCGGCGCTGTAGCCGCAGTAGTTGCTGGCGCCCGCGCCCGGCAGCGAGCTGATGCGGATCAGATCGGCGCGGATGGCGCTGAAGTCTTTCACCCGGATCTGGATTTTGTTGCCGACGGTGGCGTAGCGGGTAATCGGCGCCGACTGCCAGTAACGGGTAAAAACCTTGCCGGAATCCAGGTGGGTCAAACGGATGCCGACGTAAGGGAAGTAGGTGGCGTAATAGTTGGGGTTGCCGTCCTGGGCGCCCAGATCGTAATAGCCGCCGACGCGGTCGTCGCCGTTGGTGGCGAAGACTTCATAAATTTGCCCAACATCGCCGGCATCGCATTCATACAGCACCTTGTTGGGATCGGGATAACGGGTGCCGGAGGTCAGATCGAACACGCTGGTGCCGAGCGGCGTGCCGACGGGCTGCAGGTAAGTGCTGGTCAGGTTGACCCGGCCCAGCGCCGTGCCCACCCCGCAAGGATCGCAGCCGGAGTCGATCCAGGGGGCGACCCGCGTGCATTGCGCCAGCGCCGCGGGGGCGCCGAACAGCGACAGGGCGAACAGCGCCGGGGCGGCGACCAGATAAGAAATGCGTTTCATCGTCTCTCCTGAGATAAGTTAAACGGGCTAACGGCACGGGGCGCTGAGCCGCTGAATCGGGTTGTCTTCCGCGGCGGGCAGGCGATAATGCAGCGTGCACTGCTGGCCGGGCGCGTCGCCCCAGTTCAGCGTCAGCGTGCCGGCATTCCGGTCGCTGCGCAGATATACCTGATTGGCCTGGCCAACCATGCCCACGCTGTTGCCTGCCGCGTCAAGGACGTTGGCGCCCATCGGGATCGGTGCGTTATCGGGCCGCTGTGCGGTGATCAGCAGCGCCTGGCCGCGCACGGTGTTGAAGCGCAGGCGCACCGTGGCACCGGCATAAGGAGCCACGCGCCGCTGGCCGTCTTCCAGTTCCGCTTTGTCGTTCATGCCCTCGGGGTTCAGCGCGACGGTGTTGTAGTGATAGGGCACCAGCGACGGCGCCAGGGCGTAGCCGAAGCGATCGACGCGCGCGCCCTGGCCGTCCATCACCCGTGCGCCGCTGGCGCCGGGCGCTTCGATCAGGGCGAAGGTGTCGCCGACATACGGCCCTAATGTCACGCCGCCGCGGTGCGCTACCACCGCGCCCTGCAGCGACAGGGAGCCTTGTCGGTACTGGCGCGCGGTGGAGAACGAGCCGGTGACGTTGGCGTAAGGCAGGCGGGTTTGCAGGTTGCCGCCCCAGACGCTTTGTTGGCGATCGTCGTCGGTGGTGAAGTTCAGGCCGTAACTGACCGGCTGTTCGTCGCCGACGCTGCCCGACAGCGCAGCCTGATAGTTGCCGCCCTGACCCTGGCTGTGGTTGGCCAGCAGCGAGACGCTGGGGGCGGATGATGAGCGCCCGAGCGGGAAGCTCAGCGACAGGGCGGTGACGGTCTGCGCGTTCTGCGCCAGCGGCGCGCTGTAGACGTTATCCAGCGGCCCGTAGCCGCGGTAGTCGCCGTTGCTGTAGCCCAGGCTGCGGGTGCGGGTGACGGAGAGGTTAAGCGCCACGCCGTTGCCGAAGGTTTTCCCCCAGCCCAGTTGGAGCTGATTGTCGCGGCCGCGCTGATCGCGGTAGTCCTGAGTCGAGCCGGACATCGTCAGGCTGCCGAACGCGCCCATGCCCTGATTGACGGCCACCTCGAAACGCGAACGCTGGCGGTAGGAGTCGGACTGCCAGTTTTGGCCGGTAACGGCGGCGCGCCGCACGCCGAGCACGTCGCTGAGATCGCGAAAGCCTTCGGTAGAGTAGCGGTAGCCGGCGATGGATAGCGTGGTGTCCGTCGGGCTGAAGGTTCGGCTGTAAGAGAGGTGCAGCATCCAGCCGGAGGCGCCGCCGTCCGGCAGGCTGGCGTGGGAATAGGTGGTATCCATGCCGAAGGCGCCCAGCCAGCTGCTGTACACGCCGCCCAGCATCATCGCCTGATAGCCGTCCGCCAGCTGATTGCCGAGGTTGAAGGTCAGGGCGTTGGTCAGGCCGTGCTGCCAGGTCACTTCGCTGAACAGATCGTTGTCGCCGACGTAGCGGGAACGGCCGACGATGGCGGAGTAGCGCGACTGGCCGGGGCGAATGGATTCCGGCACCGCGGCGAACGGCACGGTGAAGGTGCTGACGCTGCCGTCGGCTTCGGTCACCACCACGGTCAGATCGCCGGCGTAGTTGGTGGCGTACAGATCGTTGATGGCGAACGGCCCCGGCGCCACGGTAGTTTCGTACAGCGTGCTTTTACCCTGCAGCACCGTCACGCGCGCGTTGCTTTTCGCCACGCCGCGCACCACCGGCGCATAGCCGCGCTGTGAATCCGGCAGCATGCGATCGTCCGAGCTGAGCTGAATGCCGCGAAAGCCCAGGCCGGAGAAGAAGTGCCCGTCGGTAAAGCCTTCGCCCAACAGCATTTCGCTGCGCCAGGGCAGGATTGCGCGCTGCACGTAGCGGCGGCTGGTGTCCAGGTGACCGCCGAACTCCCGATCGTAGCGGTAGCTGGACTGCTGGCGGTAGCGCCAGAGCCCGAGGTTGAACCCGCCGTTCAGGTTGGCGTAGGTCGAATCGAGATCGCGGGTTTGCCCCTGCCGGTAGCTGACGTGGTACTGGTTGAGGTTGTAATTGACGAAGGCCATTGATTCGCCGCTGTCCAGGCTGGCGGGATTGACGCTGCCGCGCGGCCGGCCGTTCAACAGCGCCTGCGGAATGCTGAGATCCAGCCGCAGCCGCGAGATATCGGCGTTCACCATGATGTCCTTCAGATCCCGGCCGGGCAGCAGGCATGCCGTTTCGGCCGCCGGCGGATTTTTCAGCCCGAAGCGCGTCAGCTGCGGTCGATCGAAACAGGGCAGCACCTGTTTGCCTGCGCGCATGAAGCGAATTTGATCGCGCTCGAGAAACTGGCCGTTGAGGTACAGATCGATCTGATAGCTGCCGGGGGCGACGGCGTCCTGCTGGTTGAACTGGCTCAGGGCGCTGTTGCTCAGCACGCTGCCGCGCAGCAGCGCGGGATCGAAGGTGTAGCCATCGGCGGCGGCGCAGCCCAGCGGCAGCGCCAGCAGCGCGCAACACCAGCGTGCGGGAAGCGGCGTCGCCTTGCGAGCATCGAACATGAAAACCTCCCTGTCTGGTTTCAGCGCGCGACGTTCAGGGTGCGTGTGATTTCCACCCCATAGTCATTGATGACGCGCAGCGCGATCTGCCGCACCTCACCGTTCACCGGCCAGCTGGCCTGCGAAAACGGCGGGATCAGGTCCGCCTGCGGGATCACGGTGCGTTTTGCGCCGCTCAGGATCGCGGCCTGGCTGACGTTGGCGTAGTAGCCGGTCGGGTTATCGACGCGCAGCGCGTTGCCGACCTGGCGCAGGTTGAGCTTATCGATGACGTGGTTGGCGTCGCCGGCCAGCCCGGCCGGGCGATAGAACACCTTCAGCCGGTTGGTGACCACCAGCAGCAGTTTGTTCTTGTCGCTGTCCGTCTGACGCACGGCGGGGACCTGCAGGAAGTTGAGGTAGAACAGCGATTCGCGATCGCGCGCCAGCGGCTGGCCGACGAACGACAGCCGCACCATTTGCCCGCTGTGCGGATCCATGCGGAAGATTTGCGGCGAGGCGACAAAGGGCGCATCGGCGTTTTCCGGCGTGGACTGCGGGTTGTTGATGTCGAGCCAGATCTGCATCAGCGCCGGGGCGCCGTCATCGTTGGTGAACTGCAGCGTTTTCTCCCGCGCCTCGGCGGGGTAGATCACGCGGTTGCCGAGCAGCGTTACGCTGGCCAAGGCGTGGGTGGCGGCAAAACTCATCAGGCAAAGCGACAGGGCGGCCCATCGGCGGGCGGAACGGGATATCTGCGGCATAAACGTGAACCGATAAAGAAGCGAGTCATTCAGCGCCGTCCGCTAAGGAACGGCGCTGGCATCAACAGGTATGGCGCCTGACGCCGGCTTATTTGTAGCTAATGGCGAACTGGGCGGTGGCGATCACCGAACCGGCCGCCACGCCGGTGTCTTCCGCGTAGTAGCGGGCCACCAGGTTCTGCGAGGTGGAGGTGGCGTCTTTCGCCAGCGTCATCGCCGACGTGGTGACGGTCGAACCGCTGGCGAACGACAGCGGCGTGGTGGCGTCGCTGTCCAGCAGTTGAATGGACACCTTGGCCGCATCGCCCGCGTTGCCCAGATTGCCGTTGGTGGTCGGGTTGTTGCCCGCCAACACGGTTTTGATCGCCGTATCGTTGGTCGCCGCCGCACAGCCCGTGACGTTAACGGTAAAGGTGGTGTCGCCGGCGGTGGCGCCTTTGGTGGCGAGCTGGCTGGCGGCGACGGTCGGCAGTAATACGACCGGGTTGGATTGGTTGCCGTTAATATTCACCGAACAGGTTTGCGTGCTGACTTCGCCTTTGAATTGCACGGTATTGGACGAGGCGGCCGCACAGGCGCCGGAGAGAGCCAGCATGGATAATGCGACTAATTTAACATTCATGTGAAATACCCTTTAATTAACTTTAGAGAAAAGCTTTCCTGACAGTAATAAATTACTGACGTGCGTTTGTTGATTAATCATGTTGCGCAATTGTTTTTTAAACGCGTCGGCAAACATGGATTTTCATCCTAACAAACTAAGAATTTTCCCTATAGGTGTTTTCCGCATGGTAATAAGTTTGCGATGCGGGTTGTTACATTTATTTTCATTTTTGCTTATATCATACAAAATGGAAAATAGATCTATATCATTGCGTTGCGTTTTTATTGGATCGTCGGTTTTTGTTTATGAAATAATTTGAAACATTCATGCCTTTTTTGCGTATTAATCAAAGTGCTGGCTGTTGCGTGATTATTTGAAAAACATGTTATCAAGATGTTTTATATCGGTGTGCTTTGCAGGCGAATTACCCCAAAAAAGAGCAGCGACAAGCCGCCTGAGGTGTGGAAGCATACTTTCACGCTGATAAGGAGAATTAAAGTGAAAGTGATTTATATCGACGGTTCGCCGCTGTGCTGTTTGGGGATGAAAACATTATTGGGAGAAGGAGTGATAACCTTATCCTCGCCCAATATTAATATTATTAAAAATATAAGCCCTGCGCCTGATTTAATTATCATGGATTTTCCCCATGAAATTTATCGGTTCGAAGCGTATTTGCGATTTATTCACGCCTCACGTGCTGAATATGAAGGCGTCCGGATACTGTTCTTCGTCGATAAGACTTCGCCGCTGATCATGGCATTTATCGCGGCGGCGCAGCCGGATGCGATTTTGCACAAACGGGAAGCGCTGCGAGTGGTGTGGGAAACCTGCGCGGCGCTAGTCCGCCGTGAAGAGGCGGGCGAACGGCGCGTGGTGAGGCGGCATCGGGCGGCGGCGATCACGCCCGGCGAGGCGGCGGTGCTGTGTGAAACGGCCCGTACGGAAGATATCCGCCTGACCGCGCGGCGGCTGAATTTGCACCCGAAAACCGTTTATTCGCACCTCAACAATGCCGGCAAGAAGTTCGGCATCCGCAATCGGGTGGAATTGCTGAAGATGATTGCGCTGCTGTAGCGCGCCGTTAACGGGCCTGGCCGACGGCCAGTCGCCATTGCGTCATTTCGTCGGCGCCCGGCCCGGCCGCCAGCGCCAGGCTTTGCGGCGGCAGAGATTCGCCGGTCACGGCATCTACCACGCGCAGGGTAGCGGGGTGGCCGGTCGCGCGGTCAACCACGCGCAGCGGCGGCCCGGCCAGCTCGGACAGATTCCATTTGTCGCCAATCTGAATCATCGCCATCACCAGCAGCCCGAGATCTTTTCCCTTCTCCGTCGGCAGATACTCGTAGCGAGCGGGGCGCGTTTGGTATTGCCGCTTTTCGATAAGGCCGTGGCTTTCCAGGGCCTTGAGCCGGTCGGCCAGCGTATTGTTGGTGATGCCGGTCGATTGGCGCAAATCGTCATAGCGCGAGAGCCCCAGCAATAGATCGCGCATGAGAATCGCGCCCCAGCGATCGCCCAGTGCTGACAGCACGTGCGCCACCGAGCACGTCATGCCTTCAAACCCTTTTGCTTTCACGTTGCCTTACCTCCGCTTGCCGCCTGATTGCCGAGAATTTTATCGCCTCGGCTTGATAACTTCAATAATTGGAGTTATTACTCTTATTATTGGAGTTTATGATTAACAGCGGCTGATGGCCTGAACGCCGGCCGGAAAGCCACGCTTTCACCGTGAGTGTCGGCTTTTATCTTCGCGTTCAAAGAGGGGGCGAGATTAAGCGTGGGGAGAGGAGAAATCGACGAAAGTCATAGATTACTTTTTACATCTGATATGAAGGCATTAACGATGGCGGATTTTTCATTCTCACGATAGATGAAAAAAAACTCAGTCACGTTATCGACACCGAGGATCGCTCTGTAGGTAATGTTAGGCAGCTTGATTGAGGATAGTGTAGAAGGAACGATAGCGATGCCCAGGCCAGAAGCCACCATGGCGAGCACGCTTAGTGTACTGTCCAGCCGATAGGAAACCTGGACGTCTTCTTCAAGAATGGCTTTCAGGATACGAAGCTGACCATCGTCTCCGCTGTTTTCCGAGTAGATGATAAAGTCTCGTCCCGAGAGGTCTTCTTTTTTCAAGGTCTCTTTTTTAGCCAGATCGGAGTCTTCCTGAATCACGACGACCCAGTCAAACTTTTTAATGGGTATAAGGCCGAGCCCCGGTGGGATTTTGAGATCCAGATTGGGGCAATAGCTGACGTCGATATTTCCGTTGACGATCTCATCGGTTTGTTTCCAATAAGACATCTCTTTGGCGAGGAAATTAACGCCGGGATGCTCTGCTTTAAATCGATGAATATCGGCAGTGACTAATCCCGCCGCGACGGCATTGCCGACAAATCCGATTCGCACATTGCCATTCTCACCTTTCGCTGCTGCTTTGGTTTCGTCAAGCGTGCTTTTTATTTTTTCATAAATATCCGGTGCATTTTTTAAAAATATCGCTCCTACTTCGGTTAGTTCGACATTGCGGTTGTTGCGAATAAAAAGTGGTGCGCCAATTTCTTCTTCCAGCGCTTTTATCTGCATGCTGAAAGCCGACTGTGTAACATGAATTCGCTTAGCCGCCTTGCCGAAATGTTTTTCTTCAACGAGAGCCAGGAATGCCTGGATATGGCGAAAATTCATGGATTAGATTCCTGTGTCAGTCGTTCAAAAAAATGAATTGGATATATAGCGATCATGAAAATACCCTCTAATAGAACTCGCGTTAAAGTGTAGATTATTTCTGGAGTGCGGGCTAGTCAACAACACTCAGCGTGTTGCTATCTGTTTCAAAAACCGAATATATGTATAGTGGAGGCGTTAAATGAATTCATTAGCCAGAATCGATGTTCATACTCACCTGGTCCCGCCTTTTTGGGGCAGCGCGCTGCCCAGCCACGGCGGCGATCCGTCGGGCTGGTCTCTGCCCAAATGGACGGCGGACGACCATCTTCGCTATATGGACAAACAGCAAATAGCGACCAGCGTCCTGTCGTTAACCGCGCCGAGCGTGGTTGGCTGGGAAGGCCAGGCGCGCCGCGATATGGCCAGAAAAGTCAATGAGTATACGGCGGATCTGGTGGCGAAATACCCTACGCGGTTTGGTAACTTCGCGACCGTGCCGTTGCCGGACGTTGAGGGGGCGGTGCTGGAAGTGGAGTATGCATTAGATGTGCTGAAAGCCGATGGTGTCGTATTATTGACCAACTATGAAGGGGTTTATTTAGGGGATAAAAAGTGGGCTCCGCTTTGGGCCGCGCTAAATCAACGCTCTGCCGTTGTTTTCATTCACCCTGGTCATCCCATCATGGATTTGCTGGATGGCGTTCCGGGTCCCTTGGTTGATTACCCGTTTGATACGGCGCGCAATGCCGTCCATATGGTATTGAATGGCGTTATGGACAATTATCCTAACGTGAGAATTATTCTTTCGCATGCCGGCGGATTCCTGCCTTATGCCATTCTGCGCTTTACATTGTTGGCGGAATCGCTTAATCCAAATGGGCCGTCAGTTCAGGAGTTGAACGATAAATTTAAGCGTTTTTATTTTGATACCGCATTGTCTTCCGGCCCTAATGCATTTTCCAGCTTGCTGACGTTTGCGAATCATAATAATATTCTGTTCGGTAGCGATTATCCTTATGCGCCGGAGTCCGTTGCCGTTAAGTTTAATCATATTCTCGATGCTGAGACAAATCTGACGGATGCGCAGAAAGTACGCTTCAACCGGAATAACGCTCTGGCG
The DNA here is from genome assembly GCF_052166845.1 of Serratia sp. CY71090. Classification (NCBI taxonomy): domain Bacteria; kingdom Pseudomonadati; phylum Pseudomonadota; class Gammaproteobacteria; order Enterobacterales; family Yersiniaceae; genus Serratia; species Serratia sp. CY71090. Next base: position 149,391 of record NZ_JBJNOA010000013.1, on the reverse strand, counting down.
CTTTTCCCTCGGTTAAATAAATAAAGGTTCTGCTGGGGAGGGAGATGCCGCATTGCTTTTAGCGCCGACGCATCCCCTTTCGAAAACAAAAAATCCACGCCGAAGCGTGGATTTTTCCGTTTCCGGCAGCGGAGAGAAACGCTGCGGGGAAGGAGTTAGACGTTGAACAGGAAGTTCATCACGTCGCCGTCTTTGACGATGTAGTCTTTACCTTCGGAACGCATTTTGCCGGCTTCTTTGGCGCCTTGCTCACCCTTGTAGGTGATGAAGTCGTCAAAGGCGATGGTTTGCGCGCGGATAAAGCCTTTCTCGAAGTCGGTGTGGATCTTGCCGGCCGCCTGCGGAGCGGTGGCGCCGACCGGGATGGTCCAGGCGCGCACTTCTTTCACGCCGGCGGTGAAGTAGGTTTGCAGGTTCAGCAGCTCGTAACCGGCGCGGATCACGCGGTTCAGGCCCGGCTCTTCCAGGCCCAGCTCGGCCATGAACTCGTCGCGTTCTTCGTCTTCCAGCTCGGCGATGTCGGATTCCACGGCGGCGCACACGGCGACCACCACGGAACCTTCGGCGTCGGCGATTTTACGCACGGTGTCCAGGTACGGGTTGTTCTCGAAGCCGTCTTCGTTGACGTTGGCGATGTACATGGTCGGCTTCAGCGTCAGGAAGCTCAGGTATTTGATCGCCGCCTTGTCTTCCGCGGTCAGATCCAGCGCGCGCAGCATGCCGGCGTTTTCCAGGTGCGGCAGGCATTTCTCCAGCGCCGCCAGCTCGGCCTTGGCGTCTTTGTCGCCGCCTTTGGCTTTTTTCTGCACGCGGTGGATGGCGCGCTCGCAGGTGTCCAGGTCAGACAGCGCCAGCTCGGTGTTGATCACGTCGATATCTTCGGCCGGATCGACCTTGTTGTTGACGTGGATGATGTTGTCGTTCTCGAAGCAGCGCACCACGTGGCCGATGGCTTCGGTTTCGCGGATGTTGGTCAGGAACTGGTTGCCCAGGCCTTCACCCTTGGACGCGCCTTTCACCAGGCCGGCGATGTCGACGAATTCCATGGTGGTTGGCAGAATGCGCTGCGGTTTGACGATCTCGGCCAGCTTATCCAGACGCGGATCGGGCATCGGCACCACACCGGTGTTCGGTTCAATGGTGCAGAACGGGAAGTTGGCTGCTTCAATGCCCGCTTTGGTCAACGCGTTGAACAGGGTGGATTTGCCTACGTTAGGCAGGCCGACGATACCGCATTTGAATCCCATGTTGTAATCACCTTAAATATCTTAACTATCAGCCGGTTAGGTTTAACCGACTGCATAAAGGGCAAAATAATGCCGCCATTATACACGTAATGGGCGTTTATCTCGATCAGACTTGCTTGGCCGGGGCGAACGCAGCGCGGACGACCGGTTTTTATTTGAGATTTGCATCACATTTACCCATACTGGCCGTTCCGATTAACCGACAGGAAACGCGCCGGATGTATTTCTTGCCTACGCCACCCTGAGCTGTGCCCGCCTGCACTCTGCCGCCCCTTGCGGCTCCCCATACCCGCTACGCGGGGAGATGATGTCATCTGTCATAAGTGAATAATGCATGTTTAACCTGAGTAACGTCAGGATCGCGGACGTTAAAAATGAAGTCCTGGCGGGCTTTGTGGTGGCGGTTTCGATGATCCCCGAGGCGGTCGGCTTTTCGCTGGTCGCCGGTCTTTCGCCAATTGTCGGCTTGCATACCGCGTTTATTATCGGCCTGGTCACGGCGCTGTTCGGCGGCAAACCGGGCATGGTTTCCGGCGCCGCCGGCTCCATTGTGGTGGTGCTGATGAGCCTGGCGGCGCAGTACGGCATGGGTTACGTGCTGTGGGCCACGCTGTTTGCCGGGGCGATTCAAATCCTGATCGGCGCCTTCCGGCTGGGCAAGTTCATTCGTCTGGTGCCGCTGCCGGCGATCCACGGCTTCGTCAACGGCCTGGCGATCGTCATCATGCTGGCGCAGCTGAAGATGATCGCCGGGCAGGGGCCGCTGATGTACGGCCTGGTGGCGCTGGCGATTGCGGTGGTGGTGCTGTTCCCGCGCCTCACCAAAGCCATTCCGTCTTCGCTGGCGGCGCTGCTGGTGGTCTCGGCGTTGGCGATTGGCCTCAACCTGCACACGCTGCGGGTGGGCGATCTGGCGGACATTTCCGGCGCGCTGCCGCACTTTAGTCTGCCGACGGCGCCGTTTACCCTGGAGATGGTGCGGGTGGTGCTGCCCTACGCGGTGGTGATCGCCCTGGTCGGTTTGATTGAATCGCTGCTGACCATGACGGTGCTGGATGAAATGGGCGGCAAGAAGGGCAACGGCAATCGCGAGAGTATCGCGCAGGGCGCCGGTAACGCGGTATGCGGCCTGTTCGGCTGCTTCGCCGGCTGCGCGATGATCGGCCAGTCGATCATCAACTTCACCTCGGGCGGGCGCGGGCGCATCTCCGGCACGGTGGGCGCCATCCTGCTGATTCTGTTCGTGGTCAGCCTGTCGCGCTATATCGGCCTGCTGCCGGTGGCGGCGCTGGCCGGGGTGATGCTGGTGGTGTGTTACAACACCTTCGAGTGGAGCTCGCTGCGCCGCTTGCGCCGCATGCCGAAAGCCGACGCGCTGGTAATGATCGTCGTCACGCTGATCACCATCTTTACCGATCTGGCGGTGGCGGTGATCAGCGGGGTGATTATCTCAGCGCTGGTGTTCGCCTGGCAGCAGGCGCGCATCCGCGTGCGCCAGCGGCAGGTGACGGGCGACGTGGCGGTGTATCAACTGGATGGCCCGCTGTTCTTCGGCTCCGCCGCGGCTTTCGCCGAGCTGTTCGATCCGCAGAGCGATGCGCAGAATGTGGTGCTGGATTTTGCCGGCACCCGGGTGATGGATTCCAGCGGCGTGGAGGCTATCGATAAGCTGACGGCGCGTTATCTGGCGGCGGGGAAAAGCATTCGTCTGCGCCACCTGAGCGCTGACTGCGTGCGCCTGCTCAAACGCGCCGGGCCGTTCTGCAGCCATGAGCTGGACGATCCGCAGTATTACGTGGCGGAAGAGGGCTTCACCGCCGATGAGCGCCGGGTGGGCGAGGAAACCTTCAACCCGCGCGGCTAAAAGCAGGCAGCGGGCAGGGCGCCCGCTGCGGCAAGGATCAGGCCTGCGCCTTGAAGCTGTGCAGGCGCTGAACGGTTTTTTCCAGCCCGTCTTTCATCAGCATTTCGGTGCAGCGCAGCGACTCATCGATCGCTTCGTCAATCATCTTCTGTTCGCTGGCCGGCGGCTTGCCGAGCACGAAGCCCACCACCTTGTTCTTGTCGCCCGGATGGCCGATGCCGATGCGCAGGCGGTAGAAGTTCGGGTTGTTGCCGAACTTGTTCTGGATGTCCTTCAGGCCGTTGTGGCCACCGTTGCCGCCGCCGAGCTTGATTTTGGCCACGCCGGGCGGCAGATCCAGCTCGTCGTGCGCCACCAGGATCTCGCTGGGTTCGATGCGGTAGAAGTTGGCCATCGCCAGCACCGCTTTGCCGCTCAGGTTCATGAAGGTGGTCGGCACCAGCAGGCGCACGTCGTTGCCCGCCAGGTTCAAACGGGCGGTGTAGCCGAAGAACTTGCTCTCTTCTTTTAACTGCTGATTGTGGCGCTGGGCCAGCAGATCGACGTACCAGGCGCCGGCGTTGTGGCGTGTCTGGGCGTATTCCGCGCCCGGGTTGGCGAGGCCGACTATCAATTTAATACTGCTCACTGGGAGATTCGCTATGATCAGGGTAATGGAAAGTGCCTTAGTCTACCTGTCGGGGCGATGAATGACAAAACCCGATCTCTGCCGTCACCCTGGGTAAGAAAGATGAATGATTCATTAGCTTAATAATTCAATTTGTCCGCTAATTTTCAGCACTGTGTTAAGAAGTGTCAATAATTCTTTACCATTTGTGATCGCCTCCGCAATCCCCTTGCCGCAACAGGGACTATACTTAACTTATCAAAGTGGGTTAACAAGTTGCAGCGTTATCCCGGTTGGCACATGGCAATCATGGAGATGGCATATGAAACGTAGAAGCGCGGACAGAGTGGGCAACTTTTTTATGGGACTGGGGCTGGTCGTGATGATCGGCGGTGTCGGATACTCAATTATTGCTGAAGTATCCCAGTTCAATCTGCCGCAATTTTTCGCCCACGGCGCCATCATGAGCATCTTCGTCGGCGCGCTGTTGTGGCTGGTGGGCGCGCGTATCGGCGGCCGCGAACAGGTGGCGGATCGCTACTGGTGGGTAAAACACTTTGATAAACGGTGCCGCAACGATCAACATCGTTCGTCGCATTAATTAAAAAAGCAGAAGGGAAGCAAGAGCGGGGCAAGGGAACATCTGCCGTGCATTAAGGTTTGAGGTCATGTCGGACTACAAGTAGAAAACCCGTTGTTGCTCGCGCACCAACGGGTTTTTCTTTTCTGCTGTCGGGCTCGCTATCTTTCCGGCGCAGTGGGCGCCGCACCGGAAAGACGACGAATTAATGCTCGAACATCGCAGAGATCGACTCTTCGTTGCTGATGCGGCGAATGGCTTCAGCCAGCATGCCGGACAGGGTCAGAGTGCGAACGTTTTTCAGTGCCTTGATTTCCGGCGACAGCGGAATGGTGTCGCAGACGATCACTTCATCAATCACCGAGTTCTTGATGTTGTCCACGGCGTTGCCGGAGAAGATCGGGTGCGTCGCGTAGGCGAATACGCGCTTGGCACCGCGTTCTTTCAACGCTTCAGCCGCTTTACACAAGGTGCCGCCGGTGTCGATCATGTCGTCGACCAGCACGCAGTCGCGGCCCGCCACGTCACCGATGATGTGCATCACCTGAGAAACGTTCGCGCGCGGGCGGCGTTTGTCGATGATGGCCATGTCGGTGTCGTTCAGCAGTTTGGCGATAGCGCGGGCGCGCACGACGCCGCCGATGTCCGGGGAAACCACGATCGGGTTTTCCAGGTTCTGCTGCAGCATGTCTTCCAGCAGGATCGGGCTGCCGAACACGTTGTCTACCGGTACGTCGAAGAAGCCTTGAATCTGCTCAGCATGCAGATCCACCGTCAGAACGCGGTCAACCCCTACGCTGGAGAGGAAATCGGCAACCACCTTGGCGGTGATTGGCACACGCGCGGAACGCACGCGGCGATCCTGGCGGGCATAGCCGAAGTAAGGGATAACGGCGGTAATACGACCTGCGGAGGCGCGACGCAGGGCGTCGACCATCACAACCAGTTCCATCAGGTTGTCGTTGGTCGGGGCACAGGTGGACTGGATGATGAAAATATCACCGCCGCGTACATTTTCGTTGATTTGCACGCTCACTTCGCCGTCGCTAAAACGACCTACAGCGGCGTCACCAAGGCTGGTGTACAAACGGTTGGCAATACGTTGTGCTAGTTCCGGGGTGGCGTTACCAGCAAAAAGCTTCATATCAGGCACGAGAAGAACCTCAGGCTTGCGTCCAGAGAAGATATTGTCATACGACCTCGCCAAGGAGCAGTCGGCGACGCCGGCGCAATATACATACGGGTATGTAAAACTAAAATTGAGATCGCAGGCAGCGCAGGGATAACAGGGCCAGGTGTGCATGACCCTGCGCAGCGAAACGTTGAGCTACGACTCAAACCGCCCGGAACGAATGCGATGTAGTGGGGAGACGTTAACGCCGCGCGCTACAAAACCACACAACCACTCCGGGGCTTGATTTAACACCTGACGGGCGGCGATTTCTGTGTCGAATTCAGCAAACACACAAGCACCTGTGCCAGTCAGGCGTGACGGGGCGTATTCTAACAGCCATGAAAGAAGCTGTTCAACCTCGCGAAAACGTTTTCTTGCGATCGGTTCGCAATCATTTGCGTACGGCGCCTGCAACAGCTCACTTAAGGAGCGAACCGGGGTGTCTCTTTTCAATTCGGGGTCGCCGAAGATAAGCGGTGTCGGGATACCGACGCCGGGATGCGCCACCAGATACCATTTTTCCGGCGGCTCGGCCGGCAGCAGGCGTTCGCCGATGCCTTCGGCGAAGGCGGCGTGGCCGCGCACGAACACCGGCACGTCGGCGCCGAGGCTAAGCCCCAACGCAGCCAGTTGGTCGTCGTCAAGGCCGCAGCGCCACAGTTCGTTCAGCGCCACCAGCACGGTGGCGGCGTTGGAAGAGCCGCCGCCTAGGCCGCCGCCCATCGGCAGGCGCTTGTCGATGCTGATGTCGGCGCCGCGCGGTGCGGTCTGCAGACCCTGTTCATCACAATAGCGCTGCAGCAGGCGGGCGGCGCGCACGATCAGGTTCTGCTCGTCCGGCACGCCGTCGACCGGCGTCAGCAGGTTAATGCGATCGTCCTGGCGCGGGTCAATGGTCAGGGTGTCGCCGTAGTCCAAAAACTGGAACAGCGTCTGCAGCAGGTGATAGCCGTCTTCACGACGGCCGGTGATGTACAGAAACAGGTTGAGCTTCGCGGGGGAGGGCCACTGGCGGATCATTTGAGCGTCCAGTTATCCATTTTCAGCTTGATGCGTTGGTCGCCCTGCTGCAGCTCCAAACGGTTCGGCAGCGTCGGCTGCACCTCGGTGCTGTAGCTCTGGTAATCCACTTTCCAGGTTTGACCGCCTTGCTGGTAGGTCAGTTTGCTCAGGCGATATTGGTCATCCAGCGCAAAATCGCTGGCTTCGCCCGGCAGGCCGACCATCCACTGGCGCAGGTTGTTCAGCGGGATCGCCATCCCGGTCAGCTTGCGGATCATCTCTTCCGGGTTGTCGCTGACGTAGCGTTTGCCCTGGTTGTCGGTCAGCTGCACCACGTTTTTCTGTACGTTGAGATCCATTTCCGTGCTGCCCAGCGGGTTAGTCAGTAGCAGGCGGTAGCGCTCCGGCGAAAACTGCTGCCAGAAGAAGCGGGCATAGACTTTTTTCTGATCAGACAAGTAGGCGAAAGAGCCGCGGGTCTGATAGGTGCTAAGCTGCTGCACCGCCTGCTCATGGGCGCGCCACTGCGGTGAGGTCGGGCTGGTGGCCGGGCCGGTTGGCTTGGTGGTGGTACAAGCGGCCAGCACCAGGCTGGCCAGCGGGATCAGACGGAGCAAACTAACTTTGCGTATTGGCATAACTTTTTCTTGTCCTTTTGTCCTTGCGGGCATGCGCGACGAAACCCGGATTCAGCGCTCACGCTAACGGGGCGGCGGCGGCGCGTCAATTTTTTGCTGCATCGCGTTGAATCTTGCCGCGTTTACCGGCGTAGTGCCAACACGGCGCGCGCGTCGGGGTTGCCATTAAGCGTAACACAATCGCCTGAAGGCGGGGGAGGCGCTCCCGATAAGCGGTGCAGAGTTGCGCAAACGCCGCCGTTATGTGCGCCGAATAGCGTGCGCGTCTTCGCAAACTGCGCTAAAATTTAAACCATCAGCCTTCCCTTTGACTATTTATCCCGCTGTATTTATTACTTATTCATTAATTGATGTCGTCTATGACAGCGATTGAACGGAAGATGCGGTTGTTACTTTTATTGATCCCGCGCATCAAGTAGAATGCCGTTCAACGAGAACCCGTACCAACAGAAGTATTACTCGAAGCAATGACCCTGCTGGCGTTAGGTATAAATCACAAAACCGCTCCGGTTTCTCTGCGTGAAAGGGTGACCTTCTCGCCAGAGTCCATCGATGAGGCGCTGACCAGCTTGCTCCAACAACCGTTGGTGCAGGGCGGCGTCGTGTTGTCCACCTGCAACCGTACCGAGCTGTACCTCAGCGTGGAGCAGCAGGAGCACATGCACGAACAGCTGGTCGCCTGGCTGTGCGCCTACCACAACCTGCGTCCGGAAGAGGTGAAGAAAAGCCTCTACTGGCATCAAGGCAACGACGCGGTCAGCCATCTGATGCGGGTGGCCAGCGGGTTGGACTCGCTGGTGCTGGGCGAACCGCAAATCCTCGGCCAGGTGAAAAAGGCCTTCGCCGAGTCACAACGCGGTCAGTCGCTGTCCGGCGAGCTGGAGCGCCTGTTCCAGAAATCCTTCTCCGTCGCCAAGCGCGTGCGCACCGAAACCGAAATCGGCGCCAGCGCGGTCTCCGTGGCTTTCGCCGCCTGTACGCTGGCGCGGCAGATCTTCGAATCGCTGGCCGATCTCAACGTCTTGCTGGTGGGCGCCGGTGAAACCATCGAGCTGGTGGCGCGCCACCTGCGCGAGCACAAAGTGCGGCATATGATCATCGCTAACCGCACCCGCGAGCGCGCGCAATTGCTGGCGGAGGAAGTCGGCGCGGAAGTGATCACCCTGCCGGAGATCGACGAGCGTCTGGCGGACGCCGACATCATTATCAGTTCCACCGCCAGCCCGCTGCCGATCATCGGCAAGGGGATGGTGGAGCGCGCGCTGAAGGCGCGCCGCAACCAGCCGATGCTGTTGGTGGATATCGCCGTACCGCGCGATATCGAGCCGGAGGTCGGCAAGCTGGCCAACGCCTATCTGTACAGCGTGGACGATCTGCACGCCATCATTCAAAGCAACCTGGCGCAGCGCAAAGCGGCGGCGGTGCAGGCGGAATCGATCGTGCAGCAGGAAAGCACCAACTTCATGGCCTGGCTGCGTTCGCAGGGCGCGGTGGAAACCATCCGCGACTACCGTTCGCAGGCCGACCAGATCCGCGCAGAGATGGAGGCCAAAGCGCTGGCCGCCATCGCGCAGGGCGCCAACGTGGAGCAGGTTATTCACGAGCTGGCCCATAAACTGACCAACCGTCTTATTCATGCCCCTACCAAATCCCTCCAGCAGGCCGCCGGCGACGGCGACGTGGAGCGGTTGCAGTTATTACGCGACAGCCTCGGGCTGGATCAGCATTAGTTTTCTCTATTAACAGGGTTTATTACCACGCATGAAGCCTTCTATTGTTGCCAAACTGGAAGCGTTACAAGAGCGCCATGAAGAAGTGCAGGCGCTGCTCGGCGATGCCGGCGTCATCGCCGACCAAGACCGGTTCCGCGCGCTGTCGCGAGAATACGCGCAGCTGACCGACGTCAGCCGCTGCTTCCTGGAATGGCGTCAGGTGCAGGAGGATCTGGAGACGGCGGAAATGATGCTGGACGATCCGGAAATGCGCGAGATGGCGCAGGAAGAGCTGAAACAGGCGCGGGCGAGCAGCGAAGCGCTGGAACAGCAGCTGCAGGTCTTGCTGCTGCCGAAAGATCCGGATGATGAGCGCAGCTGCTTCCTCGAAGTGCGCGCCGGCACCGGCGGCGATGAGGCGGCGATCTTCGCCGGCGATCTGTTCCGCATGTACAGCCGTTACGCCGAAGGCCGCCGCTGGCGCGTCGAGGTGATGAGCGCCAACGAAGGCGAACACGGCGGCTTCAAAGAAGTGATCGCCAAAGTTTCCGGCGACGGCGTGTACGGCCAGCTGAAGTTTGAATCCGGCGGCCACCGCGTGCAGCGCGTGCCGGAAACCGAATCCCAGGGGCGCATCCACACCTCCGCCTGCACCGTGGCGGTGATGCCGGAAGTGCCGGAAGCCGAGCTGCCGGACATCAACCCGGGCGATCTGAAAATCGACACCTTCCGTTCCTCCGGCGCCGGCGGCCAGCACGTTAACACCACCGATTCGGCGATCCGCATCACTCACCTGCCGACCGGCATCGTGGTGGAGTGCCAGGACGAACGTTCACAGCACAAAAACAAAGCCAAGGCGATGTCGGTGCTGGGCGCGCGCATTCGTGCCGCCGAGATGGCCAAGCGCCAGCAGGCCGAGGCGTCCACTCGCCGCAACCTGCTGGGCAGCGGCGATCGTTCCGACCGTAACCGCACCTACAACTTCCCGCAGGGGCGGGTGACCGACCACCGCATCAACCTGACGCTCTACCGCCTGGACGAGGTGATGGAAGGCAAACTGGATATGCTGATCCAGCCGATCGTGCAGGAGTATCAGGCCGATCAGCTGGCGGCGCTGTCCGCCGAGCAAGAGTGATGGAGTATCAACACTGGCTGAAAGCCGCCGCCGCGCGTTTGACCCACAGCGACAGCGCCCGGCGCGACGCGGAAATCCTGTTGGGTTTCGTGACCGGCAGGGCCAGAACCTTCCTGATGGCGTTCGGGGAAACCGTGCTGACGCCGCCGCAGCAACAGCAGCTGGAGACGCTGCTGGCGCGCCGCGAACGCGGTGAGCCGGTGGCCTATCTGGTGGGCGAGCGCGAGTTTTGGTCGCTGCCGCTGTCGGTCTCGCCCGCGACGCTGATCCCGCGCCCGGATACCGAATGCCTGGTGGAGCTGGCGTTGGCGCGCCTGCCGCCGCAACCCTGCCACTTCCTCGATCTCGGCACCGGCACCGGCGCCATTGCGCTGGCGCTGGCCAGCGAGCGCCCGGATTGTTCGGCTATCGGCGTCGATGTGCAGCCGGAGGCGGTTGCGCTGGCGCAGCACAATGCGCACAAGCTGAAGATCGACAACGTCCGATTTTTACAGGGCAGCTGGTTTGCGCCAGTCGCGGGGCAACGTTTCGCGCTGATCGCCAGCAATCCGCCCTATATCGATGCCGCCGATCCGCATTTGTCGCAGGGCGACGTGCGCTTCGAGCCGGGCAGTGCGCTGGTCGCCGCCGAGCATGGCTTGGCGGATCTGGCCGCCATCGTGCGCCAGGCGCCGCACTATCTGCAGCCGCAGGGCTGGCTGCTGTTGGAACATGGCTGGCAGCAGGGTGAGAGCGTGCGCGCGCTGCTGCAGGCCGCCGGATTTTCCGCTGTCGCCACCCACCGTGATTACGGCGACAACGACCGCGTGACGCTCGGCCAATGGCCGGGATAAGCGCCCTCATAATAACGACGCCCGGGCCATTTAAGGGAGCATCATGACTGCATACACCGCGTTGAAACATTTCCATTTGCTGACGGTCGCCATCAGTATTACCTTGTTTGTGCTGCGTTTCTTTTGGCAGTGGCGCCGTTCGCCGATCATGGGTCGCCGCTGGGTCAAGATAGCGCCGCACCTGAATGACACGCTGCTGTTCGTCAGCGGCATCGCGCTGGTGGTGACGTTCGGGTTTTATCCGCTGCTGGGTATGGACTCATGGCTGACCGAGAAGCTGTTTGGCGTTATTATCTATATCCTGCTTGGCTACGTCGCATTGGGCAAGAAGACCAAAAGTCAGCGGCTGCGAACCGTGGCGTTCGTGCTGGCGTTGGGCTGCCTGTACCTGATAATTAAACTTGCCACGACGAAAATACCGTTTCTGATGGGATACCTATGAGTAGCATTGCTGATTTTGAATTTAACACCTCGCCGCTGAGCGAAGGGGTGATCCTGGTGTCGCAGTCGGTGCGGCGCGATTTCCCGGCTGCCGACGTGGAGCGCAAGCTGCAACAGCTGGTGGACGAAGCGCGCGCGGTGGTGCCGGCCGATATCACTCAGGAGCAGCAACTGGATGCGCTCATTGAACTGTTCTACAAGACCTGGGGATTCGGCGGCGCCAGCGGCGTGTACCGCCTGTCGGACGCCATCTGGCTGGACAAGGTGCTGGAGGGGCGGCAGGGCACGCCGGTTTCGCTCGGCACCATCTTCCTGCACATCGCCAACGCGCTGGATCTGCCGCTGCTGCCGGTGATTTTCCCCACTCAGCTGATCCTGCGCGCCGATTGGCTGGATGAAGAGCTGTGGCTGATCAACCCGCTGAACGGCGAAACCCTGAGCGAACACCAGCTGGAGGTGTGGATTAAGGGCAACCTGGGCTTGGGCGCCGAGCTGGAAGACGACGATCTCGACGAATCCGAGAACATCATGGTGGTGCGCAAGATGCTGGATACGCTGAAGGCCGCTCTGATGGAAGAAAAGCAGCTGGAAATGGCGCTGCGCACCAGTGAAACGGTGTTGTGCTTCGATCCGGAAGATCCGTACGAGATCCGCGACCGCGGGCTGATTTATGCCCAGCTGGAGTGCAACCACATCGCGATTTCCGATCTCAACTATTTTGTCGAGCAGTGTCCTGAAGACCCGGTCAGCGAGGTGATCAAAGTGCAGATCCATTCGATTGAACCGAAACAGGTGACGCTGCATTAATTCAATGACTCCGTGCAGTTTGCAAGGCGACGGTTACAACCTTAACAAAGGCGAAAGCATGAAACAGAAAGTGGTTAGCATTGGCGACATCGACGTAGCAAACGATCTGCCGTTTGTGCTGTTTGGCGGTATGAACGTGCTGGAATCGCGCGACCTGGCGATGAGCATCTGCGAGCACTACGTCACCGTGACGCAAAAACTGGGCATTCCTTACGTATTCAAAGCCTCTTTCGACAAGGCCAACCGTTCTTCCATTCACTCGTACCGCGGTCCGGGCCTGGAAGAAGGGATGAAGATCTTCGAAGAGCTGAAAAAAACCTTCGGCGTGAAAATCATCACCGACGTGCACGAAGCGGCACAGGCGCAGCCGGTTTCTGAAGTGGTTGACGTGATCCAGCTGCCGGCCTTCCTGGCGCGTCAGACCGATCTGGTGGAAGCGATGGCGAAAACCGGCGCGGTGATCAACGTCAAGAAGCCGCAGTTTGTCAGCCCGGGGCAGATGGGCAACATCGTCGACAAGTTCAAAGAGGGCGGCAACGACCAGGTGATCCTGTGCGATCGCGGCAGCAACTTTGGCTATGACAACCTGGTGGTCGACATGCTGGGCATCAACGTGATGAAGAACGTGACTGGCGGCCATCCGGTGATCTTCGACGTGACCCACGCGCTGCAGACCCGCGATCCGTTCGGCGCCGCGTCCGGCGGCCGTCGTGCTCAGGTGGCCGAGCTGGCGCGTGCCGGCATGGCGGTTGGCCTGGCTGGGCTGTTCCTCGAAGCGCACCCGGATCCTAACAACGCCAAGTGCGACGGGCCGTCCGCGCTGCCGTTGGACAAGCTGGAACCGTTCCTGGCGCAGATGAAAGCCATCGACGACCTGGTGAAGAGCTTCCCGGAGCTGGATACCAGCAACTAAGCGCTCATCGCCAAAAAAAGCCCGACGCGTCGGGCTTTTTTACGTTCAGGCGCCGGTGGCCGCCAGCGCTTCCGGCAGCGTCGGGTAGAACTGCAAGCGGCCCTCGATCGGCTGCACCCGCGCGCGCGCCAGGGTTTTCAGCGGCTGGAACGGCACGTCGGTGATCACCAGCTTTTTATCCGCCGGCAGCACGTCGATAAAGCGCCGCAGGGCGTTCAGGCCGCCGGCGTCGAGCACTGGCACCGCATCCCACTGCAGCACGATCGTCCGGTAATCCTCGCTGCGTGCCAGCAGTTCGCTAAAGATACGCTCGGCGGCGGCGAAGAACAGCGGGCCATTCACTCGCAGCACCAGGCGGCCATCGTCGGCGCTCAGCTCGCTCAACCGCGTCATGCGGGCGATGCGGCGCATAAACAGCAGCGACGCCAACACAATGCCCACGGTAATGGCGATCACCATGTCGAACAGCACCGTCAGCGACATGCACAGCAGCAGCACCAGAATGTCGTCCTTCGGCGCCCGGCGCAGCAGGTAAATCACTTTGTGCGCCTCGCTCATGTTCCAGGCGACCATCAGCAGCAGCGCCGCCATCGCCGCCAGCGGCAGATAAGAGAGCCACGGCGCCAGAACCAGCAGCGCCAACAGCACCAGCAGTGCGTGGATGATGGCGGACACCGGTGAGGTGGCGCCGGCGCGCACGTTAGCGGCCGATCGGGCAATCGCGGCGGTCGCGGTGATGCCGCCGAAGAACGGCGCGATGATGTTGCCCGCACCCTGGCCGATTAATTCGCTGTTCGAGTTATGCTTCTTGCCGGTCATGCCGTCGAGCACCACTGCGCACAGCAGTGATTCGATCGCGCCGAGCATTGCCATCGAAAACGCCGCCGGCAACAGGGCGGAAACGGTTTGCCAACTCAGAGTGAACGGCTGCCCGCCGCCGCCCGGCAGATCCCAGGGCAGCAACAGCTGCGGCAGGATCGGCGGAATGCCCTGGCCGCTGCTGCCATCGGCCAGCAGGTAGCTGAAGCGGGAACCGATGGTCGCCACCGGGTGGTCAAACAGCGTCAGCAGCCCCATCAGCGCGGTGCCCGCCAGCAGCGCCGGCAGGTGGCCGGGCACCCGCAGGCCGAGCTTGGGCCAGAAGATCAAAATCAGCAGCGTCACGGCGCCGATCAGGGTATCGCCGAGATCCAGCGTCGGCAGCGCCTGCAGCAGGGCGTACAGCTTGCCGACATAGTTTTCCGGCGTGTGCGCCAGCTGCAGACCGAAAAAGTCCTTGATCTGCATGGTGGCGATGGTGATGGCGATGCCGGAGGTAAAGCCGAGCGTCACCGGCAGCGGAATGTACTCGATCAGCCTGCCAAAGCGCGCGAGCCCCATCAGCAGCAGAAATACCCCGGAGATCAGCGTGGCGACCAGCAGGCCGGCCAGGCCGAACTGCTGCGAGACCGGATAGAGGATCACCACGAAGGCGGCGGTGGGGCCGGAGACGCTGTAGCGCGAACCGCCGCTGACGGCGATGACAATGCCGGCGATGGCGGCGGTATACAGGCCGTACTGCGGCGGCACGCCGCTGGCGATCGCCAACGCCATCGCCAGCGGAATGGCGATAATACCGACCGTGACTCCGGCGATAGCGTCTTTCAACAGCCGCGCCAGGTTATAAGGTTCCCGCCAGCAGGCGTCTATCAGCGCGCTGAAGGGGCGAATTTTGTTTATTTCATGCGTTTTCATCTACGGTGCGTACCAAATCTTCAAAAGTGAAAGGAATGGCGGGCCCGATGAGGTCCGTCTTGTCACGTGACAGATACCATACGCCTTTTGTTCAGCGGATTACCAGACCTGTATCAATTTGGCGCAGGAAATCAGAGAGTCGCCCTTTTGTTCGGCGCTAAATTTCGATAATAGAGAAGTCAGCCGCAGATTCTGCGGCTGACAAGAAAAGTGACAGTCAAGGTTTTAACGGTTATTACAGCGTGGGCAGGGATAAGCCGAGAAAGTGGGCTAAAGTACTCACCAGCAGCTGGTGATCTTCCTTCTGCGGCGCGCCGGAAATGCTGATGCTGCCGACGCAGCCGAGGCCGGTCAGGGTGAGCGGGAAGGCGCCGCCGTGCACCGAATAGTCACGCACGCTCAGCCCGTAACGCTCCTCCAGCGACGTTTGCCGTTGCTGCAGGCGCAGGCCGATGGCGTAAGAGCTTTTGTGGAAATGGTTCACCAGATTGCGCTTGCGCCGCACCCAGTCGGCAATGTCCGGCGTTGTCCCCGGCATGGCGTAATAAAACAGCGTCTGCCCGGCCAGTTGGATCTCGATGGCGATGCTCAGGCCGCGCCGCTCGGCGGCGGTTTTCAGCGCCGCGCCCAGTTCCCAGGCGGTGGCGGCGTCAAAATGGGTAAAGGCCAGCGTCGCTTCCTGTTCGCTGAGCGCTTGCAGTTCATCGTCGATATTCATGCGGTTCTCCCCCGATAACACAACGCACAGAGTAGCCTGAAGCGGGCGTCGTGAGATAGACGGCTTGGCGATAAGATAGAACTGCTACTCTATTAATAGACTGTGTATCCCTATGGATTTCAAATTGCAGCTAGGCGCCCAGCGATCGCATCCCCAGGAGCTTACTCAGGTAAGTGACTGGGGTGAGAGCGTGCAGGTAACAACGCTGCGGTTTGAAAGACGACGGGTATAAATGGCCGCCGCCGAAGCGGAGACGACAGGGATGCGTTATTCAACGTCTGCACATTACCCCCTGGCGATCCCGAGGAGCGCGCTGACTATTTATGACTTACATTGCGTCCATTTCTACCCTTTACAGCGACGCCTGCATTACCTACGCGACGTTGTCGATAAGCTATTTCCTTCTCAGCAAGAATGCCCCTTTTTCTTATCAATCCGCACTGTGGAAGCGCGTTGTTTTCGGCCTGCTGGCCGGGGTGGCGGTGCTGTATTTGAGCCAGGATCGGCTGGAGCTGACCGATAAGGTGCATTACAGCTTTGCGATGATCCCGATGATATTGGTGACTTTCTTCGGCGGCGGCGTCAGCGGGCTGGTGAGTTTTCTGTTCGCCATGACGCTGACCGGCGGTTTCACCGTCGATAACCTGTTCATCGCCTCGATCGTCGCGCCGCTGCTGCTGTCGCGCGTGTGGCTGAAAAAATCCCACCGGACGTTTTACCTGACGATCGGCATCATCGCGCTGTATCGCATCGCGGTGGTGTGGCTGCTGGTGGACATGAGCGGGCTGTGGCCGGATGTGTTGCTGTACCAGGCGGTTTCCGCGCTCTGTCTGGCGATTTGCTATCATGCGCTGAATTTCAAAGAGCGCCATATCTACGCCTATTTCGCGATGCGCGCGCGCGCCACCACCGACAGCCTGACCCACATCAACAACCGCGCCAGCGTCGATTATCAGCTGATGCTGCAGCGTGCCGAGCGCCGCCCGTGCGGGCTGATGATCCTCGATTTGGATAACTTCAAAAGCATCAACGATACCTACGGCCATCCGGCCGGTGACGTGCTGCTGGCCAGCGTCGGCCGGCTGCTGCAAAACAGCGTGCGCAATGAGGACTTCGTCGGGCGCTACGGCGGCGAGGAGTTTATGGTGATCACCGCCAGCTACGATCCGCAGGTCATCGGCGGGGTGGCGGAGCGTATTCGCAGCGCGGTTGAAAGCTCGACGTTCTTGCTGAATGCGCACGACGAAGCGCACATCACGCTGTCGATCGGCGTGTCGCTGTATCTGCCGGGCATGACGCTGGACAAGGCGATCGCCATGACCGACGAGGCCTTGTATGAGGCGAAGCGCAGCGGCAAAAACCGGGTGGTGACCAGCCGCGTGATGCAGCTGGCGCCGCTGGGCGCCGGATTCCCGCGCGAATAAGCCGCCCCCGCCGCCACGGCGGGGGCGTTGGCTCAGACCGCCAGCGTGTGTTCGCGGAAGGCGTTCAGCAGCTCTTCGGTGAACGCCAGGCGTTTTTGGCGATCGGCCAGATCGAGCGTGAACTTCAGCTTGCTCGGGCCGTCCAGGCGGTAAACCTGCGGATTGCCCTGCAACAGGCCGATCAGATAACCCGGATCGACGCGGTTGTTGTCGCCGAACTCGATAAAGCCGCCGCGCTCGTTGCTCTCGATGCGTTTGATCCCCAGTTTCTGCGCATGCAGGCGCAGCGCCGCGCACTGCAACAGGTTGCGCGCCGCATCCGGCAACTGGCCGAAGCGATCGATCAGCTCGACCTTCAGCTCGTCAAGCTCACCGTCGTTCTTCGCGCTGGCGATGCGCTTATACAGTGACAGGCGGGTATTGACGTCGGGAATGAAATCTTCCGGCAGCAGCGCCGGCATGCGCAACTCTACCTCGGTCTGGTTGCTGGTGAGATCTTCCAGCGACGGTTCACGGCCGTTTTTCAACGCGTCGACGGCGCTTTCCAGCAGCTCCATATAGAGCGAGAAGCCGACGGTGGTCATCTGGCCGCTCTGGTCTTCGCCCAGCAGTTCGCCGGCGCCGCGGATCTCCAGATCGTGGGTCGCCAGCGCGAAACCGGCGCCGAGATCTTCCAGCGACGCGATGGCCTCGAGCCGTTTATGAGCGTCGGTGCCCATGGCTTTCGGGTTTGGCGTCAACAGATAGGCGTAAGCCTGATGGTGCGAACGCCCGACGCGGCCGCGCAGTTGGTGCAGCTGCGCCAGGCCGAAGCGATCGGCCCGCTCGATGATGATGGTGTTGGCGCTGGGGATATCGATGCCGGTTTCGATGATGGTGGTGCACACCAGCACGTTGAAGCGCTGGTGGTGGAAATCGTTCATCACCCGTTCCAGATCGCGTTCGCGCATCTGACCGTGACCGATGGCGATGCGCGCCTCCGGCACCAGCTCAGCCAGGCGTTGCGCCGCTTTCTCGATGTTTTCCACGTCGTTGTAGAGGTAGTAAACCTGGCCGCCGCGCAGCACTTCGCGCAGGATCGCCTCGCGCACCACCAGACTGTCGTATTCGCGCACGAAGGTCTTCACCGCCAGCCGGCGCGCCGGCGGAGTGGCGATGATCGACAGATCGCGCATGCCGCTCATCGCCATGTTCAGCGTACGCGGGATCGGCGTGGCGGTCAGCGTCAGGATATCGACGTCGGCGCGCATCGCTTTGATGCGCTCCTTGTGGCGCACGCCAAAGCGGTGTTCTTCATCGACGATCAGCAGCCCCAAATCCTTCCAGCGCAGATCGCTCTGCAGCAGTTTGTGCGTGCCGATGATGATGTCTACCTTGCCATCGGCCGCGTCGTCCAGCACCTGCTGCTGCTCTTTGGCGCTGCGGAAGCGCGACATCATCTCGATGCGGATCGGGCAGGTGGCGAAGCGATCGCGGAAGTTGTCGAAGTGCTGCTGCGCCAGCAGGGTGGTCGGCACCAGCACCGCCACCTGCTTGCCGTTTTCCACCGCCAGGAAGGCGGCGCGCATCGCCACTTCGGTTTTGCCGAAGCCGACGTCGCCGCACACCAGGCGGTCCATCGCCAGCGGCTGGCACATGTCGCTCAGCACCGCGTTGATCGCCTGTTCCTGATCCGGCGTGGTTTCGAATGGGAAGGTCTGGCAGAACAGCTGGTATTGTTCGCGGTTATGCTTGAAGGCGAAACCGGCCTTGGCGGCGCGCTGGGCGTAAATATCCAGCAGCTCCGCCGCCACGTCGCGCACCCGTTCGGCCGCTTTTTGCCGCGCGCGCGTCCAGGCGTCGCCGCCCAGCTTGTGCAGCGGGGCGTTTTCATCCGCGCCGCCGGCGTAACGGCTGATCAGGTGCAGCGATGAGACCGGCACGTACAGCTTGTCCTCACCGGCGTAGGAGAGGATCAGGTATTCAGCCTTGATGCCGCCGGCTTCCAGCGTGGTCAGGCCGACATAGCGGCCAACGCCGTGCTCCAGATGCACCACCGGCTGGCCGGGATGCAGCTCCGCCAGGTTGCGGATCAGGGTATCGGTGTTGATGGTGCGCCGGTTGTCCTGCCGGCGGCGACTGACGCGTTCGCCGAGCAGATCGCTTTCGCAGATCAGTGCACGCTGGCGCAGGCCGTCGAGGAAACCGTGTTCGGCGGCGCCGACCATCATGTAACGGCCCGCGGTTTCCGCCTGATCGAGACGCTGGATCAGCGCCGGCGCCAGCTTGATGCGGCCGAGCAGATCCTGCAGCGTTTCACGCCGCCCCTCGCTCTCGACGGAGAAAATCACGCTGCCGTCGAAGCCTTCGATAAAGCGGCGCAGATTATCCAGCGGGGATTTATGCTGCGCCTGCACCGCCAGATCGGGCAGGGCATGGTAATCCAGATTGGTATTGCCGGCCTTGACCGGCAGCTCATCGGTTTTCAGCGCGATGCGCGGCCAGGCTTTCAGCTCGCCGAACAGCGCGTCAACGCGCAGCCACAGCGTATCCGGCGCCAGCAGCGGGCGCATCGGATCGACGCGGCGGCTTTCGTAACGCTGGTTGACGTCCTGCCAAAAGCGCTCGGCGGCGCTCTCCAGATCGCCGGTATTGACGATCAGCGTATTGGCCGGCAGGTAGCTGAACAGCGACGGCAGCGGCTGGCTGAAGAACAGCGGCTGCCAGTATTCGATACCGGCGGGCCAGGCGCTTTTGCTGACCTGCTGATAGATGTGCTCGGCGTCGCGACGCACCTCAAACTGCTCGCGCCACTGGCTGCGGAACAGCTCGATGGCGTTCTTGTCGGTGGGGAACTCGTGGGCCGGCAACAGATTGATGGCCTCGACTTCGCTCAGCGTACGCTGGGTGTCGACGTCGAAGATGCGCAGGCTGTCGATTTCGTCATCGAAGAAGTCGATGCGGTAAGGCTCATCGCTGCCCATCGGATAAAGATCGAGCAATGCGCCGCGGGTGGCGAATTCGCCGTGCTCCATCACCTGATCGACGCTGCGGTAACCGGCCTGTTCCAGCTGCGCGCGCAGCTTATCGCGCGACAGGCGCTGGCCTTTCTTCATCACCAGCGCGTGGCCGTGCAGGAATTCGTGCGGGCAGACGCGCTGCATCAGGGTGTTGACCGGCAGAATGATCACGCCGCGCGCCATGGTCGGCAGGTGATACAGGCTCGACAAACGATCCGAGATGATTTCCTGATGCGGCGAGAAGCTGTCGTACGGCAGGGTTTCCCAGTCGGACAGCGTGGTCACCATCTGATCGGTGAACTGCTGGATCTCGTCGCGCAGCCGCAGGGCGTTTTGCATATCCGGCGCGATCAGCATCACCGGGCCAGGGTGGCGCTCGACGATCTCGGCGCACTCCACGGCGCAGGCCGCGCCGGTCAGTTGCCCCAGCTGGCGCAGATCGCCCGCGCGATCGGGCAGAGAATAACGAGGGGATGAAGAACGGTTACGGCTATCGGAAGTGCTCATTCAGGTATCTTTAATCAATGTGTTAGAGGGCGTCCCGGCACGGATAACCCAGTGCTTTTATGCTGTTTATAGTAGCCCAGCGGCCGGCAAACTGACACCGATAAAAGTGCCCTATCTCGTTAGTTATCGGGGCGACGATGCACGCAAGCGCGACGCCAACAAGGCGTCGCCGGGAGGAAAGATAGAACGCCAGTCAGCGCAAGATTAGCGCTTTTGATATTCGTCAAAGGACAAGTAATCCGTATTCAGCACAATTGACTCTTTGCGCGAAATAATCTTGGCCGGCATGCCTGCCACGATGCAGTTTGGCTCAATGTCACTGGTGACAACGGAGTTGGCGCCAATCGTCACATTGTCACCGATAGTGACCGGACCAACGATCTTGGCTCCGGCTGCAATGGTGACGTTATCGCCGATAGTGGCGACGTCTTCACGGCTTTTGAAGAGGTTGTTGCCGATGGTCACACCTTGCAGGATGGTGCAATTTTTACCAATCTTCACGTTGGGATGGATAACGATGCCGCCGAAGTGCGGAATAAGCAGGCCTTCACCGATACTGGCCTGATGGGGAATTTCGATGCCATATTTTATCTGCAGGCGCTTGAGATTTTTCACCAGTAGACGAAAACAAAGTCTCTCAAAGATATTGCGTTTTTTGGCGTGAAAATCACTGTGCAGCCGCAAGGTGAAAATGTAGTTAAAGCCGACGTAGTTCTGTTGGAAAAGGGACTTGATTAGCCTTGCGATGCCGGACTTTCTACTCGCGCGAAAGAAGTCGGCATAGATTTTATATTTTGTTTCCGTTCTCATTGATTGCCCTTGCGTTTAACCGATAACTATCATCAACTTTGTCAATGTTGGCAGATAGTAGCATAGGGTGAAATCGCTGGCGATCCTGCGCGCAGAACCTTGAGTGAAACCCGCTTGGCCGGCGGCGTGTTGCAACGGTGGGAAACGGCAATGTGGCCAGTGCCTGGTGAGTTACAGAGGCAAACGCGATATCGCAGGTCTCACTATCATTTTCAGAAGAAACTGAGGCGGAACGCCGCAAGTATTTTGCCGATTCACTAAAAACAGTTAAGTGTAAACAAGGGGTTATCCGAGATGGGAAGGCCGGATTCGTACTGCTGTAAGAATCGTAAAAATCTTTATTTTTCATTTAATTGTTTTCAGGGCGACGATATAATCCATGATCACTTTGCTTAAGCCACGGCTATCAAACGGATTTCATGTATCAACCTGTCGCGTTATTCATTGGCCTGCGCTACATGCGCGGGCGAGCCTCAGACCGCTTCGGGCGGTTTGTTTCCTGGCTTTCCACCATCGGCATTACGCTGGGGGTGATGGCGTTGGTCACCGTGCTGTCGGTGATGAACGGATTCGAAAAGGATCTGGAAAACAACATTCTCGGCCTGATGCCG
Organism: Serratia sp. CY71090; assembly: GCF_052166845.1. NCBI lineage: Bacteria > Pseudomonadati > Pseudomonadota > Gammaproteobacteria > Enterobacterales > Yersiniaceae > Serratia > Serratia sp. CY71090. The sequence goes on along the minus strand of NZ_JBJNOA010000013.1, from coordinate 127,635 downwards.
CAGGCGTTGGTCACCAGTCCGCAAGGATCGGTCAACCCGCAGCAGCTGCCGGCCTCCGAGGTGCAGAAGCTGCAGGGCGTCACGCGCGTCGCGCCGCTGACCACCGGTGACGTGGTGCTGCAAAGCGCCCGCAGCGTGGCGGTCGGGGTAATGCTCGGCGTCAATCCCGACGAGGCCGATCCGCTGACCCCATATCTGGTCAACGTCAAGCAACAGCAGCTGCAGCCGGGCCAGTACAACATCATCATCGGCGAACAGCTGGCGGGGCAACTTGGTGTCAAGCGCGGCGATTCGCTGCGCGTGATGGTGCCGAGCGCCAGCCAGTTCACGCCAATGGGCCGCATTCCCAGCCAGCGCCTGTTCACTCTCATCGGCACCTTCCACGCCAACAGCGAGGTGGACGGCTATCAGCTGCTGGTCAACCAACAGGACGCTTCGCGCCTGATGCGCTACCCGGCCGGCAACATCACCGGCTGGCGCATGTTCCTGCAACAGCCGCTGACGGTCGATACCCTCAGCCAACAGGCGCTGCCGGCGGGCACCGTCTGGAAAGACTGGCGCGATCGCAAGGGCGAGCTGTTCCAGGCGGTGCGTATGGAGAAGAACATGATGGGGCTGCTGCTCAGTCTGATCGTGGCGGTGGCGGCGTTTAACATCATTACCTCGCTCGGCCTGCTGGTGATGGAGAAGCAGGGCGAGGTCGCCATTCTGCAGACCCAGGGGCTGACCCGCCGCCAGATCATGTCGGTATTTATGGTGCAGGGCGCCAGCGCCGGCATCATCGGTTCGCTGCTCGGCACGCTGCTCGGCGTGCTGCTGGCCACCAACCTGAATAACCTGATGCCGATCCTCGGCGCCTTGATCGACGGCGCTTCGCTGCCGGTGGCGGTCGATCCGCTGCAGGTGACGATCATCGCCGTGGTGGCGATGGCGGTTTCCCTGTTGTCCACGCTCTATCCTTCATGGCGCGCTGCCGCCGTACAACCCGCTGAGGCTTTACGTTATGAGTAACCATCTTTTGCTGCAGTGTGACAACCTGTGCAAGACCTATCAGGAAGGCAATCTGCACACCGACGTGCTGCGCAATGTCAGCTTTGCCATGCAGCAGGGCGAGATGATGGCGATCGTCGGCAGCTCGGGTTCCGGCAAGAGCACCCTGTTGCACCTGCTGGGCGGGCTGGACTCGCCGACCTCCGGCGAGGTGATCTTCAAGGGCGAATCGCTGAACGCCATGTCTTCGGCGGCCAAGGCCGAGCTGCGCAACCGCCAGCTGGGCTTCATCTATCAGTTCCACCATCTGTTGCCGGACTTCACCGCGCTGGAAAACGCCGCCATGCCGCTCTTGATCGGCGGCGCCAAGCCGGCGCAGGCGCAGGAGAAGGCGCGGGAGATGCTGGCGGCGGTCGGGCTGGAAAAACGCAGCAAGCACCGCCCGTCCGAGCTCTCCGGCGGCGAACGTCAGCGCGTGGCGATCGCGCGCGCGTTGGTCAACAACCCGGCGTTGGTGCTGGCGGACGAACCGACCGGTAACCTGGATAAACGCACCGCGGACAGCATCTTCGATCTGCTGGGCGAGCTGAACGTGCGCCAGGGCACCGCTTTCCTGGTGGTGACGCACGATCTGCAGCTGGCCAAGCGCCTGAGCCGCCAGCTGGAAATGGCCGACGGCCACCTGCAGGCGCAGCTGACCCTGATGGGGGCCGAATAATGGCGGGAGCCTCACTGTCCTTCCTGACGGCCCTGCGTTTCAGCCGCGGCCGTAAACGCGGCGGCATGGTGTCGCTGATCTCGGTCATCTCCACCATCGGCATCGCGCTGGGGGTGGCGGTGCTGATCGTCGGGCTGAGCGCGATGAACGGTTTTGAGCGCGAGCTGAAGAACCGCATTCTGGCGGTGGTGCCGCACGGCGAGCTTGAGCCGGTCAATCAGCCGTTCAGCGGCTGGCCGTCGATTCTGCAGCGGGTGGAAAAGGTGCCGGGCATTTTGGCCGCCGCGCCGTACATCAATTTCACCGGCCTGATGGAAAACGGCGCGCAGCTGCGCGCGGTGGAAGTCAAAGGCGTGGATCCGCAGCAGGAGAGCCGGCTGAGCGCGCTGCCGCAGTATGTGCAGGGCGACGCCTGGGCCAACTTCAAGCCCGGCGAGCAGCAGGTGATCCTCGGCAAGGGCGTGGCCGACGCACTGGGCGTTAAACAGGGCGCCTATGTGACGGTGATGATCCCCAACAGCGACCCGGAAATGAAGCTGCTGCAGCCGAAGCGCATTCGCCTGCATGTGACCGGCATTTTGCAGCTCAGCGGCCAGCTCGATCACAGCCTGGCGCTGGTGCCGCTGGCCGATGCGCAGCAGTATCTCGACATGGGTGACAGCGTCACTGGTATCGCGCTCAAGATGAACGACGTGTTCGCCGCCAATAAACTGGTGCGCGACGCCGGCGAAGTGACCAATTCTTATATCTACATCAAAAGCTGGATCGGCAAGTACGGCTACATGTACCGCGACATCCAGATGATCCGCGCCATCATGTATCTGGCGATGGTGCTGGTGATCGGCGTGGCCTGCTTCAACATCGTCTCCACGCTGGTGATGGCGGTGAAAGACAAAAGCGCCGACATCGCGGTGCTGCGCACCCTGGGCGCTAAAGACGGCTTTATCCGCGCCATCTTCATCTGGTACGGGCTGTTGGCCGGGCTGCTGGGCAGCCTGAGCGGCGTGGTGATCGGGGTGATCGCCTCGCTGCAGCTGACTAACATTATCCGCGGCATCGAGAAACTGGTCGGTCATTCCTTCCTGTCGGGCGATATCTACTTCATCGACTTCCTGCCTTCCGAGCTGCACTGGCTGGACGTGCTGATCGTGCTGGCGACCGCCATTGTGCTGAGCCTGTTGGCCAGTTGGTATCCGGCGAGGCGCGCAAGCCGCATCGATCCGGCGCGGGTGCTGAGCGGACAATAACACCAACGGGGAGGCAGCGATGCCGCCCCGTTTTTTTAGCCTGGGGATGGGTTATGTACTACGGTTTCGATATGGGCGGCACCAAGATTGAGCTGGGGGTGTTCGACGACAACCTGCAGCGCATTTGGCAAAAGCGAGTGCCGACGCCACGTGAAGACTACCGGCAACTGCTGGCCACGCTGTGCGATCTGACCCTTGAGGCGGATGCGTTTTGCGGCCGGCGCGGCAGCGTCGGCATCGGCATACCGGGCCTGCCCAATGACGATGATGGCACGCTGTTTACCGCCAACGTGCCGGCGGCGATGGGGCGTCCGCTGCCGCGCGATCTGGCGGCGCTGATCGGGCGCGAGGTGCGCGTCGATAACGACGCCAACTGCTTTGCGCTGTCGGAAGCCTGGGACGACGAGTTCCGCCGCTACCCGACGGTGCTGGGCATCATCCTCGGCACCGGCGTGGGCGGCGGCCTGATCGTCGATGGCAAGACGGTGCCTGGGCGCAACTATATCGCCGGCGAGTTCGGCCATTTGCGCCTGCCGGTGGACGCGCTCGAGGTGCTGGGGCGTGATGTGCCTCGCGTTGCCTGCGGGTGCGGCCATCAGGGTTGCATTGAAAATTACATATCGGGCCGCGGTTTCGAATGGATGTACGCCCATTTCTATGGCCGGCGCTTGCCTGCCATCGAGATCATTGCCCATTATCAGGCAGGTGAGCCGCAGGCGGTGGCTCACGTCGACCGCTTTATGGACGTGCTGGCGATCTGCCTGGGTAACCTGCTGACGGTGCTGGATCCGCATCTGGTGGTGATCGGCGGCGGGCTGTCGAACTTCGACGCCATTTACCAGGCGTTGCCGCAGCGGCTGCCGGCGCACCTGCTGCGGGTGGCCCGGCTGCCGCGCATCGAGAAGGCGCGCTATGGCGACGCCGGCGGCGTGCGCGGCGCGGCGTTCCTCAATTTGGCGCGCCCAACGTAATGGGCGTTGAGGCCGGGCGTGAATGTATGCAGCCAACAACGCCGCAACGTCCAGTAAGAAGGGTAAACAGGGAAAAGTAAGGAGAGAGTTAATGTACACTCGCCATCGGCTGTGTCAGTTTCGCAAGAGTAAGCATGTGCTGCATCAGCGCTTTCGTTCACGCATTTTTCATCGTGACACCATGGCGGCGGCCGAGCTGAAAAAGCCGTTTGTGGTGGTGTTGACCGGGGCCGGCATTTCGGCCGAGTCGGGCATTCGCACCTTCCGCGCCGCGGATGGGCTGTGGGAAGAGCACCGGGTGGAGGACGTCGCCACGCCGGAAGGTTTTCAGCGCGATCCGGCGCTGGTGCAGGCGTTTTACAATGAACGCCGCCGCCAGCTGCAGACGGAGGAGATCGCCCCGAACGCCGCACACCGCGCGTTGGCGGATTTGGAAGAGTGGTTGGGAGACAACTTCCTGCTGGTCACGCAAAACATTGATAACCTGCATGAGCGCGCCGGCAGCAAGCGGGTGCTGCACATGCACGGCGAACTGCTGAAGGTGCGTTGCACCCAGTCGGGGCAGGTGTTCGAATGGCCCGGCGATCTCAGCGTTGACGATCGTTGCCATTGCTGCCAGTTCCCGGCGCCGCTACGGCCGCACGTGGTGTGGTTCGGTGAGATGCCGCTGGGCATGGATGACATCTACCAGGCGCTGAGCAAGGCCGATTTCTTCGTCGCCATCGGCACCTCCGGCCATGTCTACCCGGCGGCCGGCTTCGTGCATGAGGCGCGGCTGGGCGGCGCTTACGCCATGGAGCTGAACCTGGAACCGAGCCAGGTAGAGAGCCAGTTCGATGAGAAACACTACGGTCTGGCCAGCGAAGTGGTGCCGCGTTTTGTGCACAAGTTCCTGGTGGGCAAGGTGGCGCGGGCCGACCGGCCCTGAGAAAGGCATCAGGGCGCAATGCGCGCCCTGATGGGATGGCGGGCGTATTAGCGCCCGGCTTTCAGCTTTTGGAAGTAGCTTTCGTACAGCGTGCTGGCGTCGCCGACGTCGTTTTGCCACTCGCCGTGCTCAATCACCGCCTTATCCGGGTAGAGTGACTTGTCGTTGGCGATCTCCGGCGACAGCAGCTTCTTCGCCGCCAGGTTCGGCGTCGGGTAACCGATGGTCTCCGCCACCTGCACCGCGATTTCCGGCCGCAGCAGGAAGTCGATCAGCTTCAGCGCCCCTTCGACGTTGCGCGCGTTGGCCGGAATGGCCAGGCTGTCCATCCAGAAGATCCCGCCTTCCTTCGGCCAGACGATCTCCAGCGGCGTGCCGGCCTGGCGCGCCACAAAGGCCGAACCGTTCCACACCATGCCGACGTTGACTTCCCCTTCCATAAACGGGTTGCCCGGGTTGTCGGAGTTGAAGGCCAGCACGTTCGGCATCAATTTCTGCAGCTCGTGGTAGGCGGCTTCGATCTCTTTCGGGTCAGTGGTGTTGCCGGAATAGCCCAGCTTGAGCAGCGCCATCTGGAACACTTCACGCGCGTCGTCGGTCAGCAGCAGGCGGCCTTTGTACTGCGGTTGCCACAGATCGGCCCAGGCGGTGACGGTGGACGGATCCTGCGCGTCGCTGTTGACGCCGATGGCGGTAGCGCCCCAGATATAAGGAATGGAGTAGTCGTTGTTGGGATCGAACGGCTTGTTCAGCAGGGTGGGATCGAGATCCTTGAAGTGGCTGAGCTTGCTCTTGTCGATTTTTTGCAGCATGCCTTCCTTGCTCATCTTGGCGATGAAGTAGGTGGAAGGCACCACCAGATCGTACGCGCCGTCTTTGTAGGTCTTCAGCTTGGCGTACATGCTTTCGTTGGATTCATAGGTGGAATAGATCACCTTGATGCCGGTTTCTTTGGTGAACTGCTCCAGCAGCCCCGGCGGGACGTATTCAGTCCAGTTATAGAAATACAGCGTTTTGCCGTCAGAGGCGTTTGCAGAGCAGAAACTCAGCGCCATCATCCCGGCTGCGAGCAGATGTGACCACTTTTTCATGCAGCGTATCCTTCAGCAGTAGTGAGCCGAACCCGTATGAGCCGCCGTTTTCGGCCGCGCCATACCCCAGAAAGGGGCCATTATAGGGGCCGGGGCGGGGTGGGTAAAGGCGGTTATCCCGCTGGCAAATCAAGGGGTTCTGCGCCTTAAAGCGCATCACAATTTGTGTGTCTCGCGCTGGACAGGCGGTGAAGCGCGTGCGAAACAATAATTTTGGCGAATAAACGAGGGCAGCGATGAATTTCAAACAGGTCTTCAGCCAGGCTGAGCTCAGCAAGACGGATCTGACGATTTTGCACTGCATTCTCGACAACCCGGACGCCTGCATCGACGACGGCATCCGTGCGGTGTCCGCACGCTGCTACAGTTCCCCCTCGACGCTGGTGCGGCTGGCTAAAAAGCTGGGCTTTCGCGGCTATCTCGAACTGGTCTATTTCATCAAATTCAACCTGACGATGGCGCCGGCTTACCAGGCGGAACGCGCTACGTCGGCGGCACCGCCGGCCCAGCAGGCGCAGTTTCTCGATCTGCTCGACAACGGCAAGATCCTGATCCACGGCAGCGGTTTTTCGCAGCTGGTGGCTCAATATATGTACAACAAGTTTATGACGCTGGGTGTAGACAGTTATCTGTCGCTGTGGCCGGATTTCGACATTCTTGACCGTGAGACGCGCTTTCGCTTCGACATGGTGATCGTGATTTCAAAGTCGGGCAACAGCGGCTCGGCGCTGAGCTGGAGCGAGGCGGTGAAGCGTAACCGCATTCTGCTGGCGGCCTTCTGCGGCGACGGCGGCAGCCCGCTGGCGCAGCAGGCCGACATGACCTTTCTGTTTGAGGACCGGCAAAAATACGATCACGATATCTACTATCCCAACCCGTTTTTCGGCCACTGTCTGTTGGGATTCGAGAATGTGATCACCGCCTGGTTTGAACGTCGCGGCCGCTGACGGCCGCACCGTTTAGCGCCAGTGCCCGGCATACGCGCGGTGGGCCTGCAGGTACTCCTCTACCAGCGTTTTTGCCAGCGAGTAGGAGTTGACCAGCGGGTGCACCATCAGCGCCTTGATGGCCAGTTGGCGGTTGCCGGTCAGGATCGCCGCCACCGCCAGCCGTTCGTACTCTTTCACCTGCGAAATCAGGTTTTTCTGGGTGTCGGGAATATCGCGCATTTTGACCGGCTGAATGCCGGCGCTGCTCAATTCGCAGCTGATTTCGATCACGTCATCCGGGTGCAGAAAATCGAGCGTGTCGCGGTTTTGCATCGACACCACCACGCGTTTTTGCCGGCCGCTGTTGACCGCCTCCAGAATGTCGATCGCCACCCCGGCATAGCCGCCGCTGTCCGGCTGCTCGATAAACTGTTGCAGCGTCAGCATCTCGCGCGTTTTCACCTTGCCCTGGTTGGACTCGCGCTGCATGTAGGAGTTTTCGCGCTGCAGATAATGGCTGAAATAGACAGAGAAGGCGTGTTCCAACTGGTGGGGGATGTCCAGCTCGCCTAACTCTGACAGCATTTGGCGGTTGATCGCCGCGATTTGTTCGCCGCGGGTCTCGCCGCCCGCGACGATGGCGGCGATCGCCTGCTCACGATAGTAGTAATAATAGAGATACTCGTTGAGCATCAAATTGTCCGACAGCGCCACCAACTCCGGCGAGAAGTATTTCATGCAGGTATCACGATACAGGCGCGGATCCGCCAGCAACCGTTCCGTGACCGGTTCGCCGTTGACGCGCGCATTGCGGAACCAGGAAAGATGGTTGAGGCCGAAGCAGTCGACGCTCAGTTGGTCTTCGCGGCAGCCCAGCAGCTCGGCCAGTTCGCGGATAAACTCGCTGGGGGCGTCGCAGATGCCATAGACCCGGCGCTGGAAGCCGGATTTGATGATCGCCTCGGTCACCATGCCGGAAGGATTGGTGAAGTTGAACAGGACCGCGTCCGGTGAGGAAACCTGTTCGATCAGGCGGCAATAGTCGAGGATCGCCGGAATCGAACGCATCGCCATGGCGAAGCCGCCGGCGCCGGTGGTTTCTTGCCCGAGCAACTGGTGATTGAGCGCGATGCGTTCGTCATGGATGCGGCCTTCCTCGCCGCCGATGCGCAGGGTGGTGATGATGTAGTCGGCGCCTTGCAGCGCCTGGCGCGGATCGCTGCTGAGGCTGAAAGCAATGTCGCCGCGAATGCGCTGGAATACGCCCTGCGCGAGGGCGCCGTAGATCGCCAGATGGCGCTCATCGGTATCCATAAACACCACTTCGGTAATGCCGATGCGATGGGCGTTATAGGCGATGGATTTGGCGAGGAACGGGGAACGCACGCCGCCGCCGCCGAGAACGGTTAATTTCATTCGATATCTCCCATTAATAAAGCGTTAGAGTGTCGCTAAATATTTCTCTACCTGATTTTTGACCTTGCCGACCGTGACGCCGTAAATTACCTGCACTTCACGGCGATTCTTCACTACGCCTTTGGCGCCGGTGCTTTTTAACGCGGCCTCATCCACCCGCGTCATATCCTTTAATTCCACCCGCAGCCGGGTAAAGCAGTTATCGACGGAAATAATGTTTTCCTTGCCGCCCAGCGCGCGAATAATGATGCCGCTCGGCTCGTCCGGGGTATTTTTGCGGTTCCGGTAATCCTGTTTGGAATAGAGTCTGACGTCCTGATCATCTTCACGACCCGGCGTCTTCAGATTGAGCTTCAGCACCAGCGTTTTGAACACCAGGTAATACACCGCAAACTGCACCAGGCCGATGAGCACGTACAGCGGCCAGCGGGTGAGGGAAACCGGCAGCGGCAGGTTATAGGCCAGGAACTCGACCAGCCCGCTGGCGCCCCAGGGGCGCACCTGCAACAGGTTGCAGACCACCTGCGACAGCGCGGTCAACACGGCGTGGATCACCCACAGCAGCGGAGAGATAAACAGGAAGGTGAACTCTATCGGCTCGGTGATGCCGACCAGGATCGAGGTGGTGATGGCCGGGATCAGAATCGCCTTGGCCAGCATTTTCTTTTCCGGCTTGGCGGTGTGATAGAAAGCCAATGCCGCGCCCGACAGGCCGAAGATGGTCACCATCCCTTGCTGCGAGAAGCGCAGCGCTTCGTTCATCAGCGGCGAGATGCTCGGGTCGCGCATATAGGCCAGGAAAATCGCCTGCGAGCCGGAGACGGTCTGGCCGTCCTGCACGATCGAACCGCCGATGCTGGTGAGCTGGAACGGCGACCAGATAAAGTGGTGCAGCCCGGTGGGGATCAGGAATTTCTCAAAGAAGCCGTAGACGAATACCCCGAGCGAGCCGGCGCTTTTCATAAAGCCGGTCAGCGCGATCAGGCCCTGTGAGATCGCCGGCCACAGGTAGCTGAAGGCGACGGCGTACAGCATGATGATCGGCGTCATGGCAATCAGTACCAGCTTGGCGCCGCCGTAGACCGAGAACACGCCGTTGAGTTCGACGTTGCACAGGCGGTTATGCACCCAGGCGATGGTGACGCCGAGGATAAGACCGAGGAAAATGCCCATATCCACCACGGTAAAACCCAGCAACTCCGTCTGCCCGGTGCCGTAATATTCGCCGTTGATCTTGGCCGCGACGTGGCCGCTGAATTGCAGATAAGAAGAATTGGCGCCGAGGAACATGATAAAGCACATCACGGCGACCAGCGCCGCTTCGCTTTTCTTGTCTTTAGCCAGGCCGTAGGTAATGCCGATGCAGAAAATCAGCCCGAGGTTGCCGAATAATGGCCAGAAGGTATCGCCGATCATTTTACCGATAGAGAAGACGGCGGAATGTTCATTGATTAATGTGGCATTGGTGAGAATAGAACTGAGCGCCAGGATCAGACCGATTACCGGCAGGAAAAATATCGGCCCCATCATGGCTTTGGAGAAAAGCTGCAGCTTGCTTAAGATATTATCGATAATACCTTTCATGGCAGTTCCTTTTTATATTTTAATGGATGACGACGTTGCTGAATAAACTCCCTGGAAGCGAGAAAAAAATAAGGCACCTTGCCTGAATTCAGTTATAGGGGGAAGTTTTCGCCGCTGCAATCAGCGGGGCGGAAATAGGCACCGATGGTCAGGGAGTGACAACCGGTGCCGGTTGTGAAGGGGATCACAACCGGGCGCCGCAGCGCCCGGCGGGAAGGGTTACTCGGCCTTGGGCGAGCGATCGCGCATCACCCACTGGCTGGCGATCACCAGCACCAGCGACAGCAGCAGCAAAATGGTGGCCAACGCATTGACCTCCGGCGAGACGCCGACTTTCACCATCGAGTAGATCTTCAGCGGCAAAATCTCGTAGCTCGGCCCGGTGACGAAGGAGGAGACCACCACGTCGTCCATCGACAGGGTGAAGCTCAGCAGCCAACCGGCCGCCACCGCCGGCATCGCCAGCGGCAGGATGATTTTGCGCAGAATGGTGAACTCGCTTGCGCCGAGATCGCGCGCGGCTTCCAGCATCTTCACGTCGAAGCCTTTCAGGCGCGCGTAGACGGTCACCACCACGAACGGCAGGCAGAAGGTGATGTGCGAGAACAGCAGCGACCAGAAGCCGAGCGAAATGCCCAGCAGCATGAACAGCACCAGCAGCGAGATGGCCATCACGATGTCCGGCGACATCATCACCACGAACAGCATGCCGCCGACAAACGGTTTGCCGCGGAAGCGGTAGCGGTACAGCGCCACCGCGGTCAGCGAGCCGATCAGCGTGGCGAAGGTGGCGGAGAGCACCGCCATGGTCAGCGAGTGGCCCGCGGCCTGCAGCAGGCTGTCGTTATTCAGCAGGGTGCTGTACCACTTGGTGGTAAACCCTTGCCAATTGATGCCGAAGCGCGAGGCGTTGAAGGAGTTGACGATCAGGATGACGATCGGGATATACAGATAGGCGTATACCAGCGTCATAAAGCCGCCGCGCAGCAGACGTCCGATCATGCCAGATCCTCCTTCTTGTTCAGCAGGCGTGCGGCCCGGTAATAAACCAGCAGCAACAGCCCCATCACCAGCGTCAGGCAGATGCTGGTGGCCGCGCCGAACGGCCAGTCGCGGATATTGAGGAACTGGCTTTTAATCACGTTGCCGATCAGCAGGTTTTTGGCGCCGCCCATCAGATCGGCGACGAAAAACAGCCCCATCGCCGGCAGCACCACCAGCAGGCAGCCGGCGATAATGCCCGGCATGGTCAGCGGCACGATGATGCGGATAAAGGTTTGCAGCTTGCTGGCGCCGAGGTCGCGCGCCGCCTCCAGGCAGGACTTATCGAGCTTTTCGATGCTGGAGTAGAGCGGCATCACCATAAACGGCAACAGGATATACACCAGGCCGAGGACGACCGCTTCCGAGGTGTACATGATGCGCAGCGGCTTGTCGATGACGCCGATCCACAGCAGCGCGTCGTTGAGATAGCCCCGGGTGCTGAGAAACAGCTTCAGGCCGTAGATGCGGATCAGCGAGTTGGTCCAGAAGGGCACGATCAGCAGAAACAGCAGCAGCGGCCGCACCTTCTGCGGCAACCGCGCCAGGATAAAGGCGAACGGATAGCCGATCGCCAGGCAGCACAGGGTGGCGATCAGCGCCATGTTCAGCGAGTGCAGCAGCACCTGGGCGTACAACGGATCGAACAAGCGCCGGTAGTTGTCCAGCGTGAACACCATCTGCACCAGGTTGGCGTCGTCGCGGGTCAGGAAGCTGGCGCCGATGATCATCAGGTTCGGCATGAACACGAACAGCAACAGCCAGGCGACGACGCCGACGATCACTACATTCTGGAAGACTTTACGCGATTTCTTCATCGGCCAGCACCACCTCCCAGCTTTCAACCCAGGTTACCGCCATCTTCTGATTGAGCGAGTGATCGACGTCCGGATCGTCTTCGTTGAAGAACTCGCTGACCATCACCGTTTTGCCGCTCTCCAGCTCGACCACCGATTCCAGCGTCATGCCTTTGTAGTTGCGCTCGCGCACGTAGCCGATCAGCCCGTCGTGCTGCGCGCTGTCGTTCACTTCTTCCACCCGCAGATCCTCCGGGCGCAGCAGCACCTTCAGCTTTTGGCCCGGCTCTACCGGCAGATCGGCGTAGATGTCGCACTCGCGGCCCTCGACGTTGGCGCGCACCCGCTGCGGATCGAGGCGTTGCAGGACCACCGCGTCGAAGATGTTGATCTCGCCGATGAAGCTGGCGACGAACAGGTTCTTCGGCTCTTCGTAGATCTCACGCGGCGTGCCGTCCTGCTCAATGCGGCCTTCGCGCATCACCACGATGCGATCCGACATGGTCAGCGCCTCTTCCTGATCGTGGGTGACGAACACGAAGGTGATGCCCAGTTTGCGCTGCAGCGCTTTCAGTTCGTTCTGCATCTGCTTGCGCAGCTTGTAGTCCAGCGCCGACAGCGATTCGTCCAGCAGCAGCACCTTCGGCTTGTTGACCACCGCGCGGGCGATGGCCACGCGCTGCTGTTGGCCGCCGGAGAGCTGGCCCGGCCGCCGCTTGGCAAAGTCGTCCAGCTGCACCATGCGCAGCGCCTCTTCGACGCGCGGCGTCAGTTCCGCCGCCGGCACCTTTTGCATGCGCAGGCCGAAGGCGACGTTGTCGAACACCGACATGTGCGGAAACAGAGCGTAGCTTTGAAACACGGTGTTGACGTGGCGATGTTCGGCCGGAATGGCGGTGATGTCCTGGCCGTCGAGCACGATGCGGCCCACATCGGCGTCTTCCAGACCGGCGATCAGGCGCAGCACCGTGGTTTTGCCACAGCCGGAGGGGCCGAGAATGGTGAGGAATTCGCCGTGGTTAATCGTCAGATCCAGATCGGCAATGATGGTTTTGCCATCGAACGCTTTGCTCAGGGCATGCAGTTCAACAAGGGGAGTCGGAGAGGATGTCTCAGTCATTTATCGTATTACTCTATCCCGTGGGCTAATGCAGATAGAACCGTAACTGGAAAAGACTGCCGGAGCTTGCGGGAATGCCCGCTGATCAAATGAAGCTCAAACCAGTTACGCCAATGGAAATTTTTCGAGCGCGCATGATAGACGCTGAATGCCGGAATTGAAAGCCGATCCGGCCCAGATGCCGCGTTTTTCATCATGATAGCGACAAATGACCCTGTGATGACAGCATTATTCCCCTCAGAAATCATCACAAAGATTAATGATATTGGCGAATTCTGGTTAAAAATGACCTGACGCAATATTTGATCCTGATCGGTTCCGCATAATGAAACGCGATATTCTGAGGGGCCGCTACCATGGACAAATTACTTGACCGCTTTTTCAACTACGTCTCTTTCGACACCCAGTCCAAAGCGAACGTAAAGCATGTGCCGAGCACCGATGGGCAGTTGAAGCTGGCGCGCGCGTTGCAGCAGGAAATGATCGCGCTCGGCTTCGAGCGGGTGTCGCTCAGCGAACACGGCTGCGTGATGGGCACCTGGCCGGGTAACGTCGCCTGGCCGGTGCCGGCGGTCGGTTTCATCGCCCATCTGGATACTTCGCCGGATTTCAGTGGCAAGCACGTCAATCCGCAGATCGTCGAGAACTATCGCGGCGGCGACATTGCGCTCGGCATCGGCGATGAGGTGCTGTCGCCGGTGATGTTCCCGATCCTGCACCAGATGCTGGGGCAGACGCTGATCACCACCGACGGCAAAACGCTGCTGGGCGCCGACGACAAGGCGGGCATCGCCGAGATCCTCACCGCCATGGTGCGCCTGCGCGCGCGCAAGATCCCGCACGGCGACATCCGCGTGGCCTTCACTCCGGACGAGGAGGTGGGCAAGGGGGCGCAGCTGTTCGACGTGGCGGCCTTCAATGCGGAATGGGCCTACACGGTGGACGGCGGCGGCGTCGGCGAGCTGGAGTGCGAAAACTTCAACGCCGCCTCGGTGACGATCAAAATCCTTGGCAACAGCGTGCACCCCGGCAGCGCCAAGGGGGTGATGGTCAACGCGCTGTCGCTGGCCACCCGCATTCATCAGGCGCTGCCGGCGGACGAAGCGCCGGAGACCACCGAAGGTTACCAGGGCTTTTATCACCTCAGCAGCATCAAGGGCAGCGTAGAGCGCGCCGAAATGCACTATATCCTGCGCGACTTCGAGCGCGAAGGGTTCGAGGCGCGCAAGCGCAAGATGGTGGACATCGCTCGCGAGGTCGGCAAAGGCCTGCCGCGCGATTGCTATATCGAAGTGAGCATCGAAGACAGCTATTACAACATGCGCGAACAGGTGGCGGAGCACCCGCATGTGATCGCGCTGGCGCAGCAGGCGATGCGCGATTGCGACATCGAACCGGTGATGAAGCCGATCCGCGGCGGCACCGACGGCGCGCAGCTGTCGTTCCGCGGCCTGCCGTGCCCGAACCTGTTCACCGGCGGCTACAACTACCACGGCAAGCACGAGTTCGTGACGCTGGAAGGCATGGAGCAAGCGGTGGCGGTGATCATGCGCATCGCGGCGCTGGCCGCCGAGCGGGCGCGGTAAACACCTTCGTTCCCCGGCCGGCTAGCGCCGGCCCGACTATGCTTTTCTGATCCGCCCGGCGGGGCCCAGCGCGCCCGCCGTTCTCTTGTCGTTCCCTGCCTCATTGTTGTCCCCTTCACCATACAACCCGCGGTGAGGGAATCCCATTATCCTTCGAGATAAAGTGCTGTTTATGCATACAGTTTTGCTGTGTGCTTAACCGGTTTTACAGCTTCGGTGCGGTGAGCCCAGTCGCTAGGGGATGCTGGGGGAATGAGCGCTGTTAACCGCCATCAAACAGGACGTAAGAGGGTAACAATCATGGCAGAAGAAAAGAAAAATGCTCAGGTGATTAACGGCGTTAACGACGATATCGCCGAACTGAAATCGCTGTCTACGCTGCGCCAGCGCGTGGTCAGCGACGGTGAAATCGTCTCCAAATCGGCCAATGGTTTTCGGCTGGCAAATGGCAATACCGGCGTGATGCTGCGTAATGATGGCCGCGATTTTTACGCGCTGGCGACGCCGGGCGGCCAAGCGCTTAACGGGCAGTGGAACACCTTGCGCCCGTTCTCATTCAATTTGGCGTCTGGCCGGGTTGCGATGCGCAATGGAGTGGATATTTCCGGCGGTGCGGTGGTGTCGCACAACGCGGGTATCTCCACCTCGACCACCGGCCCGGCTCCGCTTATCAATGGTCAGGTTTATGATGCGGCTGCCATGCATACTGATTTTACCAGCGGCAACGTCACTACGGTGATGTTAATGGGCTCGCGGATTGTCGCTGGTAAAGAAAATTATGGATTGCTCTCTTATCGAGACTGGCAGGGTAACTGGAACGAACTGCAGGTAAGGCCCAACGCCGAGCTTTCTGTAGGGCAATTGACTAAACGCAACCCCGATGGATGGATTTGGGCTGCTGGGAACCGTAGTGTTGACAATGATAAGGGACGCATTACCAATGGATTGCATTTGCAGGGGCGATACGACCTGTATGCCAACCTTTATCATCATGAATTTGTCGGCTCTCACCATTCGCTGGTGCTGAATGTCGCCAACGGTGGTGGGCAAGGCTGGTACGAATTCCGTAATGATGGTAACGCCTACACCAACGGCGCCTGGCACAGCAGCTCCGATGCCCGCATGAAAACGGACATCACCCAAATTGACGGCGCATTGGACAAGCTGGCCAATATCGGCGGCTACACCTACCTCAAACAGGGCGTGCCGGAAGCCGGGGTGATCGCTCAGGAAGTGGAGAACGTATTGCCGCAGTCGGTCACCCAAACCGAATTGAAACTCAACGACGGCAGCGTGCTGAAAGATGCGCGGGGCATCAATATCAACGGCGTGGTGGCGCTGCTGGTTGAGGCGCTTAAGGAAGAGCGTTCGGCTCGAGAAAGGCTGGAAGCGCGGTTGGCGGCGTTGGAAAAAGCGATTACGTGCGCCTGAGTAATAACAATTTTTGTGGGTAGCGCAGAGTATTAACCGATAGTGCTGCTGGCGATAAGCACTTAAGAATTTACTCTGCTGCCACATCAACGAAATAAAAGGACTGGCATATGAGTGGCGGAGATGGAAAAGACAGCCGTGGCCCAACGGGTGGAATTAAAGGGGGGGCTTCAGACCAGGGACCCAATGTAGGGCACGGTGGATCTATGGATATAAATATTCCTGGCATGGGGGATGTGCATATCGATGGAGTACATGGTTTAAATCCCGGTAAAGATAACAGTACCAACTGGGATGATGGTAAAGGGAACGGTAATGGCGGCAGGGACAGTAGCAGCAGTGGAGATTCCCAGGGGGCAGCGATACGGCGGCAGGTTAACGCTATCAAAAATGACCCTAAAGTTAATAATATACTGAAAGATTTACAAAAAAAGGTACGTGCGGTTACAACTTATGCAAAGGTAGCTTTGAAAAGTGTTGAGGCTGACGGAAAAATACAGGTGCAGGTTGGTGAAATTCGTACAACCGATGAAGCCGCCGTCAGCAAGGCTATTACCTCTGTCTCACAAGTTAAAAATGTACTTGGCGTGGGGTTGCCTGCTCAAGGCGGGATCGTGTTCGCCGGTAATATCGATACCCATCATAGAATCGGTAATTATCAGAACATACCCAACGGCAACAATAACGGCAACAATTCTGCCGCAGAGGATAAGGCGTCATTAGCCACCTATTCCGAGGTGCTTAATGGAAAAATCCCACCGGGTTTCTGGCTTGATAATAATAGGGTGATGACTGAAATTACGGAGCAATATGAAATCAACGGCGGCGGCAAAGGGAGCGATCGCACAGGTTACCGGCAACGTAATGTCGAAGTGCCTTCTTTGACATCGGCCTATCAACAATTTAAGCAGGTAGAACGAGAAGTAGCCGAAGAGGCCCGTAAAGCTGAAGAGGCCCGAAAGGCGGAAGAGGCTCGCAGAGCCGAAAAAGCTCGTAAGGCCGAAGAGGCTCGCAAAGCCGAGGAAGCCCGAAAGGCGGAAGATGCACGCAAGGTAGAAGCAGCCAGAAAAGCGTTGTTCGCCAAAGCGGGTATTATGGACGCTCCGGCGTATACGCCGGAAAAGCTAAAAGCAGCCAATGCGGCGCTGGCGGCAGCAGGTGCCATGGTGCTCAACCGTGCGCCCGCGATGCTGCAGACGTCGGTAATCGGGCAAGGCGTGATGACGACCACGAGCGAACTGGCCGGCTGGGCAGCGAGCGCGTCGTGGCGGGCAGCCTACGAAATTGGCAGTATACGCGCCGGCACTGTGGTCGCTGCCGGATCGGTGCTGGGGGCTTTTGCCCTTGGTTTCTACCCGACGGAGGTCGGTGCAGGGAGCGACCGGGTACCCGGGCGGGATGTCAATTTGTTTGCCCTCCAGGCGAGCCTGGCGGCAGCGGGCCGGGCGACCATCCAGCCCGGCATGACCTCGGTCGATTTGCCGGTGCGCGGGTTTATCACCACCGACGACGACGGGAGACAGAGCGTCAACTTTGTCAGGACGGGCGTGGGCGGCGTATCGCCGAGCGTGCCGGTATTCAGACCCGTTCGCGATGAGCTGACGGGGCTGGACAAAATCACGCTGCCCGCAATGGCGGGGGTACCGGCGAGGACGATACTGATCAACCCGGTGCCGACCGGGCCGGCCGCGCCGGCGCATACCGGCAATGGCTCACCGGGGCCTAAGTCGCCAGTGCATACCGGCACCGGCATCAGGCAGGCGGACAGCATCGTGGTCACCACCTTCCCGGCGGATGTGGTGCAGGATCTGCAAGATTTTATCCTGTGGCAGCCGGATGCGACGGAGATTGGTGTAGAGGCCATCTATGTGATGGTGAGCAAGCCCTATGGTGAAACCAACGCCAGGGGCAAATACAGCGGTCGTGAATACAACACCAATAAAGCTGGGGGCCCCATCCAGAATCTGGATTGGAAAGGGGCCAGCATCGACCGTGCCGGCGTGGATAAGGTGAAGCTGCATACTGGGCGTTTTGAACAGACCCCGGAAAACCAAGTGATGATTGACCGTTTGGATAAAATTTTGAAGGGGGATCTACAACCTACTGACACTGATAGGCGATTTTATACTCATGAAATCAGAGAGTTGGAAAGGTACAGGAATCTTGGTATAAAAGATGGTGAGGTTCCGCACAGTGTTCAAGAACAGAAGGCCGTATGGAATAATACTCATACTGCTACGCTTGAAGACTATAGAATAAATGAAAAGGAACAGGCGCTTTATACAGATGGGGCCCTACAAGCCGCATATGAACAGGAACTGAAAGATGCTATGGGAGGGAAGAAATAATGCCTTTAAAAGATATAGTTAAAAATGAAAGTGTAGAAGATGTGCTAACTTTTTTGGGGCCGACCTCTGATTACCGTAAATTGGATCGTCTATATACCTATAATCGCTTTGATGCAATTTCCAGCGGGGAGCTCTCTTCTACTTACGATGCATTATTCCAAAAAGGGGTGCTTCAAGATCAAAATGGAAAAGTAGTGAAAGGCCCCAACTGGAAAGAGCCGAAATTTGTAACCGAGAAAAAATACGGTATCGAATAGCCATAGTTATGGTCTGATTAGTGCATCTTTAACCCCCAGCAAACGAAATTTTGTTGGGGTTTTCTTTTTTGGCTGGTGGGGGCGCCATAACCTGAGCCTTGTGCCGGGTGGCTAAAGTAGCGGCGCCCGCTCTTTTCGTCGCCTGGGCTAACGTGCGGATACCATAGTTAAAACGGGACGCTTGCGATCGGCATAATCGCTTGCCGTAACAAGGCGTTGCTCATAGTGTGGAAGCCTATTCCCCACGCATAAGGACCGCATGATGAGCACCGAATACCGCATCGCCGGCTCGTATTTGACGCAGTTCGTTCAGGCGATTTGGCGCCAGGCCGGCAGCACGGCGCGCGAAGCCGAGCTGGTGGCCGATCACCTGGTGCAGGCCAATCTGGCCGGGCACGACTCGCACGGCGTCGGCATGATCCCCAGTTACATGGCATCGTTGGCGCAGGGGCAATTGCAGCTCAATCAACATGCCGAGGTGGTGCGCGACGCCGGCGCGGTGCTGACGCTCGACGGCGCGCGCGGCTTCGGCCAGGTGGTGGCCAGCGAAGCGATGGCGCTGGGCATTGAACGCGCCGGCAAGCTGGGCCTGGCGGCGGTGGCGCTGCACAACGCGCACCATATCGGCCGCATCGGCCATTGGGCGGAACAGTGCGCCCGCGCCGGTTTTATCTCGATTCACTTCGTCAACGTGGTGGGCGATCCGATGGTGGCGCCGTTCGGCGGCAGCGATCGCCGCTTCGGCACCAACCCGTTCTGCGCCATTTTCCCGCGGCCGGGCCGCACGCCGCTGCTGTTGGATTTCGCCACCAGCGGCATCGCCTTCGGCAAGACTCGGGTGGCTTATAACAAAGGCTTGTCGGTGGCACCGGGCTATCTGATCGACGAACACGGGCAACCCACCACCGAACCGAAGGTGATGCACGAAGCGCCGTTCGGGTCATTGTTGCCGTTCGGTTTGCACAAAGGCTATGCGCTGGCGGCGATGTGCGAGATCCTCGGCGGCGCGCTCTCCGGCGGCCGCACCACCCACGACGCCACGCTGAAAGCCGACAGCGACGCCATCTTCAACTGCATGACGACCCTGATCCTCGATCCTCAGGCCTTCGACGCCCCGCAAATGCAGGCCGAGGCCGAAGCGTTCATCGGCTGGGTGAAGGCGTCGCCGCCGAGCGGCGAACAGCCGATCGCGGTGCCGGGAGAATGGGAAGAGGCCAACCGCGCGGCGCGGCTGGAGCAGGGCATACCGATAGACGCCAATACCTGGCGGCAGATTTGCGCGGCGGCGGAGCAGGCGGGCATGGCGAATGAAGCGCTGGCCGGTTTTCGCGCGCAGGCGCGGCAAGCATAAAAAAAGCCACCCGATAGGGTGGCTTGTTCGCGTACTCGTAATCAGTCGTTAAAGTACCAATAGCCGCTGTTGACCAGCGCGGTCAGCAGCGCCAGGAACGACGGATCGTCCACCGCGTCGCCGAGCAGGGCGGCGTCAACGCTGAAGTGCTGGCACAGGGCGTCTGCGGCCTGCAGCTGGTCGGTGTCGATCAGCTCACCGTTGACGAAGCAGCGATCGCCGACGCGCAGCACGCGCAATCCGCCCAGGCGCTGCAGCGCTTCACCCTGTTGCAGCAGTTCGTAGATTTCCCCGGCCTGATACGGCGGCTCCGGCGGCGCCAGATCCAGCTCGTGGCGCGACTGGGAGATAAACTCGCCGAACCAGTGCTGGAAGTGTTCCGGCTGTTGCACCAGATCCAGCATCATCTGCCGTAAGGCGTCCACTTCCTGCGGCAGGATCTCCGCCGGGTGTTCGCGCAGTTTAACGTCCGGATCGCCGTAGCGTTTGCTGCCGAGCTCGCGCGCCAGCACGTAATCGGCGAAGCCGCTCACCAGCTCGCGGCCGTTCGGCGCGCGGAAGCCCACCGAGTAGTTGAGCGCGTTTTCCAGCGCGTAGCCTTCATGCGGGAAGCCCGGCGGAATATAGAGAATGTCGCCCGGCTCCATCTCTTCGTCGATGATGGCGTCGAACGGTTCGACCTGCAGCAGATCCGGGTGCGGGCAGTGCTGTTTCAGCGGCGTTTTTTCCCCGACGCGCCAGCGGCGGCGGCCGGTGCCCTGAATGATGAACACGTCGTACTGATCGAGGTGCGGGCCGACGCCGCCGCCCGGCACCGAGAAGGAGATCATCAGGTCATCCATCCGCCAGTCCGGCAGTTGGCGGAACGGGCGCATCAGCGCGGCGGAAGGCTCATGCCAGTGATCTACCGCCTGCACCAGCAGCGACCAGTTGTTTTCGCTCAGGTGGTCGAAGCTCTCGAAGGGGCCGTGCGCAACCTGCCAACGGCCGTCCTGGTGGCTGACCAGACGGCTGTCCACTTCGTTTTCCATCGCCAGCCCGGCCAGCTCATCCGGGGAGATCGGATCGATAAAGTTTTTGAAGCCGCGCTTCAGAATCACCGGACGCTTTTGCCAATAACGTTGCAAAAAATCGTTCCAGTCCAGATCTAATTGATAATCCATGTTCTATTCCAGGATAGGGGAGTGAGCCTGAGTGCGATTATAACGGAAGTTTGGCCCCGTGGATCGGGGCCGCAGCGGCATAATTTACTCGTTGTGGTGGGTGTCGTGCTGGCGGGCGAAGGTGACCTGCATGCGCGCGCCGCCGAGCGGGCTGTCGCTGATGACGATTTCGCCGTCGTATTGCTCGATGATCTCCGCCGCCACCGACAGGCCAAGGCCCTGGCCGGGGCGCAGGGTATCCACCCGCTGGCCGCGCTGGAAAATCAGCTGGCGCTTGCTTTCCGGGATGCCCGGGCCGTCGTCGTCGATAACGATGGTGAGGTTTTTCTCGGAGTGCAGCGAGGTGATCTCCACGAACTCCAGGCAGTATTTGCAGGCGTTTTCCAACACGTTGCCCATCACTTCCATAAAATCGTTCTTCTCGCCCATAAAGGTCACTTCCGGCGAGATGTCCAGCGTGATCGCCACCCCTTTGCGCTGGTAAACCTTGTTCAGCGCCACCACCAGGCTGTCGAGCAGCGCCGGCACCGAGTGGATCTCGCGCGTCAACACCGTCTGGCCGGAGTTGATGCTGGCCCGGTGCAGGTAGTAACCGATCTGCTGCGAGATGCGCCCGATCTGATCCAGCATGATCGGCTCGGCTTCTTCGATGGTGGTTTGCTTGCCGCTGCGCAGCGAGCGCAGGGTGCTTTGCAGCACCGCCAGCGGCGTTTTCAGGCTGTGGGTCAGATCCGACAGGGTGGTGCGATATTTGGTGTAGCGCTGGCGCTCGTTGCGCACCAGAATGTTCAGATTGCGCACCAGCCCGCGCAGCTCGCTGGGCGGATTTTCGTCGAGCTGATCGCGCTCGCCGTTCTCCAGCTCGCCCACCTGATTGACCAGCGCCTTGATCGGCCGCAGGCTCCAGTAGGCCGCCAGCCACAGCAGTGGCACCACCAGCAGCAGGTTGGCCAACAGCACGTAGCTGAACCACTCCCACACCACGTCGGATCGCTGCAGCTCCTGCGGAATGCTGTCGACCACCACGATGGTCAGCGCCGGCAGGCGAGGCGTGGCGGCATAGGTGTTGACCGCCACCGAGTGGGTCAGCGCGTTCTGATCGGTATCGTCATAATTCTTCAGCTGATCCTGCGCTTTGGGGTTGTCCCCCAGCACTTCGCTACTGATGCGGGTATCGGTGTCGATTTCGTAGAAGCCGGACTCCTCCAGCCATTCCTTGTTGATCAGCTTCTCGAGCTCCGGCACCTTGCGCTGGCTCCACAGCAGGTTGCCTTTATCGTCGTAGATAAAGACCAGCGTCGGGAAGTTGAGATCGAGATCGGGGGGAATGGCGATGGTGAGCTTGTTGTCTTTCCACTGCGCCAGGCTGAAGAACAGGTTGCTCTCGCCGCGCAGCAGACGGAAGGCGGTTTTGTCGAAGCTGACGATATAGCCGACGACCGCCACCAAACCGTAAGAGAGCGACAGCGCCAGGATCACCCCGGCGGTCGCCATCAGGAAGCGGGCACGCAGCGAAAACGGTTTTTTATTCTTGTTGAACATCATGTTCACTTCGCGTCAAAACGATAGCCCTGGCCACGTACCGTGGTGATCACTTCATGCGGGTATTCCGCCTGCACTTTCTTGCGCAAACGGCCCATCAGCACGTCGATGGTGTGGCTTTCACGCAGTTCGGCGTCCGGGTAGAGCTGCAGCATCAACGAATCCTTGCTCACCACCTTGCCGGCGTTGCGGATCAGGGTCTCGATGATGGTGTATTCAAAGGCGGTCAGCTTGATCTGTTGATCGTTGACGCTCAGTTCGCGGCGCGACAGATCGATCTGGAACGGCGGCAGCACGATCACTTGCGAAGCCAGGCCGCTGTTGCGGCGCATCAGCGCCTGCATGCGGGCGATCACTTCTTCCAGGTGGAACGGCTTGGTGACATAGTCGTCGGCGCCGGCTTCCAGCACCGCCACTTTGTCCTGCCAGCTTTCGCGGGCGGTCAGCACCAGGATCGGCAGCTTGGTCTGATGGGCGCGCCAGCGGCGGATCAGGCTCAGGCCGTCTTCACCCGGCAGGCCGAGATCGACGATGGCGATATCCGGCGCGTGTTCCTGCAGGAAATAATCGGCTTCCTTGGCGTCTTCGGCCGCGTCGACCTGATGGCCCATCTCGCGCATCTGAACGGAAAGGTGGTGACGCAGCAAACCATTATCTTCAACAACCAGTACTCGCATGGCGAACTCCTGTGACTATGCGGGTGAACGTCCTGTCACCCACGCGATAAAAGGGAACACGCTCTGCGGCGTGTCAGGGAATAACGCGGCCACCTGAACCATTTTGACAAAAAGTGCTGAGGCTATGGTAGGTATAACCCGCCCGGCTCGCAAGAGAGCCGAAGCAATGTATTAAAATAAGCGTTATCAATTTGTTCGCCGACATTATCGACAAGCTCTGATAAACGTCGGATAAACAGCGGCGGGGCAACATTAAACGCAACTTAAACGCCCCGGGCATTGCCCGCGAAAGGGAAGTGTGAGCCGGGGCGCTTGATAAGCTTTAAAGGTACTAATAAGGTATTATTGAGGCAACGGTACATTTTCTCAGGAGCGACGGATGAAGCAGTTAACCCAGGCAGAACGCATAGCGGGCGCACTTTACGGACAGATGCTGGGCGACGCGCTCGGCATGCCTTCCGAGCTGTGGCCGCGCGAGCGGGTTAAGCGCCATTTCGGCTGGATAGACGGCTTTCTCGATGGGCCGGCGGAGAACACCGCCGCCTGTTACTTCAAAGCCGGGCAATATACCGACGATACCGCGATGGCGTTAGCGCTGGCCGATGCGCTGCGGGAAGCGGAAGGCGAGGTGGTGCCGGAACTGATCGCCCGCAACGTGATCCGCTGGGTGGACAGTTTTGACGCCTTCAACAAGAACATTCTCGGCCCCAGTTCCAAACTGGCGTTGAGCGAGCAGAAAGCGGGCACGCCGATCGCCGAGTTGGAAAACAACGGCATCACCAATGGCGCGGCGATGCGCATTTCGCCTTTGGGCTGCGTGCTGCCGTCCGCGCCGCTGGAGGATTTCTGCCAGCAGGTGTGGCTGGCCTCCAGCCCGACGCACAAATCCGACATCGCCGTCGCCGGTGCGGTGGCGATCGCCTGGGCCGTCGCGCGAGCGGTGGAGGGCGCGGACTGGGTCTCGATTCGCCAGGCGCTGCCGGGCGTGGCGGAGTATGCCCAGCGCCGGCAGGAGACGACGTTCAGCCCCTCGCTGGCGGCGCGCATCGAGTTGGCGTTTCAGGTGGTGGATGAGGCCGCCGATCCCGAGCAGGCCTCTGAGCGGATATATCAACTGATCGGCGCCGGGGTGAGCACCATCGAGTCGGTGCCGGCGGCGCTGGCGATGGTGCAGCTGGCGCAAACCGATCCTACCCGTTGCGCGGTGCTGTGCGCCAACCTGGGCGGCGATACTGACACCATCGGCGCGATGGCCACCGCTGTCTGCGGTGCGCTGCACGGTGCAGAAGCGATCGAACCCGGATTGCTGGCGGAGTTAAAACGGGTGAATCCGCTGGACGTTGAGGCGTATGCCCAGGCGTTCGTGCGTTTTCGCCGCCGCCGACAGGGCGAGGCGTAACGGATCAGCTTTCGCTGGTAAACTCATACATGTCGCTGCGGCAGAAGCTTTCGCTGTATTCGACAGGCTTCTTGCGGTGGTCGAACAGCGTCTGGCGCACGATCAGCAGCGGCATCGGTTCTGATAGCTGCAGCGTCCGGCGGATATCGTCGTCGGCCATCGCCGCGCTGACCTGGCTGCGCAGCGAGCCCATCTCCACGCTATTGCGCCGGAAGTAGTCGTAGAGCGAGATGCCAATCTCGTCGATGTTGGCAATCGCCGCCGCCACCACGTAGGACACCGCCACCGACATCGGCCGCCGATCGATAAAGTGAATGCGCTTGAGTTGGTAGATCGGCGCTCCAACCGCCAGCTGGAGCCTTTCCGCCAGTGCGGCGCTGGCCGGCACCCGCTCGCGGCTGATCCATTGCGTGTCCGGCTGACGCCCCTGTTGCGCCGCCTCGCGCGAGAACCCTTTGATGTCCGCTAAGGAATAGCGCAGCTTCGGCGCGGGCCGTTGCGGTTGGATGAAGGTGCCGTAGCCGCGTGAACGGCCAATGATGCCGTCTTGCTCAAGGCAGGCCAGCGCTTTGCGCACCGTGATGCGCGAGATGCCGAGTTGTTCGGTGAACAGGCGCTCGCTGGGCAGGAAATCCCCCGCGCTCAGCAATCCTTGCTCGATAGCCTGGCGCACCGAGGCGTTAAAGCGCAGATACAACGGCATCGCGCCCGCGCTGGCCAGATCCTGCAGCAGTTTTTCCAGCAGACGCTGGTTGATCTCCTTGCTCATAGCTGACGGAAGTCCTGTAGCCGCAATGCGATGGCTTATTTAAGGGGATTTCGCCGGGCAGCGCAACTGCCGCCGCCGCTGGGAGAAATGAGGTAGAGTAGTGTGCTATCGCCCCAGGCTCGGAGAAACAGACTGCCCATGAGTGACACCCCACGACACGCGGACGACGCGGCAATCCTGGCAGCCTTCACCCAGCAGCGTCAGCAGGGGCTGACCCGACGTTCGGCGCTGCACCAGGCCCTGTTGCGGCTCATCACCGCCGGGGAACTGCCGTGGCGGGCGAAGCTGCCGCCGAGCCGCGCGTTGGCGGCCCGGCTGGCGGTGGCGCGTGACACGGTGGAACAGACTTACGCGCGGCTGGAGGCGGAGGGGTTCATCAGCCGAACGGTGGGGCGCGGCAGCTTTGTGCGTTATCGCTGCGATACGCTGCTCGGCCGTGAACTGCTGGCGACGCAGGCAGGCCAGGAGGCGCGGCTGGCGGAACGCGAGTTAAGCGATCGCGGGCGGGCGTTGCTGGCGGTCAGCCATACGCCGCACACCAGCCGCCAGGCGTCGCTGACGCCCTCGCTGGCGGATCTGCGGGCGTTTCCCATCGATTCGTGGCTGCAGTGGGAAAAGCAGGCGCTGCGGCGGCACGGCGAGCGGCTGTTGGGGTATGCCGATCCGCAGGGCTTGCCGGAGCTGCGTGCGGAGATCGCGCACTATTTGCAGCGGGAGCGGGGCGTCAAGGCGACGGCGGAGCAGGTGATCGTGGTCACCAGCTCTCAGCAGGCGCTGGCGCTGTGCACGCAGGTGCTGTTCGATCCCGGCGATGCGGTATTCGTCGAAGAGCCGGGTTACCAGGGGGCGAAAAAGCTGGTGCAGTCGGCGGGGCTGCAGGCGCGGCCGATCGGCATTGATGAGCAGGGGCTGGACGTCGGGCAGCTGATGCAGGCTGCGGGCGGCGGGCGGGGCGTTTACATCACACCGTCCCATCACTACCCGCTGGGGTACTCGCTGAGCCTCGAGCGGCGTCTGGCGCTGTTGCAGTGGGCCCAGCGTCGGCGGGCCTGGATCATCGAAGACGATTATGACGCCGAGTTCAACTACGATCGACAAACCAAGGCGGCGCTGCAGGGGCTGGACAGCGGCGGGCGCACGCTGTACATCGGCACCTTCAGCAAGACGCTGTTTCCGGGGCTGCGCATCGGCTTCATGATTGCGCCGCCGCAGCTGGTGCGGCCATTGGTCGCCGCCAGGCAGTTTCAGGACGGCTACACCTCGGCGCTGGCGCAGATGACGCTGTTCCACTGCCTGCACGAGGGCGGCTACGCCGAGCATCTGCGCAATATGCGTACGCTTTACAAGGCGCGGTTGGATGTGCTGTACGACGCGGTGCAATGCCATCTCGTGCCCTGGACGCGCCCGGCCTTGCCGCAGGGTGGGCTGCAGCTGGTTTGCCCGTTGGCGGATGCGGCGACGGAGCGGCGGCTGGTGGCGGCGGCGGCCGAACGGGGCATCCGGCTGTACGGCCTGGCGGACTTCTACACCGGCGCGCCGCAGCGCGGGGCGCTGGTGCTCGGTTTCTCGGCCTACACGCCGGACGAGATCGTGCGTTTTATCGCCACGCTGGCGCAGGTGTTCAACGCGCTGCCGCGGGAAAACGGCGGTTAAAATTGGTCTGCCCGGCGTTTTGAATTGGTCCGTATTACGCCGTCGCTGCGCGGTGTATTCTGCCGCTATTCGGTTATTTCCCTAATGGAAATAATATCTTAACCCCGTGAGGCGCTATGAACCCATCAAATCGTGAAGTGACCATCCGCAGAATCAATGGCGACGACAGAGCGCAATGGCTGGCGTTGTGGCAGGGCTATCTCGACTTTTACCGCGCCGAGGTGGCGCCGCAGGTGACCGATCGCACCTTCGAACGCTTGGGGCAGGATGAACAGGTGTACGGGCTGGTGGCGGAGGATGCCGACGGCCGGCTGCTGGGGCTGATGAACCTGGTATTCCATCCGTCCACCTGGAGCGCGGTGGGCTATTGTTATATCGAAGATCTCTATGTGTCGCCGCAGGCGCGCGGCCATAAAGTGTCGGAAAAACTGTTCGAACAGGCGTATCGGCTGGCGGAGGCGCGCGGCAGCGATCGGGTCTATTGGATGACCCAGGAGTACAACGCGCCGGCGCGTTCGCTGTACGACAAAATCGGCAGAAGAAGCTCGTTTATCGTGTATACCCGTTAACCGCAGGAGGCGCGTATGGCAATGAATCGTTATGGTCAGCCGATTGGCGAACCGATGCCGGATTGGCAGCCGGCTCGCCGCCCGGGCGGCGCAACGCTCGGCGGGCGTTTCTGTTCACTGGCGCCGCTCGATCCGCAACGGGATTACGCCGCGCTGTATGACGCTTTCCAGCTGGCGCCGGACGGCCGCGACTGGACCTATCTGTCTATCGAACGGCCCGACACACCGGCGGCGATGTTGCAGCACCTGGAGACGCTGCAGGCCAACCCGACGCTGGTCAATCTGACGGTGTTCGACGCCGCCAGCGACGCGCCGGTGGGGACGGTGGCGCTGATGCGCATCAACGAGGCTAACGGCGTGCTGGAGATCGGCCACGTCAGCTGGTCGCCGTTGATGAAACAGCGCTCCAGCGCCACCGAAGCCATCGCGCTGCTGCTGCGTTATGCCTTCGACACGCTGGGCTATCGCCGCTGCGAGTGGAAATGCGACAGCCACAACGCGCCGTCGCGCCAGGCCGCGCTGCGCTTTGGCTTCCGTTACGAGGGCAACTTCCGCTTTGCGGTGATCGTCAAGGGGCGCAGCCGGGATACCGACTGGTTCGCCATCACCATTGACCGTTGGCCGGCGGTGCGGCAGGCGCTGGCGCGTTGGCTGAGTGCGGACAACTTCGATGCGCAGGGGCGGCAGATTGCCCGGCTGCAGGTGTTGCGCGGCGAATAAGCAAAAAGGCGGCCCGTGGGCCGCCTTGTCGTTGTGGGTCTAACGCGCTTACTTCAGCTCGTCGACCATGGTGGTGGCGCGGCCGATATAGTTGGCCGGGGTCATCGCCTTCAAACGGGTTTTCTCTTCTTCCGGCAGCGCCAGGCCATCGATGAACGCCTGCATGCCGGCGGCGTCCACGCGCTTGCCGCGGGTCAGTTCTTTCAGCTTCTCGTAAGGCTTTTCGATGCCGTAGCGGCGCATCACGGTCTGGATCGGCTCGGCCAGCACTTCCCAGTTGTGATCCAGTTCGTCCAGCAGGTGCGCCTGGTTGACTTCCAGCTTGCTGATGCCCTTCAGGGTGGCCTGATAGGCGATCAGCGCGTAACCCAGGCCCACGCCCAGGTTACGCAGCACGGTGGAGTCGGTCAGGTCGCGCTGCCAGCGGGAAACCGGCAGTTTGCCCGCCAGGTGGCCCAGCACGGCGTTGGCCAGCCCCAGGTTGCCTTCGGAGTTTTCGAAGTCGATCGGGTTGACCTTGTGCGGCATGGTGGAAGAACCGATTTCGCCGGCGATGGTCTTCTGCTTGAAGTGGTTCAGGGCGATGTAGCCCCAGATGTCGCGGTCGAAGTCGATCAGAATGGTGTTGAAACGTGCTACGCAGTCGAACAGTTCGGCGATGTAGTCATGCGGTTCGATCTGGGTGGTGTACGGGTTCCAGGTGATGCCGAGCGAGGTGACGAACGCTTCGCTGAACTGATGCCAGTCCACTTCCGGGTAGGCGACGATGTGGGCGTTGTAGTTGCCGACCGCACCGTTGATTTTACCCATGATCTCCACGCGCTCCAGTTGGCGGTACTGGCGCTCCATGCGGTAAGCCACGTTGGCGAACTCTTTGCCGACGGTTGACGGGGTCGCCGGCTGGCCGTGGGTGCGCGACAGCAGCGGGATATCGCGGTATTCCTGCGCCAGCCCTTTCAGCGCGTCGATGATCTTGCGCCAGTAAGGCAGCACCACGTCCTGACGGGCGCTTTGCAGCATCAGCGCGTGCGACAGGTTGTTGATGTCTTCGGAGGTGCAGGCGAAGTGGATGAACTCGGACACCGCGTGCAGCGCAGGCACCGCCGCCACTTTTTCCTTCAGGAAATACTCGACCGCTTTCACGTCGTGGTTGGTGGTGCGCTCGATGGTTTTGATGCGCTGAGCGTCTTCTTCATTGAATTCCGCGACGATTTTGTCGAGGAAAGCGTTTGCGTCGGCGTCAAAAGCGGGAACTTCCTTGATTTCTGCGCAGGCGGCCAGTTTTTGCAGCCAACGTACTTCAACCTGTACGCGGAATTTCAGCAGACCGTATTCGCTGAAAATGGGGCGCAGTGCGCTGACTTTATCACCGTAGCGTCCATCAACGGGGGAAACGGCGGTCAGTGAGGATAATTCCATCGGTAGCAACTCCTGGGATCGATTAACAATGAGCAACGATATTTTGCGCCTGCTTGAACAGACGATTACGGGAAAACATTAACTGCAGGCGGCTGCCGCCGACCTGTTGCCACAGCACGGCGGCGCGAATGCCGGCCAGCAGCGTGGCGCGAACCTTGGCCTGCACCTGCGGATTCTGCAGGATGGCCGGCGAGCCGGTCACCTGGATGCGCGGCCCGAGCGGGCTGACCACGTCGACGTAAATGCCGGCCAGCGCGCTGATGATGGTGTCCGACTCAAGATCGAAGTGCGCCAGCTGGCGTTCGAGCTGGCCGAGGCGTTCGCCGAGCGTGTTCATCGCCTGTTTGTTGGCGTTGAGCTTGCGCTCCAGCACCATCAGGCTGATGGTGTAGCGGGTCAGTTCCGCGCCCGGCCCTTTGTTGTTGGCATTCAGCACGCCCATCAGGGTTTCGAGGCCGACCATCAAATTGCGTTCTTCGCCGCCGAACACCGCCAGCGTGGAGGGCGGATCCATTTGCAGCAGGCTTTTCAGCGAGGTCTGAAACGCTTCGCGGTTGCATTGCCCTTCATGGGCCAACTGCTGAACCAAACGCGCCGACTGGCTGATACCCGCTATGGCCAGCGTGATGTCATAATAATTCTTCGCCACGATGACTCCTGTAAACGCGGTGAACGGTACATGGCTTACTGCATAAGGTTGTGTGTATCGCAGGGGTAACGGCGGCGGCCGCGAACGGTAACGATCGGGCGTGGCTGTAACAACGATGACAACGAATGCCGCGGATCATGCCACAAAATCGAGGGTAAACCCAGCGTCTAATACGTCTGCGGTGAGGCGGAGGCGCCGTGCGGCGCAGAACTGCGCAAATAGGCGACGAAAATCGCCGGCGCGGCGGCGCGAACTTATTGTTGCTGCGGCAAATAAAGTGCGGCGGCTGCATCTATACTGCCAACGTGAACCCTCAAATAAAGACCTTTATATGCACGTAAAAAACAAGCAGCCACTGCCGGCGGTGACGCTGGCGGCCATCGGCGTGGTGTACGGCGATATCGGCACCAGCCCGCTGTATACCCTGCGCGAATGCCTGACGGCGGAGGAGGGCATCACCCTGACGCCGGCCTCGATTTACGGCTTTTTATCGCTGATTTTCTGGCTGCTGACGCTGGTGGTGTCGATTAAATACATTTGTTTCGTGATGCGCGCCGACAACGACGGCGAGGGAGGCATTCTGACGCTGATGTCGCTGGCGATCCGCAAGCTGGATGCGCGCTGGGTGCCGGCGGCGGTGCTGATCGGGCTGGTGGGCGGCAGCTTCTTTTACGGCGATGGGGTGATCACCCCGGCCATTTCGGTGCTCTCGGCCATCGAGGGGCTGCAGATTATCGCCCCCGAGCTGGATAGCTTTATCGTACCGCTGTCGCTGCTGGTGCTGACCGCATTGTTCGCGATCCAAAAACGCGGCACCGGCAGCGTCGGCAAACTGTTCGCCCCGGCGATGGTTATCTGGTTCCTGACGCTGGCGCTGCTGGGCCTCGGCGGCATTTTGCATCACCCCGGCGTGCTGCGGGCGCTGAACCCTTACTGGGCGGTGAATTTCTTCCTCGAATACAAGGCGGTGTCATTCTTTGCGCTGGGCATGGTGGTGCTGTCGGTCACCGGCGCCGAAGCGCTGTACGCCGATATGGGCCACTTCGGTAAAAAACCGATCCGTCTGGCGTGGTTTACGCTGGTGGCGCCGGCGCTGGTGTTGAACTACTTCGGTCAGGGGGCGCTGCTGCTGGCCAACCCGGCGGCGATCAATAACCCGTTCTTCCTGCTGGCGCCGACCTGGGCGCTGATCCCGCTGCTGGTGATCGCTACGCTGGCGACGGTGATCGCCTCGCAGGCGGTGATCTCCGGCGTGTTCTCGCTGACGCGGCAGGCGGTGCGGCTGGGCTACCTGCCGCCGATGCGTATCATCTATACCTCCGATCAGGAGTCCGGGCAGATCTACATTCCGGTGGTGAACTGGCTGCTGTTCGCGGCGGTGCTGATCGTGATCGTCAGCTTCAAACACTCCAGCAACCTGGCCTCGGCCTACGGCATCGTGGTAACCGGCACCATGCTGCTGTCGTCGATTCTGCTGAGCATCGTGGCGGTGAAAAACTGGGGCTGGCCGCGCTATCTGGGCGGGCTGATGCTGCTGGTCATGCTGTGCATCGACGTGCCGCTGTTCGGCGCCAACCTGATCAAGCTGGCGACCGGCGGCTGGTTGCCGGTGGCGCTCGGGCTAATCATTCTGCTGATCATGCTGACCTGGAAGACCGAGCGTTCGCGCCTGATCCGCCGATTGCGCGACAATCAGGAAGGGCTGAGCGCGCTGATCGAGTCGCTGGAGAAGGCGCCGCCGAAGCGGGTGCCGGGCACCGCGGTGTTTATGGAGCGCACGCCGCATGCGGTGCCGCTGGTGCTGTTGCATAACCTGAAACACAACAAGGTGCTGCACGAGCGCGTGGTGCTGTTGACCATCGTCACCACCGACATGCCGTACGTGCACAACGTGCAGCGGGTGGCGATCGAACAGCTGTCGGCGAGTTTCTGGCGGGTGGTGGCGAGCTACGGCTGGCGCGAGACGCCCAACGTGACGGACATTCTTTACCGCTGCGGGCTGGAGGGGATGAGCTTCACCATGAATGAGACCTCGTTCTTCATGTCGCGCGATACGCTGGTGCTGGGCAAACGGCCCTGGTATCTGCGCGTGCGCGGCAAGGTGTTCCAGCTGTTGCAGCGCAACGCGCTGCGGGCGCCGGATCTGTTCGAAATCCCGCCGAACCGGGTGATTGAGCTGGGAGCGCAGGTGGAATTTTGAATAAAAAAACGCTGCGGTAAACGCAGCGTTTTTCTTGGGCGGCAGGCGAATTACGCCAGGCGCTGTTCGATGATGCCGCCGCCGAGGCAGATTTCGCCCTGGTAGAATACCGCCGACTGACCGGGGGTGACGGCGGAGACCGGCTCGTCGAAACGCACTTCGATGCGTTCGTCGTCGAGCGGGGTCACGATGCAAGGGATATCCTGCTGGCGATAGCGGGTCTTCACCGTGCAGCGGAACGGGCCGCTCAGCGGCAGACGATCCACCCAGTGCAGCTGCTGCGCGATCAGGCCTACGGACATCAGGCGCGGGTGATCGTGCCCCTGCGCGACGACCAGCACGTTGTTGGCCACGTCTTTATCCACCACGTACCACGGATCTTCGCTGCTGTCTTTCAGGCCGCCGATGCCCAGCCCTTTGCGCTGGCCCAGGGTGTGATACATCAGGCCCTGGTGTTCGCCGACGGTCTGGCCGTCAACGCTGACGATCGGGCCCGGCTGGGCCGGCAGGTAGCGGCCGAGGAAGTCGCGGAACTTGCGCTCGCCGATAAAGCAGATGCCGGTAGAGTCTTTCTTCTTGGCGGTGACCAGCTCCAGTTGCTCGGCGATGCGGCGCACCTCCGGCTTCTCCAGCTCGCCGACCGGGAACAGGCTCTGCGCCACCTGCTCGTGGCTCAGGGTATAGAGGAAGTAGCTCTGATCTTTGTTGCCGTCGACGCCGCGCAGCAGGCGGCTTTTGCCGCCCACGTCCTGGCGGCGCACGTAGTGGCCGGTGGCGATGAAATCGGCCCCCAGATCTTCGGCGGCGAACTCCAGGAAGGCTTTGAATTTGATCTCTTTATTGCACAGGATGTCCGGGTTCGGCGTGCGGCCGGCCTTGTACTCTTCCAGGAACAGCTCAAACACGTTGTCCCAGTATTCCGCCGCAAAGTTCACCGTGTGCAGTTCGATGCCCAGCTTGTCGCAGACCGCTTGCGCGTCGGCCAGATCGGTCGCGGCGGAGCAGTACTCTTCGTCGTCGTCTTCTTCCCAGTTCTTCATGAACAGCCCAGCGACCTGATAGCCCTGTTGCTGTAACAGATAGGCGGTAACGGAAGAGTCGACGCCGCCGGACATACCGACGATTACTTTTTTCTGGCTGTTGTCTGACATGGGGATCTCACGAACTTGAACACGAACCGTGCTGATAAAAACAAGCGCAGGATTTTACCACGTTGGCCGCGCCGGCGCACTGTTCATCTTGTGCTGCCCGGCGCCCTTAATGCGGCCAGGCGAAGCTGCCGACCAGCGACAGCGGGTAGCGCTCCGGCTGCTGATAGCTGCGAATGCTCTCCGCCACCAGCGCGGAACGCAGGTTGGGCGCCTGCAAAATCTCGTCGGCGCTCAGCCACAGGCAGCGATCGATGTCGCTGTCGTGCGGCTCGGTCGGCAGCGGCTGTTCCAGCTCGATGACGAAGCAGAAGCGCAGAAACGGCGTGCGATCCGGCGCGATCCATTGGTGCAGGCGCAGGAACGCCTGCGGCGTGGCGCGGATGCCGGTCTCTTCCCACAGCTCGCGCTCGGCGGCCTGCACCAGCGTCTCGTCGGCCTCCAGATGGCCGGCCGGCTGATTCCACAGCGCTTTGCCGTTGATGGTTTCTTCGACAATTAAAAATTTGCCGGCGGCGTGCACCACGCAGGCGACGGTGACGTGCGGTTTGAACATGCGGTCTCCTTACAGCGGTTTGTCGATGTGCCGGTAGATATCGTCCAGCTCGGCGATGCGGGTGCGGTAGCTTTTGAGCAGACAGGCGGTGTCACCGCCGCACCGCTGGCGCTTGGTCAGCCAGGCTTGCTGGCTGTCCTGCATCGCGCCGCGCGCGCCCATGGCGAACAGGCCGCGCAGAAATTGATATTTGGTGGCCATTTGCACGTCCAGGTCGTTCAGCGTGCGGTTGGCGCAGATGGCGCGTTCATCGCTGCCTGCCGCCTTGGCGCAGTCGAAGCTGGCGGCAGGGGCGGCGAACGGGGCCGCCAGAGCGGCGAGCAGCAGCGCGATCGGAACGTGTTTCATGGCGCCTCCATCAGTTATCGGTCTACAGGGAATCGATGGTTTTCCATTCACCGGGCTGCAGTGAACCCAGCGAAAGATTACCCATACTGTAGCGAATCAGGCGCAGGGTAGGGAACCCGATATGCGCCGTCATGCGGCGCACCTGGCGGTTTCGCCCTTCGAACAGGGTGATTTTCAGCCAGCTGGTGGGGATGGATTTACGCTCGCGGATCGGCGGATTGCGCGGCCACAGCCACTGCGGCTCGGCCACCAATTCCACCCCGGCGGGCAGCGTGGGCCCGTCTTTCAGCGTGACGCCGCTGCGCAGCGGCGCCAAATCACTCTCCTGCGGCGCCCCCTCGACCTGCACATAGTAAATTTTGCCGGTGCGTTTGCCTGGCTGGGTGAGCTGCGCCTGCAGCTGGCCGTCGTTGGTCAGCACCAGCAGCCCCTCGCTGTCGCGATCCAGGCGCCCGGCGGCGTAAACGTCGGGGAAGGGGATGTACTCTTTCAGCGTGGCGCGGCCGGCTTCGTCGGTGAACTGCGGCAGCACGTCGAAGGGCTTGTTGAATAACACAATGCGGCGCGGCCCCTTCGGCGCGGCGGGTTTGGCGGCATTCGGCTTGCTGAATCGTTTAACGTTGTGATTTCTAACAGAGAATTTTTTCATAACGGTTGAGATTACGGATGATAAGCGCATTATAACCGAATCCGTTTCGGATTGGCGCGGACCGAATATTCAAGTAGTATCTACACGCATCTTACAAAGCATTAACAAAATTGCGCTTGAAGGAGAGGTTGATGGAAAGCAAAGTAGTTGTTCCGGCAGAAGGTAAAAAAATCACGGTTGACGCCCAGGGTAAACTGGTTGTTCCTCATAACCCGATCATTCCGTTCATCGAAGGCGACGGCATCGGCGTTGACGTGACTCCTGCCATGATCCACGTGGTTGATGCGGCCGTTAAAAAGGCTTACCACGGCGAACGTAAAATCTCCTGGATGGAAATCTACACCGGCGAAAAATCTACCCACGTTTACGGTAAAGACGTGTGGCTGCCGGACGAAACTCTGGACCTGATCCGCGACTACCGCGTCGCCATCAAAGGCCCCCTGACCACCCCGGTCGGCGGCGGCATCCGTTCTCTGAACGTGGCCCTGCGCCAGCAGCTGGACCTGTACGTGTGCCTGCGCCCGGTGCGTTACTACCAGGGCACCCCAAGCCCGGTGAAACAGCCTGAGCTGACCGACATGGTGATCTTCCGCGAAAACGCCGAAGACATCTACGCCGGCATCGAGTGGAAAGCCGGTTCCGCCGAAGCGGACAAAGTGATCAAATTCCTGCGCGACGAAATGGGCGTGAAGAAAATCCGCTTCCCGGAGCAGTGCGGTATCGGCGTGAAGCCATGCTCCGAAGAAGGGACCAAGCGTCTGGTGCGTGCGGCGATCGAATACGCCATCACCAACGACCGTGACTCCGTGACCCTGGTTCACAAAGGCAACATCATGAAGTTCACCGAAGGTGCCTTCAAGGATTGGGGCTATGAGCTGGCGCGCGAAGAGTTCGGCGGCGAGCTGATCGACGGCGGCCCATGGCTGAAGATCAAGAACCCGAACACCGGCAAAGAGATCGTGGTTAAAGACGTGATCGCCGACGCCTTCCTGCAGCAGATCCTGCTGCGCCCGGCGGAATACGACGTGATCGCCTGTATGAACCTGAACGGCGATTACATCTCCGACGCCCTGGCGGCCCAGGTCGGCGGCATCGGCATCGCGCCGGGCGCCAACATCGGCTCCGACTGCGCCCTGTTCGAAGCGACTCACGGCACCGCGCCGAAGTACGCCGGCCAGGACAAAGTGAACCCAGGCTCCATCATCCTGTCTGCAGAGATGATGCTGCGCCACATGGGCTGGTTCGAAGCGGCTGACCTGATTGTTAAGGGCATGGAAGGCGCCATCGCCGCCAAGACCGTGACCTATGACTTCGAACGCCTGATGGAAGGCGCTAAACTGCTGAAATGTTCAGAGTTTGGCGACGCTATCGTAAAACACATGTAATGGTGTTAAAGCGTTAAATGAGAACGGGAGCCTTAGGGCTCCCGTTTTTTATTGTTCCAATTGCATGGGTTATTGCGCTGCCGCAATCCGGCGCCGGAGCCAACAGAGCAGGGCTGTTATGCAATTGCGCGAGATTGATATCAGCTCGAACAAGGGGAGAGTTACCTCATTATTCCCGGACAGACGGCTGATGGAATCGTGGTGAAAACCTCTACATGGCACGCTGTGCGGAGGCTGGATTTGTACTGATCTCAGGAAAGTTGCTGATCGGCGACGTCATCATAATGTCAGTGAGAGCGGATGAACTGAACCATGCCGGTGCGCACTCGCTGGGGGCGTGATGCTCCATCACATGTACGGTCAGCTAAGTAATCGTGTCCCTTACGAGTGATATTGGCAGGAACGAACAATCACGATTTTGCGTTTTAACGGGTGAACTTCTTGACTTCAACTGTTAACATTAAAGGGGATTATTATTCTATAGGAAAAGGATTAAATGAGAGAGTTTGGTTTTTTATTGCTGGCAGTAGGTGTCGTTTGGCTGCTGATAGCTTTTAACATGGACACCTATGTTTTTACTGGGTATGGTGAACGTGTCAATAACATTGGTTTGATCGCATCTAAACAGAATCACTTGCTGATATCATCAGTTATTTCTATTTGCGCCATTTTGATGATCATCTTTGGGAAATCGTCGTCTAAGGCAACCAATGTATATGTAAAATGCCCGTTCTGTGCTGAAGAAATAAATCCTGAAGCAATAAAATGCAAGCATTGCGGTAGTGATGTATCGGTTCAGTTGAAAGTACAGAAAGAAAACAAGTTCTCATTTTATGGATTTGATCATAATTTATTGCTATCAGAAGATGATAGTTCAACACTAAATGACAGTGAGGTGATGAAATTAGCTAATAAAATCAAATCAATATCAAATTCAAGTCGTGATTCTTATATTTTTGGTGAGCATCAATCAGATATCACATACATTAAATAAAAACTCCCTAAAGCTGTTCAAGATGAGTTTGTAAAAAGGTTAAAATACTGGCTTGCTAAATAAAACTTATTCGTCAAGAAAGCCGCGCCATGCGCGGTTTTTTTATGGGGCGAGTATGCCTTTTAAGATTCCTGAAATTAAATGAATTTGCCTCTAAGGTGTTCTGAAAACGGGGGCTGGGAGAGTTTACCGTTTATTCTCCGGAAGTCCAATTTAAACATTAAAAGCCCTTGCTGCAATTCTACCTGATTTACAAAAATTTATGCTGGAAAGCTGGGGGGCAATTATTCTTGGGAGGCTATAGTCTGAAGGAAACCCATGCCGGTATATTCCAGCTTACTCACCACTAGTAAGCTGGAAATTACCAATATGGGTTTATACAAGAGTTCATCACATGTGTTCTGTCGTTGCAAATACCACCAAGTCTGGACGCCGAAGTATCGACTTCAAATACTTTGCGACAAGGTGGGGAAAGAGCTCTATTGAACAATTTCCATCCTCTGCAACATGAAGGTCTGTGAGGTTTTGGAGCTAAATATTCACCAACTCACGAGCATTTGTCCCACCGAAGTTATCGACTTATACGTTGATGGACGTCCTAAAAGGATGCAGTGCAATCCGCCTTTACAGTCGTTTTCCGCACATACGCAAGAAGCTGTGAGGCAACCATTTTGGGGCAAGGGAATACGGTAAGGATAAACGAGGAAATTATCAGAGATACGTAAAGCATCAGGATGAAAGAGACCAGGAGATCGAACAGCAGATGGAATTGTAGCAGGATTAACTCGAATATTGCCCCCTTTTAAGGGGCTTCATGTAAAGCCACCTCCTCAGGAGGTGGTCTTTGACTGTCTACTGTCCGAATGCACAAGGTATCGGACAAGATCACCGCGCGGCGTTAGCCGATTCACGCACCACCAGCACCGGGCAATTGGCGTGGCGGACGACGGCGGTGGCATTGGAGCCGAGGAGATAAGTGATGGCAGAAGGGCGGTTGGAACCCATCACGATAATCTCCGCGTTGAGCGCATCGGCGAGCTCCAGGATCTGATCTTTAGGATCGCCGACGGCAACGTGCGTGGTCACTCTATCTTCAGGCACGCTGAATTCTTTGGCCGCTTTTGCCAGCCCCTCGGTTGCTACCGCAATGATTTCGTCTTTGGTTTCTATCGCCGCCGTGGCGGCAAAGCCGAAAGCGGCATAGGTGGCGCGCGACGGGATCACCGCCAGGAAATGGACGTGGGAGTCTTCGAGCCTGGCGAGCGCGTTGACATGCGGGATGACCTGCTGTGTTAATTCCGGCTCGGTAATATCCACGGGAACCAAAATAGTTTTGTACATACTCCCTCCTTATCGTTTTCAAAAAACTCCACTTTTTGGATTATAGCTGCTTGACGCCGAGAAAACGGCGATCGGTATGGCAGAACCAAAGAAATTGACCGCCAACAGGGAAAGTATGCGGAAACCGTTGTTATGGCAATCGATTAGAAGCGGCTGATCTGGCCGTTAAAGGCATGTGACGGCGTAACCAGCTGGGTGTTCGTGAACATGGCATCCAGCGAGCCGGTTTATCTCAGCATTGTGAGCCAAAAGACCGTGTTGAAATTTATGTGTAGTGCTTACAAAGGATGAGTGAAAACGTGTATGCCGCCGCTGTCTATTCATACGTTATTCTGTCAAAAATTGGTGCGTCACTGCTAGTGTAGTGACGGACTTCACAGCCCCTGGAGAAAGTTTTAAGGTCAGTTGCGGTGTATATTGATCCTGTATAACGTATTGGCCGGGGCTCTTTGCGTGGCCCGCGTCAACTGATTTCACTACTGAGAATTATCCATAAGGACAGGGATATGAAAAGAACGCATTCAGGCTATAAAACCGGCGTTGCCACAGTATTGGCGGCGATGACCGCGCTGGCATTAACGGGGTGCGCCAAGAGCACGGCCCCCAGCCAAACCGATCCGGTAAATAAAGAGGTTGACGATCTTTTCACCAACCTTGGCGACCCAAAGAAGCCGGCGCCGGGAAAAGAGAAAGAACACTATATCGCCCAGTTGCAGGCCGCGATTCAAAGCCATTTGAAAGATGCCGAAGCCTACTCAGGCAAGCGTTGCACATTGAGCATCAAGCTGGCGCCGGACGGTATGCTGATCAGCATTCGGGCTGAACAAGGGGAACCGGAACTTTGCCAGGCCGCGATCAAAGCAATCGCCAATGCGCGTCTGCCTAAGCCGCCAACGGCCGCGGTTTACGAAGCGGTCAAAAGCAGCACGTTGGAATTTCGCCCGCAGTGAATAAACAACGCTGTTTCCGTGCAACGCTATCCCGGTCAAGGCCGGGATTTTTTATTGCCGTCACCCTGCGTTAATGGGTGAAAATCACTAAAGCCCTTGATGAATGGTGACGATAACCCTTAAAACTCCTGATTATAAAAGAGTGGCCATGCGTTTTTTCTGGGTCAGCATCGGTGGCAGCGTCGCGGAAGTTTTGAAGGGCGAATTCCTATGGGCGCCGCAATATGGAATAAATAAGACTGGGAACATGTTTAAACCTGCCGGGTGGGAAACGGTCAAAAAAGTCAAAGAGGGTGACCTGATTTTTTGCCACAAAGGTAGGAAGATTATCGGCGTGGCGACAGCGGTACGCGATGCTTACTCTGCACCGCGGCCTGAGCATCGGGTCGCGGGACCGCCGCATATTGCGGGTACCCAAGTCGATTTGGAACTGACGCGTCTTGAACTCCCTATTGATGTTTCCCTTTTTAATCAGGCGTTCATACGCATGCACAACCAGGCTTGCCTTCCGCGCGTTTTTAATAAGAAAGGCGGATGCACCGAAAACTATATGTGCGAGATCCCCGCGCCGGCAGCCGCGTTGATCGCCGGTTTTATCTCGGAAAATCTCTCTATCAACCTCCATGCGGATACCGTCGAAATCACCAGAGAGGTCGGTGGTGAGCAAGAAAGGGTGATTCAGGCGCGGATTGGGCATGGTCCCTATCGCGATAAAATGTTTAAGCGGTGGGGAAATCGGTGCGCCGTCACGGGGATTGCTGAGCCGTCCATTCTCATTGCCTCTCACATCGTTGCCTGGTCGATTGCGACCCCAGAAGAGAAAGTGGATCCGCACAATGGTCTGCCGTTAATCCCCAATCTGGACAAGCTGTTCGATCGCGGCACGATTAGTTTTGCCGATGATGGACGTCTGCTGTATCCACAGACGAAGAGCAGCTTGTTAGATGAGTTAAAGATCCCGCTGGATGCGAACATTAGCGGGTTGTCTGAAAAGAACAGAGCTTACCTGCGGCGGCATCGAGCGAGATGGGGTTTTGAAGTAGAACCCTGATGCAGGTTTGCAAATCAGGACCGGGGCTCTTACCGATACATCATCGCGCTCACGCGCTCGCTTCGGTCTTTAAAACCGTTGCTGCGCATCGTGACCACATAGTAGCGATAGTGATGTTTCTGTGCGTATTCGCGCACCAGATCTTCGGCGAACAGGCCGCTGAAGGTGACGGTGGTGACGAACGTCAGCCCTTTCACTTCGTAGGTGCTGATCTCTTGCGGGGTGCCGATATACGGCGGCGGGAACACGGTTTTGTGGAACTGGCAGCCCGCCAGCAGCAGGGTAAACAGCAGGGCGGCGGGTATTTGCGGTATGCTCATCGGGAAAAGCTTTCCTTCCTTGGCGTGTGTTTTAGTAACTCTATAATAGGATTACAAAATTCGGCGGGGATGTAAAAATTATCCCGCTTCGGTTGCCGTTTCGTTGAAGCGGTGTCGCCGTATCCATCAGCATGAGGATTAAAACATGTTTGTTCGCCAGGCCACTGACAGCGATGTCGCAGCCCTGATCGCCCTCGACAGCGTCGCCGAACACGAACCGCAGCGCGCGGCGCAGATCCGCGCCTGGTGCGGGCAGGGGGATTGCTATCTTGCCGAGGAACAGGGCGTGGTGATGGGCTATGGCGTATTGCACTATCACTTCTTCGGCTGTGGCTTTATCGAGATGCTGATGGTCGGCGAGCGCTATCGCCGCCGGGGCGTCGGGCAGGCGTTGATTACGGCATTGAAGTCCCATTGCCGACACCCGAAGCTGTTCACTTCCACCAATCGTTCCAACCTGCCGATGCAGCGGCGGCTGCTGAACGCCGGATTTGTCGCCAGCGGCCAGATTGACAATCTCGATGACGGCGATCCGGAGCAGGTCTTTTTTTATCCCGCTGCGCTAATACAACCGGACATCGACCGCCTGCTGTTGCAGCCAGGTGCTGACGTAGCCATAAGCGGCATAGAAGGCCAGCAGCGCGAAGATCAGCACCGAAAGCGAGGCCAAAAATTTGACGTCGCCGTGCTTCGAAAGCTGGTAAGCGCAAGAGATAAGGGCCAGCAGGCACAGCAGGGTGAAGGCGAGGGCCAGCGTGGCGTAGAAAATAAGCATAACGAAACCCGTTCTTCCTTGTGAGCCTGGCAAGGATACCACAGACAAAAAAAGGGGCCCAAACGAGCCCCTGCGTGATTCGCTGCGGGAGGTTTACTCCACCGCATCGGGATGGTTTTTGCCTTCCTCGATAAATTCTTCGTCGATCTCTTCGATGTTCTCCTCGCTGTCGCGGCCGGACAGGATGTTCCAGCAGGCGATGAACAGCGCGGCGATCAAGGGGCCGATGACGAAGCCGTTGATGCCGTAGATCTCCATGCCGCCCAGGGTGGAGATCAGGATCAGGTAGTCCGGCATTTTGGTGTCTTTGCCCACCAGCAGCGGGCGCAGGATGTTGTCCACCAGGCCGATCACCACCACGAAGAACACCACCAGGAAGATACCTTTCCACAGCATGCCGGTGGCGAAGAAGTAGATCACCGCCGGCACCCAGATGATGGCGGAGCCCACGGCCGGGATGATCGA
The DNA here is from genome assembly GCF_052166845.1 of Serratia sp. CY71090. NCBI lineage: Bacteria > Pseudomonadati > Pseudomonadota > Gammaproteobacteria > Enterobacterales > Yersiniaceae > Serratia > Serratia sp. CY71090. The sequence continues at coordinate 85,088 of NZ_JBJNOA010000013.1, read as the reverse complement.
CAGGAATGCCATCAGCGCGCCCCACAGCAGGCTGCCGTCGATGCCGGTAAAGTAAAACGCCAGCCCGCCGAGCGCGCCTTGCACCACGGCGACCACCACCGTGCCCTTGACGGTGGCGCGGGAAACGGCGGCGAACTTCACGAACAGGTGGTGTTTCACGTGCTGGGAGAGCGGCAGCGCTTCGAGCGCCAGGTTCACCAGATAGGGGCCGTCTTTCAGCAGGAAGAACAGCAGATAGAGCATCACGCCGAAGCCGACGACGAAGTTGAAGGTGCCCTTGCCGATCAGGAACACGCTGCCCGCCAGATATTGCCCGCCTTTGAGCGCCACCTCGGAAAGCTGCTTTTGGATCTCGGCGGCGCTGTTGAGGTTATGCTCCGCCAGGAAGCGCTGCGCCCAGCCGGGCAGGTGGCGCATAAAGTCCGCCAGCATGGTCGGCAATTGGCTGTTGTTGGTCTGCAGCTTGGTGTAGATCACGTTGAATTCCATCGCCAGCGACGAGGCGATGATCGCCAACGGCGTGAACACGATCAGGCAAATCAGCGCCACCGTCAGCAGCGACACCACGCCGTTGCGTTCGCCGACGTACTGCTTCAACTTCTTTTTCACCGGATGGAAAATCACCGCCAGAATAACCGCCCACAGCACCGAGGAGTAATAAGGCCCCAGCACGTCGAGAAAAGCGGCGGTAACGATGAACAGGATCAGAATAAAGAATCCCTTGGAAATGCCTTTAGACATCATAGTCGTCCCTCAAAAGATGAATTTTCAGCATAGATGAATTGAATGAAAACAACACTATCATCACCTTTGCTTAACCGGTAGGGGATTTTTAGTGGCGTATTCCATAGGGTTATTAAGGGCAAGGCGGGCGCCGCACGGTGAACAGGCGGCGGCGTGAGAAAATAAAGAGGGCTAAATAATTAACAAAATTTATCGATTGTGTTTCATTTTGTGAGCCGCGCTTGCCGCCTGCGCCAGGCTTTCCTAGTTTTTAGGAGGGCGGCCGTTCGCCCGATACCACGAAGGAGTATGCAAATGACTGAACACAAACGACTTGCCGTTATCGAAAAGGTGCTGCTGATCGCTTTCGCCGGCGTGCTGGTTTATCTTGCCGCGACCGGCGCCTTGTCATTATCGGGTCTGGACCATCACTGGCCTTATCCTTCGCGCTGAGCGTGATTGATCTCACCACGCAGACCCGATAACGATAACTAGCGGCTGTACCCTACGACACTGGATCCCCAGAATAAATCACCCGTCATTCGCCTCGTTCTTTGGCGCGCAGGGCGGTGACGCTCTCTCCGCCGACGCCCCAGTTGTCGGTGGCTACCTCGTCAATCACCACGAAAGTGGTGTGGCGTGGCTTATTCAGCACCCGCTCCAGCAGCGTGGTGGCTCCTTCGATCAGCATGCGCTTTTGCGCGGCGCTGACCCCTTCGTCGGTCACTTTAATGTTGACGTATGGCATGGCGTTTCTCCCCGGTTTCACCAGACGCCGGCGGTGGCGCCGCCGTCAACCGCGAGCGCCGCGCCGGTAACGAAATTGGCATCGGTCAGATACAGCACCGCATCGACGATGTCCTGCGGCTGGCCGACGCGGCCGGTTGGCGCCAGTTGCCGCATCTGCGTCAGGCTCTGTTCATCATTTTGATGCATCGGCGTGGCGATGATGCCGGGCGCCACGGCGTTGACCATCACGTTGTGCGGCGCTAACTCCAATGCCAGCTCGCGCACGGCGTGGTTAAGGCCGCCTTTAATCAGCACCGGCAGCAAAGCGGGCACTTTGCTGTTGGGCTGCATGGCGATCGACGCGGTGATGGCGACGATGTGGCCGGCGCCGCGTTGCTGCATATGCCGGGCGGCGGCCTGCGCCGGGTAGAAGAAGCCTTTCAGATTGGTTGCCACCATCGCGTCGACCTCCTCCGGCGTATAGTCGGCGATCGGCTTGGCGATAAATATACCGGCGTTATTGATGAGAATATCTACCTGACCAAAAGCCTGTATCGCCAGGCTGAACAACCGTTCGGCGGTTTCCGGCAGCGCAATGTCTCCCGGCGCCAGCAGCAGATTGGCCGGGCGGCCGAGTTTGTCCGCCGCCGCCTGCAGCCGTTCAAGCGAACGGGCGTTTGCGACAACCTGATAGCCGCGCGCCAGGTAGGCTTGCGCGATGGCGAAGCCCAAGCCGCTCGATGCGCCCGTGACGATGACCGTTTTTACTTTGCTCATTTTCTCTCCTCGACAGGATAGGGATTGATCGTACGTGAACGGTAATCCATACCTGATGATTGAAAAATGAGGGGGAAAGAACTTTAATTTATACCTTATGTAATGAATTGGCAGGGAGAGACATGCAACGCCATTTTGACGACGTTCAGGTGGGCAGCATTGAGCTGTTTTGCCTGACGGTAGAAACCGGCAGCTTCACCGCAGCGGCCAATGCCGCCGGGATAACCCCTGCGGCGGTCAGCCGCTCGGTCGCGCGCCTGGAGACGCGATTGCAGGCGAAGCTGTTTATCCGCACCACGCGCCAGATGCGCGTCACGGATGCCGGCCAGCGTTATTACCTGGAATGTCGCCGGGCGCTGAGCCAGCTGATGGAGGCCGAGGCGAGCATTTCCGGCGAACGGGACAAACCGGTGGGCACGCTCAGCATCAGCGCGCCGACGCTGTACGCGCATTTTAGGCTGTTGCCGCGTTTGCCCGAGTTTGCGCAACGCTATCCCGATCTCAAGCTGAATCTGCACGTCAGCAATCAGAATATCGATTTCTCCGAAGATAAATTCGACGTCGCCATTCGCGGCAGCGAGCTGAACGACTCCGGCCTGGTGGCGCGGCGTCTGGAGGAGGCTGAACTGATCGTGGTGGCGACGCCGGGCTATTTGCAACGCCACCCTGCGCCGCTCACGCCGGCGGATCTGGCCCGGCATGATTGCATTCAGTATGCGTTGCCCAGCACCGGCAGAAAAACCGCCTGGACGTTTAAGGTTCAGGGCGAAAACAGCAACGTGGATACTGCCGGGCGCTGGCTTTGCCAGGAAGATTACCTCGCTACGCTGACGCTGGTGAAAAGCGGCGCCGGACTGATGCAGGTGTATCGCTTTACCGTAGAACAAGAGTTGAGCAGCGGGGCGCTGGTCGAGGTATTGAAAGATTACGCCGGCGCCTCGCGTCCCTTCATCCTGCTTTACCCCTATGCGCGCTTTGTCCCGCTGAAGGTGCGGAAATTCATCGATTTCCTGACGCAAGCGTAGCCGCCAGCGCCAATACCGCTCCAGACACCGCCGCCGCCAGCACCAGCCACGCCGGGGCCGCCCAGCCGGCTGCGGCCACGATGGCGCTCAGCGCGACCGGGCCGATCACCTGGCCGAGGTAGTTTCCCTGCATCACCAGCCCGAGGCTCAGCGGCAGCAGCGTCGGTTCCGGCGTCGCCGCCGGCGTGGCGGCCAGAATGGTGGCGGGCAGTATGCCGGCGATGGCGCAGAACAGGAAACACAGCGGGATCAGCAAGCCGTTGGGCGTCATCGGCAGGAAAATGCCGACGCCGAAGACCCCGATCAACAGGCTGGTGGCGGCGAGCAGCGTTTTGGCGGGTAGCCCGCGCGACAGCAGCACGCCGGCGGCGAGGTTGCCGATGATGTTGGCCGCCACCGCCGCCGCGCTGATGCCGCCGGCGGCCGCCAGCGACAGGCCGATGCGCTGCATCAGAAAGATCGGCAAAAAGGTCATTACCGAGAAAAACTGCAGGTTGTAAGCGGTGAACATCAGCGCCAGCAACAGCGGCTGGCGCGCCCGCAGCATCGCGCCCAGCGCTTGTCGCAGCGGCAACGGCGGAACGTGCGCCTTGGCGGCGCGGCGGGACGTGGTCAGCGGCAGCAGCAGGGCGGCCAGCAGCGTCAACGCCGCACCGGCCTGCCAGCTCTGTTGCCAGCCGGCGAGATGCGGGCCGAAAAACAGTGAAATGGCGATGCCCGCCGGCATGAAGGTGCTCCAGATGCCGAACACCAGGTTGCGCTGCGCCGGGGCGACGATGCGGTTCAGCACCGCCGGCGAGGCAACCACTACGATCACGAAGCCGAGGCCTTCGACAAAGCGGCTGACGATCAGCCCGCTGAAGTTGTGCAGCGTGGCGCCGGCGAAGCTGGCGGCGCTGATGATCAGCAGCCCGAACGCCAGCAGGCGCCGGTCGCCCCAGCGGCGCACCAGCAGCCCGGCGGCGATGCCGCCGAACACTCCGACGAAGGGAAAGGCCGAAATGACCCAGCTGAGCGCCTCCAGCGAGCGGCCGAACTCGGCCTGCAGCGCCGGCAGCGCGATGGTGGCCTTGCCCACGTGCAGCGCCGCGGCGATGCCGGCGAACAGCACGTTGATGACGGCCAGCCAGGGCGTGGCGGCGGGGGAAATGCGGTCGATGGCGTCCGGTCTAATCGCAGTCATAACACTCTCCAGTGGCGGTAACGCCCTCACTATGCGTCTGCGCTACGACAGAAGTCGTTCAAATGCTGCGCTGTCACGTGGGGAAATTATTCATTTCGAGCTTTAATTTGCGCGCCTCGTTGTTTGGTGCGCCAGCGTGCCGCCCGGCGTGGACGCTCGCCCCCTGCAGCGGTTTACTGTTCCGGCACGCAGCAGGCGTGTTGAATTCACTTTATAAGGAGCAGTGTATGTCAGAGATGATGAACGAGAGTAGGGCGCCGGCCATTGAATGGAGCTATGGCGGCCGGGGCGATGATATCAGCAGCAGCCTGAGCCTCGACACGGTTGAGGAGCAGCCGCAGGGTTTCTTGATGACGGTCGATCGGCCGGTGCAGATCTTTACAGAGGCGCTGTCGCCGATGATGGCCTTTGTCACGCTGCTGCGCCCGCTGTATGCCAAGACCAGCGCAGGCTTCCAGTATGTGCCGGTTTCCAACCCCTGGACCGACGTGCAGCGCCTGCCGGCCAGCGCGGGCTATCTGGGCGTGCAGGTCAACGCCGGGCTGTTCTTCCACGGCGCCAAGCCGACGCACTATAAAGATCGCGACGGCCAGATGAAACCGATCGACGGCGGCACTATTTTGCAGAACATCACCGTGCTGCATCAGGTGGCCCAGCCGCTGGGGCCTGGCGAAGGCGCGGTCTGAGCCGGCAGTGCTATCACGGGGCCGGACGCGGCCCCTTATCGCGCCTTGAAACCGTGCGCCGGTTGGGTAAAACTGGCTGTCTATTCAAGGAGAAGAGTATGTACAGCGACAACGAGAAAAAGTTTTATATCATCCTCAACCGCAATCACGAACCGGCCACGCTGTTTAACGCCTCCTGCCATCTGACGGCGGGCATCACCGATCTTATCGAGCAGCGCGAGTTTCACCACTATCCGAGCAGCCTCGACGGCGTCAGCGCCAATATGAGCCACTACCCGATCGTGATCCTGCAGGCTAAAAACAGCAGCCAGCTCAGCAACCTGATCCTCAAATGCAAGGAGGAGGGCGTGCTGTCCAACTTCTTCACCACCACCATGCTGTCGCACTCCGCCGAGCAGCAGATCGCCGACACCGCCAATACCCCTTACGAGCAGTTGGATTTCGTGGCGGTGGCGCTCTACGGTGACACCGAGCAGCTTAAGCCGCTGACCAAGAAGTTCTCCGTCTACCGTTAATCGCGAACGGCATCACATCAGGGGCGGCAACGGCTATGATATTTTCCCATCAAATCGTTGATGGAGATGAACATGAGCGGCAAGAAAACCACCATGGCGGCCATCGCCAGAGAGGCGCGGGTCGGCATCGCCACCGTCGATCGGGTGATCAACCAACGCGCGTCGGTGCGGCCCGTCACCCAGCGCCGGGTGATTGAGGCGGCGAAAAAGTTGGGGTTCGCGCTGGAAAAGTCCCACTGCCTGTCGGCGGTGCTGGGCAGGCCGGAACGCCGCCTGAGAATGGGGTTCATCCTGCTGCGGCGCGAGCACTCTTTCTATGCGCAACTGGCTGATGAACTGATGGCGCAAGCGGCGCCGTATCATGAGCCGGGTCAGCCGCCGCAGTTCATTTTCCACTCTCTCAATGCCATCGGCGACACCGCAGCCGCCATTAGCCAATTGAGCCGCCAGGTGGAAGCGATCGGCGTGCTGGCGCTGGATCACCCCCTGATCCACTATGCCGTAGACGAAGCCGCCCAGGCGGGCATCAACGTTTTCGCGCTGCTGTCGGATTTATCGGTGCCCAGCCGCGCCGGCTACATCGGTCTGGATAATCAAAAAGCGGGCCGCACCGCCGGTTGGGCGGTGGATCGTCTGTGCCGGCGGCAGGGCGACGTCGGCGTGATCATCGGCGACAACCGTTTTACGTGTCAGGAGGCCTGTGAGATCGGTTTTCGCTCCTACCTGCGTGAGCAGATGAGCGGCCAGCGTGTGCTGGAACCGGTGCGCAGCCTCGAGGACGCGGAAACGGCGCGACGGGTCACGCGTGAACTGCTGGCGAACCACCCGGAACTGGCGGCGCTGTACGCGCCGAGCGGCGGTGTGGAAGGCATTATTCAGGCGTTGCGAGAGAGCGGCCGGCAGCATGACATTACGCTGGTGTGCCACGGCCCGGTGCAGGGCGGTGAAATGGCGCTGCTCGACGGCACGGTGGATCTGCTGCTGTGCCACCGCATTCCCGAATTGGCCGCCACGATCGTCGAGACGTTACTCGCCGCCGATGAACAACCGGGATTACGCCACATCATTAATCGCTTCGATGTGATCACCAAAGAAAACCTCTGACGGCCGATGAGTGGTGTTTGCCGAGGTCAGAGCGCAGCCAGGCTCCGCCTATATTTGATTAAAAACCATCAAATATTTTATCAAAAATAGCGCGATCTCTATCAAAAAATAAAATTTTCATTATTGATGGTTTTGGAATTTTCGTTTGATACTGCCGGCATTCCCTGCAAAAAAGGAGCCGTCGCCATGACTTTGCCTATCGCCAATGCGCCCTGCAGTTGGGGCGTGGATGATCCGAACAACCCCCATTTGCCGCCCTGCGCCACGGTTCTGCAAGAAGCGTCGGCGGCCGGCTACCGCAGCATCGAGCTGGGGCCGTGGGGCTATCTGCCGACGCAGAGCGAGGCGCTGTGCGCCGCGCTGGAGCAGCATCGCCTGTCGCTGGTGGCCGGCACGATTTTTGACGATCTGGTCAGCGAGGCCAACATGGAGCGCCTGCTGGATCTGACGCATCGGATTTGCCGCAACCTCTCGCGGGCGCCCAGGGCGGTGCCGACCGAGGGCGATCGCGCCGCGCCGCCGTTCCTGGTGATTATCGATTTCGGCAATCCGCAACGCGCCAGATTCGCCGGGCGTTCAGATTTAGCGCCGCGTTTGTCGCAGGCGGAGTGGCAGAGGATGATCGGGCACATTACGCGCATCAGCGAACTGGCCTGGCGGGAATACGGCGTGCGGCCGGTGGTGCATCCGCACGCCGGCGGCTGCATCGAGTTCGCCGACGAAATCGACCGGTTGGCGGCGGATATTCCGCATCACACCGCCGGATTGTGCCTGGATACCGGCCATCTGTATTACGCCGGGCTGGACCCGGCTGCCTGGCTGAGCAAGCACTTTGATCGCCTCGATTATCTGCACTTCAAAGACGTCGATCCGCAGGTGTTCCGCGAGGTGCTGGCGCGCGGTGTCGATTTCTTCACCGCCTGCGCCGAGGGCGTCATGTGCCCGTTGGGCAGCGGGGCGATCGATTATCCGCAGCTGCGTGCGCTGTTGGCCGAGTGCGGATACCGGGGCTGGATCACTATCGAGCAGGAGCGCGATCCGCGCAATGTGCAGGGCAGCCTGCAGGACGTCACCGCCAGCTTGCGCTACTTGCGCGGCCTCGGCTTTTAATCAGGAGAAACACGATGATCAACGGCAGCAAACCTTTGGCGAGATCGTTGCGCTGGGGCATGGTCGGCGGCGGCGGCACCAGCCAGATCGGTTACATCCACCGTTCGGCGGCCTTGCGCGACGGCGCGTTTACTCTGTTGGCCGGCGCGTTCGACATTGACGCCGAACGCGGGCGTGATTTTGGCCGGAGTCTGGGCGTGGCGGCGGAGCGCTGTTATGCGGATTATGCCGAGATGTTCCGCGCCGAAGCCGCGCGGGCGGACGGCATCGAAGCGGTCTCGATCGCCACGCCGAACAACACCCATTACGCCATTTGCCGGGCGGCGCTGGAGGCGGGATTGCACGTGGTGTGCGAGAAGCCGCTGTGTTTCAGCGACGAAGAGGCACAGGCGCTGGCGGCGCTGTGCGAGCGGCAGCGCAAAGTCATCGGCGTGACCTACGGCTATGCCGGGCACCAGATGATTTTGCAGGCGCGGCAGATGATTGCCGATGGCCGGCTGGGGGAAATTCGGCTGGTGAATATGCAGTTCGCCCACGGCTTTCACGCCGCGCCGGTGGAGCAGGATAATCCCAGCACTCGCTGGCGGGTCGATCCGCGCTTTGTCGGCCCCAGCTATGTGCTGGGCGATCTGGCGACCCACACGCTGTTCCTGGCGGAAACCATGGCGCCGCAGCTGAAGATCCGGCGGCTGATCTGCAGCCGACAAAGCTTTGTGCCGTCGCGCGCGCCGTTGGAGGACAACGCCTATGTGCTGATGGAGTATCACAACGGCGCCGTCGGCTCCGTGTGGGCTTCGGCGGTCAACTGCGGTTCGATGCACGGCCAAAAGGTACGCATTGTTGGTGAAAAGGCCAGCCTGGAGTGGTGGGATGAACAACCCAATCAGCTGCGCTTCGAAGTGCAGGGCGAGCCGGTGCGGATCTTGGAGCGCGGCATGCCGTATCTCGCCGCGTCGGCGCTGGCGGACGATCGCATCGGCGGCGGCCATGCGGAGGGGCTGTTTGAAGCCTGGTCGAATCTCTACCGCCGCTTCGCGCTGGCGATGGACGCCACCGATCGGCGCGACGCGGCCTTCCTGGCCGACTTCTGGTACCCGGACGTGCAGGCCGGCGCGCTGGGCGTGAAGTGGGTGGCGCGCTGCGTGCAATCCGCCGAAACCGACGCCGGCTGGGTCGCCTTCGACTGAGCGCGCGATTCGCTCAGACGCTGGCGCCGTCGTAGGCATGGATCTGCAACGCATCCAGCACGACGTCCGGCACGCAGCGCAGATTGACGGCGCACATCGCGGCGCCGTCAGGCGCAGTGCCGTAGGCGAAGGGCTGGGCGCCGCAGGTCCGGCAAAACTGATGGCGGATCTTGTGCTGATTGAAGGTGTAGGTGCTGAGCCGGTCTTGGCCGCTGCTGAGCGTGAACGCGCTGATGGGAAAGAAAGACAGCAGCAGGCCTTTGCGGCGGCAAATCGAACAGTTGCAGCTGAGGGCTTCGGTGGGCAGTTCGGCGTCGACGGTGAAGGTGACGGCGCCGCAGTGGCAGCTTCCCTGGAATGACATGGCGATGATCCTGTAACAGGGGAGAGTGTTTGCCCAGTATAGTGCAATTTATCGTCATTCGGCCGTGCCGGGCCTGGTTTCCTTAGTAAATGCACGGTTTTCTGGTAGGTTAGAGGTTAACGTCATCAAAAGGAGATCGCGATGTTAGAACATTACTATCCGGCCAATATGGGCGCTGAACCGGTCACGGACGAACAGCACAAACGGCTGGTGGCGGTGCAGGCGGCGCTGGAACTGATCAAGGCCACGCTGTCGGATACCAACGACGGCAACGGCGTGGACTTCCAGCTTAAGGCGGCAGAAAAGCACATCGGCCCGATGGCCGACGCCATTCAGGAAGCCCTGAAGTAACGGTTCGCCGTCACGTCAACCGCCCGTCTCGGGCGGTTTTTTTTGCGCCGATTACTGCGATTTTTTTAGTGGCGCATTGCCTTTTTCCCGGCTGGTGCCGTGAACGGCGCGATCCTACTCTAGCGATCCGAGTCCTCATCAGGGTCATGCTCATGTTCCGCTTCAGCTTCTTTTCTTTCTTATTGCCGCGCTGCCGACGCGTCACCCAGTTGGCCGGCGCTGCGCTGTTGCTCTGCGGCGTTATGCAGGCGCAGGCCACGCAACGCATCGAGTTTTCACCGGACCCCGCCGGCGCCTACCCTGAGGGCATCGCCTGGAATGCACGCGCCGGTGCGTTCCTGATCTCCTCCCTGCGCGGCGGGCAGCTTGGCCTGGTCTACCCGGATGGCCGCTATCGGCGGTTTTCCACCGGCAAGGGGCTTATCACCACCTCCGGCATGCTGGTGGACGCCGAACGCAACCGGGTGCTGGTGTGCAACGAAGACGTGGGCGTGTCCCGCAACTCTGCCGCCGGCACGCGCAATCGCGTGGCGCAGGTGCTGGAGTTCAGTCTCGATACCGGCGTGCTGCAGCAGACGTACGACCTCTCATCGCTAAGCCATGGGCCGACGCTGGCCAACGATCTGACGCTCGACGCGCAGGGCAATATCTACGTCACCGACAGCTTCCAGCCGCAGATTTACAAGATTGATCGGGCAACGCGCCAGGTGTCGATTTTGGTGCGTTCAGCGCGCTTGATGCCGGCAGACGCACCCGCCGCTGCGCAGGGCACGCGGCCCTATCTCAATGGCGTCGTGTATCACCCGGACGGCTTCCTGATTGCGGCGGACTACACCCGCGGGCTGCTGTGGAAGGTGACGCTGGATAACGCGCCTGCGGTAAGTGCAATCAGGTTGCCGCAACGCTTAAAAGGGCCGGACGGGTTGCGGCTCAAAAACGCCCATGAATTGGTGATCGTACAGTCTTTTCCGGGTGAAAAGGGGAGCATGTCCGGTGACGTGACGCTGCTCTCCTCGACCGACGGCTGGGCGAGTGCGCGTATCGCCGCGGTCGCCGCACCGCCGGGATTGGATGGGCCGACCGGCGCCGCGCTGCGCGATGGCGAGGTGTGGGTCGTCAACTCCCGTTACCCCCGGCTGTTTGCCGACGTCGCTCAGGCGGAAAGTACCAAGACGTTCAGTATCGTCAAGGTGGCGTTCGAACCGGCCGCAGCGGATGGCCGCTGATCGACGGCGATTGCCAACCGCGCCGGAATAGGATTAAATGCGCACATACTGTATAAATAAACAGGTGTGCTGCGATGAGTCTGATGTTGAAGGGTGAAAAGATTGACCGTAACCGCTTTACCGGCGAAAAAATTGAAAACGGCAGCTTTATGCTGTGCGATTTTTCGGGCGCCGATTTGACCGGCACCGAGTTTATCGGCTGCCAGTTTTACGATCGCGACAGCCGACAGGGCGGTAATTTCAGCCGCGCGATCCTGAAAGACGCCAGCTTCAGAAGCTGCGATTTGTCGATGGCCGATTTCCGCCATGCCAGCGCGCTGGGGGTGGAGATCCGCGAATGCCGCGCGCAGGGCGCCGATTTTCGCGGCGCCAGCTTTATGAACATGATCACCAGCCGCACCTGGTTTTGCAGCGCCTATATCACCAAAAGCAACCTGAGCTATGCCAACTTCGCCAAGGTGGTGCTGGAGAAATGCGAGCTGTGGGAAAACCGCTGGCACGGGGCGCAGGTGCTCGGCGCCAGTTTCAGCGGTTCCGATCTGTCCGGCGGCGAATTCTCCGGTTTCGACTGGCGCGCCGCCGATGTCACCCAATGTGATTTGAGCAACGCGGAACTGGGCGAGTTGGATTTACGCACCACCGATCTGCAGGGCGTTAAAATGGACAGTCACCAGGCCGCTCAACTGCTGGAGCGGCTGGGGATCGCGATCATCGGCTGAGCAACTGCCGCAGTCCCAGTGCGATGATCAAGGTGCCGCAGGCGCGATCGATCCAAGCCTTGCTGCGGCGGTAGGCGCCGGCGACAGGCGCGTGCGACAATACCAGCGCCACCAGCCCGTACCACAAGCTGGCTATCACCGCGACCTCCAGCAGCATGGCGAGGAAAGTCGGTGTAGAAACATGGCTGGGCGCCGCTGATGAGAAGACGGCGGCGTAAAACGCAATGGATTTGGGGTTGGCGATGTTGGTGGCGATACCCTGTAGAAAGGCGGCGCGAAAACCGCTTTTTCCGGTGGCCGCAGGGGTGCCGGAAGAGGGCGCCGCCTGGGCGATAAGCCGATAGCCGAACCACATTAAATAGCCGGCGCCGGCGATTTTAATCGCCATAGCCAACCAGGGGAACAGGGCGAAAACCACGCCGATGCCAAGAAGGGCGCTGCTCGCCCAGAACAGATTGACCAGCACGATGCCGGCCACCAAGGCAAACGCCTCTGTCCGGCGTGCTGAAACGGCTTTGTGAGCGACAGCGACGAAATTGGGGCCGGGGATCACTACGCCGACAATATACACGGTGAAAACGGCGAGTACGGCGGACATATCGATCATGGAAGATTGCCTGTTACAACAAGAGTACCGTTAGTTTTATAACGAATCCCGCACAGAATCCACCCGACCGATCGCGCCGCCGCTCCGATGACGGCCGGGAAGAATTACGCATGCGGCACATTCCGGTGAATGTCTGGGACACCGAGGCGATGGCGCTCGTCGACCGTTTGCCGAGGGGGCAGGCGAGGGAACCGGCGCTGGGCTAAACTTAAGATGCATAAGAAACATGCGGCAAGGAGCGCCATCCTGTTTACGGATCTGACGAGGAGGGCCGCCATCATGGCTTACCGGCATATCGTTGTCGCCACGGATCTCAGCGAAGACGCCGAGTTCCTGCTGGGCAAGGGCGCCAGACTGGCCGCCGCGCTCAATGCCAAACTTTCCCTGATCTATATCGACATCCACCGCGCCGGCTATTACGTCGATCTGGGCGTGGGCGATTACAACTACACCGATCGCACCTTTTCGGAGCGGGTGAAGAATATGCTCAATGCGATCAAAGGGCAGTCGTCGTATCCGGTGGAAGAGGTGATCGTCAGCCGCGGCGCGTTGACGGAAGAGCTGAATCGGGTGGCGAAGGAAAAAGGGTTCGATCTGGTGATTTTCGGCCATCATCATGATGTCTGGAGCCGACTGGTCTCTTCGGCGCGTCAGGCGATCAACGAGCTGAACGTTGATCTGCTGGTTGTTCCCATCGAGAAAAAATAGTCGCGGCCGCCTGCGGGCGGCTGCCGTTTTCCATTCGCATCGCTTATCTCTGGGTGAAGATAACCGCATACCTGCAATAATTTCGCTTGCTGACAATCCGCACGAAAAATAGTGACTGCCTGGAATTTTATTTTCTCCATCAATATGTTGGCCAAAATCCGATAAAGGTTAATCCAGCGCATTGAAATCACTGCCATACCTCTTTTTGGTTAATAAACCGCACGTTTTGACTGGCTCTCCGCGAAGAGGCGTCTTATCCTCGGGGTAATGAGATTTGTATGACTTATATAAATACGTTCACATGGAGGAGGTCTCATGCGTTTTGACAATAAAGTCGTGGTTATCACTGGTGCGGGCAATGGCATGGGGGAAGCGGCGGCGCGGCGTTTCTCCGCCGAGGGCGCCATTGTGGTGCTGGCCGACTGGGCCAAGGAAGCGGTGGACAAGGTCGCCGCTTCGCTGCCGAAGGGCCGGGCGATGGCGGTGCATATCGATGTGTCCGATCACGTCGCGGTTGAAAAAATGATGAACGAGGTGGTGGAAAAACTGGGCCGCATCGACGTCCTGCTGAACAATGCCGGCGTGCACGTGGCGGGCAGCGTGCTGGAAACCAGCGTCGACGACTGGCGTCGCATCGCCGGGGTTGATATTGACGGCGTGGTGTTCTGCTCCAAATTCGCCTTGCCGCACCTGCTGAAGACCAAGGGCTGCATCGTCAATACCGCGTCGGTGTCCGGCCTGGGCGGTGACTGGGGCGCGGCCTATTACTGCGCGGCGAAAGGCGCGGTGGTCAACCTGACGCGCGCCATGGCGCTCGATCACGGCGGTGACGGCGTGCGCATCAACTCAGTCTGCCCGAGCCTGGTCAAAACCAACATGACCAACGGCTGGCCGCAGGAGATCCGCGATAAGTTCAATGAGCGCATCGCGCTGGGGCGCGCGGCGGAGCCGGAAGAAGTGGCGGCGGTGATGGCGTTCCTGGCCAGCGACGACGCCAGCTTTATCAATGGCGCCAATATTCCGGTCGATGGCGGGGCGACCGCCTCGGACGGCCAACCGAAGATCGTCTAAGCGTTAACGCACAGGCCCGGTCAGGATGACCGGGCCTGCTGTTTTAGACGCCGATGCGGTCGCGCAGCGTGTAGTAGGCCGCGCCGATGGCGGTGAACGGGATCTGCAGGTTGCGCCCGCCGAAGAACGGCAGGTGCGGCAGCTTGGCGAAGGCGTCGAAGCGTTCGGCGTCGCCGCGCATCAGCTCGGCGATCAGCTTGCCCGCCAGATGGGTGCAGGTCACGCCGTGGCCGCTGTAGCCCTGCATGTAGTACACGTTATTCTCCAGCCGGCCGAACTGCGGCATGCGCGACAGCGTCAGCAGGAAGTTGCCGGTCCAACGATAGTCGATACGCACCCCTTTCAGCTGCGGGAAGGTCTTCAGCAGCTTTGGCCGGATCAGGTTGTCGATGTCGTCCGGATCGCGCGCGCCGTACACCACGCCGCCGCCGTACAGCAGGCGATGATCGGCGGTGATGCGGTAGTAATCCAGCAGGTAATTGCAGTCTTCCACGCAGTAGTTCTGCGGGATCAGCGCCTGCGCGATCTCCGGCGCCAGCGGTTCGGTGGTCACCACCTGAGTGCCGCACGGCATGCTGCGTTTGGCCAGCCGCGGCTCCAGCTTATCGCCCAGGTAGGCGTTGCCGGCGACGATGACGAAGCGCGCCTTCACCTGGCCGTTGGCGGTGCTGATGAGCGCCGGTTCGCCGTGGCGGATGTTCGTCACCGCCGATTGCTCGAAGATGCGCCCGCCCTGCAGGCGAATCGCCTCGGCCTCGCCCAGCGCCAGATTGAGCGGATGGATGTGGCCGCCGCTGTGATCGAGCAGCGCGCCGACGTAGCGATCGCTGGCGACTTCCTGGCGCACCCGGTCCGCATCGAGCAGCTCGAGCTGGGTATTGCCGTAGCGCTCCCAGTTGCGCTTTTGCTCGATCAGCGCATGAAACTGCTTGTTGTTCAGCGCGGCGAAGATGCCGCCGGGGCGGTAGTCGCAGTCGATGGCGTAGCGGCTGATGCGGCTGCGAATGATCTCCGCGCCTTCAAACATCATGCTGCCGAGCAGGCGGGCGCTTTCCGCGCCGTAACGCTCTTCAATCACATCGATGTCGCGGCTGTAAGAGTTGACCAACTGGCCGCCGTTGCGGCCGCTGGCGCCGAAACCGATGCGCGCCGCTTCCAACACCACCACGTCGTAACCGGCTTCCACCAGGAACAGCGCGGAGGAGAGGCCGGTATAGCCGCCGCCGATCACGCAGACGTCGCATTCGATCGATTCATTCAGTTGCGGATAGGGCTGATGAGCGTTGGCCGTGGCCGCATAATAGCTTTTTACGTGTTCAGTCATGATGTAAGCCCTTATTCCAGCGAGATCCAGGTGGTTTTCAATTCGGTGAATTTGTCCAGCGCATGCAGCGATTTGTCGCGGCCGTTGCCGCTCTGCTTATAGCCGCCGAACGGCACGGTCATGTCGCCGTCGTTGTAGTTGTTGACGAACACTGTGCCGGCTTTCAGCTGGCGCGCCATGCGGTGCGCCCGCGCCAGATCGCGGGTCCAGACCGCGGCGCCGAGGCCGTAGTCGCTGTCGTTGGCCAGTTGCAGCGCCTGTTGCTCGTCGTCGAAGGCGGTCACCGCCAACACCGGGCCGAAGATTTCATCGCGCGCCACGCTCATGGCATTGTCCACCTGGGTGAGGATGGTCGGCCCCAGATAGCCGGCGTGCTCGCCCTGTGGATGGTCGCGCCCGTCGAGGAACAGCGCGGCGCCCTGGCTCAGCCCCCGATCGATATAGCCGGCCACTTTCTCGCAGTGGCCGCTGTCGATCAGCGTGCCCATCACCGTGGCGGGATCGAGTGGGTCGCCGGGGATGAAGGCCGCCGCATGTTTGCGCAGCGCCTGCAGGAACGCTTGCTGAATGCTCGCCTCGACCAGCAGGCGAGTGCCGGCGATGCACACCTGCCCCTGATTATAGAAGATGCCGGCGGCGGCGCTGCGGGCGGCCTGATCCAGATCCGGGCAGTCGGCAAAGACGATGTTGGCGCTCTTGCCGCCGGCCTCCAGCCAGACGCGTTTCATGTTCGATTCGCCGGCGTAAATCATCAGCTGTTTCGCCACCAGGGTGGAGCCGGTAAAGGTGAGGGCATCGACGTCGCGGTGCAGCGCCAGCGCCTTGCCGGCGTCGTGGCCATAGCCGGGCACCACGTTCAGCACGCCGTCCGGCAACCCGGCCTGTTGCGCCAGTTTGCCGAGCAGGATGGCGCTCAGCGGCGATTTTTCGGAGGGTTTGAGCACCACGCTGTTGCCGGCGGCCAGCGCCGGGCCGAGTTTCCAGCAGGCCAGCAGCAGCGGGAAGTTCCAGGGCACGATGGCGCCGACCACGCCGATCGGTTCGCGCTCGATCAGCGCCAGCGCATCGCGGCCGGTGGGGGCGATTTCGCCGTACACCTTATCGATCGCTTCGGCGTACCAGCGGATGCAGCGGATAGCGCCCGGCACGTCGTCGCGCAGGCTGTGGCGAATCGGTTTGCCGGTGTCCAGCGTTTCCAGCAGCGCCAGCTCTTCGTGATGCTGCTCCATCAGATCGGCGAAGCGCAGCAGCGTGGCTTTGCGTTGCGCCGGCGCGGCCTGCGCCCAGTCGCCGCGTTCAAAGGCGGCGCGCGCCGCGCTGACCGCCCGATCGATGTCGGCGGCTTCACCGCGCGCGACCTGGGCCAGCTCACGGCGGCCGGCGGGATCTTCGACGGCGAAACGCTTCCCCGCGGCGGCCGGCTGGTAGCGGCCGTCGATAAACAGCTGGTGCTCAATCTTCAGGGCCTGCGCCCGTTGTTGCCAATACTGCAAATGGTGAAAGTTCATGCCTGGCTCCGTTGATCAGAATGTCGTCGGCGTATGGGCGCTGATAATCCGGCAAATGCGCGCCGACGTGTTGCTGAAGCTGTGGGGAATGCCGGTATTGATGGCGTAGCTCTGCCCGGCCAGCAGGTGATAGCTCTGGCCGTTGACCTGCAGCACCACTTCGCCCTCCAGCAGCGTGCCGATCTCTTCCCCTTGGTGTTTGATGCGCTCGCCAGTGGTGGTGCCCGGTTCGTAGGTCTCGATCATCATTGCCAGCGTGCGGTTCGGATCGCCGTTGTGGATCAGCTTCATCGAAACGCCCTGGCTGCCGATTTCGATCAGATCGTCACTGCCTATCACGATCTGCGGTTCTGCCGGTTTTTCCGGCTCGGCGAAAAACGCCGACAGCGACAGACCGTATACCGTCAGCAGTTTTTGCAGCGTGCTGATGGCCGGGCTGACCTTATCTTGCTCGATAGTACTGATGGCGCTGTGGGTTAACCCAGACAGTTCGGCGACCCGGCGCTGCGACAACCCCAATTGTTGACGGATCTGCGACAGACGTTTTCCCGGTGCCAAGCTGACGTCGCTCATGGGCGTTTTTCCTTTTGATAGTTCCGACAGGCGGTGATGAAACCATCAAACAACAGGCGCGACAGGGCGTACTCGTCGCTGTTCCACTCCGGGTGCCACTGCACGCCGAGCGCGAAGGGCTGATCGCGCACGCTGATTGCCTCCACCAGTCCGTCGGCGGCGTGCGCCTCGATGCGAACGCTCGCGCCCAGGGTTTTGGCGCCCTGGCCGTGCAGCGAGTTCACCCAGAATCTGTTGCAATCCGGTATCAGTTGCGAAAGCAGCCCCCCTTCCTGAACGATGACTTCATGGGCGGGGGCGTATTGCTGTTCCAGCGGCAGGTCGTGATCTTCACGATGCTCCAGCAGCTCGGGCAGTTCGTACAGGCGGCGATGCAGGGTGCCTTGGGTGGCGACCACCATCTCCTGCATGCCGCGGCAAATGGCGAAAAGGGGAATGCGCCTGTCGAACGCCTGGCGGAGCAGCGCCAGGCTCAACGCGTCTCGGCCAGGATCAGCGTCAGGCTCATCGCCGTTTTCACCATAAAGGTGCGGCTGCACATTACTGGGGCTGCCCGGCAGCAAAATGCCGTCGAGGCGCGGCAACAGTTCCGCCAGCATTTCCGGTTCCGCCAGCGCGTGCGGCAGGGCGATCGGTAAGCCGCCGGCGGTGATAACGGCATTCAGGTACTTTTCTTGCAAGGTCTGTGTGAGGTGCCCGTTTAACCTATACCTGCACATGACGACGCCGATGACTGGTCTGTTAAATATATTGTCCATGCTATCCCCTTGGTACGTTCGAAATTATGAACGATAAGCTTCTCCACCGCCGATTTCGTTCAATATTCTATAAATCTAGCAGTCGATTGGGCAATATTCAAACCAAAAGTAACACTTGCAAAACAAATTTGTTTCACCTACGTTTCATTTGTGGGCATTATATTGAACAAGACGGTCAATAAACATCGACGACAGCAAAACACAAACGGCGGGTGAACCATGCAGACCAACATCGTAGAAGTGGAAAACTTTGTTCAGCACAGTGAAGAGAGACGAAGTAGCGCGTTCCAGCGCGAAGTGAAGAAGTACCTGGAACGTTATCCGTTAACCCAACATGTCGACGTACTGCTGACCGATCTGAACGGCAGCTTCCGCGGCAAACGCATCCCGGTCGGCGGCCTGAACAAACTGGAGAAGGGCTGTTATTTCCCCGCGTCGGTATTTGCGATGGATATTCTCGGCAACGTCGTAGAAGAGGCCGGGCTGGGGCAGGAGCTGGGCGA
Source organism: Serratia sp. CY71090 (assembly GCF_052166845.1). NCBI lineage: Bacteria > Pseudomonadati > Pseudomonadota > Gammaproteobacteria > Enterobacterales > Yersiniaceae > Serratia > Serratia sp. CY71090. The sequence continues at coordinate 66,337 of NZ_JBJNOA010000013.1, read as the reverse complement.
GCCGGATCACGTGTGCGTGCCGGTACCGGGCACGCTGACGCCGTCGGCGGCGGATCCGCAATATATCGCGCAGGTGCTGCTCACCATGCTGGATGAAGATGGCACTCCCTTTGACGTTGAACCGCGCAATGTGCTGAACCGAGTGTGGCAGCGTTTGCGTCAGCGCGGGCTTTCCCCCGTGGTAGCGGTAGAGTTGGAGTTCTATCTCATCGATCGTCAACGCGATGCGGAGGGCTATCTGCAGCCGCCTTGCGCGCCTGGAACTCAGGAGCGCAACACCCAAAGCCAGGTGTACTCCGTCGATAACTTGAACCATTTCGCCGATGTGCTGAGCGAAATCGACGAGCTGGCCCGTTTGCAGGGCATTCCGGCGGACGGCGCGGTGGCGGAGGCGTCGCCGGGGCAGTTCGAAGTCAACCTGCACCATACCGATGATGTGCTGCAGGCCTGCGACCATGCGCTGGCGCTGAAACGGTTGGTGCGCATGGTGGCCGAGAACCACAACATGCAAGCCACCTTTATGGCCAAACCGTATGAAGAGCACGCCGGCAGCGGCATGCACGTGCACATCAGCATGCTGAATGCGCAAGGCGACAATGTGTTCGCCGACGACGACGGCGAAGATTCGGCGCTGCTGAAACAGGCGTTGGCGGGCATGATCGCCCTGATGCCGTCCTCGATGGCGCTGCTGGCGCCGAACGTCAACGCCTATCGCCGTTTCCAGCCCGGCATGTATGTGCCGACCCAGGCTTCCTGGGGGCATAACAACCGCACCGTGGCGCTGCGCATTCCCTGCGGCGATCGCGACAACCACCGCGTGGAGTATCGCGTGGCGGGCGCCGACGCTAACCCTTATCTGGTGATGGCGACCATTCTGGCCGGCATTGTCTACGGCCTGGAAACCGCATTGCCGCTGCCTGAGCCGGTGACCGGCAACGGGCTGGAGCAGGACGGGCTGCCGTTCCCAATCCGCCAGAGCGACGCGCTGTACGAGTTTGAACATCAGCCGGTGCTCAATGCATTGCTGGGCGAACGCTTCAGCCATGTCTACCTGGCCTGCAAAACCGACGAGCTGGTGCAGTTCGAGCGCCTGATCACCGAAACCGAAATCGAGTGGATGCTGAAAAACGCCTGATCCCGCTCACCCTGCGACTACCGCGCGCGTCCGGCGCATTTCATCGGCTCTCCTGTGGCCGGTGAGGCTGCGCGCTGCGGTAAAGAATTTCTTCTATCACGGCGTACAGGACGCCGACGAGGAAATAACCATGACTCAGTCATCCCCATGCGCAGGCGTTTGCCTGTGCCGCAGTGCCTACGGGCCGGTCGCCGGCCGCCCGACAGTGACCCCAAATCGTTTTTCCCGCCGCCTGAACAGCAGTTTCCCCGCGGCCTCTCTGAATGACATTGCACGGTTGACAGCAGAGGACCAAAAGGGGAACTGCCATGACGATTAAAGCCATCGACAGCGGCCCGGCGGGCAAACCACAGCTGCGCAAATCCCTCAAGCTGTGGCAGGTGGTGATGATGGGCCTGGCCTATCTGACCCCGATGACAGTGTTCGACACCTTCGGCATTGTCTCCGGCCTCACCGACGGCCATGTGCCGACCTCCTATTTGCTGGCGCTGGCCGGCGTGCTGTTCACCGCCATCAGCTACGGCAAACTGGTGCGCCAGTTTCCCACCGCCGGTTCCGCCTACACCTATGCGCAGAAGGCGATCAACCCGCACGTCGGTTTTCTGGTGGGGTGGTCGTCGCTGCTGGATTATCTGTTCCTGCCGATGATCAATACGCTGCTGGCGAAGATTTACCTGACCGCGCTGTTCCCGGAAGTGCCGCCCTGGGTGTGGGTGGTGGGCTTCGTTATCCTGATCACCGCCATCAACCTGAAAAGCGTCAATCTGGTGGCCAACTTCAATACCCTGTTCGTGCTGGCGCAGGTGGCGATCATTCTGGTATTTATCTACCTGGTGGTGCGCGGCCTGCACAACGGCGAGGGGATGGGCACGGTGTGGAGCCTGCGGCCGTTCCTCAGCGAGAATGCCCACCTGCTGCCGATCATTACCGGCGCGACTATCCTGTGCTTCTCGTTCCTCGGTTTTGACGCGGTCACCACGCTGTGCGAGGAGACGCCCGACGCCGCCAAGGTTATCCCGCGCGCCATCTTCCTGACTGCGCTGTACGGCGGGGTGATCTTTATTAGCGTTTCGTTCTTTATCCAGCTGTTTTTCCCGACCATTCAACGCTTTCACCAACCCGACGCCGCGCTGCCGGAGATCGCGCTGTACGTCGGCGGCAAGCTGTTCCAGTCGATCTTTCTGTGCGTGACCTTTATCAACACGTTGGCTTCCGGCCTGGCGTCGCACGCCAGCGTGTCGCGCCTGCTGTATGTGATGGGGCGTGACAACGTGTTCCCGGAGAAATTCTTCGGCTATATCCACCCCAAATGGCGTACGCCGGCGCTGAACGTACTGATGGTCGGGCTGGTGGCGTTTTCGGCGCTGTCGTTCGATCTGGTGACCGCTACGGCGCTGATCAACTTTGGCGCGCTGGTAGCCTTTACCTTCGTTAACCTGTCGGTGGTCAGCCACTTCTTTATTCGCGAAGGGCGCAACAAAAGCTGGAAGGATCGCTTCAACTTCCTGTTCCTGCCGCTGGTGGGGGCGTTGACGGTGGGGGTGCTGTGGCTGAACCTGGAGAAGAGCTCGCTGACCATGGGGCTTATCTGGGCGACGCTGGGTTTCGGCTATTTGGCCTGGCTGACCCGACGTTTTCGTCAGCCGCCGCCGCAGTTGGAGCGGCAACCGCAGCAATAAATTCACAGGCGGGAGTTTCCCGCCTTTCTTTTTGGCGCGTGCGGCAGTAGAGTGAAAAAACTGATAAAAAATAACCTATTGGACCTGCCTTATGCCCGCTTTGCCCTTGCGTACCCGCGCCACGTTGCTCGGTTTGTTGGCCATCGTGCTGTGGAGCAGCGTCGTCGGCCTGATCCGCAGCGTCAGCGAAGGGCTGGGGCCGATCGGCGGCGCGGCGATGATCTACAGCGTCAGCGCGGTGTTTTTGCTGGTGGCGCTCGGCATGCCGAAATGGCGCAGCTTTCCGCGGCCTTATCTCATCGTCGGCAGCCTGCTGTTCGTCAGTTACGAGATCTGCCTGTCGCTGTCGCTCGGCTACGCCAATACCCGCCTGCAGGCGATAGAAGTGGGCATGATCAACTACCTGTGGCCCTGTTTCACCGTGCTGATGGCGTTGGTGCTTAACGGCCAAAGAGCGAAATGGTGGCTGCTGCCGGGGCTGCTGCTGTCGCTGTTCGGCATCGGTTGGATCATGAGCGGCGAGGGCGGCTGGTCGCCGGCGCAGATGCTGGCCAACGTGCGCAGCAACCCGCTCAGCTACGCGCTGGCCTTCAGCGGCGCGGTGATCTGGGCGCTGTATTGCAACCTGACCAAGAAGATCGCCCAGGGCAGCAACGGCGTGGTGCTGTTCATCGTGCTGACCGCGCTGGCGCTGTGGCTGAAGTATGCCTTCAGCGCGGAAAGCGGCATGCAGTTCAGCCTCGGCGTGACCGTAACGCTGCTGTGCGCCGGGGTGGCGATGGGGGCGGGGTATGCCGCCTGGAACGTCGGCATCTTGCACGGCAACATGACGCTGTTGGCCACCGTCTCCTATTTTACCCCGGTGCTGTCGGCGGTGTTCGCCGCGTTGGTGTTGCACACCTCGCTGACCGTCAATTTCTGGCAGGGCGTGGCGATGGTCACTCTCGGTTCGCTGATCTGTTGGCGGGCAACTCGCGGAAATTAACGGAAATTATCCGCTGTCGTCGCAATGTTGAACTAGAATTTAACTAGCCATGTTGCCTGAAGGAACGACGACGATGAGAAGCGACATTCAATTTATTCAACAGCCTGAAATCGACGTGCATCACTATGAGCGCGGCGATACCGTTCGCCTGACCACGGCGAATTTGCGACATGAATATCAGCTCGACGTTTATATTTTGCGTCGCGACGACAAGCTGATTTACGGCTCGGTCGTCGCGGCGGCGCCCAAGACCGATATTCCTGTCGCCAGTTGGGAGGTGAAAAACGGCGAAGAGGTGGCGTTCCGCCAGGAAAACATCGCCAAAGCGGTGCCGGCGGTGAACTGATTTCACGTTCCGCACTTTCTCCTGATTCTGATGAAGGCCGACGCTGGCGCGTCGGCTTTTTCTTTTCCAGGGCGTGATCACGCCCTGATGTCATTTGGCTCAAAAACTGCGCTAAAAAACGCGGTGCATGACAAAAATCACAGCGAATGTGAATTTGCATGAAACATAATTTGACAAATGTGAACGCAATCGATTACCTATTCGCGAAATGCGTAACTGGATCACAGATTCTTACAGTCAGTGGTTTCTATAATGCGCGCGTCATCCGAGTTTCTGTGTGAAGACAACGCCAGGTGTCGGCAGACTCATTGTCATCTTTTCTAAACGGGCAGGAAATGGCCCTTTAAGCATGTGGTAATAAAATGAAAAAAATAGCTCTCGCAGCAGGTGTACTGCTCGCAGCGTCTTACAGTGCATCATCAATGGCTGATAGCAAAGACAGTCAATATGTCTCCGACTGGTGGCACCAGAGCGTCAACGTGGTGGGCAGCTACCACACCCGTTTCGGGCCGCAGCTGAATAACGACGTGTATCTCGAATACGAAGCCTTCGCCAAGAAAGACTGGTTCGATTTCTACGGTTACGTTGACGTGCCGAAATTCTTCGGCGTAGGCAATACCCCGGATCGCGGCATCTGGGACAAAGGCTCCCCACTGTTTATGGAGATTGAACCACGTTTCTCCATCGACAAACTGACCGGCACCGATCTGAGCTTCGGTCCGTTCAAAGAGTGGTACTTCGCCAACAACTACATCTATGATCTGGGCCACAACGCCGACGGCCGTCAAAACACCTGGTACATGGGTCTGGGCACCGATATCGACACCGGTCTGCCGATGAGCCTGTCGATGAACATCTATGCCAAATACCAGTGGGAAAACTACCAGGCCGCCAACGAGAACAGCTGGGACGGTTACCGCTTCAAGGTGAAATACTTCGTGCCGCTGACCCAGGTGTGGGGCGGCAACCTGAGCTACATCGGCTTCACCAACTTCGACTTCGGCTCCGATCTGGGCAAGGACAGCCATTGGGTTGACGGCACCGGCAAACAGGTGCGCACCAGCAACTCTATCGCCTCCAGCCACATTTTGGCGCTGAACTACGATCACTGGCACTATTCTTTCGTGGCGCGTTATTTCCATAACGGCGGCCAGTGGCAGGATGGCGCGGATATCGGCACCCCGCAGGGCCCGATCAAGTCTACCGGTTGGGGTTATTACCTCGTGGTCGGCTATAACTTCTGATTTTCCGTGCTATCAGAAACAGAAAACCCCGCCTGGCGGGGTTTTTTTTCGTCATCACTGGGCTTGTTCAACCGGGAGATGCTTCACCGGCATAAACAGTCTGCCTTTGATCACGTGACATTCATTATTTATCCAACTAATGATTTGTTCACGGCTGACGCCTTCCGACTGCGCGTACTGATGAAGATCGCCGTTAAAGTGCCGAGTGATGTATTCCATGAGGGTCATTTGCACGTCTTTTGCTCCTGAACGCCCACCCGTTGCCAGCCTGGCCACCGCGGGAGGTTGAGGTTTCTCAGACAGCGAATGTAAATTATCGGCAACGAAATCTCAACATAAAGCACCAGATTGGGGCGACAGCGGCGGGAAAAAGAATCCCGCACGGAGAGGCGGGAAATGTTCGCTATTATCATTATGGATGATAAGAATAAGATTTGAGGTGCGACGAAAAAGAGCACGCTAACTCTTTTTTGTTACCTTCCCACGCTAGCGTAAGGCTTATTTTTCTTCAAGAAAAATCTGAGACAAGCATCGGCATTTTCGAGGCGTTTTGCGTTAAAACAAGAGAGTGGCGCGAATGCCGTAAAACCGCACTGTCATCTCGGAGTTTTCCTTATAGTTTGTCTGGAAAAGGCCAGCTATAGTCAACAGAGTCACCCACGCAGGAATACACAACATGAACAAACGTCGTACGACTCTCACGGTGTTGGCGCTGATTGCATCGCTGGGGTTGTCATCCGCCCCGGCCTTGGCCGACAAAGGCGGCAATGGTAACGGCAACGGCAACGGCCATGGCAACAGCGGCAATCACGGCAATAACGGTAACCATGGCAACAACGGTAACAACGGCAATCACGGCAACAAAGGCAATAAAGATAAAGGCGGCTATAGGAACGACGATAATCTGGTATCAGTCAGCCTCTCGCGCGACCGCGCCCGTTCGCTGGCGCACAACTATGGCTTGACCGGCTACAGCTCGCTGCCACCGGGCATCGCCAAAAATCTGGCGCGCGGTAAACCGCTGCCGCCGGGCATCGCCAAAAAAGTGGTGCCTTACTCGATGCTGCGTGAGTTGCCGCAGTACCCGGGTTATGAGTGGCGTATCGCCGGCGACGATCTGGTGCTGGTCGCACTCAGCACCGCGATTGTGGCCTCCGTGATCAATGGCGTTTTCGACTAACGTTTGTCGAGCGTTATCGGGCCTCGCTGCGGCGGGGCCTTTTTATTTGCCAGCGCGGGGCGGACGTGGTGAACTTTGGGCCTTACGTTTTCACTGCATCATAAGGGAGGCGCCATGTTCAGGGCGTTATTGATAGCGTGTTGCCTGACCAGTTTTCCCGCGTTGGCGGGCGGCGGCGCCGCTATCGGCGAGCTGGTGAACCAACGGCTGTCGTTGATGAAAGACGTGGCCGGTTACAAGGCGCAGCAGCATTTGCCGATCGAAGATCTGGCGCAGGAGGCGAAGGTGTTGGCCAGCGCGCAGGCGGAGGCGGGGCGTTTGGGGTTGGAGCCGGCGTCGGTGCGGCCTTTTATCGCCGCGCAGATGGACGCCGCCAAGGCGATTCAGTACCGCTATCGCGCCGACTGGCTGGCGAACCCGGGATCCGGCTGGCAGCCGCGCCCGTTGGCGCAGGTGCGCCCGCAGATCGCGCAACTGAGCAGCCAGATATTGCAACGGTTGGCGGAGCGGCTGCGTGCCGGCCCGCTCGGCGAGGCGGATCGGGCGGCGTTTATGGCGTCGGTGGATCAGGTGAATCTCAGCGACGCCGACAAACAGCGGCTGGCGGATGCGCTGCTGGCGGTCAAAACCGGCAGCGCACGCTGAGCGTCAGTCGCGGCCGACGGTGCTGCGGCGGAAGGTCAGCATCCGGCTGCGGTTGGCGATGAGATCCACGTTGTAACCGCGGAAATAGAGGCAAAAGCGTTTTAACCACGGGCCGTCCTGGCACTCCACCAGCATGCGGCCCTGGCCGAGCGGGCTGAGCGTGCCGGTCTGCGCCGCCGGGCCGACGCCGATATGCACCCGATTGCCGCGAATTTCAAAGGCGGTGCGATAGTGCGGGTGATACCACAGCCCCTGCACATGCTTCAGGCAGTCGCCGTTGGCCGTGACCGGCAGGAAACGGCGCGCCACATGCCCGACTTCGCCCTCGATCGCTTCGCCAGTCCATTTCAATTTGATCGGCATATGGGCGGACAGCGACACCGCGTACCCATCCTCGCCCTGATACAGTGGTTCATCGCTGCCCAGATAGGCCAGGTTGCCATCTTTGACCTCCAGCCAGTGCGGCTCCGCCAGGGTGGCGTAGAGGCCGTCGGGGATCGCGGCGCTGCGCTGCGGCAGCGGTTCGCCCAGCAGCGCGGCCATCACCTGCAGGGCCATACCGAAACTGTCGCAGTCTTCTCGGTTGGCCACCAGCGCGACGCCGGCCTGACGGTCGGGCGCCAGCAGGAAATAGGTTTTGTAACCGGCGTGGGAACCGCCGTGGCCGAGCAAGCGGCGGCGGCCCAGCGGGGTTTGCGCCAGACCCAGGCCATAGGCGCTGAGCTGGCCCTGATTAAGGCGGCGCGGTGCGCCGAGTTGCGCCAGCACGCCCTGGCCGGGGCCTTCGTCCGCCAACAGCGTCTGCAGCCAGCGGGTGAGGGCGTTGAGGCTGCCGGTCAGGCTGCCGGAGGCGGAAAGGTGCAGGCCGGCGCTGGCGTGTTGCCAGCCCTGCGGCGCACGCCAGTAACCCGGCACCAACCCCGGCACCACGTCGAACCAGCTTTCCGGCGCCCGCATCTGCACCTGCAGCGGCCGGGCGATGTGCTGTTGCACCAGTTGGTCGAAATCATACCCTTTGCTGCGCAGCGCGGCCTCCAGCAGCCGATAGCCGGTATTGCTGTAGGCGATCTCGCTGCCGGCTTCGTAGTTCAATTTCTCCAGCCCCTCGACAAACTGCATCACCGGCTGCGCCTCGCTGACGGCGTGCAGCGAGATGCCCAGCAGGCCGAGCGTCTCGCGCACGTCGGGCAGGCCGCCGGTCATGTCCAGCGCCTGGCCGACGGTAACGTCCGCCAACGCGGGCTGCAGGGCGGGGAGCAGTTCACCCAGGCGTTGCTCCAGCCGAATGGCGCGCTCGGTGGCGTTCAGCGCCAGCGCGGCGAAGATATGCTTGGTCACTGAGGCATAACGCACCACGCTGTCGGCGGTGAAGGGGGTGTTCTGCGCCAGATCGGCCAGGCCGGCGCAGGCGGTGGCGCGACGTTGTTGGGCGTCAAACAGGGTGATGGCGCCGCCGGGTTCGCCATGCCGTTGCCAGCCGGCCAGCAGTTGTTCGGCCAAGGCGCCGGCAGCGCGCCAGTTTAACGGTGTTACAGACATAGGGCCTCCAGAGAATATTCGAAACGGGCCAGCTCGGCCACACGCCGCCCGGCGCTGAGCGCGGGCTTTTGGGCTGATTGTGGCGCAGTGCGTTTTTCGTCGGCCGCCGTTTTGTGCGCTGTTTAGACCAGCTAGCGGGGAATCACGCGAAACTTTGATATAGCGCGCAGATTGCTGCTGGCGTTGCGGTTAGAGGCAGGAGAAAAACAGGCGCCCGGCGGCGCCTGTAAAGGGTGATCAATTCAGTCTGGCGGCACCGTCCAACAGGCTTTCAATCATCTGCTTGAGCAGGCGCTGCAGCGGGGCGGCGCGCTGGGGCTCGAACGCGAAAGGATACTGTTCGGACATGTAGTTGACCTGCGCCAGTTCGAGCTGGATCGCATGCTGTTGCTGCTGCGGTTGACCATAGGCGCGGGTGATATAACCGCCCTTGAAGCGGCCATTCAGCACGTGGGTGTACTGCTGTTGCTGCTCGCAGCAGGCGACCAGCCGATCGCTCAGCGCCTGGGCGCAGCTTTCACCGCCGTTGGTGCCGAGATTGAGATCCGGCAGCTGGCCGTCGAACAGCCGTGGGATCACCGAGGCGATCGAGTGCGCGTCGAACAGCAGCGCATAGCCGTGGCGCGCTTTGAGGCGCGCCAGTTCGTTCTGCAGCTGCTGATGATAAGGTTGCCAAATTTGCTGCAGGTAGACGGCGCGTTCTTTGTCCGTCGGCGTTTTGCCCGGCAGGAAGCTTGGGCGGCCGTCGAACAGCACGTCGGGATACAGGCCGGTGGTGGCGGTGGTGTACAGCGGCTTGTCGTCCGCCGGGCGGTTCAAATCGATGACGAAGCGCGAATAGTTGCCGACCAGTACGCTGGCGCCCATCGCCCGGGCGAAGTCGTACAGCTGCGGAATGTGCCAGTCGGTATCGGGCAGCGGACGGGCATCGTCGGTCAGCCCGGCCTCGACCGCCGGCGTCAGTTGTGTGCCGGCGTGTGGGATGCTGATCAGCAGCGGCAGGCTGCCGGTCTGGAAGCTAAAAGGATCGCGAATGGTCATTGACGTACTTCTCCTCGGAAAATCACCGTACAGGGCAGCTGGCCGCCCAACCAATAAGCCAGTTCCGCCGGCCGCGACAGCGGCCAGTGAACGAAGTCCGCCACCTTTCCGGTTTCCAGCGTGCCGTGGCTGTGCTGCAGCCCCAGCGCTTTGGCGGCGTGGGTGGTGACGCCCGCGAGCGCCTCTTCCGGCGTCAGGCGGAACAGCGTGCAGGCCATGTTGATCATCAGGCGCAGCGACAGCGCCGGCGACGTGCCGGGGTTGGCGTCGCTGGCGATCGCCATCGCCACGTGGTGTTTGCGGAACAGCGCTACCGGCGGGCATTGGGTTTCACGCAGCAGGTAGTAAGCGCCCGGCAGCAGCACCGCCACGGTGCCGGCGTAGCCCATGGCGCGGGCGTCTTGCTCGGTAGCGTATTCGAGATGGTCGGCGGAGAGCGCGTGATGGCGCGCCGCCAGCGTGCTGCCGCCGAGGGCGGAGAGCTGTTCGGCGTGCAGTTTGACCGGCAGACCGGCGGCTTCGGCGGCGGCGAAGACGCGCTCCACCTGCGCCGGTGAGAACGCCAGATGCTCGCAGAAGGCGTCGACCGCATCCGCCAGACCGGCGGCCGCCGCCTGCGGGATGATGGTGTCGCAGACCAGATCGATGTAGTCGTCGGCGCGGTTGGCGTATTCCGGCGGCAGCGCATGGGCCGCCAGACAGGTGGTTTTCACCTCGACCGGCAGCAGCTCGCCCAACTTGCGCGCCACCCGCAGCATTTTCAGTTCGCTCTCCGGGCTGAGGCCATAGCCGGATTTGATCTCCACGCAGGTGACGCCTTCCGCCAGCAGCGGCCGCAGGCGGAACAGCGCCTGCTCCAGCAGCAACGCTTCGTCGGCCTCGCGGGTGGCTTTCACGGTGGAGATGATGCCGCCGCCCTGTGCGGCGATGTCGGCGTAGCTTACGCCGTTCAGCCGCTGTTCGAACTCGCCGCTGCGGTTGCCGCCGAACACCAGGTGCGTGTGGCAGTCAACAAAGCCGGGGGTGATGATGCCGCCGTCGAATTTCACCGTTTCGTCCGCGATAAGATCGGGCGGCAGCGCCGCATGTTCGCCAATCCAGACAATCTTGCCGTCGCGTACGGCGATCGCGCCGTCGGTCAGGGTGTGATATTTACCGTCGCGCATGGTGACGATATCGGCGCCGTGCCACAGGCTGTCACAGTGGATCTCAGACGTCATTGCTTTCCTCCGCCGGAGCCGCAGCTCCCACATGGTTGTATATACAATTAAAAACAACCTAACGCATTCACCGGGATGTCACAAGAGGCGGGCGAGATTTTGTTATCAGGATGTGATCGACAGCGGAGATGCGGGCGCAGGGCGCGCCCGCCGGGGTTCAGACTTCGCTGGTGAAGCGGCCGAACAGCTGATAGCGGCTGCCGGGGTACAGCAACCGCGCCGAGGTGACCACGGTTTTGCCGGACCAGGTGCGGCGATGGATCAGCAGGCCGGGTTCGTGGTCCTCCAGCTGCAGCAGCTCGCGCTCGCGCCGGGTGGGGATCACCGCTTCGACGATGTGTTCGCCGGCGGTCAGCGGCGCGGCCTGCGTCAGGTAGGTGTAAGGGGTGACGCGGTCGAAATCCTGCTTCAGGTAATCCGGCGCCACCAGCGGGTTGACGCAGCGGTCTTCCACCTGCACCGGCACGTCGTTTTCGTAATGCACGATCTGGGAGTAGAACAGCCGTTGGCCGGGCTGAATGCCCAGCGCCGTCGCTTCTTCCTCGCTGGCCGGGCGGGCCTTCAGCTCGAGGATTTTACTGCCGTGGCGATGACCGCGCGCGGCGATCTCATCGGCGATGTTGTGCACTTCCAGCAGTGCGGTATGCGCCTTGGCTTCGGCGACGAAGGTGCCGACGCCCTGCATGCGGATCAAAAAACCTTCGCTGGTCAGCTCGCGCAGCGCGCGGTTGATGGTCATGCGGCTGACGCCCAGTTCCGCCACCAGTTCACTTTCGGAGGGCACGCGCTGGTGCGGTTGCCAATGCCCCGCACGGATTTGATTCACGATCGCCTGTTTGACCCGTTGGTAGATCGGGGCGGGGGCATCGCTCATTGCAGCCGCCAGTTGTAACACGGTCTGTTGTTCAGCCACGACGTTAACCTCGTCAAATAAAAAAATAATAACACCAGTTTACTGTTGATGTCGGCGTATGTATATGTATATACAACTAGTGGCCGTCGCGCCAGAAACTTGCCGGCGGCCGCCAAAAATTCCTGAATGCGCGCCATCGCCGCGCCTCATTCACCGTTACATCAACCGTGGAATACTGCCATGCCTGCTTATTTTGCCCCACGCGCTTTGCTCCCTGAGGGCTGGGCGCATAACGTCCGGCTGGACGTCGATGCGCAAGGTTATCTGACTCAAGTTACCGCCGACGCTGAACCGCAAGGCTGCACCCGGCTGCACGGCGACGCGGTGCCGGGCATGCCGAACCTGCACTCCCACGCTTTCCAGCGCGCGATGGCGGGGCTGGCGGAAGTGGCGGGCAACCCGCAGGACAGCTTCTGGACCTGGCGCGATCTGATGTACCGCCTGGTGCAGCGTCTGACGCCGGAGCAGGTGGAGGTGGTCGCCCGTCAACTGTATATCGAAATGCTCAAGGGCGGATACACCCAGGTGGCCGAATTCCACTACCTGCATCACGACGCCGACGGCAAGCCCTACGCCGATCGCGGTGAGATGACCGGCCGGCTCAGCGAGGCGGCGCATCAGGCCGGCATCGGCATGACGATGCTGCCGGTGCTGTACAGCTACGCCGGTTTCGGCGCGCAGCCGGCCCAGCCGGGGCAGAAACGTTTTATCCAGGACACCGAAAGCTATCTGCATCAGCAGCAGGTGATTGCCCGCCAGCTGGCGGATCGCCCGTTGCAGAATCAGGGGCTGTGCTTCCACTCGCTGCGTGCGGTGGAGCTGGGGCAGATGCAGCAGATTTTGGCCGCGTCGGATCGCACCTTGCCGGTGCATATTCATATCGCCGAGCAGCAAAAAGAGGTGAACGATTGCCTGGCGTGGAGCGGGCAGCGCCCGGTGGCCTGGCTGTATGACCATCTGCCGGTGGATCAGCGCTGGTGTCTGGTGCACGCCACCCATCTGGATCGCGACGAGCTGGAAGCGCTGGCGCGCAGCCGTGCGGTGGCCGGCCTGTGTTTGACCACCGAAGCCAACCTCGGCGACGGTATTTTCCCCGGCGACGCGTACCTGCAGCAGCAGGGGCGTTGGGGCATCGGTTCCGACAGCCATGTTTCGCTCGACGTGGTGGAAGAGCTGCGCTGGTTTGAATACGGCCAGCGGCTGCGCGATCAGCGTCGCAATCGCCTGACGACGCCGGAACAGTCGGCGGTGGGCGATGTGCTGTACTCGCAGGCGCTGCAGGGCGGCGCGCAGGCGTGCGGCGCGCCGATCGGTCGGCTGCAGAGCGGCTATCGCGCCGACTGGCTGGTGCTGGACGGCGACGATCCGTATCTGGCGGCGGCGCCGGACGCCTCGATCCTTAACCGCTGGCTGTTCGCCGGCGGCAAAGAGCAAATTCGCGACGTATTCGTCGGCGGCCGGCAGGTGATCGAGCAGGGACGGCACGCGCTGCAGCAGCAGAGCAGCGCCGAGTTCCTGCAGGTGCTGAAAACCTTTCAGCAGGAGGCGTAATGAGCCTGACCCGTTTTAACTTCGCCGCGCTGCCGGTCAGCCCGTGGCGCAACGGCGGTGGGGAAACCCGCGAAATCGTCAGCTGGCCGCCGGGCGCGCAGGATTTTGACTGGCGCGCCAGCATCGCCACCATCGCGCAGGACGGGCCGTTTTCCGCCTTTGCGGGCATCGATCGTTCGATCACCCTGCTGGAAGGCGACGGCGTGCGGCTGTTCAGCGCTGGGCATATCGACCATCAGTTGGCGCGCGTCGGGGAGCCGTTCGCGTTTTCCGGCGACGTGGCGCTGGAAGCGACGCTGCTGGGCGGCGCCAGTCAGGATTTCAACATCATGACGCGCCGCGGCCGGCAGGCGGCCGAGGTGCGGCGCAGCACGGCGCCCGTCACCCTGCTACCCAACCGGGCAGGCGTGCTGTATGTGCTGAGCGGGGTCTGGTCGCTGCCGGGGGGCGGCGAACTGAGCGCGCGCGAGGGCGTCTGGTGGGCGGCGCAGGCGGTGAGCGGCGAGGTGAGGCCGCTGACGGCCGACGGCGCTATTCTGTGGGCGGACATCACAGCCTGCTAACGCGGAGTAGAGTCCTGCGCCTGGTTATGGGATTATTCACTTTTCCTCATTAATCATAAAGAAGGGCGCATGGCTTCGCTGAAAGACGTCGCAAAACTTGCCGGAGTCTCGTTGATGACGGTGTCCCGCGCCATCAATGAGCCCGGCAAGCTGCGGCCGGAAACCTATCGGCGCGTCAAACAGGCTATCGACCAGTTGGACTATGTGCCGGATCTGTCGGCGCGGCGTATTCGTGGTGACGGAAATCGCGTACAGACGCTCGGCGTGCTGGCGCTGGACACCGCCACGACGCCGTTCTCGGTGGACATGATCCTGTCGATTGAAAAAACCGCGCGCGAGCACGGCTGGAACAGCTTCGTCGTCAATCTGTTTGCCGACGACAACGCCGAACAGACCGTCGATCTGCTGCTGGCGCATCGCCCGGACGGCGTGATCTTCACCACCATGGGGCTGCGTCAGGTGGATGTGCCGGCCAAACTGTTGGACAAAAGGCTGGTGCTGGCCAACTGCGTCAGCCCGGCGCATGCGATCGCCAGCTACATTCCTGATGACGAGCAAGGCCAGTATGACGCGATGCGCACGCTGATCGCCAAAGGCTATCGTACGCCGCTGTGCATACATTTACCGGCGGATACGCTGGCGGCGGGGCTGCGCCGCCGCGGTCTGGAGCGCGCCTGGCGCGAAGCTGGGCGCGATGTTGAACAGCTGCGGCAGTATCATCTCGATCTGAGCGGCGGCGATCAAGGCTATCGCGGCTGCGTCGCGCTGCTGGCGCGGCATTTCTCTGCCGGCCGGCGCGATTGCGATGTCGTGGTATGCGGGAACGATCGGATAGCCTTTCTGGTGTATCAGGTATTGCTGGCGCAAGGATGGCGGATACCGCAACAGGTGGCGGTGCTGGGCTACGACAACATGGTTGGCATCGGCGAGCTGTTCCTGCCGGCGTTGACGACGGTGCAATTGCCGCACTACGAGCTGGGCCGCCTTGCGGCGCTGCATGTGATCGAGCAGCGGGAACAGCGTGATACGGTGAAAGTGCCTTGCCCGCTGTTGGAGCGTGGTTCGCTGTAACCGCACCGGGTGCGTCGCTGCGCGCCCGGTGCTCATTTCCACTACCCCCAGATGCTAGCCAGCCGCCATCCTGTGATGGGCTCGAACTCAGCCCGTCCGCCCTCGGCAAACAGGCTGAGGCGGCGATCCCCCTCCGTCGGATAAATGCGGCTGGTCAGGCAGGCCAATCCCTGATTAACGAAAATCTCCAGCGATGAACGGTCGATAAAGATCCGCAGCGACAGGATGTCACCCTCCGGCAGCGGCACGCTGCGGCAGGTACTCAGGGCGGGGTTTTCATGAAAACGTTCCAGTACCAGTCGGTGCGCCTGATTATCGACGAACAGCCGCGCCGCACTCCCGATGGCCAGCCCGTAACGCTCGGCGTCGTTGTCGGCCGGTCTCAATGTCAGAGTGAGTTCCTGCACATCGTTCGCCAGCGGCAAATGCTGATTGGTCAGCGTCTGCGCCAAAAACGAGTGCGACGCTCGGCGCAGCGCCGCCAGTTCACGCGCCGGGTTCATGCGGACGCTGCCGTCGGCGGCCAGCGTCAGCTCGCGCGGCAGGGTGAGGGCGCCGGCCCAACGGTGCGCTTTGCTGGGCATCGGTGATTCCCACATATCCATCCAGGCAAACAGCAGCCGACGGCCGTCGGCGGCGGTGAAGGTCTGCGGCGCATAGAAATCGTGGCCGGCATCCAGCTCGCAGAAGGGTTGGGTCACCCTGAAGTCGCCGTCCGGTCGCCAGTGGCCGAGCAGATAGCCGCTCTGGAAGCGATTGCGGTAGCGGTAGCCCTGCGCCGCCAGGCCCTGCGGCGAAAACAGCAGCAGGTGTTGTTCCCCCAGCGGGAAGAAATCCGGGCATTCCCACATATACCCTTGATGCGCCGTTTGCGCGCCGGCCAGCACCCGATCGAAGCGCCAGGCGCGCAGGTCTGCAGAACGGTACAGGCGTACCTGGCCCAGGCCGTTTTCTTTAGCGCCGACCACCAGCCACCATTCGCCGTTCTCGCGCCAGACTTTCGGATCGCGGAAATGCTGAATGCCGTCCGGTGGGGCCAGCACCGGCCCGTGCTTGACGAAGCGTATGCCGTCTTCGCTGGTGGCCAGACATTGCACTTCCCGCACCTGGCTGTCGTCGCCGGGCTCGCCCAGCCACACGTGGCCGGTGTAAATCAGCGTCAGCACGCCGTTGTCATCCACGGCGCAGCCGGAAAAGCAACCGTCTTGGTCATAGGGCGCATCGGGTGGCAGGGCGATGGGCTGGTGCTGCCAGCGGATCAGATCGCGGCTGGTCGCGTGCCCCCAGTGCATGGGCCCCCAGTGTTCGTTATAGGGGTGATGCTGGAAGAACGCATGATAGACGCCGTCAATACAGATCAGGCCGTTGGGATCGTTGATCCAGCCGGCGGGCGGCGCGAGATGGAACTGCGGGTAGTAATCATCTCGGCGCTCTGCGCGCAGGGCCTCGACCGCATGGTCGGCTTGAGCTAAGGCAGTGTTCATTGGACAGACTCACTTGATTTAATGGCGGATGGAAAGGGCGCTGCCGTGGCGGAACGTTCGCCGCGCAGCAGGAAACAGGAAACAAGCGTCGTGGCGGCGACCGCGCAGCCCATCAGCAGATAGGTGTCGGCAAAGCCGATGCGGTCATAACCGTAGCCCGCCAGCGGCGACAGGAAGCTGGCCATCACCTGGGTGATGAACTGAAAGCCCACCAGGTACAGCGTGGAGGAGAGGCGGCTGTCGAAGCGGCTGGCGATGTATTTGAAGATAGCGATCAGCAGGATCGGCAACTCTACGGCGTGCAGCAGTTTCATGGCGGAGATCATCAAGGCGCCGCTGACCAAGCCGGAGCCGAACATGCGCAGCGCCATCACGCTGCCCGCCAGCAACAGCCCCTGCTTGGCGCCGATGCGGTTCACCAACAGCGGAGCCAGAAACATACCGCCGGCTTCGAGGAAGACCTGCAGCGAGTTGAGAAAACCGTACATCTCGTTGCCCTGTTCGCGTGACGCGAACTGTGAGGCGAAGTAGACCGAAAATTGCTGATCGAAAACGTTGTATACGCTGATGCCGAGCACAAACACCACCAACGCCCAGAAGCCCGGCATGCGCAGCAGCGCCAGCGCGTCCTGCAGCCGCAGGTTCTCCGGTTTGCCGAACGCCAGGCCGGCCATGGCGTTCGGCTTCAGCTCGCGCACCTGGCTGAGCAGCACCAGAAACACCACGGCGGCGGCGGAGGCCAGCCAGAAATTGATGTTCGGATCGATATTGAAGATAAAACCGGCCAGAAAGGTGGCGCTGGCCCAGCCGAGCGAGCCCCACATGCGGGCGCGGCCGAATTCGAAACCGCTGATGCGGCTGACGCGCTCGGTATAAGATTCCAGCGCGCCGATGCCGGCGAAGAAAGTGGCACCGATGAACAGCCCGCCGATCAACGCACCCAGCGGCAGGCTGCTCGCCAGCAGCGGGGCGTAAACGTAGATAAAGAACGGGCCGGTCAGCAGCAGCATCACGCCGAGAAACTGCAGCAGGTGCTTGCGCAGCCCAAGTTTGTCCTGAATAAACCCGTACAGCGGCTGTGCGCACAGCGCCACCAGCGAGATAGCGGAGAAGATCAGGCCGGTCTCGGCGCCTTTCAGGCCGATCTTCTGATTCAGCCAGAGTGAGATCAGTGAAAAGCTGGAAGACCAGGTGAAGAAAAAGAAGAACAGCAGGCCGCTGAGCAGCACGTAATATTTTTTCGTTTCGCGGTTCATGGATAAGGTCCCGGTGAGTGAAATCAGCTTTATTGTTAACGTTAACTCGCGAAGGGATGAAGCTGTCCGATATCACACATGCGATGTTAATCACAAAAGTTAACGTTAACATAATTGATTTGTGATGTTTCTCACGCAGAGACGCGGATTAACGAGCGTGGTTACTCATCCTGCGGGGGGACATGAAACGGCGGCGATTGGCTGGCGGCCGCAAAGCGGGCGATCAAGAAATCCAACAGCAGGCGCACGCGCGGCGGCTGATAGGGCGTGCGGCGAAACACGGCGTAGATCCCGGCTTCATGCGGGGTGAAGTCGGGAAGAATGACTTTCAGACGCCCGCGGCGGATATCGTCCGCCGCATCCCAGATGGTTTTACGCGCGATGCCGTGCCCCGCTAAAGCCCACTGGCGCGCCAGCGCGCCGTCATTGGTCTCCCAGGCGCTCTCCAGCGGCACCGTGTGGCTCCAGGCCTGGCCGTCCAGGGAGAAATGGAACGTATTCAGCGGGCCGGCTGCGGTCACCAGTACGATAAAACGATGGCCGGTGAGATCGGCCGGCGTGCGCGGCTCGCCATATTGCGCCAGATACGCCGGAGAGGCGCACAGCACGCGTCGGCTGGCGGCCAGGCGCCGCGCGATGAGCGTTTCTTCGCGCGGCGCGCCGAAACGAATGGCGATATCCAGATCGTCCTGCAGCAGGTTGGATAGGGAGTCCGACAGTGTCAGCGCGATCTGCAGCCGGGGGTGTTCGGCGCAAAATTCTTCAATCCACTGATTGAGAAGGTTGCGCCCGAAATCGGCGGAGGCCGAGAGGCGAAGTTTACCGCACACGCCGCTTTGGCTGGCCTGCAGAGCCGCCTCGCCGTCGGCAATCGCCTGCAACGCGAGGGTGCAGTGTTGCAGATAAATGCGCCCTTCTTCAGTGAGACGCAGGCGGCGAGTGGTGCGATCGAAGAGTTTACTGTGCAGCGCCGCTTCCAGCTTGAACAACCGCGCGCTGGCGGCGGCGGGGGAAAGGCCGAGTTTGCGGCCGGCGGCAGAAAGGCTGCCCGATGCCGCCGCTTCGGCAAATAAACGCATGTCGCCCAGTCTGTCCGTTGCCATTTTTATCAATCTGGATTTGAAAATAATTCAAATGGTAGGCTAATTATCAATCCGTATGCAAGGTGAGACGCTGATGACTCTGCAATTGACCATGGGAGTTGTTGGTAATGAATGTTCACTCTGTTTCCACCGATAGCGATAATGCGCATGGCGCGCTGCCGCCGCTGAAAGCATTGCTGGCGCTGACGATGAGCAGCTTCATCGCGACCGCTAATGAGACTGTGCCGGCCGGCATGCTGCCGCAGATAGCCCGAGGCATGAGCATCAGCGAGGCGTGGGCGGGGCAAATGGTGACGTTGTGCGCGCTGGGCGCCGGGGCGGCGGCGATCCCGCTGACGTTGGCGCTGGGCGGGTGGCCGCGTCGCCGACTGCTGCTGTTGGCGATCGGCATCTTTTTGATCTGCAACGCGGTGACGGCGTTGTCACCCTGTTTTGGCGTGACGCTGGGGGCGCGCTTTTTGGTCGGCATCGCTACCGGGGTGACGTGGAGTCTGCTCGCGGGTTACGCGCGCCGTCTGGCCATCGTCTCATTGCAAGGGCGGGCGATGGCGATCGCCATGCTGGGGATCCCGCTGGCGTTGGCGTTGGGCGTACCGATGAGCGCCTGGCTTGGCGAACTGTTGGATTGGCGCTGGATTTTTGCCGTGCTGGCGAGCTTGAGCGCGTTGCTGCTAGTGTGGATCCGGCTGACGCTGCCCGAATTTTACGGTCGCCGAACGCCAGGCAATGCGCGTTTGCGTGAGGTTTTCTGTCTTCCCGGCGTGCGGCCTATCCTTGCCGTATTGGCGTGTTGGATCCTGGCTCATTACACGCTGTATACCTATCTTGCGCCCTATCTTGCCGCGCGCGGCCTGGCGGCCAGGGTGGATTTGGCGCTGTTGGCGTTCGGCATCGCCGCCGTTGCGGGCATTGCGCTGACCGGCTTATGGGTGGATCGCTGGCTGCGTGCGCTGGTGCTGTTCAGCCTGGCGGCCTTCGCGTTGGTGGCGCTGGCGTTTGGCGTGGACGGTTTGCCCGCCGGGGCGGTTTACGTTGGCATGGCGGCATGGGGATTGAGTTTCGGCGGTGCGCCGACGCTGTTGCAGACATCACTGGCGGATGCAGCGGGTGAGCATGCCGATCTCGCCCAGTCGCTGCTGGTCACTTTCTTTAATCTGGCTTTTGCCGTCAGCGGCGCGTTGGGCGGAATTCTGCTGGCAAACGTCGGCGCTAACGCCATCCCCTGGATGGTTTTTTCCCTGTTGCTGGTGGGGTGGAGCATTGCCTGGGGCAGTGCAAAGCGCGGCTTCAGCGCCGAACGCCGCGCCGCGGCGCGCTGAGGGGGCGGCGTCGCCCCCTGTAGCGAGATTAACGTTCGCTCAGCGAACGCAGGTGATCGTCACGGCGCAGCGTCATCAGCGCAAACAGGCTGACCACCGATGTGGCGACCACGTAGTAGGCGGGAATATCGATATTGCCGGTCTGTTTGATGAGGCCGGTGATAATCAATCCGGCAGAGCCGGAAAACACCGCATTGGAAAGTGAGTAAGCCAGCCCCAAACCGGTATAGCGCACCCGGGTCGGGAACATCTCCGCCAGCATCGCCGGGCCGGGACCGGCCAGCAGGCCGACCACGGCGCCGGCGATCATCACCGCCAGCCCTTTGACCCACAGTGAACTTTGCGCATCCTGCAACAGGTGCAGCAGCGGAAAGGTGAACAGGATCACCGCCGTCACCGCCGTCAGCATCACCGTTTTTCGTCCCAGCCTGTCGCTGATGATGCCCGCCGGCAGAATGGTCAGGGCGAAACCGACGTTGGCCAGCACCGTCGCCACCAGCGCCTGTTGGAAGGTGGCGTGCAGCGAGGTTTGCAAATAGGAAGGCATCACCACCAGGAAGGTATAACCGGCGGCCGACCAACCCATCATGCGGCCGATGCCGATCAGAATGGTTTTCACCACGCCGCCCAGCTTCGCTTCCGGCGGTGGGGCGGCGTGTTCCGCACGTTGCTGCGCCTGGGTGAACGTGGGCGTTTCCTCGAGCTTGAGCCGCAGCCACAGCGCCACGGCGCCCATCGGCAGCGCCAGCAGGAAGGGAATACGCCAGCCCCAGTCATGCAACTGCTGTGCGCTGAGCAGCGCGGCCAGCAGCGCCACCAGTCCAGCCCCGGCCAACAGGCCGAGCGCGACGGTCAGCGATTGCCAGGCGCCGAACAGCCCGCGCTTGCCCTTGGGAGCAAACTCGGTCATCAGCGATACCGCGCCGCCGAATTCGCCGCCGGCGAACAACCCCTGAAACATGCGCAGCAGCGTCAGCAGCAGCGGAGCGGCGACGCCGATCGAGGCGTAGGTCGGCATGACGCCGATCAGCGCGGTGGCCAGCGTCATCAGCAGCAGAACCGCAATCAGCGTCGGCCGGCGGCCGATGCGATCGCCGATGCGGCCGAAGATCACCGCGCCGATCGGTCGGCAGAAAAACGCCAGCGCAAAGGCGGCGTAGGTGAGGATCAGGCTGGTGATTTCATTTTCACCCTGCAGGGTGAAAAAATTGGCGGCGATGACGGTGGCCAGAAAACCGTATACCCCGAACTCATACCATTCGATAAAGTTGCCGACCGAGCCGGCCAGCAACGCCTGACGCGAGCGGCGCGCGTCGAGAGTCTGTTGATTCATCCCCGTTCCCATACATTTGAATTATTGTTCGTCAGTTCTAAATTTATACGACAAAACAATCAATTGATTTCAGCGGGAACTGTGAGGCGCTCAGCGCATGCCGTCGATGCGCCACCATCCGGGGCACACATCGGCGAAAGCGTGCGATACCGGGCTCAGCTCCGGCAGATCGGCGTGGTCGAAGCTGCCGGTGGCCAGCGCCACCGTCGGTTCGTCGTCTACCGCTCCCAGCGTGCTGCCGCAGCGCGGGCAAAAGGCGCGGCTGGAGTAGAGGGAGGAGCGGTACAGCGCGGGCATGCCGCCAGGGCCGTTCCACTCGACGGCCTGACGCGGGAATTCGACCCAACACAGCGTTGGCGCGCCGGAGTGGCGGCGGCAAAAATCGCAGGAACAGCTGTGCGGGTTGCCTGGCAGGCCGTGTGCCTGAAAGCGAATATGCCCGCACAGGCAGCCGCCGCTATAGCGTGGATTTTGCATGATTTCTCCGTCATCAGCGCGGGGGAAACGATGAAAATCACTATAGCCATATCGCGAAAAAATAACAGGCCTCCACAGGGCGATTACCAGAGCAACGGCGCCGGCTCACGGCCATTTTCGGCGTAGTACAGCGACGGCAGGAACTGCGCCAGATAGCTGAACTCGTTGTAGCAGTGGCGCATCAGGTTAAACCCGATGTCGTCCGCCAGTTCGTCGTGGGCGTTGGCGCAGGCTTTACCCAGCAGGAAGCGGCTGCGCAGCACGCACCCATAGGGCGTATCACGTACCAGATGCAGCATCTCGCCGTCACAGGGATCGCCGTTGTCATCCAACGCCACCTGATCGCCGAAGCCGATGCGCGCGCAAACGGCGGCGGAGATTGCCTGCGCGTCGCGCGCCTGGCGCAGCGGCTGCGGCGCGAAGAAGTCCTCGGCGGCGTGAAACTTGAGGCGCGCCGCAACCGGCGGCAGCTCCGCCAGCCATTCGACCGCTTCGATGCTGGCGCCGACGTAGCTTTCCCCTTTTTTCCAGTGGCGATCCCAGCCGCGATGTTCGACGTGATCGTGCGGGTGCCACCAGTTGATGTGCTGGGTGTTCTCGAAGAAGGTGAACCACCAGTCCAGCATGCGCCCTTTACAACCGTGCAGATCGGTTCGAACCGCTACGGTGAGCAGGCCGTCGGCGCTGCGGCTCAGCCCCATTTCCAGCCGCAGCGGCTCGGGCCTGAGCAACTCGTTGATATCGTTGACGCCCCAGGGCGCCAGCAGGGAAGGGTGTGTCATAATGGGGTCCTGTTTTATTTTGGAAACTAAATGTGTTTCCAAAATAAAGCTATGTCGTTATGCTGAGTCTGTCAACGCTTGTGAGGAACAATTATGGCGAACCCGAATGAAGAACCGCTGCGCGCTCGCGGCCGGCCTGCCACGCCGGAAACGGCGCTGCGCGCCGCGCTGACGCAGGCGACGCTGGCGCTGCTGCTCGACGGCGGATACGCCGCGGCAACGGTGGATGCAGTGGCGAAACGCGCCGGGGTAGCTAAAAAAACCCTGTATCGCTTTGCCGCCAATCGCGATGAGCTGGTGGCGCAGGCGGTGAGCGGCTGGACCGAGGCGTTTCAGCCGGCCTTCGCACAGGATGCTGGGCGGCGGGAGGCGGTTGCGCCGCTGTTGGAAACGGGACTGAAGGCGGTGGCGCAGCAGGTGCTGAGCGCCGAAGCGGTGGGCATGTTTCGGCTGCTGCAGAGCGATTTCCCGGGGCGTGAGGCGCTGCTGGACAGCTACCAGCGCAACGGCATTCAGCGCGGGCGAGCGACGGTGGCGGATTGGCTGCGGCGCCAGCAGCAATACGGCTGGTTGCTTGCGCGCGACTGGGCGCAAACCAGCGATCTGCTGCTGGCGATGACCATCGCCGAACCGCTGCGCCAGATGACGTTGGGGCTGCTGCCGCCGGGCAGCGCGATCGACGAACGCATCGCGGCGGCGGTGGCGCTGGTGATGCCGGGATTGCTGCGCGGCGAAAACGCGGATTGCGCCGCATTGTGAGCCGCATTCATCTGTGTCATGTTAATTGTTCAATTTATGTCACTATTTTGCGATGCCCCCATGAATGCTGCTTACCCGTTCAAACAGGGCGATCTGTTCGCCTTGACCGTTTTTCTGGCCGTCGCCACCCATCGCAGCTTTCACGCGGCGGCGGTGGAGCTGGAGGTGACGCCGTCGGCGGTCAGCCACTCGATAAAAAACCTGGAACAGCGGCTTGGGGTGAGGTTGTTCAACCGCACCACGCGCAGCGTGGCGCCGACCGAAGCGGGTGAGCGTTTGGCGGCGCAGCTGCGCCCGGCGCTGTCGTCTATTTCGCAGGCGCTGCATGAAGTGGATGAATGGCGCGCCACGCCGAGCGGCACCGTGCGCATCAACGCCAGCGAAGGGGCAGTCAGGCTGGTATTGCGTCCGTTGCTGGCCGATTTCCTGCGCGAGTACCCCCATATCCATCTGGACATCGTCTGCGACGGCAAGCTGAGCGATATCGTCGCCGAGGGGTTTGATGCCGGCATTCGGCTGGCGGAAGCCGTACCGCAGGACATGATCGCGATGCGCGTCAGCCCGCCCGTACGTTTCGCCGCCATCGCCGCGCCCGGCTATTTCGCCGTCCATGGGCGCCCGGCGACGCCGCAGGATTTGCTGCGTCATAACTGCATCCGCTTTCGCTTCGACAGCGGCACGATTTACCGCTGGGAATTCGAACGTGATGGCGTGAGCGAGTCGATCGGCGTGACCGGCTCGCTGACGCTGACCGATCAGCCTCTGATGGTGGACGCCGCCATCGACGGTATCGGCATCGCTTTCGTTCCTGAGCATTTGGCGCTGGAAGCGCTGCACGACGGGCGTCTGGAGCGCGCGCTGGACGCGTGGTGTCCGGCTTATCCGGGGCTGTGCCTCTACTACTCCGGCCATCGCCACGTGTCGGGCGCGCTGAAGGCGTTGATCGAGTATCTGCGCGCGGCGCAGTCCTGATGCGTTCGCGTTCTGCTTTTGGCTACGCCAATTAGTGAGCCGCCTTCATCTCCACAGTGAGGTTCACCTGCATTGTTGCGGCGTGGAGCCTGCCTTACGCTCATGAGGAGACGCCGGGCAACCGCCGGGCGCCACCCTGCTGCGAGGAGTTGATGATGGAAAAGAAGATGAAAGCGGTGGTTATGACCGGCGCCAATCGGCCCTGGGAAATCAGACAGGTACCGATGCCCCGGGCGGAACCGGGGCAGGTCCTGGTCAAAGTGCACGCCTCGGGCATGTGTTATACCGACGTATGGGCGACGCAAGGATATGGCGGCGATATTTATCCGCAAACGCCCGGCCATGAAGTGGTGGGGGAAGTGGTTGAGGTGGGGGCCGGCGTGCATACGCGGCAGATTGGCGATCGCGTCGGCACCACCTGGGTGCAATCGGCCTGCGGCCGCTGCCCGTACTGCCGCGAGAATCGGCCGCTAACCGGGCAAACGGCGATGAACTGCCCGGCGCCGCGCACCACCGGTTTTGCCGCCCAGGGCGGCCACGCCGAGTATATCGCCATCGCCGCTGAAGGCACGGTGTTGCTGCCGGACGGGCTGTCTTACATCGACGCCGCGCCGATGATGTGTGCGGGGTATACCACCTGGAGCGGCCTGCGCGACGCGGCGCCGCTGCCGCATGAGACGGTGGCGGTGTTAGGCATTGGCGGGCTGGGGCACGTCGCGTTGCAACTGTCGAAAGCCTGCGGTTTCGATACCGTTGCCATCACCCATTCGCCGGACAAGCACGCGCTGGCGAAGCAACTGGGCGCCGATCGCATCGTCGCCTCCGGCCAGGCGCTGCGGGAGAACGGCGGCGCGGACATTCTGCTGGTGACCACCAATGACTTCGACGCCGCGCAGGAGGCGATGAGCGGCTTGCGGGTCGATGGCCGCGTGGTGCTGTGCGGGCTGGACTTCAGTAAACCGTTCGCGATCTCTTCCGAAGGTGTGCCGTTCCATATGATGCGTCAGCGGGTGATCGGATCGACCCACGGCGGGCAGCGCTACCTGAGTGAGGTGCTGAACCTGGCGGCGAAAGGCAAAGTGAAGCCGATGGTCGAGACTTTCACGCTGGATCAAGCCACGGAGGCTTATGAGCGGCTTGCCTCTGGCAACATGCGTTTTCGCGGCGTTTTCGTGCCGTCGGCGGCGTGAGAAAAGGGCCGAGGGTTCGGCCCTTGCAGACAGGTATGAAGGGCGCTGCGGCGCCCTGGTTGCTTTACAGCTTAGGCCCGGCCTTCACCAACTTTTCGCCCGCCGGGGTGACGGTATATTTGGCGAAGTTGTCGATAAAGCGCTGCGCCAGATCCTGCGCCTTCTCCTGCCACAGCGATTCGTCGGCGTAGGT
Organism: Serratia sp. CY71090; assembly: GCF_052166845.1. Taxonomy (NCBI): domain Bacteria; kingdom Pseudomonadati; phylum Pseudomonadota; class Gammaproteobacteria; order Enterobacterales; family Yersiniaceae; genus Serratia; species Serratia sp. CY71090. Next base: position 40,357 of record NZ_JBJNOA010000013.1, on the reverse strand, counting down.
TTTGCGCGGATCGAGGATCGACGGATCGACGCCCGGCAGTGCGGTCGGCACGTTCAGCCCGAAGATGGGCAGCGTGAAGGTCTCGGCCTGCTCAATGTCGCCATTCAAGATGGCGTCGATGATGCCGCGCGTATCTTTGATCGAGATGCGTTTGCCGCTGCCGTTCCAGCCGGTGTTCACCAGGTAAGCCTGGGCGCCGGCGGCCTCCATGCGTTTCACCAGCACTTCGGCGTACTGCGTCGGGTGCAGCGTCAGGAACGCGGCGCCGAAGCAGGCGGAGAAGGTCGGCGTCGGTGCGGTGATGCCGCGTTCGGTGCCGGCCAGCTTGGCGGTGAAGCCGGACAGGAAGTGGTATTGGGTCTGCTCCGGCGTCAGGCGCGATACCGGCGGCAGCACGCCGAAGGCGTCGGCGGTCAGGAAGATGATTTTGCGCGCGTGGCCGGCTTTGGACACCGGCTTGACGATGTTCTCGATGTGATAAATCGGGTAAGAGACGCGGGTGTTCTCGGTTTTGCTGGCGTCGTCGAAGTCGATGCTGCCGTCGGCCAGCACTGTGACGTTTTCGAGCAGCGCATCGCGGCGGATCGCCTGATAGATTTCCGGCTCCGCCTGCGGCGACAGCTTGATGGTTTTGGCGTAGCAGCCGCCTTCGAAGTTGAACACGCCGTCGTCGTCCCAGCCGTGCTCGTCATCGCCGATCAGCTGACGCTTAGGATCGGTGGAGAGGGTGGTTTTGCCGGTGCCGGACAGGCCGAAGAATACCGCCACGTCGCCTTGCTCGCCGACGTTGGCCGAGCAGTGCATCGACGCGATGCCCTGCAGCGGCAGCAGATAGTTCATGATCGAGAACAGGCCTTTCTTCATTTCGCCGCCGTACCAGGTGCCGCCGATCAGCTGCATGCGCTCGGTCAGGTTGAAAGCGACGAAGTTTTCTGAGTGCAGCCCTTGCTGCTGCCAGTCCGGGTTGGTGCATTTGGCGCCGTTCATCACCACGAAGTCCGGCTCGAAGTCAGCCAGCTCTTCGTCGCTCGGGCGGATAAACATGTTTTTCACGAAGTGCGCCTGCCAGGCCACCTCGGTGATGAAGCGCACTTTCAGACGCGTGTCGGCGTTGGCGCCGCAGAACGCGTCCACCACGAACAGACGCTTGCCGGAGAGCTGATTGCCCACCAGCGTCTTCAGATGCTGCCAGACTTCCGGCGAGAGCGGCTGGTTGTCGTTCTTGCCGGTGCCGTTGTCCGACCACCAGACGGTATCGCGCGTGGTGTCGTCGCGCACGATGTATTTGTCCTTCGGCGAACGGCCGGTAAATTCGCCGGTCGCGACGTTGACCGCGCCCAGTTGGGTGAGGGTGCCGCGCTCCAGCGGCGGCAGGTCGGCGCGGGTCTCTTCGGCGAACAGCAATTCATAACTGGGGTTATAGACGATGTCGGCGGCCTGATGGATGCCGTAGCGAGCGAGGGTTTGTGGGGTAACAGCGCGTGAAGACATATTCTACTTCCTTATGAGTCATATTATGCCTCTTTCCCGTGCGGTGCCGCGCGCAGGATTGAGATTCGGATCAAGCTGACCGGATTCAGCTAATGCGTTTCCGGTTCTTTATTAATAAAACAGGGGGCTTTTTCGCCCTCCTATAGCATAGCAGCGAATTTAAGCCTGCTTACTTTAATTACAAAATGCTGACGATAATTAATTAAAACCAACCTTGGCGGAGGGTCACAATATTGAATTTCGCCGGCGTAATTTAGTTTTGCATTTTTATTTTTTATCATATTGTCAGGGCTGTCTACTGTTTTATTTCTTATTAGAAAAAGCGAAATCCACAATAGGATTTTTCGTAATCATTTGTTTTTGCTTGGCTATGGCAGAGTTTTTGCGCCAGGTGAATCTAACCGTACTGTACGCTTGTCAGCAGGGTGAATAATGAAACAGATAAATGCAGAACTGGCCTGTGATAAAAATACGGCATCGTCCGAATCCTCAGGGTTAATTAATCAATTTCGTCAAATGGATATCGGCGCGGTACCGATCGCCTTGTTTATCACGATTTGCGCGATCGTAGCGATTTCCGCCTACGCCAACTTCCTGCCGAAGAATATGATCGGCGGCCTGGCGGTGATAATGACGCTGGGCTTCGCGCTGGCGCAGTTGGGAAAAAGTATTCCCGTGCTGCGCGATATCGGCGGGCCGGCCATTCTGTGTTTGATGGTGCCGTCGGTGCTGGTCTATTTCAATGTCTTCCAGCCTAACGTCATGGGCACCGTCCATCTGCTGATGAAAGACGCCAACCTGCTTTATTTCGTCATCGCCAGTCTGGTGGTCGGCAGCATTCTCGGCATGAACCGGGTGATCCTGATCCAGGGGATGATTCGCATGTTCGTGCCGCTGGTGGTGGGCACGATCACGGCGGTGATCACCGGGCTGCTGGTGGGCAAGCTGTTCGGCTTTACCTTCTATCACACCTTCTTCTTTATCATCGTGCCGATCATCGGCGGCGGCATCGGCGAGGGGATTTTACCGCTGTCGCTGGCCTATTCGGCGATCCTGGGCTCGACGCCGGACGTCTATGTCGCGCAGCTGGCGCCGGCGGCGGTGCTGGGCAACATCTTCGCCATCGTGACCGCCGGGGTGCTGGCGCGCATCGGCATGCAGCGCAAGGCGCTGAGCGGCGACGGCATGCTGATCCGTTCGGCGCAGGAGAACGCGATGTTCGCCATCAAGGAGCAAGGCGGCAACGTCGATTTCCAACTGATGGGCGGCGGGCTGCTGGTGATCTGCGCCTTCTTTATCGTCGGCGGCCTGTTCGAACACATCGTGCATATTCCCGGCCCGGTGCTGATGATCCTGTTCGCGGTGCTGTGCAAGTACTGCCGGGTGATCCCGGCTTCGATGGAAACCGGCGCGCACAGTTTCTACAAGTTCGTCTCCACCGCGCTGGTGTGGCCGCTGATGATCGGTCTGGGTATGCTGTACGTGCCGCTGGAAAGCGTGGTGGCGGTGTTCTCGGTCGGTTATGTGGTGGTCTGCGGCTCGGTAGTGCTGTCGATGGGGCTGGTCAGTTTTCTGATTGCGCCTTACCTGAAGATGTTTCCGGTGGAAGCGGCGATCGTCACCTGTTGTCACAGTGGCCTGGGCGGCACCGGTGACGTGGCGATCCTGTCGGCGTCGAACCGCATGGGGCTGATGCCGTTCGCCCAAATCGCCACGCGCATCGGCGGCGCTTCCACGGTCATCGGCGCGACGCTGCTGCTTGGTTGGTTAGTCTGAGTCCAGAGTATCTTATGGATAACCGGGGTTGGATTGCCCCGGTTTTTTTATGCGTTTTTTTTCGCTTATCGTGATAGTGCTGATTATTGCCTTGAAAATCATTCGTGTGGCGCAAATGCATAGCCGTACTTTATCTAAGAAAATTCTGTAATCGGTGAAAATGTGTCTATTCTTTTCTCTTAAGGGATTATCGTTCTCATTCAGAGTGCCGAGGGAAGGCGCCATCGCATTACCGATATCCCCGTATTGATTCAACACCGGGCCGCTGCCGTTCAGGCAATCCGCCAGTTGGGGCATCCCCCCGATTGAATTGACGAATATGGAGATAAGGTTATGTCATCAAGCAATGCTTCCGTTAAGGCCGAAGGCGTATTAGCCCTGCTGGGCGCTTATAAACCCGATGAAGACGACACCATTACCGTGCTTCATCCGTCGAAAACGTTCGAAAACGCCGGCCTGGAGCTGGTGCGCGGCGATCGCAGTTGGCACGACAAGAGCGTGACCGACACGCCGGTCTCTTTGACCTACAGCTTCTGGGAAAAGGCGCCGGGCAACATGTCGAGCATGGGCATTAGCGGCTTCAGCAGCTTTAACGCCGAACAGCGCGAGCAGGCTAAACTGTCGCTGCAGTCATGGTCAGACGTGGCTAACATCACCTTCACCGAAACCAGCAACACCGCCGCCGCCAACATCAAATTCGGCCTGTTCGACTACAGCTCGCGCGGCTCCTATGCCTTCGCGTATAACCCGGACACCTCGCCTTCGGTCGCCGGGCAGACCTGGTATAACGCCAAGAACCACACCTTCGTCAACAACCAGATCCATGAGAACGAGTACGGCCGCCAGACCTTCACCCATGAAATCGGCCATGCGTTGGGGCTGCAGCACCCGGGCGACTATAACGCCGCACCGGGCGTCAGCATCACCTACGCTAAAGACGCGACCTACTTTGAGGACAGCCGCGCGCACAGCCTGATGAGCTATTTCAGCGAAAGCAACACCGGGCAGGACTTTAAAGGCGCGTACTCTTCCGGGCCGTTGCTCAACGACATCACGGCGATCCAGCATTTCTACGGCGCCAACATGACCACCCGCACCGGCGATACGGTTTACGGTTTCAATTCCAACACCGATCGCGACTTCCTCACCGCCACCGGCGCGCAGGACAAAATAATCTTCACCGCCTGGGACGCCGGCGGCAACGACACCTTCGATTTCTCCGGCTTTGGCCAGAATCAGCGCATCAACCTGAATGAAAAGGCGTTCTCGGACGTCGGCGGCCTGAAAGGCAACGTGTCTATCGCTGCCGGCGTAACGATTGAAAACGCCATCGGCGGGTCGGGTAACGATGTGCTGGTGGGCAACGCCGCCGATAACGTGCTCAAGGGCGGCGCGGGCGATGACGTGCTGTACGGCGGTAAGGGGGCGGATCAGCTGTGGGGCGGCGCCGGCAAGGACACCTTCGTCTATTTCGCGGCGGAAGAGTCAACGGCGGCGGCGCCGGATTGGATCCGCGACTTCGTGCGCGGCGAGGACAAGATCGATCTGACGCTGTTCAACACCGGCAGCGCCGACGGCATTCGCTTCGTCGATCAGTTCAGCGGCAAGGCGGGCGAGGCGACGCTGAGCTACGATGCGCAAAATCACGTCAGTGACGTGGCGATCAACCTGGGCGGCGCCTTTGACGGCAGCGATTTCCTGGTGAAAGTGGTGGGACAGCCGCTGGATGCGGGTGATTTCGTGCTGGCCTGATGCAGGCAACAAAAATAGGGCACTTTGGGCAAAAACCCGACAATTCCTATTAATTACGTCATATTAGCGTGACATAGTAGCGCGCAGAAGGCCGGGCTTGCATACCTCGGGCTTCTGTCGGATCGCCAACCTTCTTCGGTTGGCGATTCATTTTCCGCCTTTCAGCATGTTGATGGCGGCGCCGAGCAGGATGCGCCGTTCGATATCGTTGCTGTCCGCCAGTTGCCGCGCCAGATGTTTTTCCAGCGTTTCCACCGACAGCGCTTCGCCGCGATGACGCAGCTGCATCACGCCGTCGCCGATCAGGCGTGCGACCTCATCCCATACGGGTTTAATCTCCTGTTCCGAGAACGTCATGGTCTACCTCGGCTGGTTGATTTTTGCCCAATGTAGCAGCTGAGCTGCGGCTTCGCTACCCGCCACATAAAACAGGAAATATAAAAAACAAGCCATCAGTATTTCTTCTGGTTTTTACGCTCAATACTTGCGGTGTCGAAAAGCAGGAGAAAACATCATGAACTGGGTCGAAACCTTGGCGGAGTACTACCGCCTGAGCCGCACGGGTGAAACGCAGCATTGGCTGTGTCGCCGCTGGTTGCTTCAGGGGGAGGCGCGTTTGGCCTATTTGCGGGAGTTGCTGGAGCCGACCGCGCCACGGCGGCGGTGAACAGGGCGCCGGCGTTGCCGGCGTCATTTCGCGGGATCAACCGAAGGCGATCGCCGCCCAACGCAACAGCAGCAGCGCCAGGCAGATCAGCAGCAGCACCACCACCATTTTACCGAGCTTGTTGCCCATGCGTTTTGTTGCCACGCTGTCCTCCCTTTTAGCTGAAATACCACCCGCCGGCGAGGAGGATGAGGAAAAGCGTCACTAACGCGACGCCGTTGAGTAAGTCGCTGAACGTATCGTCAGCATCGATGTCATTTTGCCGCATGTTACCGCCAGGCGGACGCCATTGGGTGAATAATGTTCACAGTATGCCCCCCGCAGCGCGACAGGCACAGCGAAGAACGGTAAAAACGCGTAAAGGTGGCGGTGGCGGAACGCGCAGTCGCGCCTGCGACGGATGCAGACGGCCGGCAATACGTTGTACTATCCTGTCTGCATTGAGGCATTTTTCCAAAAGGTATAATCATGGCGACGGCAATTCCACAGAAATACGAACACCTTGAGCGTTGGGCATTCGGCGATACCGAGCAGCAGGCCGATGAAGTGGTGCAATTGATCCTCAATGGCACCAAAACGGCCACCTGTTCCAACCTGGACGGCGAGGGGATCCCGCAGGCCGGCGATCTGTTCCTGGTGGTGGACGGCAAGGGGGAGCCGGTCTGCGCGGTCGAGCTGACCGCGGTGGAAATGAAAACTTACGATCAGGTCGATGAAGCGCACGCCTTTGCCGAAGGCGAGGGCGATCGCTCGCTGGCGCATTGGCGCAAAGAGCTGCAGCGCTTCTTCGAAGAGTACGATCTGTTCTCGCCGGACATGACGCTGGTGTTGATGAATTTCAAAGTCGTCGACAAATTCTAATCTTATGCGCGCCGTTCCCTACGAGTGCCAGTGGGCGAGCCCGGAGTTGGCCGCCGATCTGATAGCCGGCCGCGCGACGCTGGCGCAAGACGAAAATTGGGCGCGCAGCGGCGCCCGCGATCGGGCAGAGTACATCGAGTGGGCCAATCACGTGTGCGGCATGGCCTGCCTGAAAATGGTGCTGGGCCATCGCGACGGAGAAACGCCGCCGCTGCTGGAACTGGCGCGCCGCAGCCTGCCCTACGGCGCCTATGTGCGCGAGGGTGAACGGATAAAGGGCCTGATTTACGCGCCGTTCGTCGAGTACGTGCGCGAGCAGTTCGCGCTGCAAGCGGAGGTGAAGGTGGGGCTGGAAGCTGCCGATGTGCCGGCGCTGCTTAGCGAATGCCGCTACTTTATCGCTTCGGTGCATCCCGCCATTCGCCGGCCGGAGAGCACGCCGCCGCACAGGGGCGGGCATCTGGTGCTGATCACCTCCGCCGATGCGCAAAGCGTGACCTTCCACAACCCTTCGGGCGACAGCCCGGCGACGCGCGAGCGGGTATGCCTGCCGCTCAGCCGCTTCGCCCCTTTCTTTGCCGGCCGCGGCATCGCTATCGCATAAAAAAACGCGCTGTTTCCGATGAAAACAGCGCGTCGTCAGCCGTTCTGATGCACTATCATGCCAGCCGCATCACCCAGGCGTCCGCCTGCCGATCGTAGTGTTGCTTGTACAGCAGCGACTGTTTGCCGTCGAGGATCGCCGGGATGCTGGTGTGTTCATCCCAGCCGTCCAGCTGCATGCACAGATCCGGATCGGACTTGCAGGGAATGCTCAGGGTGCCGGCACGGTCGGCGCCGGCGTGAAGATGCGCGTCATCGACCTCGAAGCTGCCAATTTTTACGACGGTTTTGCTCATGGGAACTCCTTGCTCAATGGTGTGGTAGGAGGTTAGACCAGTTCGGTCATCGGTAAGAGCATAGCCAAATGAGCAAAAAATGCCACATAAAAATTACATTTTGGAAACAATTTCCACGCCGGCAAAACACAACGCCTAGTACTCCACCACAAAACTGAGGTTGTCTTGATAGCTGCCGACCGCCACTTCCGTCTGCGCCGCATTGACCGCCGCCTTATACGGGATGCTTTGCGCCAGCCCGGTGCCGGCGCCGCTCTGTTTGTTGGTGCTATCCCAAACGGTCGTCGTGTTAGGCAAGTAAATCTGGTACTGCATGAAGTTGCTGGTGCCGCTTTTCATGCGCCGCCAACCGGTGACCGGGTTATTGCCGTTGGTGAAATAGGTGTTGTATCCCTCGGTTTTGGTGCAGGTCAGGGTGATGCTCTGATTGACAGGATTGAACTGCCCGACCAACGCCATGCTGCCGAAGTTGACGTTGGGCGCGGTGCCGATCAGGCAATCTTTGGTGATGGTGACGCTGACGCTGACCGTGCTGGGCTTATCGACGCCGTCCCACCAAACGCACAGGCCGAGCACGCCCAGACCGCAAATATGGTAATTCCAGATCAGGTTGATGCTGTCGGTATAGGTTCCTGCGCGCACGTTGGCGCCGGCGGTGGTTTTGATATACAGCGGAAAGTTGACGTTGGAGGAAATCAGGATCAGTGACAGCAGGTTGAGCGAGCTGTAGTCGATGGTTTGGCCGATGCTGTAAGGATATTGGTAGTTGGCGTCGGGGTAGATCAGGTAAGCGATTTTATCGCCGGAACCGTCGGTGTTGGCAACCGCCATATTGTTGGTGGTGGAGGCGATTTTGACCGTGACGGTGTTTTGCGACAGCAAACTGAGCCCGAGCCCGGTGCAGTTGAGGCCGGCAGTGCCCTGGGCGCTAATCTGCCCGTTGTAGACCACGAAAGAGCTGCTCCCCGGTAAGGTGACGGTGCCGTTGGTGGTGGCGCAGTCGGCGAATGCGCGCTGACAGAGCAGCAGCGAGAGGGTTAGCAATAAGGCTTTCAATCCCCGAAACATAGTGACTCTCCGTCGTTAATTAGCGGCAGACAACCGGGCCGACGCGCTGGATGCCCTCAGGCTTCGCCAGACTGAATTCCGCCTGACACGGCGGGCCGCCGTCGGCCGGGATCACGCTCAGACGATTGTGTTGTTGCACCGGGTCGATATAGGTCATGCCATCCCAACCGACATAGCTTTGCTGATTGCCGCCAACCACCGCCACCTGGCTGCCGTTGGCCAGCGGTTTGCCTTGCTCGTCAACCAGTTCGACGTCGGCGGCGGAGATGGGGTGGATGGGGAACTCAACCAGAAAACCGCTGTGATCGCGAATGGCGACGGTTTTTTCCACCGTCGGCAGCGCGACGTCGGCGGGCAGGCTAAGCGGATCAATCTGGAATTTCGCATGGTAGTAAGAGGTGACGGTAGGCACCAGTAAATAGCCCTGGGCATCGGTCTTGCCGATCGGCTGGTTCTCATAGCTCACCGGAATGTCGGCGTATCCTTGCGTGGACACCAGCGCAAAGGCATCGTTGATGGTGTTGGTGGCGTATACGCCGCCGTTCATCGCCACCAGCGAACCGCTGATTTCGCCCCAGTGGTTGGTTTCATCGCGGGTGCCGTATACGCCCGCTCGGGCTTCGAGTCTGCGGGTTCGCCAGGTCAGATCCGCCTGGCGGTAATTGCCGCCGCTCGGGTTATTGGCGTAGGCCAGATTCCAGCCGAAACCGCCATCGGTCGGCGCGGCGCGGCTGTAGCTGACGCGTTCGCTCCAGCGGTTGTTGTTGTCGCGCGCGGCGCTGAGGCTGGCCGTGCCCCAGCTGTCAAACGGAATGGAGAGCTGCAGTTGGGCGCTGTAACCGCTGCTGCCGATTTCCCGGTTGAGGGAGGCGTACAGGCTACTGTTGCGCCAAAGCGACACACTGTAGGACAGGTTCACCAGGCGGGTCCGTTGAGCGATGGCGTCGCGAACGTCAAAATAACCGGCGCCGAGGCTGCCTAGCCGGCCCAGGCTGACGCTGCCGGTCAACTGATCGGTGCGACGGCTCAGGCGGTAGTCGCTTTTATACACGGAAATGTCGCCAAAATCGGCGCTGCGCAGGATGCGTTGCGCGTTGAGGCTGAAACGAGAGTTGCTGTAGGTGTAGCCAAAGCTGCTCTGATCGCCGTGGTTGCCGGTGTAGCGATAGACGGGCTGAGGATCTGGCTGCTGCAACGGCCTGCCGGTCAGCGGGTCATAATAGGCGGGGGATGGTATCGGCCGGCCGCCGTTAAACGCGTCGTCGCCGGCCTGGCTGACACTGTAAGACGCGTTGAGAACCCCCCATTGTCCGACGCGAATGTCGGCGCCGCCGCCGCCGACCGCCAACTCGGCTGCGCCTTCGGCGCGCCCTTCCAGGGTTAACCAATCAGTGACGCCGTAACGTAAACTGGCGCTGCCTACCCATTGCCCGTAATCGGCAGAATTCAACCCGTAGTTGCGTCGCAGCAAGCCGGTGGAAATGCTGAAATCGCTCATGCCGGTCTGCAGCAGGTTGCTGGCCACGTAGAACGGTACCGTGGTGCTGACCTGGCGGCCGAGGGCGTCGGTGGTGACGACGGTGGCCTGACCCGCGCCGTTAATGTAGGGCACGCTGTTGAGGGTAAACGGCCCGGGATTAATGTTGGTGGTGCTGTTTTTATAGCTGTTGATGTATAAATCGACGCTGCTGGGCAATGCCGCCTGGCCGGAAAACTGCGGCAACGGGTAGGTGATAAGATCCGGGCGCACCGCGAAATTGCGCGCCAATTGCAAGCCGCCGATGCGCACGGCGCTGCTCCAGGGGAGCGAGCCGGTGGTAAGGTCACCGGCGATCACACTCAGCATCCGTTGATCATCGTTGAAACGCCAGTAGCTGTCGTACCGAATATAGCGACCGCCATCGTCGTTTGGCCCGCCGTTAAATCCGCTGCGGTAGATGCCGGTGTTGGCGACGACGCCGAACCCGTCGAACAGGCGCTGTTCGCTCCACGCCGACAGGTAGCCCGGCCGGCCATTGCCGTTGCTTTGGCTGGCGTAGATGTCGTAGTTGAACAGCAAACCGAGGCTGCTTTGCGCCGGCAAGCGCTGCAACGGTGAACGGGCGCCGATGGTTTGCTGCGGCAACCAGTCGTTGGGCACGTTGATCAGCAACTGCTGGCTCTCGCCGCTGTAGCTGACATCCACCTTCTCCAGCCGATCGACGGCGATTTCTTTCGCCTGTTTATCCGCTACCGGCAGCCCGGCGTCGAGCAGTTGTTGGGGTGTCATGTAGTAATGGCCGCCGCGGTAGTTGACCGGCACGACGTTGCCGGTTTGGCGCCCGTTGACGACCGGCTCCAGATACAGCGTGGTGTCCGGCATGCTGACGGCGCTGGGCGGCGGCGGCAGATCGTCGCCGAGCGCAAACGGCAGCCAGCCGCCGGCCGCCATGCTCAGCATGGCAAACGCCAGCGGCTTAAGGCTGAAGCGCCGCGTCGATAGCCTCCCTGTCGGCTGCACCTGGGCCTCAATAAGACGGAATGACTACGGGCTGTTTGTTGTCATTGACCGTGGCCATCAGCTTGCCGCTGCTGAAAGCGCCTGCGTGCGGCAAGGCGAAGCGCATCTGTGAACCGGGCAGCACGTATCCCATCAGGCCGGGATTCAGGCTGCGGCCTTGCAGCGTCACTTTCGAGATACGGGCATGCACTGCGCCTTGGTTTCGCACCTCCAGCCAGCGTTCGCTGCTTTGCTGCTGTAGACGATAGCTGAGCTGGGGTTGGCTGGCGGTCGCGTAATCGCGCGGTTTTTCGCTGTCCTGTTTGGTCCAAATGCCTTTGCCGCTGACGAACAGCGGCACCGAGTAGCGCATCTGGAATTTCAGCCCCATCTCCGCGCCGCCGGGAGCGGCGCTCGACGCGGGTTCTTTCACCGGCACTTCATCGACCAAAATGCGGTAGGCGCGCTCCTGTCCCGCCGCCGGGGCCGACTGTTTGATCAGGCGTATCAGTTGGCGTTTGCCTGGCGCGATCGACGCCACCGGCGGGCTGGCGATCACGTCGCTTTGGTTGCTGTAATCGTCTTTGCCGGCGGTTTGCTGCCAACCCAGCACGCGAATTTGCATATAGACCGGTTTGCTGTCGCGATTTTCCAGCCACAGCGCGGTGGCCTGCTGTTGATCTTCAATCACCGGATCGATCGGCCAAATGAGAATGGAAGCCGCGGCCAGGGCGTGCTGTTGGCTTGCCAGGAGCAAGGCTGCCGTTAACGGCAGTCGGAAGGGTATGCGCATAACTCAATCCTTATTGCAAAAAAACTTAATAAGTGACCGTCAACAAGACCGTATCGCTGTAAACGCCACTGGTGGGCAGGGTACTGGTCGAAAACAGACGGGCGTAAACCTTGATTTCTTGCGTGCTGCCGGTGGCGGCGACGGTCTGCGCCGCGCCGCCGTTGGCGCCATCTCCCCAAAGGGTGGCGTAGTTGCTGTCTTGATAAAGTTGATACAGCAGCGTTTCCGCCGTGACGGCATTTTGTAATTTTCTGCCGCCGGCGATGGATCCGGTCACGTGATTGCCGACGCCGAGGGCCAGCGTAACGCTCAGCCCCGGGTTGCAGCGAAACAGCACCGAACCGGCACCGCTGCTGGAGACGATGCTGACTGCGTTGCTCAGCGAGGACAACTGGCCGAAGTTCAGGGTGCCGAAGGTGGTCACGTCACTGACGCCGCTGCCCAATACGCAGCCTTTTACCACGGTTGCATTGACGGTGAACGGCTGGCTTTTGGTCAAATCGTTGACGCCGGTATCGCTTTGGGCCGGGAAAAGCGGCAGGCAGAACAGCAAACCGCAAATGGAAGCGCGCATCGTCATTACCAATTGATCGTGACCTGTACCGTATCGGTGTAGCTGCCTGTCGGGGGTGTGGCCTGCGCCGGGATCATGCCATAGACCGGCAGCCAGTTGTCCGTACCGTTGGCGGTTTGTGACACGCCCGTCAGATTATCCCAAATGGTGCTGTGGGCGGCGTTGGTGTACAGGTTGTAATTCACCCGTTGGCCTGCCGCGCTTTGCAGGTAGCGGGCAGCGGTATTGCCGCTTTGCCCGCCGCCAAGCAGAACGCTGTAGCTGGTGCCGTTGGTGCATTTCACCCGAATGGCGCCGGCGTTTTGCTGCCCGGCGACGCTGGTTGCGGTGCTGAGAAAATACAGCGTGCCGAAATTCAGCGTGCCGAAGCTGACGTTGCCACCTGAGCTGCTGCCGGCCTCACAGGCGCTGAGCAAGGTCGCACTGACGCCGAGGGTCGCGGTTTTACTGTCGGCCTGCGCCAACAGGCTGCACGCCCATAATCCGCAGCAGCAAAGCGCGCGCCGCACCGTTACCAGGTGACCGTCATCGTGACGGTGTCGTTATAGGTGTCCGCCGCCGGGGTAGATCCGGCCGCCGGTACGCGGCCATAGACGATCAGCGGAACAGCGGCGCCGGTGCCGGTGCCGGTCCGCGCGTTGGCGCCGCTGCCCCAGGCGGTGGTGCGTGCGGCATCCTGATACAGGTTATAACTGATGAATGCGCCTGCCGTGCTGGCCATGCGGCGTTGGGTGCCTGAAGTGACGTGGAGCCCGTTGTCCAGCGCCACCGTGTAGTCTGTGCCGGTGGTGCAGGTCAATGACAGCGTTCCGGCCCCCCCTGCGCCGGTGGCGCTGGCGTCGATGATGTTGGCCAGTGAAGAGTAAGTGCCGAAGCTGATGGAGCCGAAGTCGTTGACGGAACCGCTGCTGTTGCCGCCTCCCACGACGCAACCGGCGCCGATGGTCAGCGTCACGCCTAACGTGCCTTGAATGGTGCCTGCTGCGTTAGCCGCGCCGTTGGCGCACAGCAGGGTTGCTACCGAGGTCAATGCCATCAGAGTTTTTTTCATCTTATATTCCTTGCCGTATGAGAGAAAGCCCGCAAAGACGCCACCCAGAGGTGGGTTGAACGTATTCATTTAGCTGCACTTTAATTAATAGAATAAGAATCGGGAATTGTCTTGATGAAAACGAGAAACTTTTTATTCTCATTCCCCGGCTGGCGGGGCTTGCAGGCGAGGTATACCGATAAAGTGAAATGATTAGAATAATAACGAACGGCGATGGGAATATTATTAGCGTTATTTTATCGCCGGGGAGTTTCATTCCCCGGCGCGGTATTGTTTACAGGTGGAAATCCAGTGCGCCATCCCGCACCAGCTCGCGCGGCAGGTTATTCTTGATACGGCTGCCAATGCGCTTGGCGATGCCCAGAGGTTGCCCCTGATAGGTGACGATGCACTCGTCGCCCGCCGGTGGCTGCTGCGGATAGAGATCGCGGCCGTGATACCACTCCTGGGCCAGCGCGGCGTCCAGCTCGAAATGCTGTTTGCCGCCGGCGCCCGCGAGGGCGATCGCCGCTTCGTGCTGCCAACGGAAACCTTTCGGGAAACGCTCCGCCAGCTTGAGACCGATGCGCGAGAAGCGCACCTTGCCGAACAGCGGCTCCAGCTCGGCCGGGAACAGCCAGATTTCCTTATCGCGCTCCCACAGCCGGCTGTCATCGCCCCAGGTTAAGCCGGATGCGGCGGCGGCTTGGGCGACCAGCGCCGCCTCTTTGCCGGACAGTGGGCTGAACGGAAACTTACCGATTTTATAGGTCGGTTTCGGCAACGGTGCCACGGCGTGCTGTTTGCGCAGACGGGCGACGAAAAACCCTTCGCTGTCGTAAATCTGCGGGAAGACGTGCAGAAAACCTTCGGCGGTCAATGCCTTGTCAGCGCCGGGAAACAGCTTGCCCAGCGGTTCGACGCTGACCGCGTCGCCGTAGGTGTCCAGCAACCAACGCACCACCTGCTGATTTTCCTGCGCATTGAGGGTACAGGTGGAGTAAACCATCACGCCGCCTGGCGCCAGCGCATGGAACGCGCTGTCGATCAGCTCGCGTTGGGTGGCGGCGATTTCGGTCACGCTTTCCGGCGACCAGTTGCTCATGGCGTCCGGATCCTTGCGTACCACGCCTTCGCCGGAGCAGGGGGCATCGAGCAGAATGGCGTCGAAGCTCTCCGGCAGCGCGGCGCCGAACACCCGGCCATCGAAGTGGGTCAGCGCGGTGTTCTTCACGCCGCAGCGGCTGATATTGGCGTGCAGCACTTTCACCCGGCTGGCGGAGTATTCGTTGGCGACGATGCCGCCCTGGTTGCCCATCAACGCGGCGATCTGGGTGGTTTTGGATCCCGGCGCCGCCGCCACGTCCAGCACGCGATTCGGCGCCGCGTCGCCGGCGAACAGCGCGCTGACCGGCAACATCGAACTGGCCTCCTGAATGTAGAACAGGCCGCTCAAATGTTCGGCGGCGCTGCCTAATCGCAGCTCTTCATCGTCGCGTTCGATCCAGAACCCTTCCGCGCACCAGGGAATGGGCTCCAGTCGCCAGTCGTAATCCTGCACCAGCACCAGGAAGTCGGCGACGCTGATTTTCAGCGTGTTGACGCGCAGGCTGCGGCGCAGCGGGCGCTGACAGGCGGCGATAAAATCTTCCATCGCCAGCTCGGCGGGCATGATGGCGCGGGTGGCGTCGAGGAAAGCGGGGGGCAGAAAAACGGCGGTGGATTTGGCCACGGGGCGAACTCTCAGGGTGCAATAAAGACAAGGGCGAGAGTTTATCACAAAGCGGAAAAAAACAGGGCCCGGCATTGCCGGGCCCTGAGGGAAACGCGAAAGTTAATCGCGCGGAATGGCGGTGCCCCAGGTTTTCCAGTCCTTCGGCTCTTCCGGATTCAGCAGGAAGTGCTTGTTCGGCGTCGCTTTCGGCGCCAGCGGAATAGTCGGCGGGGTGGCGAAGGCGATACCACCGCGGATGAACTGCTGGAAGGTGCCGCTCTTGATCACGCCGCCGGTCAGGCCGAACTGCAGGTTGTAACCCGACGCCAGCCAGAACACGCTGTTGTTGCGCACCAGATGCTGGTACTTCTTGCTGATGCGCAGCGCGACGTGCACCCGGTCGGACATGGCGCCGAGGTAGAAACCGGTGATGGTGCCGACCTCCACGCCGCGGAACAGCACCGGCGTGCCGATCTGCAGCGAGCCGGTTTCGGCGGCGTCGAGCACCACGCTCAGGCCGTCCAGATAGCGCGAGTCGGTGATGCTGGCCTGCTGCAGCTCGAAGGTGCGCAGCTCGCGGCCGCGCCCCGGCTCCACGTTGATATAAGGCTGGAGCAGGGTATCGAGGTTGCTGACGCCGGCGGCGGAGATCTCCGGCGAGACGATCGAGAAGCGGCTGCCGAGGCGCGCGAAGGTCTGCACGTATTCCGGATACAGCACCGCCTTGGCCAACACTTCGTTGCGCTCCGGCGCCAGCTGCAGCGACTCCACCTGGCCGACGTCGATGCCGAGGTAGCGCAGCGGCATACCCGCCGACAGCTTGCTGGCGTCGTAGGTTTTCAGCGTGATTTGGCTGCCCACCGCGCGGGCGGCGGTTTCGCTGGCGTACAGCACGCGGTTGGCCCCCTTGTTCAGCGTCACGCCCTGTAGATTATCGAAGCTGATGGCACCTTTCAGCGCGCGGTTGAGCGGCGAAGCCTGCACCGTCAGGCCGCTGCCGTTGAGCTGCACCTTGGCGCCGCCTTCGGCCCAGAAGATGCTTTCGCGCGTCAGCAGCTTGCGGTATTCCGGGCTGATGTAGACGTCCACCTCAAACTCGTTGGCCTTCGGCCGAACATTGACGATCTCGCCCACCTGGAATTTGCGATACAGCACTACCGAGCCGGCCTGCACGTCCGGCAGGCTGGTGGCGCTGAGGGTCAGGGTGGTAGCGGGGGCGTTGCCGACGATGCCTTCCTCGGCTTTTTCGCTGTTGGCGTACAGCGGGTACTGGCCGCCAGGCTCCCCTTTGCTGCCGGGGATAATGCGCACGCCGCCGTCTACCCACTCCTGCGCGCTGGCGCCGAGCACTTCCATGCCGTCGATGCCCAGCTTGACGTCGAGGCGGCTGTTGACCACGAATTTACTGTCTTTGTGCAGCAGGCCGCGGTACTGCGCGTCGATGGCGGCGGTGAATACCACGCCGCCGGCGGTCAGCGTGCGGCTCAGGATTTGGCCGACTTTCACGCCGTGCACCACCAGCGGCTGCCCGACGTCGATGCCGTAGCTTTGCGGCGCATTCAGCGTAACGGTCAGCACGCCAGGCTGTTGCAACAGCGTTTCGCTGCTGTCCAGCACGTTGAAGCGCTGCTGCGGTTCGCCTTCACCCGGCACCAGTTCCAGCGTGGTGCCGGTCAGCAGTTGGCTGAGCTTGGCGTCGTTGAGGCTGATGCGCGGGCTGCGCATTACGATGCGGGTGCCGCTGCGCATCAGATCGACCACCGAAGGATCGATGGTCAGTTCACCGACCACTTTGCTGTCCTGTTGCAACGTCAGCTTGGTCAGGGTGCCGACCTGCAGCCCCTGGTACATCAGCGGCGTGCGGTTTTCACTCAAATTGTTGCCGCTCGGCAGATCCAGCAGGATATTGACGCCGCGCTGGCTGTGGGCCAGATCAGGATACAGGGTATAGCTCTGATCGCCCTTGGCCTGCTGGCCATCGGCCGGAGAATCGAAGGCAATGGCACCGTTGACCAGCGCCGCCAGGCTCTCCATCTGCACCGTGGCACCAGACAGGCTGAAATCGCCCTTGAAGCCGGAAACGTTCCAGAAGCGGCTGTTGCTCTTCACCAGGTTGGCGAAGCGGCGGTCGATCAGCACGTCGATGGTCACGCCCTTGTTGCCTTCGCTGATGGTGTAGTCATACACCTTGCCGACCGGGATTTTACGGTAATAGACCAGCGAGCCGCTGTTGAG
Source organism: Serratia sp. CY71090 (assembly GCF_052166845.1). Classification (NCBI taxonomy): domain Bacteria; kingdom Pseudomonadati; phylum Pseudomonadota; class Gammaproteobacteria; order Enterobacterales; family Yersiniaceae; genus Serratia; species Serratia sp. CY71090. Next base: position 23,018 of record NZ_JBJNOA010000013.1, on the reverse strand, counting down.
CGAGCCGAGATCGTCGGCGTGCAGGTGAATCATCAGCTCGCCGGTATTCAGGCGGTACTTCGGCTGGGTATCGAGCGCGGTGAAGTGGGTTTGCTCCTTGCCGCTGCCGGGCATCATGCCGATATAGTTGCCGCCGACCAGCGCATCGAGCCCGGATACCCCGGCCAGCGAGGCCTTGGGCGTCACCAGCCAGAACTGGGTACCTTCGCGCAGCGAGTCTTCCAGATCGCTTTTGATACTGGCCTCCACCACGATGCTGCGCAGATCTTTGCTCAGACTGATTTTTTGCACCGTGCCGACCTCAACGCCCTGGTAGCGCACTGGCGTGCGGCCGGCGACGATGCCCGCCGCCGATTGGAAATCGATGGTGACGGTGGTGCCGCGTTCCTGGACATTGTTATAGACCAGCCACCCGGCGATCAGCAGGGCGATGAACGGCAGTAACCAGAACGGTGAAATGCGGCGTTTGTTCTTGACCCGCGCTTCAGTCGGTGTAGTCGGCGTTTCCTGTTGCATGTGCATCCCAAATCAATCGGCTATCGAGCCACTCAACGGCAAGAATAGTCAAAATGACCGCCGAGCCAAAGTAAAACGCGGCCGGTCCCATAGTAAAAGATAACAGCTGGTCGCGGTTTACCAGCGACATCATCAAGGCGATAACGAACAGATCGAGCATCGACCAGCGGCCGATCCAGGTGACCAGACGCAGCAGACGAATGCGTGTCTTCAGGCTGTGCGAGGTTTTGAGGTGGATGCTCAGCAACAGCGTGATCAGCACGATCACCTTGGTAAAAGGCACCAGCACGCTGGCGATGAACACGATGGCGGCGATCGGCACATTGCCGGAGGTGGCCAGTGAGACCACGCCGGAGAAGATGGTGTCTTCCATCCGCACGCCGTTGGCGTAAATGATGGAAATCGGCAGCAGGTTGGCCGGTATCAGCAGGATCATCGCCGCGATCAGCGCCGCCCAGGTTTTCTGCAGGCTGTAGGGCTGGCGGTGGCACATCGGCACATGGCAGCGCGGGCAGCGGCCGCGCGCGTCAGGGTAACCGGTATAGTGGCAGGACAGGCAAATATGCAGCGCCGCCGGCGGGCCTTCCGGCTGTTCCTGCGGATAGTAACGCTCCCACAGCTGCTCCAGGTTAGCGTGGATCAGCGTCAGGATGCTGAGCAGGGTGAGCGACAGGTAGGCGATCAGCGCGCTGCCCGCCTGGATGTCGGCGTAATCCTGCACCTTGATCGCCGCCACCGCCATGCCGATCAGATAAATGTCCAGCATCACCCACTCTTTGAGCCGCTCCAGCATCAGCAGCACCGGGCGCAGGTTCATGCCGAGCGCGTGGCCGAAGCGCAGATACAGCAGCGACAGCGCCAGCGTCAGCGGGGCGCCGATGGTGCAAAACGCCACCATGCTGGCGGTGAGCGGATCGCCCTGGCGGCTCATCTGCCAGATGCCCTCCAGCAAACTGGCGTCGATGCGCGTGCCGAGCAGGCGGATGCTGATCAGCGGTTCGGTGAAGGCGAACGGCATCAGCAGCAGCATGGTGATCGCCATGGCGGTCAGACGCGTCATCGACCAGTCGCGGCCGTGCACCACCTTGGCGTTGCAGCGCGGGCAATAAGCGGCCTGATTGCCGCTGAGCGGCGGCAGCATGAACAGCAGGTCGCACTCGCAGCAGCGTTGGTGGCGCGCTTTGGAAAGGGGGGCGGTGATCGCGTGTATTTTCATTTTTGACAAGTAGCTGCCCTTGAGCCCGCCGGAACTGTCAGCGTAGCTGAAAAATAAACCGGCCGCGTCACCGGCGATCGGGCGCCGGACGGTAAAACGAGGTAAACCGGGATTCTGAGCGGCAAACATACCCCGAGCGACGGGGTTTTGTGAAGCAACAGATGATTAACCTTGTGGCTATACGCATTTAATGCTTATTTTATAGGGCCTAAGCTTTGGGCTTCTGGCCATCTTCACTGTTTCAATGGTTATCACATGACAAAAGAACAATTCTACGCGGAATTAAAACGTGATCTGAGCGCGTTGCTCGGCGGGGAGACCAACTTTATCGCGGCGCTGTCCAACGCCAGCGCCTTGCTCAACGAGCGTCTGGATGACGTGAACTGGGTCGGTTTCTATCTGATGGATGGCGCTCAGCTGGTGCTGGGGCCGTTCCAGGGCAAGATCGCCTGCGTGCGCATCCCGGTGGGCAAGGGCGTGTGCGGCACGGCGGTGGCGGAAAATCGCGTGCAGCGCGTCGGCGACGTGCATGCGTTCCCGGGCCATATCGCCTGCGATGCGGCCAGCAACGCGGAAATCGTGCTGCCGCTGGCGGTTGGCGGCCGAGCGATCGGCGTTTTGGACATCGATAGCACGGTTTATCAACGCTTCGACGAACGGGACGAAGCGGGCCTGAAAGCAGTGGTGGCGGGGCTTTGTGAGCAACTGGAGCAGTGCGACAGTGCGAAATATGTGACTGTGGCGGCAAGTTGATCGACGGTTAACGTGGCAATTACCGATGGCGTCATTATAATGACGCCTGTTCATGCCTGTGGCTTGTTGGCAATACCGTTGTAATCAGGAAATTTCATGGAAAATCAACCTAAGTTGAACTCTAGTAAAGAAGTCATTGCTTTTCTTGCCGAGCGTTTTCCGCTCTGCTTTAGCGCCGAAGGCGAAGCTCGTCCGCTGAAAATCGGTATTTTTCAGGATTTGGTAGAGCGCGTGCAGGGGGAAGAGAATCTCAGCAAAACGCAATTGCGTTCTGCCCTGCGCCTGTACACCTCAAGCTGGCGTTATCTGTACGGCGTTAAAGTCGGCGCGCAGCGCGTCGATCTGGACGGCAATCCGTGCGGTGAACTGGAGCAGCAGCATGTCGATCATGCTCGCCAGCAGCTTGAAGAAGCCAAAGCGCGCGTTCAGGCACAGCGTGCCGAACAAAACGCCAAAAAACGTGAAGCCGCCGGTGAATCCGCCGATGCTGCGCCACGCCGTCCGCGTCCAGCCGGTAAAAAGCCCGCTGCACGTCGCGAAGGCGGAGCCGCGCCGGAAAACCGCAAGCCGCGCCCACAAACTCGCCCACAGCCCGCTCGCCAACCTCGTGCAGCTAAAGAGGAAAGCCAGCCGCGTTATGCGCCAGTCACGGATATCTCTAAACTGCAAATTGGCCAGGAAATCAAAGTCAGAGCAGGCAAGAGCGCGATGGATGCTACCGTACTCGAAATCGCTAAAGATGGCGTACGTGTGCAGCTCTCTTCCGGTCTGGCGATGATTGTGCGCGCAGAACACTTGCAGTTCTGATACGGAGGCCAACCCAGGCATGAACAAATTCGTCAGATTAACAGCGATTGCAGGGCTGCTGTGGGCGGGTGTCAGTTACGGCGCGGAAACAGCCAACATCCGCATCGGCCAACTGCCCCAACTGCAACAGGAACCCCAGCACGCTACGGTGAGTGAGCGCGTTACCTCGCGCTTCACTCGCTCTCATTACCGCCAGTTCGCCCTTGACGCGGAGTTTTCAGGCAAGATCTTCGATCGCTACCTGAACATGCTGGACTACAACCATAACGTATTGCTGGCTGCCGACGTGGCGCAGTTCGCCGGCAAACGCAATCAGGTTGGCGAAGAGCTGAAAACCGGTAAGCTGGACACCTTCTACGCGCTGTTCAATCTGGCGCAGAAACGTCGTTTCGAGCGTTACACCTATGCGTTGTCGCTGCTGGACAAGCCGATGAACTTTACCGGCAACGGCACTATCGATCTCGACCGCAGCAAAGCGCCGTGGCCGAAAGACAAGGCTGAGCTGGATAGCCTGTGGGATGCGAAAGTCACCTATGACGAGCTGAACCTCAAGTTGACCGGCAAGACCGACAAAGAAATCCACGACACGCTGACCAAACGCTATCAGTTCGCCATCAAGCGCCTGACGCAAAGCAACAGCGAAGACGTCTTCCAGCTGGCGATGAATGCCTTTGCGCATGAAATCGATCCGCACACCAACTATCTGTCTCCGCGCAATACCGAGCAGTTCAACACCGAGATGAGCCTGTCGCTGGAAGGCATCGGCGCGGTGCTGCAGATGGATGATGACTACACCCTGATCAACTCGATGGTGCCGGGCGGCCCGGCGGCGAAGAGCAAGGCGATCACCGTAGGCGATCGCATCGTCGGCGTCGGCCAGGCCGGCAAACCGATGGTGGACGTGATCGGCTGGCGTCTGGACGACGTGGTGTCGCTGATCAAAGGGCCGAAGGGCAGCAAGGTGCGCCTGGAGATCCTGCCGGCCGGCAAGGGCACCAAAACCCGCGTGGTCACCTTGACCCGCGAGCGCATCCGCCTGGAAGACCGCGCGGTGAAAATGACCATCAAGACCGTCGGTAAAGAGAAGGTGGCGGTGTTCGACATCCCTGGCTTCTACGTCGGCCTGACCGATGACGTGAAAGTGCAGCTGCAAAAGATGGCCAAGCAGAACGTCAAGAGCGTGATCATCGATCTGCGCACTAACGGCGGCGGCGCGCTGACTGAAGCGGTCTCGCTGTCCGGCCTGTTCATTCCGAGCGGCCCGGTGGTGCAGGTGCGCGACAACAACGGCAAAGTGCGTGAAGACGCCGACACCGACGGCGTGACCTACTACAAAGGCCCGCTGGTGGTGCTGGTCGATCGCTTCAGCGCCTCCGCCTCCGAGATCTTCGCGGCGGCGATGCAGGATTACGGCCGCGCGCTGATCGTCGGCGAACCGACCTTCGGTAAAGGCACCGTGCAGCAGTACCGTTCGTTGAACCGCATCTACGACCAGATGCTGCGCCCTGAGTGGCCGGCGCTCGGTTCGGTGCAGTACACCATTCAGAAGTTCTACCGCGTCAACGGCGGCAGCACCCAGCGCAAGGGCGTGACGCCGGATATTCTGATGCCGACCGGCGTTGATCCGGCGGAAACCGGCGAAGCGTTTGAAGACAACGCCATGCCGTGGGACAGCATCAATGCGGCGACCTACAGCAAGACCGGCGATATGGCGCCGTTCGAGCCGGAACTGCTGAAAGATCACCAACAGCGCATCGCGCAGAATCCGGAGTTCCAGTACATCGCGCAGGATATCGCGCATTACAAGGCGCTGAAGGATAAACGCAACATCGTGTCCCTCAATCTGGCGGTGCGCGAGAAAGAGAACCACGATGACGATGCGACCCGTCTGAAACGCATCAACGAGCGTCTGGAGCGCGCGGGTAAGAAGCCGCTGAAATCGCTCGACGATCTGCCGAAGGATTACCAGGAACCGGATCCGTACCTGGATGAAACCGTGCATATCGCGCTGGACCTGGCTCATCTGGAAAAGGATCAGCCCGCTCAGCAGCCAACGCCGGCTAAGTAAGGCCGCGTCTGGCAGGATGAAAAACGCACCCTCGGGTGCGTTTTTTTTTGGGGGTTGCGGCAAGCCCGGCTTAAGCCGGTTTCTTGCGGTGACGCAGCCCGAGCTGAATGCAGGAAATCACCACCAGCAGACAGCCGAACAGCGACAGCAGCAGCGGGATCTCATGCCAGAACAGCCAACCCCAGGCGATGTTGAACACGATGCCGATATAGCGCACCACCGAGACCACGATCAGGTTATCGGAAGAAAAGGCCTGGGTTAAGACGACCTGCCCCAACAGCGACACCAGGGCGATGGCGAGCAGAATGGCGAACTGATAGGCGTTGGGCCAAACGAACGCGTTCCACATCAGCGGCAGCGAGATCAGCGTTGCGATGAACAGGAAGTAGAACACGATCTCGTAGTTATGGTGGCGCTTGCTGAGTTTGTTGACCGACAGATAGGCGATCGAGGCGAACACCGCGCTCATCACGCCGACCAGCGACGCCAGGGTATAGGCCGAGAAGTGCCACGGCCGCACCAGCAGCACCGCGCCGATGATGACCATCGCCAGCCAAAATGCGGTATTGGCGTTGACCCGTTCACGCAGCACCAGCAAGGAGAGCAAAATGGAGAAAAACGGCGACAGATAGGCCAGCATGCTGGCGTCGGCCAGCGTCAGATGGGCAATGCTGTAAAAATAACAAATGAGATACAGCCCGCCCATGGTGCCGCGCAATACCAGCAGCGGCCGGTCTGCGCGGCTGAAGGCGATGCGGTGGCGGTACATCAGCAGCAGAACCAGCAGACAGCCGATGCTGCTGCGAAAAAACACGATTTCACCGGTGGGAATAGCGTCGGAGATGGTTTTAACCAGCGCGTTCATGACGCTGAAAATCAACGAGGCAAAAATGGCCAGTAACGCACCCTGATTCATGCTTGCCTCCGCCATTGTCGGTAAATGATGTCCGCCTGCTCGTCGCAGGTATCGTCCAGCAACGAAGGATGGCAATGCTCGGCGCCGATCCGGGTGACGAAGCGCTGCAGCGCCTGCTGAAAGCGCGCCAACAGACGCTGGGCGGCGGGCATCTCGACGTCAAGCCGCTGCGCCAGCAAGACCAGGACGCGCAGTTTGCACACGTCCTCTTGCGGCACGCGCGGCAGGCGCCAGCGCCCCTGGGCATCCTGGAAGACGCGGGCGACCCTGACGGCGGAAAAATCATAGTAGCGGCCCTGCGCGTCCGGCTCGGAATAGGGATCGACCAGCAGCGCGGTATAACGCGTAAACAGCGCATAGCATTGCTCTGTCGGCGCGAGCTGCGGGAATTGGTCAATCCAGCGGCGGCTCACCATGCGGGGCGGAACCGGGTAGTTGTCGTCATTCAAAAAGCGCAGCAGGTTAATGGCCTCGATGCCGAGCCGGTTGAGCAACTGCTGGTAATCCTGCGAAAGCGCCAGCATGTCGGCGATCGCCTCGGGACAGATGGGGCCCTCGGGGTGGGTTTTATACAGGTACTGGATCGGCCCCTGCGGCTGGAATATCGCCTGCAGCGTGGTATCGGCCAGCGCCAGCGGAGGATGAACATAATTGGTGATGCTGAAGCGCTCGGCGGCGAGCAGGCTGTCGCAGCGTTGGGCGTCAATGCCGTGACGCGCCAGCAGCGAGCAAAGCCAGTCGAGTTCGGCGCAGTCTGACCTTGCGCCTGCGCCGGCCAGATAAATCCGCTGCTTGAACGCCTTGGTGTAGGCGCGGTAAGGCTGCTCGGCGTTCTGGTACTTGGTATCGGCATAGTAGCTCGACAGGCTGATGACCTCGACGTGGGATTGTCCGGCGTCCTGCAGCAGGCTTTGCGCCATCAGGCCGGAACCGATGGAAGGAGAGAGCAGGATCAGTGAGCGCAGTTGGGGCAACGCCGCCCATGGCACCTGTCGCAGCACGTCATGGTATTGATCGGCGGGGACGGCAAGGATCAGTCGGTGCCAGTCGCCGCCGACCAGTGACACATCATCGCAATAGCGGTCAATCGTCACCTGCGCATCGTCTTGGGTGCGCTGCGCCTTGCCGGCGCCCGTCAGCCACAGGCTGGGCGTGTGTGCCAGATGTTGCTTCAGGCGGCGCCCTTTTTCGCTGGGGCGGTTGTACAGGCCGATGCGCGCATTGGCCGCGGCCTTGATGTCCGCAGCCAGTTGGATCGCCGCCGGGCCGGCGCCGAGGATCAGGGTGGGAAAGGCATTATTCATGGCGGTGGGGCTCCAAAATCAACAGATCGTACAGCGGGGTGGCGAGCGGTTTACCGCTGACGCGCCAGGGCGAGCCGGCGGCCTGGTGGTGGTAAGGGCAGTTGAAGATCGACTTGAGGCCGTTGCCATAGCGCACCAGCAATTTGCCGCACTGGGGCAGCAAAGGCCGCAGCGCCTTCAGCAAACCCTGCTTGTCCGCCACCAGGGAGGCGATGATGATGTGATCGATATCGTTTCGCGTCAGGCCGTTCAGCTTGTCGATGCAGGGCATCTGCTGCACCAGCCCCAGGTGGCGCGTGAGCCGGCGGGCAAAACGCTGGGCCCCCGGATCGCAATCGTAGCAAATGACGGTGGCGGAGAGCCTGGCGACCAGCGCCAGCGCCGTGGTGGGCAATGCGCCGCTGCCCACCAGCAGCACCCGTTCGCCGGGTTTAATGTCGGCGGCCGCGATCTCCAACTGCAGCGCGCGGTCGAAACTGTTCAGGTAGGCGTTGGTTTGCGCCGGTTCCCGGCACAGCGCCGAGACGCGATGTTTCTCGTAGTCGCACAACGCGGCGTTGGCTGTCGCCCGCAGTTGGGCGATCTGCGCCGTGATCAAACGGTCGTTTTCCAGTTTTCGACGGTAGGCCTGCAGCTGTGGTTCGTCGTTAAAGGCTTGCAGGCGGCTGAAGCGGCGTTCCAGCAGGGAAAAATGACGCCGATCTTGCCGGGCGGAGCGGTGTAGCTGGTGAATTTCCTGTTGCAAGCCGGCGAGTTGCGCCAGCATGTCCGCCTTGGTCAGAGTGTACATGGGGATTCTCCGTGTGCGTGTAACAGCTGTGTCGGCAGCAGATAGGGGTAGCCCTGCGGGCTGACGCCGTTTTCGATGCCGACGCCAAATACGCGAGACACCATCGGATGTCCCATCATCTGATGGGTATCGCCGTGGCAAACGACGCGTCCGTGCGCGAGCAGCGTGAGTGAGTGGCAATAGCGCAGCGCCAATCCCAGATCGTGGATCACCAACAGCGTGATGCAGCGGTGGCGCCGGCCGTAGTCGGCGATCTGATTGAGCACGCGCAGCTGGTGGTGGATATCCAGCGCGCTGGTGGGTTCGTCGAGCAAAATGATCTGCGGCTGAGAGACGAAGGCCTGAGCCAGCATCACCAACTGTCGCTGGCCGCCGCTGAGACGGTTGAAGGGGCGATCGGCGAGCGCGGAAATGCCGCATTCCATAAGCGCCTGCTCGACCGCATCGGCCTGGGCGGCGCTGACGCGCCAGCTCAACTGGCGTACCTTGCCCAGCAGCACCATGTCAAAAGCGGTCAATGCCGAATCGCAGCGATTAAGCTGCGGCACATAGGCGATACGGCTGGTTTTCGGATCGAAAGGGCGTTCGCGGTAAGCGATCTCGCCGCTGCATGGCACCATGCGGTTAATCGCTTTGAGCAGCGTCGATTTGCCGGCGCCGTTGGGGCCGATGATGCCGCCGAGCTGCGCCTCCGGCCAGCTCAATGAAACGTCTGCCAATAGCGAGCGGCGATGCAGCGAGACGCCGACGCGGGTGAGGGTCAGTTGAGTCATGGGCGTTTAACCTGTCGAGTGACGAAGTAAAACAGCACCGGTACGCCGATCAGGGCGATAACGATGCCGATGGGCACCACGCCGTTCGGCATCACCAGCTTGGCGACGATCGAGGCGCACAGCAGCAGCAGGCTGCCGCAGAGGGCGGAAATGCAGATCAGGTAGCGCTGATCCTCACCCACCAGAAAGCGGGCGAAATGCGGGGCGATCAGCCCGACGAACCCGATGGTGCCGACAAACGAGACCGAGGCGGCTGTCAGCAAGGTCGCCAGCAGAAAGGCCAGCTTGCGCAAGGCGCTGACATTGATGCCCAGCCCCTGGGCCTGCTCTTCGCCGGCGGACAGCGCCGTCAGCCGCCAGGCGAGCCGCAGACTGACGAACAGCGCGCACAGCAACACGACGCCGGTGATCGCCACGCCGTGCATATTGGCTTTGAGCAGGCTGCCAAACAGCCAAAAGACAATTTGCTGCATGGCTTCCGGCGAGGCCAGAAACAGCAGCAGCGATTGCAGCGACTGAAAGAAAAACAGCACCACGATGCCGCTCAACACCAATATTTGCGGCGTCATGCCGCGGCGTTGTCCCAGCAGATAGACAGGCACGCAGGCGAGCAACGCCATCAGCGAAGCCAGCAGCGGCGTGCCCAGCGCCAACGCGCCGCCCAGGCTGAAGCCGGTGAGGATCGCCAGCGCCGCGCCGAACCCCGCCGCGGCAGAGATCCCCAGCGTATAGGGGCTGGCGAGGGGATTGGCCAGCACGGTCTGCATCAGCAGGCCCGCCAGCGCCAGGCTGGCGCCGACCACCAGGGCGGTGAGCGTCATCGGCAAGCGAATCGACCAGAAAACCGCCTGATGCAGCTCGTTGCCGGGCGCAGAGCCGGGCCAAAGCATCCGCACGATATCCGTGAGGCCAAGTTGCGCGGCGCCGACGGTGAGGTCGATGGCGGTCGCCGCCAGCAGCGCGCCGAGCAGCGCCAGCGTCAATAGCCCGCGGCGCAGCCTGCGCCGTCGCAAAAACGCACGTCCTGTGTGGGCCACGGTTATTCTCCTTGCCAGCGTTGCAAGAAGACGCCGTCCGCCTCTATCGGCAAATATTGATGGTAGAACTGCGCCAGATTGCGCGCGGGATCAACATCGGCAAACGCGGCGGGATAGAGCGCTTTCGCCAGATACTGGACAAAGATAAAGTCGTATATCGTGCGCGCGCCGCCATGGTAAAGCGCATAAAGACGCTGATTTTTTACCGCCGGCAGCTGCGGCCATCCCGCCCGCCGGGCGTATTGCGTCAGGCGCGTCTGTAGGGGGGCTGCCTGCGTGCCGTAGCCCATCGGCACGGCGTTCGGCATGTTTTCCCAGTCGCCACCGGCGAGAAAAATCACCTCGGGCCGTTGGGTCAGGACATAGTCGGCGCGCAAGGGGGAAGGGCTGCCGACGACGCCGGCGGCGATATTGTCGGCGCCGGCCAGCTGCAGCAGCGGCCCCCAGATCGATGCGCCATAGCTGCTGCCGTACTCGCCGGGGCCCTTGTCCCCCAGCTCAATGTAGGTGACCGGCGGCTGCTGCTGCGCCTGGCGGATGCGCCGCCGGGTATCCTCGAGGCTTTGGCGATATTCGTCGGCCAGCCGTTCCGCTCGCTCGGCGTGGCCCATCGCCTGGCCCATCAACCGGATGCTGGCGAGCTTGACTTCAACGCCCTGATTGAAGTCGACGACGATGTAAGGAATGTTGAGCTGTTGCAGCACCGGCAGGAAGTTGGCGAAGCCGTCGAGCTGCCACTTCGCCAGGATCAGCAGGTCTGGTCGCGTGGTCAGCAGGCGTTCAAAATCGAAGCTCTGGTTATAGAGCGAACCGACATCGACCAGTTGAGCGAGCAGTGGCAGCGCCGCCTGATAGCGCGCCCATTGGCTGGCGCGCAACGCCCAGTCGCTTTTGGAGAAGGCGACGACCTGTTGATAACTCTCCGGGCCGTTCACCGCCAGAAAATCTTCGTAGTAAAAGCCGATATAGGCGCGCTGTGCGGGGGCGGTCAGGGTAACCTGGCGTCCTTCAACGTCGGTGAGGTGAATTTCCGCGTGCGCGACCTGGCAGAAAAGCAGCCACGTCGCCAGCATCCAGACGATACGCGATAACATGATTGACATCCCTTTACGATTAATTGTGATGTTATAATGTAACAATTAATCGCGAGATTCAAACTTTCATCGCCGCTGAATCCGGCGGGGCATGATGAAGCGCGCCGAGCGGATATTGGCCTATAAAGCGTGAGGATAACGTTTCTCGTTGTCATGGCGTGCGGGCAAAGAAATTTTTCTGCAAAATCCCTCCGCCTTGCGCAACAATCGTTTACAATTTGCCAAATCCCGGACGCGCGTCGTTTTTGTAAAGTTTCGTATTTTTAGTAGGTTAATGGCGCGCGACTCTTGAAACTGTGACGAATGCCCATACGATCTAGGGTATCTTGGACAGCGTTTTGTTAACATTTATGAGGAAGTAAACATTTTATGATGCGTATAGCTCTGTTCCTGCTCACCAACCTGGCGGTGATGTTGGTTTTCGGGCTGGTGCTCAGCCTGACAGGAATCCAATCCAGTAGCGTTCAGGGCCTGATGATCATGGCCGGTCTGTTCGGCTTCGGCGGCGCTTTCGTGTCGTTGCTGATGTCCAAGTGGATGGCGCTGCGCTCCGTCGGCGGGGAAGTGATTGAACAACCGCGTAACGAAACCGAAAACTGGCTGCTGGAAACGGTGCGCCGTCAGTCGCAGCAGGCGGGCATCGCCATGCCGCAGGTCGCTATCTACCACGCGCCGGACATCAACGCCTTCGCCACCGGCGCCCGCCGCGACGCCTCGCTGGTCGCCGTCAGCACCGGCCTGTTGCAGAGCATGAGCCGCGACGAAGCGGAAGCGGTCATTGCGCACGAAATCAGCCACGTCGCCAACGGCGATATGGTGACCATGACCCTGATTCAGGGCATCGTGAACACCTTCGTGATCTTCATTTCGCGCCTTATCGCGCAGGTCGCCGCCGGTTTCCTCGGCAACCGCGACGGTGATGGCGAAGGGGAAGGCAACGGCAACCCGATGATTTACTTCGCCGTGTCGATGGTGCTGGAACTGGTGTTCGGCATCCTGGCGAGCATCATCACCATGTGGTTCTCGCGTCACCGCGAGTTCTACGCCGACGCCGGCTCCGCCAAACTGGTGGGCCGCGAGAAGATGATCGCCGCCTTGCAGCGTCTGAAAACCAGCTATGAACCGCAGGAAGCGGGCAGCATGATGGCGTTCTGCATTAATGGTAAATCCAAGTCGTTCAGCGAGCTGTTCATGTCGCACCCGCCGCTAGACAAGCGTATCGAAGCGCTGCGTACCGGCCAGTACCTGAAGTAATCGGCTGAATGAAATGAAAAACCCCGGCTTGCCGGGGTTTTTTTATGGCATGCCTGAACAGCTTTTTCAGCGTCGACGGGGGTTAACGCGGTGCAAGAGCCCCCCGAAGTCCATAAAGCCCGCCTTCGAATAACGCCTGTCGGCCTCTCTGTGTGTTTACCGCCGCGGAGCGAGACGACCATGAAAGAGGGTAAGCCGCATCCTGGCTGAGTGACGACCGGCTGTTTGGCTTTGGAAGCGCATGTTATATGCTTTGGCGCAATGACACTTGTCCCTGAGGCCCTATGAAAATCAACCACCTTCCCTTGCTCAACGGTGATGAGCTACCGGCGCGCCTGGCGGAATTGACAGGCGGTATCGCCGATGCGGTTGCGGAACTGTTCAACCGGCATGATGACGATGCTGAACGGCCAGCTATTCGCTGGCATTCAGGCGATCTTCACCTCCCGGTATTTTTCCCCGACGAACACGACAGCCACGATTACGATTACCTGATCGTGGATGGCGATATGATCGTGGAAGGATGCCTGGCGGTATCGCCGCAGCGCGAGGACGGCGGCATTGTTGTGCTGGGGCGGCTGCAGGCGGATACGCTGATTTGCTGGGGCGGACTGGTCGTGCGTGATGATGTCCGCATACGCCATGCCTATTGCAGCTCAGGAAACGACGGTGCGTTCGTGGTGGGGGGAGATCTGACCGCGCTCACCCTGGTAGAGACGGGGGAGTTTATCCATGTCCATGGCGATCTCGATGCGCGGTGTCTCGCTTCGTTGCAGAACTTCGTTCAGGTTGACGGAAACACGCGCTGCGATTGCCGCATCGACAGCGCTCAGGCCGAAGATCTGATCAAGCGCATGTTCGCCCCCGGCTTACTGAAGGGCTTCGAGGGGGTGGATAACGACGGCCAACGCCTTGTTGGCTGGTATCCGGATGACGACGCCTATTTAGCGTGTCTACGACAAGGCCGCAGCCCTTTGAGGAGCGGCGACTGACGCCAGGCCTGCATCGCACTCGACGTGGCCCGGCTCAGGCAGGCCACATCGGATTGGGGCCCGGCTCTTTCTATGCCCGCTATTTCACCTCGCGGCTGGGCTGCGCCGTTTGTGTCGTCGGTTGAGTGATGCGCAGGCTGCTGACCGCCGCCGCCAGGGTAGCGAACACGCCTGCCAGGATCAGTGAAGCGTGGGTGCCGGAGGTAGGGAACAGGTTGAACATCAGCGCCACCAGCGCGGCCCCCGAGGTTTGCCCCAGCAGGCGGGCGGTGCCCAGCATGCCGCTGGCGCCGCCGCTGCGGTTGCGCGGCGCGGCGGAGATGATGGTGTGGTTGTTGGGCGACTGGAACAGGCCGAAGCCGGCGCCGCACAGCACCATGCGCCAGATGATGTCCATATTCGACGGCGCCGCCGGCAGCAGCGCCAGCGAAAACAGCCCGAGCGCGAACACCGCCAGCCCAATGCAGCCCAGCAGGCCGGCGTGCACGCGCTCCACCAGCCGGCCGGCGATCGGCGCCATCACCACGATCGCCAGCGGCCACGGCGTCAGCAGCAGCCCGGTCGCCACCTCGTCGCGTCCCAACGCGGTTTGCAGGAAGAACGGCAGCGACACCATCGCCAGCATTTGCGCGGCGAACGAGCAGATTGAGGTGCCCATCGACAGGGCGAAGATCGGGATGCGCAGCAGATCGACCGGCAGCAACGGAAATTCCTGGCGCAACTGGCGGCGCACGAACACCGCGCCAATCGCCAGCAGCGCGGCAATCTCGCTGAAGATCAGCGTCAGGCTCTGGCCCTGGGCGAAGCCGCTGATGGCGGTGATCAGCAGGCCGAAAGTCAGCGCGTTCAGCACCGCGCTGGCGGGATCGAAACGGCGATTATCGCTTTTCTGGCCGTTGGCCGGCAGGAATTTCATCCCCAGCAGCAGCGCGACGATGCCGATCGGCAGGTTGATGGCGAACAGCCACTGCCAGGACGCGACCGACAGGATAGCGGCCGCCACCGTCGGCCCGGCCGCCGAGGAGCAGGCGACGATCAGCGAGTTGATGCCCATGCCGCGGCCGAGAAAACGCTGCGGGTAGATGATGCGGATCAGCGCGGTGTTGACGCTCATAATGGCGGCGGCGCCAAAGCCTTGCAATACGCGGGCGATGGTCAGCGTGAGCAGCGAGTCGGACAGGGCGCAAAACAGCGAGGTGATGCTGAACACCAGCAATCCGGCCTGATAGATGCGGCGATAGCCGACCAGATCGCCGAGCGAGGCCAGCGACAGCAGAGAGACGGTGATCGCCAACTGATAGGCGTTGACCACCCAAATGGAGCTGGCCGGGCTGGCGTTGAGATCGCGCGCGATGGTGGGCAGCGCCACGTTGGCTATCGCGCCGTCGAGCACCGATACGGTAACGCCGAGGGCGATGGCGAGGATCGCCCCATAGCGTTGCGGGACGGGGAGGCCGTCGGAACAAGGACGCATGTTGGTCTCAGCGGTATTTATTCAGGGGAGTATTATCATGCTAATCATATTCGCCCGTGATTGCATGCCCGTTGCCCGCTTAATTGTAAATAGCGGTGAGCGGGCCGGGGTTATCCATTTGGCTTCAATCGCTTAGCGTTCAGCCGCGTTGCGCGCCGCGATCTGTTCCGATTATACTGAAACCCTTGTTTAAATTTCCTGAAACAAAACCGTTAAGTAGGGCATTCACCATGGCTAACGCAGATTCAGACAAGCAACCGGATGCCGTCTCATCCGTGATGAAGGTGTTCGGCATTTTGCAGGCGCTTGGCGATGAGCGCGAGATTGGCATTACCGAACTGTCCCAGCGGGTGATGATGTCCAAAAGCACCGTCTACCGTTTTCTGCAAACCATGAAAGCGCTGGGCTACGTCTCGCAGGAAGGCGAGACGGAAAAGTATGCGCTGACGCTCAAGCTGTTCGAACTGGGCGCCAAATCGTTGCAGAACGTCGATCTGATCCGCAGCGCCGACGTGCAGATGCGCGAACTGTCGAACCGCACCCGCGAAACCATCCACCTCGGCGCCCTGGATGAGGACGGCATTGTCTATATCCACAAGATCGACGCGATGTACAACCTGCGCATGTATTCGCGCATCGGTCGTCGCAACCCGCTGCACAGCACCGCCATCGGTAAAGTGCTGCTGGCCTGGCGCGATCGGGAGGAGGTAGCGCAGATCCTGTCGCAGATTGAATTTATCCGCAGCACCGAGCATACCCTGACCAGCGCCGCCGAACTGTTGCCGGTGCTGGAGCGGGTGCGTGAGCAGGGATTCGGCGAAGATGTCGAAGAGCAGGAGGCGGGGATCCGCTGCATCGCGGTGCCGGTCTTTGACAGGTTCGGGGTGGCGATCGCCGGGCTGAGCATCTCTTTCCCGACGCTGCGCTTTTCCGACGCGGCGCGGGAGGAGTATGTGGCGTTGCTGCACGTCGCCGCCCGGCGCATTTCCGAGCAGCAGGGCTATCACGACTACCCGTTCTGACCGTCATTTCGATGAGCGAGGCGCTGCCATGGCAGCGCCTTGTTGTTATTTCGCGCCGGGCGTCAGCCGCTGAGAAATCCGCTCCAGCATCAGCATCAGCAACAGCGTGGCCGCCACCAGGATCATGGTCAGCGTCGCGCCGTTGGCGATGCTGCCGCGATCGGTCAGGCTGAAGATCGTGACCGGCAGCGTCGCCCAGCTCGGCGGGTAGATCATCATGGTCGCGCCCAGCTCCCCCATCGACAGCGACAGGCTGAGTGCGAAGGCGGAGATCATGTAGGGGGCGATCATCGGCAGGGTGACGTGACGCAGGCGGAACAGCGGCGAAGCGCCCAGGCTGGCGGCGACGTTCTCGTAGTCGCCAGGCAGCCGGGTCAGCCCGGCCATCACGTTGCCGAAGGTAAAGGCGGAAATCAGCACGAAGTGGGCGGCGGGCACGATCAGGAAGGTGCCGTTCATCTGCAGCGGCCCCTGGCTGAACGCCACCAGCATCCCCAAACCGATAGAGACCGAAGGCACCGCGCTGGGAATGAAAAACAGCGTGTCCAGCAGCCGCTGGCCGCGCCCCTGATGGTGGCGCAGCGCCAGCGCCGCCCAGGTGCCGCACAGCAGCGCGAACAGGCTGGCGCTGAAACCGATAGCCAGACTGGCGACCAGCGCGTCCCAGGAGGCGCCGCTGAACGCCTGGCGGAAGTGGTTGAGGGTGAAGCCGCTCGGCAGCACGCCGTTCCACTGTTCACTGAGGCTGGACATCAGGATCACCGCCAGCGGCAGGCAGAAGAACAGGGCGAACAGCGTGACCGTCAGCGTGCAGGTCAGGGTGCGGCCGGTGCGAGACCAAATCAACATCGTCAGTTCCTCAGCCCGGCGCGCGCCGCGGCGTAGCGGTAAAGGGAGAACAGCCCGAGCGACAGCGCGATATTCACCACGGCGATGGTGCAGGCGACGGCGTAATCCGCCTCCAGAATCGCTTTGGCGTAGACCATCATCGGCAGCGTGGTGACGCCCTTGGCGCCGATAAACAGCACGATGCCGAACTCATTGGTGGTCAACAGCAGGCACAGGCTGCCGCCGGCCAGCAAGGCCGGCAGCGCGGCCGGTAAAATCACCTGGCGCACCACGCGCCCCGGCCGGGCGCCGAGGATGCTGGCGGCCTCGAGCTGGCTGCGGTCGATCTGTGACAGCGCCGCCATCAGCGGGCGCATCACCAGCGGCGTAAACACGGTGATTTCCGCCAGGATCACGCCCCAGATGGAGTAAAGAAAGTCCACCGGCGGCAGGGTGAAACCAAAGGTCGCCATCAGCGTGCCGTTCAGCAGGCCGGCGGAGCCGTAGATAAAGGTGAAGGCCAGCGTGATGAGGAAGGTCGGCATGGCGATAAAGGTATCGATCACCCGGGCGATCAGTCGGCTGCCGGGGAACGGCGTGAACACCAGCAGCAGCGACAGCAGGGTGCCGAGCACCAGGCAGCCCAGCGTCGCCAGCAGCGCAATCTGCAGCGTGTTGAGCAGAGCGCCGACAAAGCGGCGGGATTCGAACACCTGTTGCAGCGCGGCGGCGCTGAATAGCCCTTGATCGTCGGTAAACGCCTGTTTGACGATCAGCGCCAACGGGTAGAAAAACAGCGTCGCCAGCACCAGCAGCGGCAACAGGATCCACAGGCGGCGCGGCAAACGCAGCCGCAGGGCCGGGCGAATAAGCGTAGAGTCGGTCATGTCAGTCCTCGATCAGTACCGCATCGTCGGGGGCGAAGTAGAGCGGCACGCGCTCGCCGATCTGCGGCATCCGGCTGCGATGAGTGGTGACCACGCGCAGCGGATGGCCTTCCGCGTCGAACTGCAGGTGCGTCAACTCTCCCTGCCAATGAATATCATGCAGCGTGCCGATGATGCAGTTGCTGCGCTGGGCATCGGCATCGAGCGCAATGTGCTGTGGCCGGATGCACAGCAGCTTGTCGAAGCCGCGTTGTGCGCCGTAAGTGAAACAGCCGATCACTTTGCCGGCGCAGCTGACGGTGGTCATGCCTTGCTGCGCGGTAGTTTCCAGGGCGGTAGCCGGCAGCAGGTTGGCGCGGCCGAGGAACTCGGCGGCGAAGCGGTTCGTCGGATGATGGTACAGCGCGCGGATTTCGCCGTGGGCGATGAGATGGCCGTCGCGCATGATGCCAATCTTGTCCGCCAGCGTCAGCGCTTCGCCCTGATCGTGGGTGACGTACAGGATGGTCAGATCCGGCAGCTCGCGGTGCAGGCGGGCGATCTCTTCCACCATGCTGTGGCGGATTTGCGCGTCCAGCGCCGACAGCGGCTCATCCAGCAGCAATACTTTGGGGCGCACCGCGATGGCGCGAGCGATCGCCACCCGCTGTTGCTGGCCGCCGGAGAGCTGGTTGGGATAGCGCTTGGCGTAGGCGGACATGCCGACGATGGCCAACGCCTCTTCGACGCGCTCGGCGGTCAGGCCGCGCGGCTTGCCCTGCGCGCGCAGGCCGAACGCCACATTGTCCTCGACGCGCATATGCGGAAACAGCGCGTAGTTCTGTACCACCATGCCCAGGCCGCGCTCATAGGGCGGCACGTCGGTGACATCGACGTCACCGATGGCAATACGCCCGGCGGAGGGCTGCACGAAGCCGGCGATCGCTCGCAGCACGGTGGTTTTACCCGAGCCGGAGGGGCCGATCAGCGCCAGCACTTCGCCGGGGGCGATGGTGAGCGTCAGGGGTTTCAGCACCTCGGTGCCGCGATACGACACGCTGACGCGGTCGAGCTGAATGCCCGACGGCCCGGCGATGTCGAGGCTGCTATCCCGCGCCTCGGCGCGGGAAGTGAGGGTAGAAGGCATGGTCAGCGTCATTCTGTCACCTTGTGCCAGCGGGAGATATCGGCGGACAGGCTGCTCACCACCTGGTTCCAGTCCGGCGCCCAGATCTCTACACCCTGCAGCGCGGCCTGCGACTGCCTGAAGTTATCGTCGGTCGGGGTGACATCCTTACGCACCGGCATGCCGTAGGAAATGGCGCTGACGCTGCTCTGCGCTTCTTTGCTCAGCAGGAAATCGATCAGCTTTTTGCCGTTGGCGCTTTGCGGCGCGCCTTGCACCAGGCCGATGTAGTAAGGCAGCACCAGCGTGCTGCGTTTGCCGTCCGGCCCGGCCGGCCAGAACACCTTCACGTTCGGGTTGCTGCGCATCTGCGCCAGGTTCATCTGCAGATCGCCGTTGGCCACCAGCAGCTCCCCCTTATTGACCAGCGCGGTCAGCTTGCCGGTGGAGGCCGAAGGGCCGACGTTGTTGCTTTGCAGCTTGCCGAGGTAGTCGAAACCGGCGTCTTTGCTGCCGAAGCTGTGAAACGCCTGCAGCATCACCGCGGTGCCGTCACCCGCCTGGCCCGGCGTGGAGTACTGCAGCTTATTGCGGAACTGCGCGTCCAGCAGCTGTTGATAGCTGGCAGGCGCCTGCGGCAGCAGTTTGGCGTTATAGATGAAGCTCAGGTAGTTGTTCACCAGTGGCACGAACTGCGGATGGGCGTCGGCGATCTGCGCCGCATCCTGCGGGGTGAAGTCCTGCAGCAGTTTTTCCGCGGCGGCGCGCTGGATGAACGGCGGCAGCGTCACCAGCACGTCGGCCTGCGGGTTGCTGCGCTCCTTCGACAGGCGCTCCACGATGGCGCCGGAGCCGCCTTCGACGTACTGCACCTTGACGCCGGTCGCCTGGGTGAAGGCGTCGAACTGGGTTTGATACCAGCTGTGATCGCCGTCGTGCAGACCATCGGCGGAGTAGACGGTCACCACCGCATCGGCGGCCCAGGCCGGCGCGGCGCCGAGTGCGATGGCGGTCATCACGACCAGACGAGAAAATTTCATAGCTTCAGCCTCACTGTTGCGGGTTAATGCGAAACTGGTATACACCAGATATGCGGCCAAGCTAATCGGCAAATATGACAAACAAATGAAAGCGGCAAAATATATTTGCCTTAAAAGGGGGATCGAGCGTGGGTGAGGAAGGCGGGGCGGCGGGCGCCGGCCCCGTGATAATCGAGGTTAGAGCGTATCGACTTCGATGCGCAGGCTGTCGTGGCGCCAGTATTCAATATCGAAATCGAGGATGCGGCCGTGCTGATCGTAATTCAGTCGACGCAGCAGCAACGCGGGCAGGCCGACCATGGCGCCGAGCGCGTTGGCGGCGCGGTAAGGCAGGGCGGTCGGGTAGAACGACAGGTGCATGTTGCTGTAAATCAAATCGTAATGCTGTTGATAAACCTCGGTCAGGCTGCCGTTGAGATCGTGCCTGAGCAGTTCCGGCACCCGCTGCGGCAGGCAGTGGTTCTCGCAATAGCAGATGGCGCGGCCGTCGGCATAGCGCACGCGGCGCAGCAGATACACCTGATCGAACGGTTCGAGCGCCAGCGGCTGCATGACGTCGAGCGGCACCGTGGTTTTTTCGCTGGACAGCAGCGCGGTGCGCGGTGTGCGCCCTTGCTCCTGACAGAGACGGTGGAAGTTGGTGTTCTGCGTCGGATCCAGCCACAGCCGTTCCGGCGTGACGAACCAGCCGCGGCGATCGGCGCGGTAGATGGCGCCGGTGGCTTCCAATTGCGCCAGGCTTTCGCGAATGGTGACGCGGGTGGTGGAGAAGATGGCGCACAGCTCGCGCTCCGAAGGCAGCTTATCGCCGGCCTGCAGCGCGCCGCGGGTGATGCGCGCCTGGAGCTGATCCTTGATCTGCAGGTAGTGAGGCATATCGCCCTGATGTTCTTTCATTTCATCTCGCTATGGCATCGGCCCGACATTCCGGCACGCGCTTATTATACATAGCCAGATGAATTTTTTGTTTCACCGCGCTTTGTCGTTTGACCGGGGCAGGAATTTGCCGCCACAATGATCGCAATCTGGTATAGACCAATAGGTGAATAACATGTCCGATCGTAACTACCTGCTGTTGACCCCCGGCCCGTTGACCACGTCGAAAACGGTGAAAGAGGCGATGCTGTATGACAGCTGCACCTGGGATGAAGATTACAACCTCGGCGTGGTGCAGCGCATTCGCCAACGGTTGGTGGCGCTGGCGACGCCGTCTGCCGGTTATACCTCGGTGCTGCTGCAAGGCAGCGGCAGCTTCGCGGTAGAGGGCGTGCTGGGCACGGTCATCGGCCCGCACGACAAGCTGCTGATCGTCAACAACGGCGCCTACGGGGCGCGGATGATCGAAATGGCGCGGCTGATGGATATCGACCACCACGCCTTTGACTGCGGTGAGGTGAATGAACCGGACGTGGCGGCGATGGAGGCGGTGCTGAAAAGCGATGCGCGCATCAGCCATATCGCCATGGTGCACTGTGAAACCACCACCGGCATGCTCAACCCGCTGCAGAAGGTCGCTGGTCTGGCGGCGCGCAATGGCAAGACCTTTATCGTCGACGCCATGAGCAGCTTTGGCGGCATCCCGTTGGATGTGGACGCGCTGGGCATCGATTTTCTGATCAGCTCCGCCAACAAATGCATTCAGGGCGTGCCGGGCTTCGCGTTCGTCATCGCCCGCCGCAGCGAGCTGGAGAAATGTGCCGGCCGTTCACGCTCGCTGTCGCTGGATCTGTATGCTCAGTGGCGCTGTATGGAGGATCAGGCCGGCAAATGGCGCTTTACGTCGCCGACCCACACCGTGCTGGCCTTCGCGCAGGCGCTGAAAGAGCTGGAACAAGAGGGCGGCATTGCCGCGCGCCACCACCGCTATCAGGCCAATCAGCGGCGGCTGGTGGCGGGTATGCGCGAGCTGGGTTTTGAGACCCTGCTGGACGATGCGCTGCACTCGCCGATCATCACCGCGTTCTATTCGCCAAAGGCTGATACATACCGCTTCGCCGAGTTTTATCAGCGTCTCAAGCAACAAGGCTTCGTGATTTATCCCGGTAAAGTGTCGCAGAGCGACTGCTTCCGTATCGGCAACATCGGTGAAATCTATCCGCAAGATATCGAACGTTTGCTGGCGGCCGTCGGGCAGGCGATGTACTGGAATCAATAAGGATTGACCATGAAACAGATCAACGCAGTGATCCTCGACTGGGCGGGCACCACGGTGGACTTCGGCTCCTTTGCGCCAACGCAGATTTTCGTCGAGGCGTTCAAGCAAACCTTCGATATCGACATCAGCCTGGCGGAGGCGCGCATTCCGATGGGGCTGGGCAAATGGCAGCACATCGAGGCGCTGGGCAAGCTGCCGGCGGTCGACGCGCGCTGGCGGCAGAAGCTGGGACGCTCGATGAGCCATCAGGACATTGACGCGCTGTATCAGGCGTTTATGCCGCTGCAAATCGCCAAAGTGGTCGACTTCGCCGATCCCATCGAGGGCGTGCCGCAGGTGATTGCCGCTTTGCGCGAGCAGGGGATTAAAATCGGTTCCTGCTCCGGCTATCCGCGCGCGGTGATGGAGGTGCTGGTGCCCGCCGCCGCGCAGCGCGGCTACGCGCCGGATTACTGGGTCGCCACCGACGATCTTGCAGCCGGCGGCCGACCGGGGCCGTGGATGGCGTTGCAGAACGCGATCGCGCTGGGCATCAATGCGGTGGCGCATTGCGTGAAGGTGGATGACGCGGTGCCGGGCATTGCCGAAGGGCTGAACGCCGGGATGTGGAGCGTCGGGCTGGCGCTGTCCGGCAACGAGTTCGGCGCCACCTGGCAGGAGTATCGCCGGATGACGGCAGGCGAGATAGAGCGCCGCCGCGCGGCGGCCGCCGATAAGCTGTACGCGGCGGGCGCGCACTATGTGATAGACACGCTGGCGCAATTGCCGGCAGCGATCGCCGACATCAACCGGCGGTTGGCCAACGGCGAGCGACCGTAACGACCGAACGCGGGGCATAAAAAAACCGGGGATTATCCCCGGTTTTTTCGTTGTAAGCCTTAAACCACCTCCTAAGGAGGTGGTGATTGAACCTGTGAGGCTCTAGCCTGAAGGAAACCCATGCCGGAATATTCCAGCTTACTCACCACAAGTAAGAAGGAAATCACC